>CAZTLV010000075.1:0-18828 GCA_964614635.1 uncultured Occallatibacter sp.
CAGCGCCTATCCGCGCCTGTGGGACTTTGCCCGCATGAGGCAGATCGCCGACAAGGTGGGCGCTTATTACATCTTCGACATGGCGCATATCGCCGGACTGGTTGCGGGCGGAGTGCATCCTTCGCCGGTGCCCCATGCGCACATCACCACCACGACTACCCACAAAACGCTTCGCGGCCCGCGCGCCGGGCTGATTATCTGCGGCAAGGATTTTCAGGTGGGTGAAAAACCGGAGCAGACCATCGGCAAGGAGATCGATAAGGCAGTATTCCCTGGCCAGCAGGGCGGCCCGCTGATGCACATTGTGGCAGCCAAGGCTGTGGCCTTTGCCGAGGCACTGCGGCCGGAGTTCCGCACCTACGCGGCGCAGGTCGTGGCCAACGCCAAGGTGCTGGCTTCGTCGTTGCAAGAGGCTGGCTTCCGCATCATTTCCGGCGGCACGGATAACCACCTTATGCTGGTGGACGTATTTGAAAAGGGCATTCTTGGCTCTGAAGCCGAGTTGGCGCTGGGCAAAGCCGGTATTACGGTGAACAAGAACTCCATTCCATACGACGCGAATCCTCCCCTCAAGCCATCGGGTATTCGCGTGGGAACGCCTGCGCTGACCACCCGAGGCATGAAAGAACCTGAGATGCGGCAGATTGCGGGTTGGATCTCAAAGGCTCTGGATTCCCGTAACGATGCTGCTGCTCTTGAGCGGATTCGCGGCGATGTGGCCGAACTGGCCAACCAATTCCCGCTCTACGCGTGGAAGCGGACACCGCTTGCCGTTGGGGTCTAAACATGGTTGAATGTGGGCGTTTCTTGTGAGTGAGGTCCTTCGCCATCGCCTGAGGAGTTCATCAAGTCGCAACTTGACGGGTGATACCGGGTTGCATCTAACGTAACTGGTGATGACCCGCCAAGGGAAACGGGCTGCAGAGAATCAACGGCTTCCCACCCTGAGGTCATCCGGAGGAAACGATGAAATCCATTCAGCTAGCATTTGCAACATTGCTTGTACTCTCAGTTCCAGCGTTTGCCCAGCACGATAAACCAAGCGGTGGCGGGCACCAGGCTCCTCCAGCGCACGGCCCCGCGCCCGTTAAGGGCACACCGCATGCTGTTGACCCCAGTCGCAACTACAGCGATAAAGCCGGTCACCCCAATGCGCCGCACGTTGATGGCAAGGTCTGGGTTGGTCACGATACCGGAAAAGACGACGCGCGTTATCACATGGATCACCCCTGGGCGCATGGGCACTTCGTCGGCGGCTTTGGCCCAGGACATGTCTGGCGTCTTGCCGGCGGCGGTCCCTCCCGCTTCTGGTTCAACGGCTGGTACTGGGACGTCGCAGCCGCAGATATGGCCTTCGTTGACGGATGGCTGTGGGACTCCGACAACATCGTGATCTACGAGGACCCCGATCATATCGGCTGGTACCTGGCCTACAATGAGCGACTCGGCACATACGTGCATGTCGAGTATCTTGGAACCTAGCCAGCGGACAAATGCGCACAACATGTGCAACACCACGGGGGACAGGCAAAGCGGCCCGTCCCCTTTTTTGTTCATGTCCCGGATACTGTGTGACACCGATTGGAAATAGGAGTCTACCCGATGCGATAAGATTGCCAGTCAGTCTGGAGCAGGCTAGCGCGCGTGGCGAAATGCGGCCTTGGCTCTCCAGGATTCCAAGGTACCGAGGCCTCTCAATGAAGCACCGCCCTTTCTCAATTCTTCTTTCCGCGATCGCTGTGATGACCCTAACTGGAAGTTCGGTCTGGGCTCAGACTGCCTCAGTGCAGACACCCATCGTGATCACCGGCGCGGACCGGCGGCCGGCGACATCGCTCAATGGCGACTGGGCGTCGATTGTCGATCCTTACTTTGCCGGCCTGTATAGCTTCCATCACGAGGAAAAGAAAGATGGCTGGTTCTTGAACCAGAAGGCCAAGCCGGGAGATCCGTTTCCTGTTGAATACGACTATGCCAAGGCACCCAAAATCAAAGTTCCGGGTGACTGGAATACGCAGCGGGAGTCCCTGTTCTTCTATGAGGGGCCGATCTGGTATGAGCGCGATTTCAGTTACCAGCCAAAAGAACATACGCATATCTATCTGCACGTGGGCGCCGCTAACTATCGTTCGTACTTCTGGGTCAATGGACAAAAGGCATGCGAGCATGAGGGTGGATACACGAGCTTCAACTGCGATGTAACATCGGCCATTCATGCGGGCGAGAACTTTGTGGTGGCCGCGGTAGACAACACACGACACGAAGACAACGTTCCTACGCTTGAAACCGACTGGTGGAACTATGGCGGCCTTACGCGCGAGATATCGCTGATCGAGGTTCCCGAAACATTTATTGATCAATATGATCTGCATTTGAAACGCCGAGAAGGCTCCACGATTGAAGGATGGGTTCATGTGGATGGCGGCCAACCCGGAACAACGGTCGAGGTAGAAATACCCGAGTTAGGCGCACGGGCATCCGCAGTTACCGCAGGCGATGGGCGCGCAGCAATAGCACTGACTGTGCCGGGATTGGAACGCTGGTCGCCGGAAACGCCCAAGCTGTACAAGGTCCAGGTGCGCGCGGGTCAGGACTCAGTCGATGAGCTTATGGGATTTCGCACGGTGGAGACGCGGGGAACCGAGATTCTGCTGAACGGCAAACCTGTTTTCCTGCACGGTGTCTCCATTCACGCCGAAGCACCCTACAGAACGGGCCGCGCCTATACCGATAAAGATGCGGAGACCTTGCTGGGATGGGCCAAGGAGCTCGGATGCAACTTTGTCCGGCTGGCGCACTATCCGCATGACGAAACCATGCTGCGCGCCGCAGACCGGATCGGACTGCTGGTGTGGTCAGAGAATCCTGTGTATTGGGCGCTGCAGTTCGATAACCCCAAAGTGCTTGCCAAGGCCGAGCAGCAGTTAGACGAAGAGATTGGGACGTCGCGCAATCACGCGGCGATCATCTTGTGGTCAATGGCCAACGAGACGCCTGCCACCGAGGCGCGTACCCAGTTCATTGAAACCCTGGCCACGCGTGCGCGTGCGCTTGATTCTTCGAGATTGATCACTGCCGCGCTGCTGGTGCGCGCCCAGGGACACACAAAGATTGTGGACGACGCACTGGGCAAGGCTCTGGACGTCATCGGAACAAACGAATATATAGGGTGGTACGAGCAGCATCCTGAGACCGCGGACGTGACCGAGTGGCGCATTGCCTACCAGAAGCCACTCATCATGAGCGAGTTTGGCGGCGACGCAAAGGCAGGCCTGCACGGCGGCGATAACGACAGGTGGACCGAAGAATACCAGGCCAATATCTATCGCCATCAATTAGGAATGCTGAATCGGATACCCCAACTTAGAGGAATGAGCCCATGGGTCCTGATGGATTTCCGTTCGCCCAACAGGCCGTTGGTGGGCATCCAGGATGAGTTTAACCGCAAGGGACTTATCTCTGACCAGGGAGAAAAGAAAGCAGCTTTCTTTATCCTCCAGAAAGCTTACAAGGATCATGCTGTCGGAAAGCCGGAATAAAAGATTCCGAATTCTACTTTCGTAACCGTGCCAAATCATCAGGGAAGCTGTGCAAACCTAGGTTTCTCAGTTATTCTTGACCTATGCCTATCGATTCGATTGTTGCACTAATTGACGCGGAAATCTCGAGGCTCAAGCAAGTTCGCGCCTTGCTGGCCAACACCGGCGAAGCCGTTGTGAAAGTCGCTGAGCCCAAGACCCGGAAGAAGTCGGCCAAAGGTAAGAAAACCAAGAAGACCCGCGTTCTGAGCCCCGAGGCGCGCAAGCGGATTGCAGATGCGCAGCGCAAGCGCTGGGCGGCACAAAAGGCGAAGACGAAGTCGTAGCGAGAAATACAGCGAACCAGGCTGGCTGCAACGCAGGGCGGCTCATTACCGGGCCGCCGGCGATTATCGCTCAAGAGTTCTAGCTCAGTCCAGACATGACTAACATGCGTGGCTCGGTCATCTCCTCGATGGCTGAACGGATGCCTTCTCGGCCAAGGCCGGAATCCTTGACGCCGCCATAGGGCATTGGATCGAGGCGCCAGCTGGGCGTGTCTCCAACGATCAATGTGCCAACCTCAAGCTCGCGATAGGCGGTCAGAATGCGTCCCGCGTCGCGGGTGAGCAGACCTGCCTGAAGCCCGTAGCGGGAGTGGTTGACGTCGGCCATGGCCTGCTCGAAGTCATCGTAAGGCTCGATGGCCACCACCGGGCCGAACACTTCCTCGTCGCGCACCTTCATGCCCGGTTTGGTGCCAGTGAGGATGACCGGCGTAACGACGGAACCGGCGCGTTCGCCGCCTGCAATCAGCTTTGCTCCGCCTTCAACAGCTTCCTTGACCCAGGCTTCAATGCGCTCAGCCTCGCTGAGGCGGACCAGCGGGCCCACTTCAGTAGCTTCGTTGGACGGATCTCCGGTTGCCAGCCTTGCCGTGGTCTCAACCACCTTCCACAGGAAGGTCTGGAAGATTCTCCGCTCCACAAAGACTCGTTGAACGCTGATGCACGACTGACCGGCGAAGCCAAACGCGGCATGTGCAGTACGCGTGGCCGCCTCATCCAGGTCAAGCCAATCGCCGTGAACAATCAGTGCGGCATTGCCGCCAAGTTCGAGCAGGACACGCTTGCGGCCGGAGTGGGTTTTGAGCTCCCATCCAACTTTGGCCGAGCCGGTAAAGCTGACCAGCTTGATACGATCTTCCTTTTCCGCCAGCCAGGTGGTGTCAACATTGCTGAGCGGCAAAACGGCCAGCGCTTCGCCGGGCCAGCCGGCCTTCAAGATGACCTCACCGAGCGCCAAAGCTGTGAACGGAGTTTGCGGCGCGGGCTTCAAGATCAAAGGGCATCCTGCGGCCAGTGCGGGCGCCACTTTGTGCGCGACCAGGTTCAACGGAAAATTGAATGGAGTTATGGCCAGAACCGGGCCGACGGGGAATCGCTGCACCAGCCCCCAGCGGCCTTCGTTGCCCTCGGTCAGGTCCAATGGAAGACTCTCTCCGCCAATGCGCGCGGCCTCTTCGGCAGCGGTTTTAAAGGTGAGCACGGCGCGATCGACCTCAGCACGAGCCAGGCGGATAGGCTTGCCGGCTTCAGCGACGATGAGTTGCGCAAAGCGCTCCTTTTGTTCGATGAGCGCAGCGGCGACGTCTTCAAGAATCTCGCGGCGCTTCCAGCGAGGCAGGGCACGAGTGCGGCGCAGGCTGGCCACGGCGTGGTTTACGGCCTGGCGAGCGTCGGCACGGGTTGCAATGGTGACACGGCCAACCAGGCCCTGGTCCCACGGAGATCGCACCTCAAGCGATTCTCCTTCGATCCATTCCTTGCCGCACAACAGAAATCCCGTTTGCGATCCTGGCCGCATCTTCATGTTCTTAGTGCTCCTGTTTGATCCCTGACCTAAATGTTACAAGGGTTGGCTGAGTGGGGTGGGAATTCTGTATGAATGGTCCGGCATGTTTGCGCAGAGGTCCCGACAAGGTAAACTGTTCGCCTATGATCCATGACGGCAAGGGCCGCAAACTTCCCTTCGATTCTGCCGAGGCAATTGCACATTTGCGCGCGAGCGACGCCAAGCTTTCCTCGCTGATTGATCGGGCGGGCGCCTTCACTCTTCGGCTCGATCCCGCGCCGTCCCCGTTCGAGTCGCTGCTTGAATCGATCCTGTATCAGCAACTGCACGGCAAGGCGGCGGCCACCATCCATCGCCGCGTACGCGAGCATTTTCGTGGCGACCCTTCACCGGAGTTATTGATTGCCACGGCGGACGAACTGCTGCGGGGCTGTGGTGTCTCTTTCAACAAGTGCAAGGCGCTGAAGGATCTGGCAGCCCGCACGCTGGATGGCACCGTGCCCAGTCACAAAGCGATCTGTAAGCTGTCAGACGCCGAGATCATCGAACGGCTTACTGAGGTGCGCGGGATTGGGCCCTGGACGGTGGAGATGTTGCTTATCTTCCGCCTCGGCCGCCCCGATGTTCTGCCGGTGAGCGACTACGGGGTGCGCAAAGGCTTTGCGTTGACCTTCCAGCGAATTCCGAAAACGCGGGCACTTGCCGCCGAAGATCTGCCCAAGGCTGATGTCATGCTCAAAAGGGGAAAACGGTGGGCGCCATTCCGCTCAGTGGCTAGCTGGTACCTTTGGCGGGCATGCGATCTGGCCAGGAGCACAGCGCCTTCGGGGCGGTCCAGCCTACAATAATCAAGCGCAGCTTTCAGCCATCACCCCCTGACCTCTTGCGGTTGCGATTTTTCAACTCAACTGTAAATGAGCAGGGATTCAAACACAGAAACGCTTTTTGAAGATTTCCGCATCAAAAGGTTAAAGCTGGAAGCGCTGAGCCAGGAGCCGTTTTTCATGCCCGCGAGCAATCGATGCATCTGCATTCATGGCCACTTCTATCAACCGCCGCGGGAGAATCCGTGGCTGGAGACGGTGGAAACCCAGGACACGGCCGCGCCCTACCACGACTGGGACGAACGTATCTGCGCGGAGTGCTATGCGCCCAACGGCGCCGCTCGCATTGTGAACGTCAAGAACCAGATCATGCGCATCGTGAACAACTACGCGCGCATGAGCTTCAACTTCGGGCCGACGCTATTGAGCTGGCTCAAGGAGAATGCGCCGCGCACCTATCGCATGATCCTTGACGGCGAGCAGCGCAGCCGCAAAAGCTTCGGTGGCCACAGCTCGGCAATGGCGCAGGTGTACAACCACGTCATTCTCCCCCTGGCCAGCGAGCGCGACCGCATCACGCAAATCCGCTGGGGCATCGCCGACTATGAACACCACTACGGCTCGCCGCCTGAAGGCATGTGGCTGGCCGAGACCGCGGCCGATACAGAATCTCTTGAGCTACTGGCAAAGCACGGCATCAAATTCACCCTGTTGGCGCCGCACCAGTGCAAGCGCATCCGGCCGCTCAAAGAGAACGAAGCATGGACCGATACCGACGGCGCTTCAGTCGATACCACGCGCCCTTATCTGCATCGCTTCGAATCCGGCGAATCGATTGCGGTGTTTTTTTACAACGGCCCCACGTCGCGCGCCATTGCGTTTGAAGGCCTGCTGAACTCAGGCGAAAACTTTGTTGCCCGACTCAAGAGCGGATTCAGAGACGGCACCGAGGCACAACTGGTTCACGTGGCTACTGACGGCGAGTCGTACGGTCATCATCACAAGCATGGGGAGATGGCGCTGGCGTACACGCTGCGCATGCTGGAGGCGGACGAGGCTGTCAAGCTGGCCAATTACGGCATCTTTCTGGCAGAGTTTCCGCCGGAGTACGAGTGCGAAATCGTCGAAGATACCTCGTGGAGTTGCGCACACGGCGTGGAGCGCTGGCGGTCAAACTGCGGATGCAACGGAGGCAAGCCGGGCCTCAATCAGCTCTGGCGAGCGCCGCTGCGCCAGGCCCTGGATGAGCTGCGCGATGCCGTGGCGCCGTTGACTGAAAAGGAAGGCGGTAAGCTATTCAAGGATGTGTGGGCCGCACGCGACGCCTATGTGGAAGTGGTGCTGGACAGGAGCACAGAGTCCGCGGACCGGTTCTTCAACGCACATCAGCATCACGCTCTGTCTGAGTCAGAACGCGTGCGGGCATTGGAATTGATGGAGATGCAGCGCCACACGCATCTTATGTATACCAGTTGCGGCTGGTTCTTTGACGACATCGCAGGGATTGAAACGGTGCAGATCATCGCCTATGCGGCACGGGTGTTGCAACTGGCGCAGGAGCTGTTCGGCGAGCAGGCAAAATTGCTGGAACCGAATTTTCTGGCGCGAATGGCAGAGGCAAAGTCAAACAATGCCGCCGCGGGCGATGGCGCCAGGATATATCGGACGTCAGTGGCCACGATGATGCTGGGCCTGGAGCAGGTGGCCGCGCACTATGCTATCAGTTCAATATTCTCCTCGTTCGCTGAGGAGACTGACCTGTTCTGCTATCGCGTGCAGCGCATCTCCCATGAGATCTACACCTCTGGCCGCGGGAAGCTTGCGCTGGGCCGAGCTCGCATAGCCAGCGCCATCACCGGGCAGCAGCAGAGCTTTTCATTTGCAGTTTTACATTTCGGCGACCAGAACATTACCGCAGCAGTAAAGCTCTACCGGGATGCCGATGCCGCTGAATTTGAAGGCTTCGCCAAGCAAGCTTCAGAGTTTGTGCAGCGCGCCGATTTCCCTGAAGTGATTCGTCTGCTCGACCGGTATTACGGCCACGTGGATTATTCATTGACGTCGTTGTTTACTGACGAGCAGCGGCGCATCGTGCAGCTCATCCTTAACTCGACGCTCTGGGATATTGAGAATTCGCTGACCACCATTTACGAGGACCATGCCAGCTTGTTGCACTATCTATCGCAGGCCGGACTGCCCAAGCCCCCTGCGCTGACCCTGGCGGCGGGGTTTGCCGTGAATGCGGGATTGCGCCGTGCGCTGGAGAGCGATGCCATCGACCAGGCTCTGCTTCGCTCGTTTCTGTCGCTGGCCAAGGCAGACCAGGTGCCGCTGGAGACGGCCACCCTTAGCTACATCGTTGACCAGCGCATGAAGCGCGCCATGGTCGAGCTGCAAATGTCTTCAGGCTCTCTTGAGGTACTCGACCGCGCATTGGCGCTGGCCCGGATCGTCATCGAATTGCCTTTTGAGTTGAATTTGTGGCAGGCGCAAAACATCTGGTATGAAATACTGCGCACATCGAATTACGCGCTGACCTCGCTGGGCAAAGACGAACACCCGCGCTGGGACAAGCTCTTCAATGAACTTGGCGGCTGCCTGTCGATCGATTGCGCGGCCATCAGGGACCAGGATCCGGCGGCGGTGACCACGGGGGGCTGAAGCGCAAGCGTCCACTTTCAGTTTGCCTGGGCCCAATGTGCGAATCCAGGCGCTTCTTCCGGGCGCAAATCC
Source organism: uncultured Occallatibacter sp. (assembly GCA_964614635.1). Taxonomy (GTDB): domain Bacteria; phylum Acidobacteriota; class Terriglobia; order Terriglobales; family Acidobacteriaceae; genus Telmatobacter. The sequence continues at coordinate 8,930 of CAZTLV010000075.1, forward strand.
AGCCTCCATCGAGCCTGCAACGCAGTAGCTAACTCCGCCAGTGCAAATCCACCGGCCCGTCCATCGGATGTTTCGCCGCGACACCGGCGGGCGTTTCAAGCCGCGCCTGCTTCAGGGCGAAGTACCATTTGGCCGGTTTATCGGCGTCGTCAATCAGCATCAGGCTGGGATTGTGGCGGAGGCCTTCGGCCTGCTGGATCATCGTCACCTGATCCTGGCGCACAAACTTCGCACCAAAGAACTTCGCAATCGGGGTGACAAACGGGACGTGGTAAAACACGTTCCACGCTGCAACCACATCGATGCGGCAGGTTGAGGCAGTGACCGGTGTGACGGTGGTGAGCGATGAAAACCACTTCTCGCCGCAGCGAATGATTTCAGTGCGCCGATTGGGCAAGCAGAAGTCGATGGTGGTTTCGATGGGCTGACCATAAACTCCAAGCAGCTTGTAGGGTGCAGAGTTGCCGCTCGGCGCGTGGGCGCTCATGCGAAACCCCTCGGGAATGGGCTCGAATCTCTTCGTTTTCTCCCGGATACTTGCGCGGGATCGCCACCACCACGCCTGGTGCACAAACGGGCCGTGCGCCGGATCCATCAGGCCGATGATGCCATGATCCACGTTGCAAGGCAGGTCTGCGGTGAGAAAGGCCGTCCGGTAGCGCGGTCCAAACTTCGCGAGCTCTGGAACCAGGCGGCGGCGCTCCGTGCTCTCAGCTTTTCGCCCTGCGCCTGCGGATGGAACATAGACCCAGGCATGGCCGTCCCGTTCCTCGCAGTTGAAGGCAGTGGCAAAGATGCGGGTTGCGTCCAGATGATCCTGGCTTGAGAGCGAAGGGATGAGCGCACATTGGCCGCTGCACGGCTCGAACTCCCAGCCGTGGTATCGGCAGGTGACGTTCTGGCCGTCAAACCAGCCATAGCTGAGTGGGATGCCGCGGTGCGGACAACTGTCTCGCATGGCAAAAACCCGGCCGTCGTTGCGACGCCCAAAAACGAGCGGAATGTCGAGGAGCATAGCCGTGGCCAGTTTGCCGGGCCGCAACTCAGAAGTCCGCAGGGCGGGATACCAGTCGTCATAAATGAGCGAAGCAGTGGGGCCCTGGATTGCGGAGCCAGCTTCTATCGGGTTTAGCGGCGCCATTTGGGACTCACAATAGCATTGTCGCCGCTGCCCGCGCCAATGGGCAATCGAGGATCACTTCTGAGCCGATGTCACGATCTGCACCAGCCGGTCTTCATTGAGCCCGGTGGCGATTCCGTCTGCATGCCAATGTTTCTCGCAGCCCGGATAGTCAAGCGGCATGCACTGCGAGGCGATTCCGCGAGCGCGCATCTCGTAGCCGCCTGGCAGAATATTCAACATGCAGGCAATGGCGACAACGCTGACTTGCGGGCTGCGCTGCCAGCGTTCAAGCCAGCGGCTGAATCCTGAAGAGTGGGGGATGACGTAAACCTCGGCTCCCAGGCTGCGCATGAGGCGAGTGATGCGGTTGACTCTGCAACCGGGACTGCAGCCTGAGCACTGCATGTCAGTGCCGGTTGAGGTCGCACGGCAGAATGTGTCGTAAGGGCCGCGCATGCAGCCCGGAACCAAAACCACCCTCTCCATCTTGCTTTCGAAGGCAGGACGGAGTCCCCGATTCATGATCTCGGCAGCCACCATGTTCAGATGGTACTCAACCGGCTGCTTACCGCAAAACATCTGGTCTTCGCGGCATCCGCGCGATGCATACTCGCCTGACAGGAATTTTGGAACTCCGTGGGTGTAGACGCCAAGCGCATCATCGGCTTCTCGTTGGAACCAATCGAAGAGCCGGGTCGCCGCTTCGATGCAGTAGCCGGCTTCCGCTTTTCGGATGGTTCCAAAATAGGAATTCCACAAGTTCAAGCGGGCAGCTTCCTGTTCGAATTCGCCCGTTGCGCGCAGTGACTCGATCAGGCGTGGAAGGTCGGCGGGGGATAACGGCCGATTTGCCTTCCGGCGCATGTTGAGCATGAAGAAAACGCGCATCAGCCATGCCCGCAGCAAGTCCGCCGCAGGTTTCAGCTGTTCCCGTTGTTGGCGCAACCGATACAGTGCGCGACACGCGTGCACGACCCAGCCCGGAGTGGCGAGAGCAGCGCCGCCGTACAGGCTGAATGCCATACCGAGAGTGAGCAGATCAATTGAATATTCGCCTGTGCTGCGTGGAGGCTCTTTTATTTCAGATTGCGCATATTCGCTGTATGCGCGAACGGTTGCGCCTGCACAGGAATCGATTTCTTCGAGTAGCTGGTCTGAGAATCGCGAGACTTCCGCATAGAAGCCTGTGGATGACTCGCCCGTCGACCGCAGGTCATAAACCGGCTCGTGACGGAATCTCGATTGAGCAACACATTGCGCGCCAGGCCCAACGTCGAGCCCTGCGTGGCGCCCCGGCGCATTCTTCAGACTTTCCGTGCCCAGGGGTTCTTGCATCGCCTGGTTCTTTCCGCGATTCCGCGCCTTTCAACGATTGAGGCACGGAAGACCACAGAGGATCATACGCCGGCTTTATGAAATGGTTCCATCGAGAACTGCACTATTTTTCTGGCTCGTCCGAGGTGTGGAGCTTTCCGTCTTTAAGTACGAACCTCTCGCCACGCCAGACGATGGTGTTTCCCGCAAATCCAGCTATCCAGATGCCCATCGCCACCATGTCTCGCAAGGGCAGAAGCCAAAGGTTGGGAAGAACATTGTGATCCCGCAGCACTTGAACGCCGACCGTCATGGCCAGCGTGAGGCGAAGGAAGAAGCTCAGGCCGAGAAGCCATAAACTCAACGGGCTCAGTCCGCTGGCCAGCACATTCAGCGCAGCCCAGGCGAGCCCGTGGGTGAAGATGAGTCCGGCATAACCCCAGGGGCGTGCGTCACGAACTGTGCGGGCCCAGCGAACCTGGTGATCGAAGAAGCCGCGCCATGTGTAGGCGGGGATGGCGGTCTCCACCACTTCACCGCTGAGCGCGATCCGGAAGCCGGCACGGCCGATGCGGGCGCCAAGTTCGTAGTCATCGGCGAGGTGGTCGACGAGCGATTCGAGTCCGCCTATCTGGTTGAGTGCCTGTCGGCTAACCGCGAGCGTGGAACCGAGGCCATAATGCAGGCCGCCCTCAATCATTTTTGAAAGCAGCACCCCCGGCTGGAAGTCGGTGGCGATGCCCAGGGTCTCAAGTCGTGAGGCCAGAGTCCTATAGGGGCGTCCGCGGTAGAGGGCGGTGATCAGTCCCACCGGAGCCGGGGACGTGCCGGATTTTGCCGGCGCTGGCGCAAAATGGGCCATCACCCGCTCCAGATACTTCGAAGAGACAGTGATGTCAGAGTCGTTAATCAGCAGAAAATCGTAGCGGGCACGAGGAACCAGCTGGGCCAGAGTGCTGACCTTACCGTTGGTACCCAGCCGGGCAGGACACACAACCAGCTCAATGGAATGGAGTGGGAATTCAAGTTTGAGTTGGTCAACCGCGCCAACGGCCGGGTCATCCAGGGTGAAGACGCCGAACAGCAGCTCAAACTCGCCTGGATAAGACTGGGCGCAGTGGCTGCGGAAGGCTTCGATCATGCCCAAATCAAGCCCTTTGAGCGACTTGAGGATGCTGACGCCGGGGGCAAATGGTGCCAGGGGGCCACGGCGGGCTGCCATAAAGACAATCGCTGCCACGAGCGAAGCCAGAAAGTAGCCCATCCCCGCGACGGCCAGCACCGTGGTGAAGATTTCCACGGATTGGGCCAAAACGTGTGGCATCACAGGGGTTAGTGTAGCGGAATCAGGCATCGAGGGTTTCAAACAGACTTGGGTGATTTATCGAGGCGGGGTCGGATCGCTCGGCAAGATGGTCACAGTGGATGCGAAGAGCTTGTAGTTTGAATAGCGATGCGTTTCATCTCCGGTGTGGTCCCCGGAGATCCATGTCGTTTCAACATCGCTGGGCAGCCAAAGCGAAAGATTCAGCCTGGGGATCTTCACTTCGCCGTAGTTCAACAATGATCGAAGCTCGTTCAATTCAATTCCGGGCAGAGGAGCCAGCAAGTCCGTTTGCATGCGAACAATCTGGAATGTGGATTGGTCGATCCAGGCAAGGCCCTGGCTGAAGGTTGAGCAAGGGCCAGTAGGCGAATGCACGATGGTGTCCATGTTCGTCTTTGCGGGAATCTGGGCAAAGGCCACCACGTAGGTCTCGTGATTGTTCACCTTCTGTTGTCCCAGGTAACGGAAGCGGGATTGCGGGAGATTGCTGGGAACGAAGAAAAGCCACGACGTTGCGAAGCCGGTTGTGCGCGGAGCATCAGGATCGTTTTTTGAGACCTGAATCGGCCGATCGTGCGCATCTGTCCGGTATTCATCGATTATGTCGGCATCGTCGCCGAGGTTGGTTTTCTCATGCACGATGCGGTAGCCGAAATTGCGGATCCGAATTTCCTGAATCGGAATGCCGACACTCATTTGCCTGCGCTTGGCGGCAAGGCTTCCGCTGTCTGATTCCAACGTGTTACCCGTTGTTTGCTCAACCTCTTCCCTGGCGAGCAGATTCGGAATTCTATGTAACAGGTCCGCAGTTACCACTCCCGTGCGGTCAAGGATTGATTCCGTGGTTACCTGCGACGTGCCCGCTGCGGCGCCATTCGACATCAGCTTGAATCTGATCCCGCGCAAAGTCGACGATGCCCGTTTCAACTCATCCTCAGATTCATCCACATAGGTGGTGACGGGCGCAATGTGCTTCGATGAAGTGGCAGGCGTCAAGCCGAGCAGTTCGTCCGAAAGTCCTCCGCACGAGGGATATGTGGAAGGGAGTAGTTGTGCTGGAGCCGCTGAGGTTGCGACTGCGCCAGAGGGAGCGGTCAATCCGGCAGTTTTTCCGGCCACACTGGGATCGATCTGCCGAGCAGCTGTCTTATCAGCTTCTGCCCCGGCGCCATCGTGAAGGTTTTGCCTGGCTACGCCGCGCGCGTACAGCACGTACGCATTTCCGGGTTTCAGCTGCAATGACTTGCTGAAGTTGTCGATGGCTTCGTCAAAGTTGCTGCCAGCCGCGTACGCCGCGCCTCGGTAATAGTAAGCATCCGCGTCGTCCGGCCTCATGCGGATCGCCTCGGTAAAGTCCAGGATGGCGAGGTTGTTTTCGTGGGCGTGGATATAGGCGTTTCCACGGCTCTTCAAAACCGCGGCAACATTGAGCGTGGGTCCATCGCGTCCGGTCACCAGACCGGGCTTGATGCGGATAGCCCGGTTGAAGTCCAGAATGGCGGGCTCATAGTCGTGCTTTGCGGCATGGGCGCAGCCACGATTATTAAGTGCTGTGGAATAGTCCGGACGGAGCTGAATGGCCTCTGAAAAATCATCGATGGCCCGGTCCAGGTCTCCCTTGCCGTAATACGCAGTGCCGCGATTGTTGTAGGCAACGGCGAGTTCAGCTGCCGAGCCAGCGTCCGCGTCAATGATGGCGCTGCAACCCTTGAGAGCGATGTCCGGGGTGCTGCTTTGGCAGTTCGCCCAATCGGTTTCGTGATTACTGGCAGGCTGCGCAGGGGCGGCGGGGCTCTGTGTCCAAACCTGCGTGCTGACAACTGCCATTGCCGCAGCCACAAGCATCAGTGGAAGACTGTTGGCCTTTCGGCCGATTTGTTTGCGCTTTCCCTGACGCATTGGAAAGTATCCCAGCATGGCCGCATCATCGTTCTGCGGATACGCTTACGAGACAGAATGCCACGAAATCGGCATCGCGCAGATGATTTTTCACTCCTGCGGTTTATTCGTAGCGCAGTGCTTCAATTGGGTCCATGGCGGCAGCTTTCCATGCAGGGTAAATGCCAAAAATGAGTCCAATGGCGCAGGAGACGGCAAAAGCGATCAACACCCAGGTCATGGAGAGGGCTGCATGCAGAAAGGAGACAGCGAAATGAAGGATGAGCGTGAAGATCGCGCCGGCTCCAATGCCGATCAGGCCGCCCACTACGCAGAGTGTCACCGCTTCAAGCGTGAATTGCAGCAGGATGTTTTTCCTGGTCGCGCCAATCGCCTTGCGGATTCCGATTTCCCTGGTGCGCTCAGTGACTGAGACAAGCATGATATTCATCACGCCAACCCCGCCGACCATCAGGCCTACCGATGAGACAGCGACCATGAACAGAAAGAGGCCGCCGGTAAGGGTGTTCCAAAGGCGGGTCAGCGAGTCGGGCCCGAAAATGGCGAAGTTGTCTTCCTGCTCAAGACGAACATTGCGGCGGCGGCGAAGCAGCTCGTTGATCTCATCGATGACCAATGCCTTGTGGGAAGGATCGTCATACTTCACCGTGATCCAGAAATCCTTTTGCTCGGGGTGGATCTTCTGAAAGGTTTCAACCGGGAAATAAGCAGAGTTGTCCTGCGTGTTGCGGCCGCTTCCAAAGGGTTGGGGCTGCTTGTCGAGCACGCCGATCACGGTGAAAATATCGCCTTCAACATCAACATCCTCGCCGATCGGAGAACTGTCGGGGAAGAGATCCTCCGCCGCATCGTGCCCAAGCACGACAACGTTGGCGTGGCGCTCTTCTTCGGCATCGGTCCACATCCGGCCTTCGGTGAGCTCGATATCCTGCGTCACCTTCACGTCTGAAGAGCTGCCGTTCAAAATAGTGTTGGTAATCTTGTGCGTTCCCGCCCTGATCGACACACTGCCGAGACCGGTTTGGAAATTTTGGTAAGTGAGGCCGGGATCGACAGCAACCACATAGGGCAAGCTGCGCATGGCAATGCCGTCGTCATAGGTAAGCTGTTTCCGATTCAATTCCTCGGTGGTGGGACGCTTGCCAAACGGTTCAAAGCGAAAGACCCACAGATCGTTGGTTCCCAGCGATTTGACGAAAGATGCGATGTTGCTGTTCAAGCCATTGATGGCCGACGAGATCAGAATCACGGTGGCAATGCCGATTGAGATTCCGAGAATCGTCAGGCCCGACCGCAGCTTGTTTTTGCGAAGGGTCTCAAGCGCCATTCTCACTGATTCTTTTGAGTCGCTGATTCTCATGCCTAAAGCTCCGATCGCAGGGCGACAATGGGGTCGAGTTGCGAAGCCTTGTTCGCAGGATATACGCCAAAGAACAGTCCAACCGCGGTAGCCACAAACAAGCTTACGATGATGGGCCAGATCTCAACTTCCGAAGGGAAGGAGATGACAAGAGTAATCACCTTGGCCACTGTGATGCCGGCGATAACTCCGATGACGCCGCCAAACAGGGACATGGTGGCCGACTCGATGAGAAACTGAAGCAGGATGTCTTTTCGGCGAGCCCCCAGAGCTTTGCGGACGCCGATCTCGCGAGTGCGCTCGGTCACCGATACCAGCATGATATTCATGATGACGATTCCGCCAATTACGAGGGAGATGCCCGCAATCGCAACAACAATGGCTCCGAAGTTGTTGAGGATGTTGCCAAGCATGTTCGCAAAGGTTGCGCTGGTATCGACGGTGAAGGCATCGGGGTCGCCGGGCAGCAGATGGCGGCGCGAGCGCATGATGACGCGCAACTGATCGATCACGTTGTCCATCACTTCGCCGCTGCTGCCGGCATCTGCATAAATCGTCAAGCTCGAGTGGGACCCGAATTGATGAAGGAACGTGGTAAGAGGAATGCCCACCCAATTATCCATGCTGTTCCCCATAGTCTTGCCCTGGCTCTCTGCAACTCCGATTACGGTATATTGAGTTCCGTTGACGCGAATCTCCTTTCCCAGCGGATCCCCTTGCCCAAGGACGTTATCGACAATGTCGGAGCCGATGATGGCTACGTGAGCGTTGTGTTCGTCTTCGGACTCGGTGAAGGAGCGTCCCTCGGCGATGTTCAGATTCGCAATCGCCGGCATTGTCCAGGTGATTCCGCGGATCGTGGAGTCCGTGGTGGACTTGGTCTGGTACACGACGCTGCCGGTCGTTGAGTGATCGCATCCGACCAACACGCAGGACTTGCATTCGGAGAGAACTGCCCTGTAGTCGTCGTAGGAAATATCCTTGCGCTTTTGGTACGAAAGATATTCTTCAACGGTCATGAACGTCTGCGGCATCTTTTGGATGGTGATCACGCTGGCGCCGTAGCGATTAATATTGTTGGTTACAAATCTCTTGGCTCCATTGGTCAGAGTCACCACCGTGATGACCGACGCGACACCGATCACTACGCCGAGCAGCGTAAGAATGGAGCGCATCTTGTTGGCCCACAGGGATTGCAGTGCGAGTTTTAAGGCCTCAGTAAATTGCATCGTAACGCTTTCCTGACCTGGACTTAAATCGGCCGTCGGAGCCGCCGATATCCCCACTCGTATCTTAGCGCCTAATGAGTATCGGAACTCATGATCGCAACGATCTCAAGTATCTTCGGTGACGAAGCGCTTGTTCTATCGTCCGAGTTTTTCCCGGGTGCTGTACCTAATGGACGGATCAAACGTCGTTCAGGCCGCTATCCAGCTGAGTAATGCCGGCTTGACGGTTCATATTTCACGTATTTCAGGCTGGTTTGCCCTGGTTTTGATACGCAGAAAAGCAAAGCCGGGTTCCTGCGCGCGATCAAAAGGAGATGCCCAGGGGCTTTTCGGCGATTCGCCGTAGGATTGCTGCTGAGATCTACAGCCCTGAGCTGCCAAACCCCTTTTCCGCGCGCAAGGAATCCTCAAGGCTTTCTACCCGCTCCACCGCGCCGGTCAGAACCGGAACGGGAACCATCTGTGCGATTTTTTCTCCCGCCTTGAGCTCGATGGCGGTTTCGCCCAGGTTGGTCATAAGAATGAGGATTTCGCCGCGGTAGCCGGCATCGATGACACCAGCGGTGGTGGCAATGCCACGAGCGGCAATCGAGGACCGATCGCGTACCAGCAGGCCGAGTGGAGCACCGCTGGCGGGGTGGCGGGCTTCCACAGCGATCCCGGTGCGGACTTTGACAGCAGAGTGGGGAGCAAGCATAGCCGACTCGAGGGCAAAGAGATCGTAGCCGAGGTCTTCGCCGGGGTGGGCGACAACAGGGAGCCGGGCGGCGGGGTCGAGCAGTTTCACGCGGAGCATGATTCTGATGGTAACGGAGCGGTTCGAGGCGTTGCCAAATCCGGCGCCGGACTGGGTTTGGAACCAAACTTCGAGAGGCCAGACCTCTTTTGACCCTGAAAACCTCACCCAACTTGTTGGATAACTGCGGACGCCCCGTCGACCCAAGAGCCTCGAGTCGCTCCACGTGACCCTCCAAAAGCTGGAGCAGACAGTCGACCCCGGCAAGGATGACGCTTCAATCTCCGAGCTGAAGCGCGTGGTACTGAACCGCATCGCCGGCCTGGAACTGTCGAAGACCCTCGTGGCAGAAGATGACGAAGCCGAACCCGCCCCCCGACCCCACAGACCTGGTTCCTCCCCCACCAAAGTCTGATGAAAGCGAATCCGTCGAAGCCGTTGATAAGGCAGAGCTTGAAAAGCTTGATTAGAAATATTTTCGACAATTGTCGCGGCAATTCTTGGGGTGGAAATGGTCAGCCCCGGCTGGGAGGATTTCCCGGCCGGGGCTGTCGTTTGTCACCCACCGACGATGACCTGTCGTTGGGCGCCCAAGCATTCGGCAAAAGGACCTGTAAGCCGAATTCTGTCGTGTGCGGTCATTCCTCTAGACGCCGCGTTGCCGCGGACGTTCATCAGCGACCTACCCGGAGGTTTCGGCAAGTGCTCAAGGCACCCCAGCGACAAAAACCGGTCGCGGGGGACCCCGCCAGAGCCGCCTGAGCGCATCGGGCCGATGCGCAACGCCGCCTGGCTCTTGGCGGGCGATTCCCTCCCTATTTGGTCTTGCTCCGTGTGGGGTTTGCCCTGACCCCAGCCTTTACAGGCTGAGCGGTGCGCTCTTACCGCACCATTTCACCCTTACCCCGGCG
>CAZTLV010000076.1:0-18258 GCA_964614635.1 uncultured Occallatibacter sp.
TCGGCGCATTCAACGTCAACGATATGGAACAGATTCAGGCCATCATGGAAGCGGCAATGGAAACCCAGTCGCCGGTCATCATCCAGGCCAGCCGAGGCGCACGGGCATTCGCGCAGGATCGCTACCTCTTTCACCTCATCCTGGCCGCCAGCGAACTCTATCCTGAAATTCCCATCGCCATGCACCAGGACCACGGCAACAGCTTCGAAACCTGTAAGAGCGCTATCGAACTGGGTTTCACCAGCGTGATGATGGACGGCTCGCTTAAAGAAGATGGCAAGACCCCGACCTCATTTGAAGAAAACGTTGAAGTCACCCGCAAGGTGGTCGAGTACGCTCACCCGCGCGGCGTCACTGTAGAAGGCGAAATCGGAGTGCTCGGCGGCATTGAAGATGGCCACGGAGCCGGCGGCACTGGCCTCGAACACGTCACCGACCCGGACCAGGCTGTTGAGTTTGCTGAGAGGACCGGCGTTGACGCGTTGGCCATTGCCATTGGAACCAGCCACGGAGCCTACAAGTTTACGAAGAAGCCCGACGGCTCCGTCCTCAAGATGGACCTGCTCATCGAGATTCACAATCGCCTGCCACACACCCACCTGGTGATGCACGGCAGCTCCTCTGTTCCAAAGGAGCTTCAGGACATCGTCAACGAGTACGGTGGCAAGCTCAAAGAGACATGGGGCGTTCCCGTCGAAGAAATTCAGCTTGGTATCCGCAACGGCGTCCGCAAAATAAACGTAGACACCGACAACCGCCTGGCAATTACCGGCGCTATTCGTAAAGTTCTGTGGACCCAGCCTGAGAAGTTCGACCCCCGCGACTATATGAAGCCAGCCCGCGACGCCATGCACAAAGTGGTTGCGCAACGCATGACCCAGTTCGGCCAGGCCGGCCATGCAGGCGACTACGCGCCCATTGCGATCTCCGAGATTGCCAAGGGCTATGCCGACGGGAGCCTCTCCACACAACCCCTGATCGCCGCGAAGTAACCTCGGCAGCGAGCACCAAACCAAAAGGGCCATTTCGCAAACGCGAAGTGGCCCTTTTCATCGTTCCAACCAATCTTCAGGATTCGGCAGCTATCCGCCGCTGCATGTGCTTCGAGGATGCGCACGCCGTTGGTCGCGTAAACAGGCCAGCGTCGCCAGGCAGGCCTAGACTGCTGGCGCTACAGAATGCTCGCGTATCGAATCGCTTGGTCCATGATGCCCGACTCCTGACTCCTGATCCTTGTACTGCAACTGGTAAAGCTTCCAGTAGAGCCCGCGCTGTGCCAGCAGTTCCTGGTGGCTGCCGATCTCGCGCAGTTGTCCCTTGTGCATCACCAGGATCGTTTCCGCCCGCTGAACCGTAGAAAGCCTGTGTGCAATCAGCACGCTCGTTCGTCCTTCAACCATCCGCTCCAGCGCTCCACGAATCCGCAATTCGGTGTCCGTGTCCACGCTTGAAGTGGCTTCATCGAGAATCAGAATCCGCGGATTGTAGGCCAGAGCCCGCGCAAAGTTGACCAGCTGCTTTTGCCCTGTCGAGAGAGAATTCCCCCGCTCCTGAACCGGCTCCTCAAAATGCTTGGGCAGGGTTTCAATAAAATCCAGCACGTTCACGTCGCGGGCCGCCTGCCTAAGGCCTTCCTCGGTAATTGCTTCGTTCCCCAGGCGAATATTCTCCGCCAGAGTTCCCGTAAATAGGAATGGATCCTGCAAGACAACTGCGAAATGCTTCCGCAGCAGGGCCAGATCCTGTTCGCGAAGGTCCACCCCATCCAGCAGAATCCTTCCCGCTGTCACGTCGTAGAAGCGCATCATCAGGCTGGTCAGTGTCGTCTTCCCCGCGCCCGTATGTCCCACAATAGCCACTGTCTGCCCTGGTCCCACCGTGAAGGAAACATCCTTCAGAATCCACTCAATGCCTTCAATGGCGCTGATTGCCGAGTAGTTGGGCATGGGGCTGCACGCTGACGCAATCGCGGCCTTTTGAGTCTCGGTCAGAGTTTGATAGGTAAACCAGACATGCTCAAATTCAATTCGGTTGCTGCCGTCGCCTTCAGTCGGATGCGCAGGGCTCACAATTTCAGGCGCTGTATCCAGTAGCTTGAATATCCTCTCGCAGGCGGCCATGGCGGCTTGCAGGATGTTGTATTTGTCGCTCAGATCCTGAATAGGCCGCCAGAAGCGCTGCGAATACTGGATGAACATGGCCAGCACACCGATAGTCACAGTTCCATTGAGCACCCCGAACCCGCCGCGCCAGATCACCAGGGCAATGGCCAGCGCCGAAAGCAGTTCCACCGCCGGGTAGTACAGCGCGTAGGCAAAGATGGTGTCTTTGAACGCGATCATGTGCAGCCGGTTCACGTCTTCGAAATCCTGGTAGGCTCGTTGCTCGCGGTTGAAAAGCTGCACAACGCTCATCCCCGAGATATGTTCCTGCGTGAAACTGTTGATGCGTGCGATGGCTGCGCGGACGCGCCGGTAGCTCTCGCGCACGCTGTCTCTGAACAGACGAGTGACGATGAGGATCAGCGGCAGAACCGCAAAGGCAATCAGCGCCAGCCACCAGTTGATCGTCAGCATGACTGCGGCCATGATTGTGAGGTTGAAAAAGTCATCCACAATGGCCAGCACGCCGGCCGTGAACATCTCGTTGATGGCGTCCACGTCAGAGGTGAGACGCGTAACCAGCCGCCCGACGGCGTGCTGATCGAAGAAGCCGATGTGCATCCGTTGCATGTGGCGGAAAATATCCCGGCGAAGATCGAACATGATCTTCTGCCCGGTCCACTGCATCATGTACACCTGGATGAAATCGAAGAGGTATGCCGAGAGCAGCGCGCCCAGATACATGGCGGCCAGTATGGTGATCCCGCGGTACCCGTCCGCCGGGAGCCAGCGCGTCAGCCAATTGGTGGCCGGGCTTGAATTGCCCGTCAGGTATCGATCGATAGCAACTTTGACCAGGTAAGGGCCAGTCACGTCGCTCAGGGACTTGAAGCTCACCGCGAGAGAGGAAACAGTGGCCTGAATCCAGTATGGGCGCAGATAATGGCCGAGACGGCGAACAAGCCGCGCGTCGTAGACTTTGCCCACCGGGTCTTCGTCCCGCTTCTTGACGGTGCGTTTTTTGGATTCTTTTTGCTCTTCGTCCGCCATGGCTGCCTTCTTCATTGTACGGGAGGGCCTGAAGGGCGCCGGCAATCAACAATCGCTGCTCAAGAGAGGAAATGCCACTGACCGCCCAGGCGGCAACAGCAAGTGCAGGCGAGGAGTCTTGAATGGCGAAGTTGGGGCACACCTATTCCGTTTATGTAGACGACAACTTCCACTACCAGGACGAGAGCGCCCGGTACAAGCTCGGTGACTTTTCCACGCTGGCTGCCGCGGTTGCCGCTTGTCAGCAGGTTGTCGATCAATATTTCAATGAAGAGGTTTCGCCCGATCTTTCATCTGCAGACCGATACCGGCAGTACACAGGGTTTGGGCCGGATCCATTCATCATGACCGATGATCCCGCTGCGGGACTTCCGCCGTTTTCTGCATGGACCTATGCCCAGGCCCAATGTGACGTCTAATCCCATCGAGCATGAACATAGGGTGCGCCCGTAGCCGCGCCCCGAAAAATGGACACTTTCGCGCAACGTCCTTAGGAGGGCTTGTTGCTGATAGTGTGAATGATCGTGATCTGCGTCTTCCCGTTGTATTGGGATTGGTTGGGCGTAACCGTGACCATGATGCTTTCCTGGTTACCCTTCTGAGACGTGAGCATCGCGCTGTTCGCGCTATCGAAGATAGAGGCGCTGCTACCGAACTTGTCTTTGTAATAGCTGACTACCTGCTCCTTCGAGTCAGAAGTGACAAAGACCGCGGTGACCGACGAGCCGCTGGGCAATGTGATTCTCATGCTGCCTTTTCCGCTGGTGGCGCCGGGATAGATATCGGTACCCAGATCGGCAGCCGTGAAGTTCTCTGAAGTGTTGGCGGTAAACGACCCTCCGGGGGTATTCAGCGTTACTTCGCCGTCCTTGCCTGAATTTGCACTCGATACATGGATGGCATGCGCAACCCGCCAGACGAAGAACCCGAAGGCTCCAGCTCCGAGAATTCCCAGTCCAATGAAAATCGCGACAATAATCAGGATGATCTTGAGCGCGCTCGACCCGGACTTTGCCGGCACAGGCGCTGGTTGGGCAGCCACAGGCACGGGCGCCACAACTGAAGCCGCCGCGGCCACAGGTGTCCCGCACGACGAGCAGTTTTGTTGGCCCTGGGGTACTTCAGCTCCACATTTCGAACAGTAGCTAGCCACAGTGATCTCCTTTTCCCTGATTAGTTTGATCGGAGAAACCCCGCTGGTTTCCCGGCTACGCAAATATACCTCAAGACGCGTTGGCTAACTGCGTATTTTTTCTTGAATATCAAGCTGGTGCCTCATCCCCTCTGCGTACAAGCGCGGTTTTGCTTGGTCGATTGAAGTTTTTCCATCGATTGCTGTGCATTTCCGCCAGGAATCGAGGTACTGGTAAAGTTTGGATCTCACCCAGACACTCAATTATGAGCGGGCGATTCGCTGCATTTGCCAGCATTTGTTCAATCTGAAGTTCGCCAACCATCAAATCCCCCTGTGAATCGATACTTTACCAGTGCCGGAATCGAGCCCCGATGTACACAGGCGGGGCCAATGGGGTATCCTGACCCCTAGCTCATGATTTTTTCCCGCGATTACATTGGGTATCTGGCCCGCCGTACGGTCAAGCACCTCATCGACGCCAAACTCATCACCACCAGCGACTTGAAGGCGGTGGAAGCGCGCGTTGCAGCGGGCCTGATCGACGAGCTTTCGCTCGAGGATCGCATCAACGACGAAGTCCGCGTCATCCTCGACGCGTATTCAGAAGAAATGCGCAAGAGCGGCGCGCAATATGCCGAAATGTTCAAGAAAGTAAAAACCGAGCTGGCCAAGAAATACAAGGCGGTTCTATGAGAATTAACCGCGACAAGCTCAACAAGCTGGCCCACACCGTGGCCGACACACTGGCGGAGATCGACGAAGTTGGCTTTCTCGAGGATCGCAATACTATTCGCCAGGAAGCGCGCAAGGCCCTTGAAGGCCTGCTCGGCGAGGAGGCCAGGATCGACACCGCGGCGCGGCTCAAGATTGCCAACCAGCGCAAGATTATCCTCGAAGGCTCCCAGGAGTGGGAGATCCTGTACCGGAAGTATTACAACGACGAGGTCAAGAAACTCGGTATCTGACCGGGCCTCTCAAGCACTGATCCGGTGATTGGCAGCAGTACGGGCGATTCTACAAATAGGCCCGGCAAAGGCGTTTTTCATGAGGCTTTCCCTGTCATGCCCTAGGTTGGCGCGGATTCAGCTTCTGCTGATCCAGGGCTCTTTCGAATCGTATATCTAACTAAAACTAAACCACTTATCTAGGATCTCCAGGGTCATTGACTCCCTGAAAACACCGGAAATGCGGTTCTCTCCTCCTCCATGCTCGCTTAGCAGCCAACTAAGCCTTTGTAGCTGAACCGCTTTTGCGTAACATCGCGCGGTCGATTGAAGGCGTGCAATATCTCCAACTTCGAACGAGAAGAAGCTTCTGCCGGCAATTCGCACCGCTCACACCAACGCCAAGGGCCAGTTAGATCACCTTGCGGAGAAACTCTCTTTATGCCGCGTCCCATTTCCTCGACTTACCGGCTTCAGTTGCACGCGGGCTTCACCTTTGCTGACGCCTCCAGGGTTGCAGTCTATCTCAAGGAACTGGGCGTCTCGCATATCTATTGCTCACCGTATCTCCAGGCCGCCAAGGGAAGCCAGCATGCACCTGAATCCGATGTCCTTCTTGCTTCGCGCGCGATGCCCCAATGCATTGGGGGCAAAGTCGCGCTACCGCCCGATACTGTAGTTGTGCTCCGAACTCCCGCACCGTTTGGGTCATCTCCCCAACTTTAAAAATGTCGAATCTGCTCACTCGAGGGTGAAGTAGTGTGCGGAATGGGGCCGCGCTCGCCGGTGCGCTCCACGTGACTTTCAAGTGAGCGGCTGACCAAATCGCGAGAGCCTAGGCCAACTGCGAGCGCAAGCGTGAGAACAATGCCTCCGAACAAAATGCCGAAGGCCAACTCGACAATCTTGCCGCCAACCTGAAGGTGATCAAGCACCATCGCGGCGGTGAGAACCAGCACCAGCCACTTCACGCCGAGCGACAGAAACCTCGCGTACTGCAACTGCGCATTGACAGCACTGATCAACACCGAACGAGCAAGAAACCTTGCAATCAGAATGCCCGCAATCAGCAGGAACACCGCTCCCACCGCGTGCGTCACATACGGAAGCAGCGATATCGGCAGCGCGGCACCGGTTGCGTACGATGCATCGAATGCTGACACGCCGATAATGAGACCGAACAGAACACAGGTCCAGAACGAAGCGCGAGCCACAATCTCTGTAGGCGGGCTGGTTGGCCCCCATCCCTCGCCGCTGAGGCGCGCAAGCCGCAAATCGAATTTGATCCAGGACAAGCAACGTCGCAGCAGCCACGAAATCAACATGCCGCAAAGGGTAAAAATTGCCAGTGCCACGAAAAAGGCAACAATCCCCGGCAAAACGGCGATCAGCAGCGTCAGCACTCGGTACAGCGACTGGTGCAGTGCATCGGATATGTGATGCCAGATCGAACCGTCGTCAATGTAAGCCGGAGCCGCCAATGCGAATCGGCTTGTCAGAGATGTAGTTGTCATGAGGCTTTGCATGAATTTCGCTCCTCTCATCGTTGCTCCCGCGACTTTCGGCGGGCAGCGCAAACTCCAATTACGAGTTAAACCGGTCTGGCCAGCGCCAGCGCGCCACCAGATAAGGCTTGTCCGCTTCAAATGCCGCGGCAACAGCTTCAATGTGGCGTTCTGATGAAGTGCCCGATGCCGTCACGTTCAAATGGCCCGCGACCCAGGCCAAATAAAGAGGGATCAGCGCGCCCAGCAGGTGTCCGCGGTTGATGGTGCGAAGCCTGTAAGCGGTCACAAAATCAAAGATGATGCGTGCCCAGAGATTTTCAGGCATCCGAAACACTTTGGCGTCATGCACAGAAATTCGCTTGAGGGCGAGCAGGGAATTGGGTGGCAACACAAGGGACCAGATTTCCTGCAGGTTGGAGTTGGCCAATCGAAACGCTTCAACCATTCGAGGCACATCGGCGGTCCCATCGGCCCTGGCGGGTCCGGCGAGATGGATGCGAGCAGGGGACAAGCGCCGCGGCCGCTGCCAGAACGCCGCCTTCGCCTCAATATCGGCGAACAGCGAGCCGGTCACCAATGCAAGAATCGTGTTGATGTCCACGTCGGACGGCTGCGGTACGTCGCGGGTTCCCACCTCGACCTCATCCACCGCAAATCCCGCCACGGTCGCTTCATTCACCGGCCATAACAGAGCGTCAACCTGATTGGCGGCAGCAAAGCGTTTCCCGACAGTGGCGAGGCGTTCCGCCATGCGTATGGAAACGCCGAGATCAATCGTGAGTGGCAAACGCGTCCGCGCCGCAAACAGCGCACGCGTGAGCGGGTAAAGAATTGCCGAGTTGATCAGCCCGGCGTTCGCCGGCAGGGTGTAATGAGGAATTGCAAGATCGATCGATCGACTCAGAGCCGCGTCGGCCAAATCTCGAATTGCCTGCGGTTTCAGTGACTCGGCGCCGGAGCCAAGCATTAAAATCGCTCGCACCTGGTGCTCTCTCCCGATCTCATACGCATTCACAAAGTCCGCCGGCCTCAGCATCCAGGCGTTGTTCGACTGCGGCGCCGAAATGATTCGCAGATGGGCAGGTAGATTCGCTGCCGGATGGTCCTGGCCCGTAACCATTACGTTCTCAACCGGGAATGCCTCCGCCAGGTTCGTGAGCACAGCTTCAAATTGCTCAGGAGGAATTGCCGAGCCCACGACAAGCAAGTCGGCCGTCGCCTGGTCGATGGTTGACGTCGAAGCGGTTGTCGATTCCTCAGTCGTCATCGATCCCAACGAGAAAACACATTCAGCTTGGCCCTTTTGGCCTGATTGCAGATGCTAGCCTGAAATTCCTACAAGGTTAAGATGCCGTTCATTGGAATGTGGAGCCAGGCGGGGCGGTTATTCAGCTCATACAGAAGCTCATAAAGTGCCTTTTCAAGCAGATAGGCGTTCAGCAGGTCCTGGGATTCTTTTCGCCCCGGCAAGAGTCCTGGGGCCGCGTCAATCGCATCCCTGTAAGCCCTGAGGAATATCGCAGCGGCATGATTCTGCCATTCGCGCGCCCAGCCTGCCACATCGATCCGGCCGGTCGCTCGCACATCTAAATCCTTGGCACCAACGAGACGGTCGAGGGCCGCGAAGGAGACATAGGAAAACGACCGCAGCATCCCTGCCACGTCTTTCAGAGGTGACAGCTTCCGGCGACGTTCTTCCACTGGCCGCGCAGGCTCACCTTCAAAGTCGAGAATGACAAAATCGCCGGTCTCCGGTGCTGACGTTGCTGCTTCGTTCCTGCCTGAACTTCCGGTCCGCAACGTTTGTCCAAGGTGGTAATCACCATGGATCCGAATCCGCTGTCCGCCTGCTGCGAGCGAGGCAAGAGAACGGGCTTTCGCCAGCAGGTCGGGCCGTCGCGAAAGCACCAGGCCAGCCGTGTCTGAAGTTGGGTCATCGAGCGTCGGAATCTTTTGCTTAAGAGCCTCAAGAGCGGATCTTAGCTGAGCTTCAATTCTTTCCGCCTCACCTGTCAGGTCTTCGCGCGTCATCGGCTCAGGCGCGAAGGCCGGAAACTCTGCATCCCTGCTGAGTGCCAGATGCATCTCGGCTGTCCGCCTTCCCAAAAGCCCCGCAGCTTCAAGTGACCCTCGCGCGGTCTTCAGCGCTTCGGGAAGTGGCTCGCTTTCGCTGGACCAGTTGGCAGTGAGCGAATTCTTCGGTGCGCGGTGATCAGTGACGCTTTCGAACCAATTGGAAAGTTGGTCAAGAAACCATTGCCATCCATCTCCCTCATTCGCAACCAGTCCCTGCAGCATCGTTACGGTTGTTCTATCGGCGGAACCGGAACGAATCGAGATTTCGCCGTAGAAAGGGGGAATCTTCTTGAAGTGCGCGACGTCCGAAAGGAACCGTCCAATCTCAACATCGGGATTCTCTCCCGCTTGCAGCCGCCGGTAGATCTTCAGTACGAAACGGTCGCCAAACACGATCGACGTATTTGACTGTTCGGCGGATGCCACGCGTGAGGGCAGGCGGTCAATCTCCAACTCCGCCGGAAACCCGCTGGCAGCGCGTGCATCCAGCCTGTCTCCTTCGAAACGTTGATCGCCCCAGGATAAAGGTTCGCCAGGTTCCAGCCGCAGCGTACCTACTGAATTAGTATTGGCAGCGTCCCCCCGTGCCTGTTGCGATGCTTCGCCCGGCTGTGCGCCGAGTGGTGCCGGTGAAACGATCGTGTTTCCTCCAACTAAAGCCGGTACTCCCGACGGTCCGCTCCGGTCATGCGCGCCATTCGACGCGCCGGCGCTAGTTATTGTCCGCGAAGCAATCGCTGCGCTGCTCGCCATGGGCGGCGTCGCGTTGCGGGCGATGAGCCGCAGTAAGTCGCGGTGAAAATCCTCGCGCACCGCAGCGTCATGTAGAATGGCCGTTCCTGACCCCGTTGTCAATCGAGTAATGACACTCTGAGGCTGGTTCATCGCAACTTCGTCCATTTCGGCGCCGCTGCTCATCGCCAGGGGAATCTGATAGGTATCGGGGGCTTCGCTGAAGTAGGTGACATCGAAGAAGAATAGAGCCGGGGCGACCGACTGCGCATTCAATACGCTGCCCGCGTTCGTGTTGTCCCGTTTAAGTTCCGCCCAATTGCGAACACGGATGGATTCAATTGTTCGCGTCTTGGCTCCAAACCAGCGTTGTCGGGGCAGCCAATCCATCAGCGCCGGTTCCAGAATCGCTGTCTCTGCATCCCTCAGGAACTCCGCCCAGCTTGTCGCCAACACCAGCGGGGCCGGCTCGTTCTGCGACCCCGGTGCTTCGTCGGCGACACCTCGTTGCTCGGGCAGAAGCTCGTTGTCAATGCTGGGCTGCTGCAACTCCAGCCATAAAAAGGAATATGGAGCCAAAGTGAGTAAATATGGCTCCTTAGTAATGCGAGGGAACGAAACATAGCCAAGCATCTCCACCGCTTCGAAGTCCGCGTAGGTGGCGAGATCGAGCGTCACGGACTGAGCGAATCGGCTCAAGTTGGCGACGCACAACACCGTCTCGCGGAATCCGTCGCCCTGATCGAGTTCGCGCAAATAAGCAAGAATCTTGCGATTTGTTGGGTTCAGAAAGGTGAGTGTGCCACGCCCGAAAACCTGAAAGAGCTTACGCAGCGCAATCATGTTGCGCGTCCACTGCAGCAGACTCGATTGATCGCTCAACTGCGCTTCGACGTTGATCGCCTGATAGCCGTAAATCGGGTCCATTACGATCGGAAGATAAAGCCGGGCGGGATCACATTTCGAAAATCCGGCGTTGCGGTCTGAAGTCCACTGCATCGGCGTGCGCACGCCATTGCGGTCGCCCAGATAGATGTTGTCCCCCATCCCAATCTCGTCGCCGTAGTACAGAATTGGCGTCCCCGGAAAACTCAGCAGCAATGACTTCAATAGTTCAATGCGCCGCCGATTGTTATCGACCAGTGGAGCCAGGCGCCGGCGTATTCCAACGTTAACCCGCATCCGCGGGTCGGCCGAATACGCAAAGTACATGTAGTCGCGCTCGTCGTCGGTCACCATCTCGAGCGTCAGCTCATCGTGGTTGCGCAGGAAAAGGCCCCATTGGCATGTGTCGGGGATGGACGGCGTCTGCGCCATGATGTCTGTGATCGGCAGCCTGTCCTCCTGGCGAAGCGCCATGTAGATTCGTGGCATCAACGGAAAATGAAACGCCATGTGGCACTCATCGCCGTCGCCAAAGTATGGACGCACATCTGCCGGCCATTGATTTGCCTCTGCGAGAATCAGGCGGTTAGCGTAGTCTGCGTCGATGGCAGCGCGCAAAAGCCGGACCACCGCGTGAGTCTCGGGCAGGTTCTCGCAAGAGGTTCCTTCCCGCTCGCATAGATAGGGAATTGCGTCGATGCGCAGTCCATCAACCCCCATATCGAGCCAAAAGCGCATCGCCTTCAGCACTTCTTCAACCACCAGGGGGTTGTCGTAGTTCAAATCAGGCTGATGCGAAAAAAAGCGATGCCAGTAATATGCTTTGGCCGTCTCGTCCCAGGTCCAATTTGATTTTTCAGTATCGGTAAAGATAATTCGGGCGTCCTTGTACCGCTGGTCATTGTCAGACCACACATACATTTCGCGTTGCGGTGACCCGGCAGGCGCCAGGCGAGCTGCCTTGAACCAGGGATGCTGGTCGCTGGTGTGATTCACTACCAGCTCGATCATCACCTGCATGTTGCGTTGATGCGCCGCGCCAAGGAATGCTTTGAAGTCGTTCAATGTTCCGTAGGAGGGGTTTACATCAACGTAGTTGGAGATGTCGTAGCCGTCGTCTCGCAACGGCGACGGGAAAAAGGGAAGAAGCCAGATGCACGTAACGCCCAGGTCCTGGAGATAGTCGAGCCTTGTCAGCAACCCTGGAAAGTCGCCGACTCCATCTCCATTCAAATCGGAGAAAGCCCGCACGTGGAGTTCGTAGATGATCGCGTCCTTGTACCAGAGTGGGTCCGTCGCGCTTGCGGTCTTTTTCACGTTTTAGGCTCCGAGCGATTCCATTCTGCGTCCCATCCCCAGTGCGAATTCATTTCGCGCGTCTAACGCGGAAGATATGTGCGGGTTCTACGCCGGGCCGCAGCACCACGTAGTTTCGGTCCTTCCACGTGTAGGACGCCCCGTTTAAAAGGTCCTCGACCAGAAATCTCTCGTTGAACTCGACTCCAAGCCGGTCGAGGTCAAGGTTGGTCCATCCTGCCTGCTCGTTAACCGAGTCAAGGTTTACCACCACAAGAACGGTGTTCTCGAAATCCGGCGTCGACTTCGAGTAGCAGATGAGCTGGGGGTTGTCGATCGCGTGGAAGTGCAGTGAATCATTCGAATGCAAAGCATGATTCGCGCGTCGGATTCTGTTGAGCGCTGTAATGAGCGGAACCAGCGAGCCCGGCGCATTGCGGTCACGCTGTCGGATTTGGTACTTCTCGCTGTCAAGATATTCTTCCGATTGGCCCTGGCCGTTCGCGGTCATCGCAGCAGCATTTTCAGCAAGCTCATACGCCGGTCCGTAGATTCCATAGCTCGAACTCAACGTCGCGGCAAGAATGATTCGGTGCATGAATGCCGGCCGCCCGCCCTCCTGCAATGTTTTGTGCAGAATGTCAGGCGTGTTCGGCCATAAATTCGGCTGAAAGAAATCGCTGATCGATGGCCGCGTGAGTTCTTCCAGATAACTCTGCAATTCTGCCTTGCTATTTCGCCACGTAAAGTACGTGTACGACTGGGTGAACCCGCGTTTCGCCAATCCATACATCACATGCGGCCGGGTAAACGCTTCAGCCAGAAAGATTGCATCGGGATACCTGTATTTCAGCGTGCTCAGGCACCACTCCCAGAAAGGAAGCGCCTTGGTGTGCGGATTGTCCACGCGAAACATCAGCACTCCGTGCTCGATCCAGAACTCGAAGACCGAGTAGAGTTCATCCCACAACCCTCGCCAATCGCTCGATTCAAAATTGAGCGGATAAATGTCCTGGTATTTCTTCGGCGGATTCTCAGCATATTGAATCGAGCTGTCAGGCCGGGTCACGAACCACTCAGGATGTGCTGCTACCCATGGATGATCGGGCGAGCACTGGAATGCAATGTCTAATGCAATTTCAATGTCCTTTGATTGGGCGGATTTCACCAGTCGATCGAAATCCGTAAATGTCCCAAGCTGAGGATGAATCGATTTGTGGCCGCCACAGTCACCCGCGACCTCGGCGCCAAGCGGCGCACATGCCAAAGCAGTCCGGTCCCCAATGGCCCAGGGACTTCCGGGAGCATCCGGCGGTGCGATCGTCGAGTTGTTTGGACCCTTCCGGAATGCCCGGCCGATAGGATGAATAGGCGGCATGTATACGACATCGAAGCCCATCGCTTCAATCTCTGGCAATTGCATTTCCACATCGTTCAATGTTCCGTGTTGACCGGGAATTGAAGATGCGGACCGCGGAAACAGCTCGTACCACGACGAAAACCGCGCGCGTTCGCGTTCGACCCACACCGCCAATTCGGCTTCGAACCTCGTCGCATGAGTCAGATCCGGATAACTGGCCATCAAGAGCGGTAATTCTTCGGCAAACGGCGCGTGGATTTTGCCGGGCTGCTCGGTGGCCAACGATTCCAACTCGCGTGCTATCTTGCTCAAGCGATTGGCGTCATTGCCTTCAGCCCGTGCCGCCGCCTCATCCACCAGTGCTGCACCAGAGCGAAGCGCGAGCGCGATATCCTGCGTTGCTGGATTTGACCCAATCTCAAATCCGCAGTTCGCATGCGGATTCGCCGCTGCAATGGCATCGGCGAGTACCGGGAGGTTTTGCGCCTCGAGGCGCTTCTCCAGGTCCTTGACCCAGGTTGCAAAATGATCAATCCAGCCCAGGATTGTGAAATTCCACTCGCCGAGTTCGTCCAGCACAAACGAGCCATTCCAAAGATCGTTTCCCGCAGCCTGCATTGAAGCAAATCGCCAGCGTTTTTGGCCGGATGGCCGGAAGAGAACCCGCGCCGCAATCTCGTCTTTGCCATCTGCAAAAATGGCTGCGCTCACCAACAAGGTGTCCCCGCAAATCCGCCGCACCGGGTGCATGCCTGCATCAATCTGCGGCATCACATCCTCAATCACCACACGCCTGCGGCCATCGGTTGGCTTCATCGCATTCATGCCTCAATGCGAAACTCTCGATAGCGAATTTGGCCGGGCAAGCGGGGGAAGCGGCCCGCACGTCGGCCTGGGCTCGCCAAATGGGCTGTATTTGATACAGATGCGTAGTCGGCAGTACGGGTTGGTAAGGCCAGGCCCGCTCACGGATCAGTTCGGACCAAATGCGCATGTTCCCGTGACAATCAGCGGCAGCAGCGTCTGGTCTCAGAAAACGAAGCTGGAATCGGTCTTGGAATTGCCGTTTGGTCCCGATTCAGCGATACTAATGAAGGAACGAAAGGGAAGAGCCTCAGCAATCAAAGTCGTTCCAAACAAATTAGGTTATCCTGCTTGTCTACACAATCGACATGGCTTGGTCGGAATGCGGCAATTTGATTGTGAGTTGGCCGGAAAACGGGCTTTCGATCAGGTTCCCATCAAGAGATGAGTCTTTGGTAGTCAGCAAGTTATTGATTTGAATGGCGCTATCGTCTAGGGGTTAGGACGTGAGATTCTCAATCTTAAAACACGGGTTCGATTCCCGTTAGCGCTACCAGCGAATTGACGCTAAAGCCTGCTGAAATAGCAGGCTTTTCTCATGGAGTCATCGATCGGCTGGGAGCGTACCGCAACTCTTGAGAGCTGCGGACACCTTTGGTAATACCCCTGTTGTAGTGAGCTAAGTTGCGCATCCTATTCACTGGTGGTTCGGCGAGTGTGTAGGTATGTACAGATTTCTCATTCCGTTTCATATGCACTCTTCCGGGTGGCTCGTGGTTGCCTTTTGCTACATCCTTGGCATACGACTGTCTGGATGGTGGCTTGGTCTGGCCGTCGCTGCTTTGATGGTAGCCAGCCTGTTGCTGCATGAAGTGGGGCATATGCTGGCCGCAACGTTCCTTAACGTTCAGGTAAGTGAGTTTGGGCTTTGCCTGAAAGGCGCGTACAACCGGCGAGCCCTCTCGAGCCGTCGGGATGAGGTGCTGATCTCAAGCGCCGGACCGCTTATGAACCTGGTTCTGGTCTTCCCCTTCATGTTTGTGCCCGTCTTTGGAGTATCGCTCGCTCTATGCAACCTGATGCTCTGCGTCTTCAATCTTCTGCCTCTCCCTTCAAGCGACGGATTGCGCATTCTTCGCGCACTGTCGGGCACCAAACAGGCTGTCTTCTTGGTTCCAGTTCTCAGCGAGGCCGGTTCGGTGCGATAGGTTGGCATTTGCCTGATTTCGTAAAGTACCAGACGCAAACCCAGAAGGATGAAGCGCGGTTCTCGAGGGCCGGCCCAAGTGCCACCAGAATATTTTTGACTGGTTCTCAAATCCAATCAGTTATGGATTGTGCCAATCCGTCGTTGTTGGTGTGCATTGCGCGGGTGGCGGGGGCTATGATCCTCTGGAATCGGTCCTGGCGCAACCTGGCCGGTCAACAGGATCTGTTTTGCCTCGTCTAATGAAATGAAAGTGTGTCTACCTGCAAATCATGATGCGAATTCATCGAGCTTTCCCCCTTGCCCTCTTGACGCTGAGTTTGCCGGGCTTTTCCGTGGCGCAGAAGCCCGCCCAGCAGCCCGCAAGCGACCAGCCAGTCACCACGTTAAAGATCCAGGCGCGCGAGGTGGTGCTCCCGGTAACCGTCCGAGACAAGAAGGGCGCGTTGGTCACCAGCCTGAAGGTCAGCGACTTCGCGCTCACTGAAGACGGCCGGCCACAGACCATCAAGAGCTTCACGCGCGAGA
This sequence comes from uncultured Occallatibacter sp., assembly GCA_964614635.1. GTDB lineage: Bacteria > Acidobacteriota > Terriglobia > Terriglobales > Acidobacteriaceae > Telmatobacter. Next base: position 15,628 of record CAZTLV010000076.1, read on the forward strand.
GCAGTTTGCCCTTCCGGGTGGGGCTGCTGGTGGATACCAGCCGCAGCGTCTCAGGGGCCATCGAGAATGAGCGCAAGGCAGCCGGAAAGTTCGTCGACCTGATGCTGCCTGCCGATCCCAAGGCTACCGCGGCCAAAGACGAGGGCTTTCTGATCCACTTCGATCGCGAAGTCGAGCTGCTTGAGGACTTCACCAACTCCCGCGAAAAGCTGCACCATGAGCTAGATGATATGGGCCCCACGCGGGCGTCGCAGAATTCAAGCCAGGGGCCGGAGACCAATGGCGACGACAGGACGAGCCAGACGCGCATGCGTGGCGGCGGCACTCAACTCTACGATGCGATTTACCTCGCCTCCGATGAACTCATGAAGCCGAAAGACGGCCGCAAGGCTCTGGTGGTCTTTTCAGATGGGGCGGACCGGGGTAGCAAGGAGTCTCTGAACGACGCTGTCGACGCGGCTGACCGGGCGAACGTCGCGATTTACACAATCTATTTTAAGGGCGAGCAGGAGGGCGGTGGTGGCGGCGGCTTTCCAGGCCAGGGCCGGCGCGGCGGAATGGGCGGTGGAGGCTATCCAGGCGGCGGCGGTGGATACCCAGGTGGTGGCGGCGGTTATCCCGGCGGCGGCGGGCGGCGTGGCGGCGGAGACGAGCGTCAGCAGGAGATCGGCGGTAAGAAGATTATGGAGAAGATTGCCTCCCGCACCGGAGGTCGCTACTTCGAGGCTAAGAAGAAAGACAACCTTGAAGAAATCTATGGCCAAATCGCCGAAGAACTGCGTGGACAATATCTGCTCACGTACACTCCCGATGTCGTCGACAAGGATGGCGGCTTCCACAAGATCGCGCTCAAGGCGAACAAGGACGACCTGATCGTTGTCACGCGTGAAGGGTACTACGCCCCGACGGAATGACTGCGCTGGCTCACTTCAAGACCGCGGTCTCTTCCTCCGTGACCACAAAAAAATATCGCAGGTTCGCCTGCCCAAACGATGTCGTCATGGCGACATCGGCGGCATCTCGACCCGTCGCCATCAGGATGCGGCCAATCCGTGGTTGGTTATTCCGTGCGTCGAACGCCCACCAGCGGTCGTCCAGGTACACCTCGAACCAGGCGCTGAAGTCCATTGGCAGCACCACGGGGACGCCGATGTCCGGCAAATAGCCAGTTGCATATCGCGCGGGAATATTGAGCGCGCGACAGAACGTGATAGCAAGGTGCTGGAAGTCGCGGCACACTCCCACGCGCTCCGTGTACACATCCAGGGCAGTCTTTGAAGGCCGGGCCTGCTGATAATTGAATGCAACATGGCTGTGCACCCAGTCGCAAATGGCTTGCACGCGTCCCCATCCAGGCGCTATCGCTCCAAACAGTTCCAGCGCAATGCTTGAGAACCGATCCACCTCGCAATAGCGGCTGCTAAGCAGGAAGCAGAGTATTTCGTGAGGCAGATCGCCGACCGCAGGCTCGCGCGCCGCCCAGCTCGAGACATCGGGCTCACCCGAGTCGCGAATGACGGTGGAACTGCTGAGCCGGAGCAAGCCAACGGGTGCAACCAGTCGCGAGCATCGATTGCCGAAGGCATCAATGTAGCTTGCAACGGGAAGTGCGGGCTCTGTCCGCAACTCGTCAGGTTCCAGCAAATCCCGGACGCGCGATGGATGGACGCTAAGCAGCGCAACCATTGCTACAGGTGCAGGAATATCGAATTGAATGTCGTATGAAAGACGGATCAGCATTCTCACCCCTTGTGTCGTTGGAGGTACGCGCAGAAGCTGGGGTTGTACGAGGACGGGGACGGGAGATACTGGTTACATCATCTCATTGATTCAGCTCCAACCGGTCGAAATTGCATCGTTCCGCAACTGGGCCGCCCAGACGCACCAAGGGCGTCCGTTGAATCGGACGCCCTTGTGGTTATTGAGCGGGTTGCATTCGGTTCGTTAACGATCAGCAGGTTCCGCTGTGAATATCCGGACCGGTCTGAATCTCTTGCAACGCAGCTTGCGCGGCGGCCAGCCTTGCCGTCAACAACCGGAAGGGTGAACAGGAAACATAGTTGAGCCCGATCTTGTGGCAGAACTTGACTGACTCTGGATCGCCGCCATGTTCGCCGCAGATTCCCACCTTCAGGTTCGGCCGCGTATTGCGCCCTTTGGCCGTGGCCATCTTCACCAGCAAGCCCACGCCCGCCTGGTCAAGGGTGGCGAAGGGATCCTGTTTGAAGATGCCCGCCTTCATATAGGCCGGCAGGAAGTGGTTGATGTCGTCGCGGCTGATGCCAAAGGTGGTCTGCGTCAGGTCGTTGGTTCCGAAACTGAAGAACTCGGCCTCTTCGGCAATCTGGTCGGCGGTCAAGGCAGCGCGCGGCAGTTCGATCATGGTGCCCACCATGTACTCGACGGTCTCGCCCTGTTCCTTGAAGACATCCGCGGCGATCCGGCGGATGATAGCGGCCTGGTTGCGCATCTCTTCGATGGACCCGACTAGCGGGACCATGATTTCCAGGTGCGGATTGCCACCCTGGCTCTTGACGGCGACGGCCGCCTCGAAGATGGCGCGCGCTTGCATTTCGGTGATCTCGGGGAAGGCGATGCCGAGGCGGCAGCCGCGCAGTCCGAGCATGGGGT
>CAZTLV010000077.1:0-18173 GCA_964614635.1 uncultured Occallatibacter sp.
CTTGCGGCCTGCGGATTTTAAGTCCGCTGCGTCTGCCAATTTCGCCATCCGGGCCTTGGAATTAACCTGTTGAAACCATTACTTTTATTGCCATTTTTTGTCTTCCTGATTGTTCATTCAGAGCTTGCCAAGCTGCAGAATGTGCCCATTTTGCGCCCGTTCCTGAGAATGACATCCAGAAAGAATTCAAAATCAAGTTTTTGCCTCCGATGAAGACGCCACTGACCCGAGGACTGTAGCGACGAAAGTTAGTCCACTCTGATGCAGATTCACCAACAGACATAACCCGTTGATTTAGTGGATTGTATTCCGACCTTAAGTTCCACGCACTCCATGTCATTGCTGCACTTCGAGCTGGTGTGCCCATTCTGTGCCCGAGAGGCAGTTGTTGCTATCAATCGGATCTGCCCTCTTCTGCCTGCACAAAACCAGAAGTGAATTCATGAAAGGCGCATTCCCCTTCTCTGCCCTTCAATCATAACGCGCACTTGAAGCTGCGGGGGGCGCCATGGCGCCCCCAGTTGTTGTTTCCGGGACACTCTGGCCCTCCAGTATGCAGCTGTTGAAGCTCGCGATCGAGGTTAGCAGGCGGCCTTGAGCCGGGAGTATTCTTCCGTCAGTTCCAGGAGCAAGCTTCTTCGCCCCTGTTTGATGACCCTACGAAGCGCCTCGCGTCCGCCAATCCTTGTGAGGCCCCCCCTTCTCTGCAACTACAGCCACCTTCTTAGGCGAATTGAACGTCAGCGGCCGGGGCAGGATCGCCCGGAGATTTTCGTCCAGGAATCGGCACCTCCAACAGTCGCTGAACTGTACGAGCATGTGAACACGACGCCGACCAGCCAGCCTGGAACCGACCCCGACGAATGATGAGAATGGCAGGATGACTCTGCCGGAGGTTCCCGCTTCGCCAATAGCGATTGATCTCGGTTGCATGGCTGGCTCCGGAAAGCGCAGGACCCGTGGTGAGGCATGCCCAGTCCGCTCTTCAAAACACCACTTGATCAACCACTTTGGCGAAGGAGCTACCGATGTCTCTGGATCGCGATAGGCGTAGGGGACTCCGGCACGGTTGATGGATGGGGGAATCGGAACGAAGTCGCCTTCCCCCCGAATGGTGAGGCCTCGCCCGATAGTCCTTTTTGTCCAGGACACAGATTCAACCGCTGGTTCGATCAGTCCAAACCTACTGAGTTGGCGATCTTAATGGAACGTCAACAGGCGAGTTCGAATCGATCCCGAAAGAGGAGATTCCGGCTCAAGACCGGAAACTGGGGCACCTAGCACGAAATGAGAAGCCCAAGAAAACGCACAACTGGCAAAGGGCGGAGCCGGTTGGGTGTAGGATGGCTTGGTGACGAAAGCCGAAACGGAATTCCGGTGAATGTGAGATGCATTCGCAAAACGCGGCAAACTCGGTCTTAATCGCCTTCCATCCGGTCCTCTTGTCGCAAAGCTTGTTGCGATTTCACGCCAATTATTCCTTCAGGAGCGGCAGCGCCCCTCCTTCTCAAGCGCGCAACTGCAAGGGCGAGTTCAATCGGCCGTATCCTCGGCGGTTCAAGCCGGAACTCTTCGCCAAAGCCTCAACGCCGGCAGCAACGTAGCATTTACGGCCGTGATAATCATTTTGATGCTGGTCCAGGACGGGGATCAGGATCTTCAGGAGCAAATGTTGGAAGCGCAGGCACAAATGGCGGCCAAGCAAGCACTGCGTTCATTACTAAACTACTTGAGTATGGTCGACACCGCCCTGCAAACCGGGGGGTTGTACTCTGTTGGATATGTCGCCGCAGTTACTCGAGTTCCACCACGGTTCAAACCTTGACATTAGCCTCGCCTTAATTATGTCGGTGGGCGGGCCACATCTCCTGCAATTTGATGTGGCTCCCTGATTTCGGGCGGCAATTCCGACCTTGGTCGCTCAAATGTTGACATGGCGAGCTGAACTCTTCAGCGTCTGCCCGGATCGACGAGCCGTTCACAACCGGGTCTGAACTGGCAACCTTCGATGAGCATAGATAAACTCGACCGGTTGCCGGGATTAGCTTCATCTGACGTACAGATATCAGGTTGCGACAACGCTTCTTCGGCTGCGAAGTTATAAAGCATGAGGAACTCAGATGCATAGATTTCGAATTCTCAAAGCAGCATCCGGTGCACTGGCTCTTATCATGGCGCTCCTCTGCGGCACCGGCGCAATGCAGGCGGAGAGCGAAACAAAACAAATTGCTGTCCCTTTGCCACCGATGGGCTGGTCGTCCTGGAACATTTTTTCAAACACTGTCGATGCGCAGATCACCATGGATCAAGCAAAGGCGATGGTTTCCAGGGGCATCGCAAAGGCTGGCTATCAATACGTCAATATCGACGAGGGCTGGTGGCTGGGCGCGCGCGATGCCGAGGGTAACATCTTGGTTGATCCCAAGACCTGGCCGGTTCTGGCTGCTGGCGAGCGGCCGGGAGACATGAGCAACATCGTTCGCATCATTCACGGCCTTGGGTTGAAAGCCGGCATCTACACCGATGCTGGCAAGGACGGCTGCAGCCTGTACCCGGACCTCGGCCCGGTCTATCAACACGTCGGAAGTGAAGGTCATTACGAGCAGGACTTTCTGCAATTCGCCAAGTGGGGATTTGACTATGTGAAGGTGGACTGGTGCGGAGGCGACAAGGAAAAGCTCGATCCGGCGGTGCAATACGCTGAAATCGCCAGGGCCATCGCCAAGGCTGAGGGCGCAACTGGGCGCAGGCTGTACCTTTCCATTTGCAACTGGGGTAACAACAGCCCGTGGACATGGGCACCGAACATCGGGGGCTCACCTGCGGGCATTTGGCGCACCAGCGGCGACATCGTAGCGCCCATTGTGCCGCACCAACAGCACAGCGGACGCCTTGCCAGCTTTCCCGGCGTTCTCTCCAACTTCGACCAGGGCGTCCATCCCGAGGCGCAGCACACGGGCTTCTACAACGATCCCGACATGATGGTGATTGGGATGCCCGGCCTGACCGACGCGCAGAACCGGGTTCACATGAGCCTCTGGGCCATTTCTGGAGCGCCTTTGCTGTTGGGCGCCGATCTGACAACCTTGAGCGATGCCACACTGGCCATTGTTACTAATCCCGAAGTGCTCGCGGTCGACCAGGATTCCCTCGGCTTGCAGAGTGTCAAAGCGGCATCATACGGCGACGGCCTTGAGGTGTGGTCAAAAGCGCTTTCGACCTCCGGAGAACGCGCAGTCCTGCTGTTGAACCGAACCGGCGATGCTGCCTCGATCAGTGCACATTGGACCGACCTTGGGCTGGAGGATGCATCTCCTGCCACAGTCAGGGATCTTTGGATCCGTAAGGATCTTGGCTCCTTTAACTCCAACTACACTGCCACCGTGCAACCGAACGACGCGGTCATGGTCATCGTTCACGGAAGCGAGAGCAAAGTGACTTCCTATTCTCCGGACGGCGACGACGCAGGCAAGGGCCCTGAAGGCAGCTTTAGCCGCGTGGCATCGCGCGTTCCCATGGCCCGGATTCGAATTGTCTACACCAATTCCCGCACAACATCCCGCTATGCCGAACTTCGGGTGAATGGGCGCATCGCCACCAGAATCGCATTCCCTCCAACCGGAGGCGGAGATGCACTGGGAGCGGTCTGGATTGAAGAATTGCTTGATCGAACCGGATCGACGAACAAACTCAACTTCTCGCCGGTCAGCGATCCGGGACTTCGTATCGTCTCAATTGGAGTCCAGTAGAGCGCCTAACTCCCATCCGATTGATGCATTATCACGAGGAATACTCCCCGAATATCGGCATGTGGCAAGGAATCCTCGAGAGTTGGCATCCTTCCAATCGAATAGCGAAGATCCAGAGCGCAGGGTGTCAAATGTTGAGAACTTGGCATTGCACTTTCTGAGGCTATGAATGCGAGCGGCTGTTGCCTCTTGTGAACTGAGTCTGCAGAAAAATGCGATGCCGATATCTCAACAATTGAGACTGAAGACGGGTCGTATACAATTGATTCTATGTTAGTTCATGGTGTCTTTCCGCAAATTGGGATGAATCCAATAGCTTCAATATAATGGCCTGCATCCCATCGTTCGAGACTCGGAGTCCTGCCCCGCTATCGAATCCACCAATGTTGAATTGCCTGAGCAAAGACCATCACAACGGTCCAAAGAGAGAACGTCAATACAAGCCCGATACCGACCCACTGAACGACACACACGACGCGTCGACCGAATTCTCTTCGATTTCGCTTTGGTAAAGGCCTAGTCATTTCCTCATCCGGATGAGCAGATCAAACGTTGGTTGTCGCGTCCCGCTGGAATCTAAGGCTCGGAATCTGCACCGGGCAGAGGCAGTGCATCACTTGGTCGTGCCATCCAGACATACAGAGTTGGGAGTAGGAAGATGCTCATGACGAGATCAGCGATCAAGCCGCCAACAATGACGATTGCAAATGGGCGTTGTGAATCGGATCCAATGCCGTGCGACAGTGCCGCAGGAAGTAGCCCCAGTGTCGCAACCATCATGGTCATCATGATGGGACGCAGCCGTAGGACAGCTCCTTCCACGGCCGCTACTTCGATGGAATTGCCTCGCGCTCGGAGCTGATTGATGTATTCCAACATGATGACCCCGGTCTGCACGGAAACGCCAAAGAGAGCGAGAAAGCCTACTTCTGACGAGACGCTGAAGTTGGTCCGGGTAATCAGGAGTACCAGCAATCCGCCGACGCTGGCCATCGCTACAGTGGCGAGAATCAGAATCGCCCACTTAAGCGACTTGTACATCGAATAAAGGATGATAAAGATCAGTAATACGGTCAACGGCACGATGATCAGCATTCGTGCTTCTGCACGTAGTTCGCTTTGATATTCGCCTTCCCATGCGATGTGGTAGCCGCGCGGGAGATTGAACTGCGCGTTGACCTTCTGAACAGCCTCCCTCACAGCATCGCCCAATGCCCGGTTGCGAACGCTGTACTTGATGGCAACATAGCGCTGATTGTTCTCACGGTAGATTTCGGAGCCTTCGTCCGCTTCTCTCACGGTGCAGAGCTGGGCAAGCGAAACCCGTTCTCCCGAAGGCGATAACAGGCGAATTCTGTCGATCGCTTCCCGAGTATCCCGATACTGCGGGAGATACCGCAGCGTGAGGTTATAGACCTCCTCTCCCCGCAGAACCTGGGTGAGGTTAGTCCCTCCGACCGCAGTCTGGATCGCATCCTGAACGTCCGCAACGTTGATCTGCCACCGTGCTGCTGCCTGACGGTCGACCACGTAATTGAGGTCAGGCTGACCAGTCACATTGAGGACCCCAAGATCACTAATTCCCTGAACATGACTCATGATGGCTGCGATCTGGTTTGCATTATCTTCGAGTGTGTGTAAGTCTGCGCCATAGACTTTGGTGGCTAGCTCGCCCTTGACTCCGCTGACCGCTTCCTCCATGTTGTCCTCGATGGGTTGCGAGAATCCCCAGCTGACGCCGGGAAACTTCTCCGTCAACTCAAGGTTCATGGCCGCGATCAGGCTTTCCTTGTCTTGGTGGAAAATGGGACGCCACTGCTCTTTCGGCTTCAGACCGACGAAGTATTCCGTATTGAAGAACCCGGTGTGGTCGGTCCCGTCGTCTGGCCGGCCAGTCTGGCTGGTGCAGTCGGTGGCTTCAGGGAACGAACAGAGCAGGATTCTCGCTTCGTTAGCAACGCGGATGCCTTCGCTCGGCCCTGCACTCTGCACCAGTTCGCCGCGCACCCAAAGCGCACCTTCATCGAGGTGGGGAAGAAACTCGGACCCAATCACGCCGCCAACAGCTAGGTAGATGGCGAGGGCCAAACCGGCCACTCCTATGCCAACAGTGAGACTGTGGTGATGGATGGCCCAGGTAACACCGCGGCGGTATCGCGCAGTGAGAAACTCCATCGCCGGGTTTTTCCATTCTTTTGCACCGTTGCGAAACAACAGACTGGAAAGCACCGGCGCGAGGATGATGGAAAAGAGCAGCGCCCCAAGCAACGCAAAGGCGACTGTCCATGCCATGGGCCGGAAGAGCCTGCCTTCCACAGCCTCGAGCGTGAATATGGGCAAGTATGCAGTGATGATGATGCCAATGGCGTAAAACACCGGCCGCTGAACTTCGTGCGCAGCGTCGCTAATCTGCAAGTGCACTGGTCTTTCATTGCCCTCATTGTGCGCAAGATGGCGAACAATGTTTTCCACCATCACAACTGCACCATCGACCACCATGCCAAAGTCCAGCGCCCCAAGCGATAGCAGGTTAGCGGGAATGTGTTTCAGGTCGAGACAGATGGCAGCAAAGAGCAGAGAAAACGGAATCGTGAGCGCAACAACAATGGCCCCGCGCACGTTTCCGAGAAACAGAAATAGAATAAAGACCACCAAGACGATTCCCTCGCCTAGGTTGTGCAGAACGGTGTGTGTGGTGAAATGCAACAGATCGCTTCTGTCGATGAAGGAAAGAATCTTCACACCCTTCGGTAGAATCTGCTCATTCAGCTCTTCGATCTTCTGATGGATTCCGTCGAGCGTCGGCTGAGCATCAGCACCTTTTTGCAGCGCTGCGATTCCTGAAACGACATCGTCGTTGTCTATGATTCTTCCGTCCCGCAAGCGTGTGGCTGTCCCGAACCGGCCTAAGCGAATCTCTGGACCCTGGGTGACGACCGCGATATCCTTCACTCGAACAGGGGTACCGCCTTTGGTTGAAAGAACAGTGTTCCCGATGTCCTGAATGTCTTTGACTAAGCCAACTTCTCGCACGTTGACCTGCTGTGCGCCTTCTTCGATAAAGCTGCCTCCCGCATTCGCATTGTTATTGGTGAGTTGCTGCTCCACCTGGCTAATGCCGAGCCCATAATCGACTAGCTTGTCGGGATCGATTCGGACCTGATATTCGCGGGTCGGACCACCAAATGGGTTGACGTCAACGACGCCGGGTACCGACTTGAGATTCTTCTCTATCGCCCAGGTTTCGAGCGACTTCAAATTCATGACGTCGTATTGTGGATTGGAACTTTCCAGCGTGTAGAAATAGATCTGTCCAACCGGGCTCCAATCCGTTCCCATCTGGGGTACGACACCCGCGGGTAGTGCCACCTGCGAAAGTCGTTCCAGAACCCGCTCTCGGTTCTCGAAGTCAATGGTGCCCTCGCCAAAGACCATCTCCACCGTGGACAGTCCGAAGATCGACCACGAGCGGACATGGGCAATTCCGGGAATCCCGTTCATCGTGGTTTCAATGGGGATCGTGACCTGCTGTTCAATTTGTTCAGCGGAGATGCCCGGCCACTGGGCAATGACATCCACGTAATTGTTCGCGACGTCGGGATAAGCCTCGACCGGCAACCGATGAAAGGAAACAATGCCCCAAGCGAATAGCAGCACGCCGATTGCCAGGACAAGTAGCCGGTTCTGCAGCGCAAAATCGACCACCCTTCGAATCATTGCGCCTCCAAAGTAGCTTCAAGCCCCAAAACGTCACGCACTACCTGCTGGCCGGGCGCGATGCCGGAGAGAATCTGCTGCCTATCCCCAGGAAACGTTGCGCCGGTCTCCACGTCCACGCGCCGAAATTTATTTCCTGACGCAGGTACAAAGACCCAGTCACGGTCATGCAGATGCAGAATGGCGGAGGAGGGAACTGCGGCAAAAGTATTAACCGCCTTGCTTGTAAAGGTTGCGGTGACGAACATGCCCAGGCGCAGAATGCCGGGATTCGCGACTTCAATGCGCACCTTGGCAGTGCGCATGCTTGGATCGAGCACTGGGCCGATGTCACTGACACGACCAATTAGCACCTTGCCCGGGTAAGCTGCGATCTGAATCCTTGCAGTCTGCCCAAGTTGAATCTTTTGAATGTCATTCTCGTACGCGTCACATATGATCCAAACCCTCGAGAGATCCGCAATCGTAAACGCTGTTGCGGAACCTGACAGGTTGACTCCGGCTGCGGCAGCCTGGGTCACGTTTTGAGAAACGATGACGCCCGAGATCGGCGCATAGACATTCACCACGCCGCTCGGATGGTCTTTGTCAACGCCCAAGTTTTTCAACTGCTCTTCGGCAGCGGTGAGATCAGCCTGTGCGTCCTTCTCCGTGTCTTCAGCTTGTTCTATGCCGGCTTGCGATATCGCGCCATGCTCATAAAGGGTCTTTGCGCGTAGGTATCCCATGTTGGCAAGATGTTCGTCGTTCACCGCCTTCAGGTAGATGTCATAGGCTCCAGCAACATCCGGGCTCTGTACCTTGAGCAATAAGTCGCCCTTCTGTACTTGGTCGTCGAGTTTGGCCTTGATATCGACAACGCGGCCGTTTGCCAGCGAAATCACGGGAATCTCTCGCGATACGTCTGGATACACTGAACCGGTCACATTCAACTCTGCGGAGGCTTCCACTCGATCTGCTTCGACCAGCGGAAACTTATCTGGGTTGTCAACCGTGACTAGTCCCGCGTTGCCGGCCTCTATCACTTGTGCCTGAGGCGAAGCACCGTCCGCCGGATTGAATTCTTTTTTGCACGCCGTGAAGGAGCCACATGCAGCGAGGCAAACAATGGTTATGAAGAAGGGATTATTTGTCATTGAACACCTCGTGTCCCACGGCAAGATTCATTTGGCCAGTGGCCGTCATGTACGCGCCAATCAACTGCAGATAAGCCAGTTGAACGACGCGATAATCGCTCTGCGCATTGAGAAAGTCCATCAGCGACGCGCCGCCTTGCTGGTAGGCAAACGTCACCGTGTCGCGCACATAAACTGACTGATCAAGGTACTGCGCCTTGTACGGCCTAATTAACTCGACATTGCTGCGCACCAACTCGTAGGCAGTGTCGACGTCGCTAAAAACCTGCGCCTTGGCAGCTTCAGCCGCCTGCTGGCTCCGGTCGATGTCGATCAACGTTCGCTTCTTCTCGCCCTGGTTCTTGTCAAAGATGCGCAGCGGGATGTTGACGCTCAGACCCAGAGTCTGGATGCCGTTCGGGTTGTTGTTCGACGAGTTGTACGTGTACCATCCGCTGAATGTCGGATCAGCGGAACCGTTGGAAACGGCTAGCTTATGATTGGTTTGCGATTGCTCGATGGTCTGGATCGCGGCGCGCAAATCGGGCCGATTGTCGAGCGCAATCTGGTGATAGTCCTCGAGCGGCTGCAATGGCGGGCCGAGATCGAAGAACCCGGTCACGTCAAACTGATCGACTGGGGTGCGGTCGTCGATGAGCAGCAGCAGCGCGATCTTCTCGGTGCGCAGATTGACCAGTGCAGTCTGAAGTTCAGACTCGTATCCCACGCGCTGAAGTTCGATCCTCGACGCGTCGATTTTGGAAAGGTCGCCGGCTTTGAACCGGGCGCGGCTGATGTCGATGATCTTGTCGTAGTATTCAAGGTCGGCCTTGGCCAACTCCAGCACCGCTTTGGCCTGAAGTGTTTGCACAAAGGCCGAGCGCAGGCCGAAAAGAAGGTTGATCTCGAGATCGACGTGCTGAGACTCGCTGATCGCCGTGCCTTGTTTAGCGCTCTCGAGCCGCAGTTCCCGCTTGTGCTCGCGCTCATGCAGGTAACTCAAGAGGGGCTGCTCGAAGGTGCCGCGGGTGGGGGTCCATACCCCATCGTGGGGCGCAATCTGTGTGCCATCGGCCAACATGGTGAACTGAGGATTGGGGCGGAGGAAGGCTGTGATCTCTTCGGCTTTCATCTCCTCAACATTGGCCGCATCCGCCTTCAATGCCGGATTTGCCGCTTCAAAACGTGCCTTCACCTGCTCCCAAGATAAGCTTTGCTGTGCTTTAGTTTGAAGGCAAAGAGCCAAGAGGAGTCCCGTGATTCCAACGCCACGAGAACTAGGGCGCAGAAATCTCAAGATTTGCATGAATACCCCCGAAATGATCATTTGGCATCCGCCTCATTGCCGAAAGAGCACGGTCATGCATGCATAGAGCACACGGCGAACTGACTCAGAATAGTGGGTACATTGACTTCTACCGTCCTATCTTTCAGACCGGTTAACTCGTCTTTTGACTCGGGAGTACCTATCTTTCGGCCAATTCATCCCTCTTTGTAGAATTCTTATATTCTGCGGCGCACGTGGTGCCTACAATGCAGCAAGCTATGCGTTCTCGTTGGCACAGCGTCAATAGGTGTCTATGTACGATCTGCTTTTCAAAGGCGACAAGCGATCTGTGCTGCTGAAGGCGGGAGTCTTGATTGCCGCCATTGCTCTTCTGGACTGGTGGGTAGTTGCAGCGGTCCTGCTTGGGTTCCTTTACTTGGTTCCGATGTTGATGATTGGCAGTGTGTTGGGCCGCTGGCAGATTTGTACGATTGCGGCACTGTGCACATTTCTCGCTGAAACCTTCAGTGACCTGACATGGAATCTGAGGTCAGGCATCTCCCGGGACGTGCTCTATTTCGCAGCCTTTGCTGGAGCTGGCCTCCTGATTAGAGAGGTCAACCGGAACCGCCTCGTGACTGAAGACCACATACATGAAATCGAACGACAGAGTGATGCGCGAAAGGATGCTGAAGAGCAGTTGAGGATATTGATTGAGAGCAGTCCTGTCGGCATCATCACAGCAGATTCCGGCGGATCTGTACTAACCGCAAACGAGGCTGCGCACAGACTTTTTGGCGTGTCTCAAGGAGAGCTTGCCAAAAGGCTAATTCATCGCCATCTTCCCGCACTCGCGAATATTTCCGTACGAGACTCTTCCCAACAACTACTCCGCACCGTGATGCAGGCACGCGGTCAGCGCGAGGACGGAGAGACGTTTCTTGCCGACATTTGCTTTTCTACCTATCGAACGAATTCGGGAACGCGACTGACGGCAATGGTGCTCGATGCTTCGGAAGATCTTCGGAACCATGAGGTGTCTGGGCTGCAACAGCTTCTCGCCGGGTCTCGGATTGCCATAGGCGCAGTCTCCCACGAAATCCGCAATGTATGTGGTGCGATTGCAGTCGTGCATCAGAATCTTGCGCGTGAGGGATTGCTGGCTGGAAACAAAGATTTCGAAGCGCTTGGTAACCTTGCTGTCGCGCTCGAGCGCATTGCCAGCGTGAACCTGCGCCAGACCACCACGGAGGCAACAGAGGTTGATCTGTCTATTCTTCTGGACGAGGTGAAGATCGTCGTAGCGCCTTCATTGCAAGAGGAAAACATAGAAGCACACTGGGGCATACCTCCAGGGTTGCCGCTCGTATGGGCTGACCGACCTAGCCTCATGCAAGTCTTCTTGAACCTGGTCAATAACAGTGCTCGGGCTCTTTCAAAGAGCGAGAAGCGAGAGCTTTCAATTGCCGGACGAATTGAGAGAAACTTGATTTTAGTTGAAATCTCGGATACCGGCGGTGGTGTTGCCCATCCGGAGCATCTCTTTCGTCCGTTTCAGGCTGGCGCGGAAGCAGCAGGTCTTGGCCTCTACATCTCCCAAGCGTTCCTGCATTCTTTCGGTGGGGAGTTGCGCTATCGACCTGTCCAAGGTGGCGCGTGTTTCACTGTATACTTGACCACCGTGATTTCATCCGAACAGGCTTAGCGATGCGCCAGGTCCGAATACTAATGGTGGACGATCACACCCTCTTTCGCGAGGGCCTCTGCAGGCTCCTTGAAACGACCCCGGATTTCCGAATCGTGGGCCAATGTGCCAATGTTCCGGAGGCCATTTCCTTGTTGTCGAAGACGCCAGCTGATGTGGTCCTCCTTGATTACGACCTTGGCTACGAGCAGGGAAACCGACTTTTCGTTGACCTCAAGGATCGTCAAATTGAAGTCAAGGTCCTCATGGTGACTGCAGGCATGACAGATTCTGCAACGCTTCAAGTCATGGAGGCCGGTGCATCCGGGATTTTCTTGAAACATAGCGGTCCAGATCAGCTTGTCAGTGCGATCCATCGGGTGGCGAACAGCGAGATTTGGCTGGACGCGGGAGCCGTCCGTTCACTCGTTACAGCCAGGAATGCCGGGGCGGACCGTATCGAGATCACTAGGCCTCTCACATCCCGCCAGAGTCAAGTGATTGGAGGCATACTCGATGGACTTGGGAACAAAGAAATTGCTTCGAAACTGAACCTGTCAGAGAGTTCAGTCAAAGCCGTGATTCAAGAACTCTTTCGAAAAGCTGGAGTCAGAACTCGAAGCCAACTTGTGAGAATTGCAATTGAAAAGCACTCATCCGATTGGCTGAAGTCTTGACCAACGGATTCGAACAGCACAAGTGTAGGCTGGCGTGAATGTGCGATGGTCTGCGGTAGGTGCGGCGAACAGCGCACATCGAGTGCATTGCTATGGATTTCGGCGGTGACTGCCCACACCAGCTTTCCAACTTGGAAGCCATCGAGAACGATTCCATTGACGGGCTGATCGGGTGACCATGGTTCGGGGCGGATGGTGACTCCATTGACCTCCGCACCCGGTCCAAGCTGTGGAGAACAGGCTGCAAGAGCCTTATCAGTTGCTGCGCTTCTGCCCGCCAACCTGGGAAAGGCAGTAGCCTCCTTTTGATAATTGGTGATAGGCTGAGGAAATTCCCGCTCCCCCTTGGAGAAACCTATGACACCCAGGATCTTCGCACTCTGTGCGCTCTTCGCCGGCGTTGCCACAGTGGCGCAAGCCCAGGCTCCCGGCTCCTTCACCATTAAGTGCAGTCCGAGCCTCGTCGTTTACCAATTCAGTGCAACACAATCAATCTGGACATACACCTGCACAACGGACGCGGTAATCAATGGAGTTCCAATCACTGGATTGACGTTTTCGCAAACCGCCCAAGGCACCGCCATTGCACGCGATGCATGGGGCGTCATCGTTGGCTCTCTGGCCAATAGCGATAAGGTGTTTTTCCAATTTAATGTCGCCGCGCACAACACGAGCAGCGTGACCAATGCCGGCATATTGAGTTACAAAATTGTCGGCGGCACCGGGATTGCAAACGGCATCTCAGGGTCGGGCACTTGCAGTGGCACTGGTGTTCAAGGGGGCGGATCCGAATCGACCTGCGTTGGAGCCTACGCAACGCGCTAAGGCGGAAGGGTGTTTCCCTTCGACCAGATTGGCCGGCCTGCCGTCTGCAAAATCGCCTCTAGTTCTCCTTATCACTGTGAATGTGTACCAGCTTGCCCGACTCCGAGACCCTAGGAACCGGCCAGTGGGTGGTCAAGTGTTGAAAACTTGGCATTTCACTTCTTGAGACCATTTCATGCGGCCGGAATCCGATTTTGTGGCATCCCCAGAGCCTCCGACGTCGCCAGCCAGGTTTTTGGATGGTTTGTCCAACATTGTCCGGAAACCTGACCAGTGGGTAAGCCACTATTTGATTCGTTCCCACAGAAGCTTGAAAGTCGCATTCTTTTGCTAAAAAACCGAAAACGCTCGGCTGGATGAGTGCATCTTCCTCCCAATTTGACATTGCAGGCTGCCAGCAGATCGCTGCTGAGTCGGCAAGCTAGCGATACAAAAGGGCTGACTGGTGTTGCAGAATCCTAAAACTGAGCAGCAGAGGTTCGAGTGCCGAAGGCTTCCTTGGGATCCTGAGCCTTCATGTGGTCGGTGATGTCCACGCCAATGCCGATCATGCGTTCGGAAGAATCGCCCATCATCACACCGCGTGCATCAATCCAGCAGACTGAACCATCGGGTCTCAGAACCCGATATTGTGCAGAGTATTCGTCAGTCTCGCGAGAGATGACCTTTCGAATTGCAGACTCCACAGTGGCGCGGTCTGCTGGGTGAATCCGGGGAACAGCCTCTGCCACTTTGCTGGAAAACATGCCGCGAGTGAATCCCCATTGCCGGTACGACTCATCGGACCATTCAACTGTGTTCGCCTGAATGTCCCAATCCCATAGTCCAATTCGTAGGCCTGCGCACTCAGCCAGTTCGATTCGCTTCCGCCAACCGGTTTCGACGACTTCGATGTGCTTCATTTCGGTGATATCCCGGAGCACACATGCAACCGACTCCACGACCCCGGAGACTTCAATAGGAGAATAGGAGACGCTCAATTCCCGCAAGCCGATCCCAGGTAAGCTATATTCCATGCGGAAGAGGACGGATTTGCCGGAGAAACACTCGTCGAGCTTCGGCACGATAATACTTTCGAAGACGTCCCTGTCTACGAATTCGGGAATAAACCGCCCTTCGATTCTCTCGTTGCCTGCGGCGAACACTTCATGGAACGCGCGGTTTGCGAGCACGCAGCGGTGCTTTCGGTCTACAACGGCGACCATCTCATCGAGACCTTCGACGAGTCTTTCGTATTGCCGGAGCTTATCCTCGGCGCTTTTTCGAGCAGTGAAATCCGTGACGGCGCAAGATACGCCTACAACTTCTCCTGCCTCATCAAACGCAGGCTGGTACGAGGCAAGGAAGGTTCTCCGATCATGCGCTTGAGAACCCGGCTCGCGAATCTCCAGGTCGGAAACTTGCTTACCGTTTAGAGCCGCTTTCACATGCGGCTCGATGAACGGATACAGCTCCGGGATGACCTCGGCAATTGTCTTTCCGTAGTGGTCTTCAATGGAGACATGATGCATCTCGGCGAGCTTTCGATTGATGTTGATGTACTTCAGATTCCGATCGAGAAAACCCAAGCCTACCGGTGCGCCGTCGTCCACTGCCTGAAGTTGAGCCAGCCGTTGAGACGGGAGCCCCTCTCTGCAGTTGAGTGAAATCCCCTTCCCCTCATGGCCGGCACACGAAATCCCGGATAGCGTCCGTAACTCGATGATTGACGGAAGCGCCTCGGCCGGCGCCGGTCTTCCGTAGTGCCAGCCCTGCCCCATGTCACAACCGAGCCGCAAAAGCATGTCAGCTTGTTCCTCCGTCTCAATGCCCTCGGCTACAGTGCTGAATCCAAGGCTCTGTCCCAGCCCCGCTCAGAAGTGGAAACGATAGCGAAGTTCCGCTGAGAACAACCGGGGATCATTGAAATGAAATCCGCCGATTGTGATTGAATTGTCCTGCAGGACCCTGTGGTCGGTGACGTTGACAACGTTGACAGCGAGCTTCCACCGTTCGCCGAGTGCGTGACCTGCGGAGACGTCGAAGGTGGTGTGAACTGGGAGGTAGGGACCGTTGTAGGGACCTTGGTTGGCGCCCGCCAGGCCGTTCGAGAAGCCTGAGCCGTAGTAGACATTGGTGGAAAACCAAGTGTGTGTGGGCAGGTTGGCGGTGAAACCGGCGTTCAGCGTCTCCCGCTGATCGTGGTCTACGGGCGTGTACAAGTTATCTCCGGGATAGCAGGCCGGATCGCCTTGAATGGAGCATGTGAAGCCGCCGATGATGGCGCCGCGCTGCTCGGCAATCTGATTGGAGTAAGTGATGTGGAACTGGCCCAGATGCGCAAGTTGCGGCGAACGAAGCGTCATCTCCCACGCCCGCACCAGCGCTCCATCGACGGCGATGGGGAAATACATATTCGATTCTCCAAGGTTGGAGTGATCGAGGAAATTGTTGACTCGATTCTTAACCGTGTCCACATCGAGGGACCAGCCCTTCCAGGGAATCTGAATGCCGAACTGGTGCTCTTCATCGCGTTCAGAGGGAATGGGCGTGAAGGTATTTTCGCCTGCGCTCAGGCTGGATGAGTAGTTGAGAACTGATTGCGAAACGGTTTGAATTGGCGCGGGCTGAAAGAAGTGGCCGTAGAAGCCGCGGAGCACCCAGCGTAGCCGGGGAATCTCTACGGTTGCGCCGATGCGGGGATAGGTCGCGGATTCATTCAATCCCGCGTGATAACTCGAGAAGCGCATGCCGCCGAGCAGAGTCACATATTGGCCAAGACGCAGGTGGTCGGAAAGATAGCCCTCGATCAGTGCTGCGCTGGCATTGCCAGGCGTATTGGGCTGGGAGGTGAAGGATCCATCGTTGATGATTACGCCGAACAGGTCGCCCTCCGCTTGATAGAAGGTATAAAAGCCGGCGGAGAAGTTGTTCGGGCCGGCGTCGGCGTGAACGTCTCCCTGGCCGCCCACGTAATTGGAACCTTGGTGCCAGGTTGTGGCCACAGGGTTGTCGTTCGCGGGTGAATCATAATTGGCCTGGTTGTAATGGTAGAAGGGCGCAAAGGAGAAGAGCGCCTTTGGGGAGAGCGTATGCACCCAGTTGCCGGTTACAAAAGCATCGCGCTCCGTTTGGCCGTCGCGCAGCCCGTAAGACACGTAGTACTGGCTGGCCTGCTCCCAGTCGTTAGGAATGGGATCGTAAGGCACCTGAAAGTAATCCTGACGATACTGAGCGTTCAGTCGCAGCTGATCTTTCGGCGTCTGATTGCGAATGAGGGATACAAAGGCGCTTTGCGAGTTGGTGGCGTCGTGATTGATGCCAGCGATCGGGGTGGCCAGACCGTAATCAGAGCGGGAGCCGGCGAGACTCGCGTACCACGCACTGGCAGCAGAATGGTCGCCGAGTGAAACCTGAACTTCGCCAGTATAGAGGTTGCCAGCGGAGAGCAGGACTTCCCCGTCGCGGTCTCGCTCAAATCCGTTGCGGGGTAGGACGTTGAAGATGCCATATGTGCGGTCGCCCACATCGGAGGAATAGCTGCCCCGTTGGGTCTCAAGCGAGTCGATATCCTTGGGGTCGATCTGAGGGCCCACGTTGGAGGCGATTTTGGTATTTGGAATCGCGATTCCATCGATAAGCCAACTGGTCTGGTGGCCGCCGCGCATGTGCAGCATATCGTGGGTCATGTACGCGCCAGGGACGTAGTCGGTAATCATTTCCATACCGATGGTGCGGCTGGCTCCGGGAGTCTCGTCGATGTCCTCGCGTGTGATGAGCGTTGTGGGGGTTGCAGTATCTGAGGAAGAGAGCGAGGTCTCCATTCCCTGAACGACTACGGTCTGCGTGGTTGGCGCGATGGCGAGCATGATGTGGGCTACAGGGTTGGTCCCGGAGGCAACGATTAGATGCTGCTCCGCGGTTACGAACCCTTTAGCCTCGATGGTAAGAGTGAAGACTCCGATTGGGGCCTGTTGCAGATCGACTTCACCCTCGGAGTTAGTTCTTGCAATGAGGGTGAACGAGGAATCTGCGGCTTTGAGGGTTACCGTCGCGCCGGCTACGGGGCGGTGCTGCGGATCGTGAACGACACCGTGGACGTTCGCGAACACGGTGGCGAGCGCTGGAATGGAAGCGAAGAGGAAGAGAAACGCAGAAAGGATAGAAGATAGACGAGGCATATGGAATGGACCTCCAAACGTAAATCCACTATGCCAGTTACACTGGCAACTTTGGCGAATGAGCGAACAGACAAGGGCTCTCAATGAAATCAAGAGGCATGAATTCAAAGGGCCTCTTGGGACTCTGAAACAGATCTCAGCGCAAAGGGTTCATGGTTCAGTGGAAGTTGGGTACCTTGATGCACCTCTCCACAGAAACACAAACGCAACGCTCGATCGCGCGTCAAATGACGCGAAACTTAAACTGCTGAATTGTTCAGAGATTCCCTAGCTGAGAAATGATGACGGAGGACCGCGCTTTAGGCGTGTGCGGTCGTAGGCAACGCGAAAGCGAGCCTGGGTTTGTGCGTGGCAGACTGGATGACTCTTCGAGCACGTGTAAACCGCCCCCTGAGCCGGCAACAACACGGCAACGACTGGCGCCCAGGTTTGAGCTAGGCCCTTCGGATACATCGGGCAATGCTGGGATGGCGCGTTGAATGTCGGCTCGCCCGACGCCTTTAATCGCAGGTACTGGTCCATCATCGCGCAATGGTGCTTGCCGTGGCGTCTGCAGCAAGCGGGCAGCCCCGACTCGGGATCGGTCGAAACCGCATGCAGCAACGGGACAGCGTAGAAAGCGCCCAGCAGCGCAAGAATCAGGATGGCCGTAAAGCGACGCACTGAGCGCTCAGTCTACATGCATTCCGTGCACGGAGGCAAGAACCTACTGCGAGTTGGCCCCACAACCATTCCGAACTGCAACAGTTAACTGAACCTTACGATTCCTGTACAACTTTCCCTTGGCAAACCTCGGCCACATGAGGCGTGTTCGCAAATCGGTTGAGGCCACTGAGCCGGCGCTCGGGTTGCTTGCCAGCATGGCCCTATTTTCCGCTCAGCTCGGGCTGATTATAAGTGTTCGCGAATGGTTCTGGAGTATGGCACTTTTACCTTGGGGGAAAGTTTACGTTGGCACGCATCCCCTTCCCCCCAAAGG
>CAZTLV010000078.1:0-18135 GCA_964614635.1 uncultured Occallatibacter sp.
AACAAAAACAATTCATCGCTTGACAAGAGGCGCTTTCATACATGACGTGTCCCTACCACTCCCGGTGCAAAGCACCGCGCTCTTCACGACGCTGGCCGGGACGAGGATTTCAGGGCTGCCTCAGACGCCGGAACTGCTCCGCCGGACCCGCCACACACAGCAAGACCGCCCCCGAAGAGACGGCCTGCGGATGGTTCACACTGTTTGGTCGTATCATTCTCAAGCGGAAGCGCTCTCTTTCAAATGACCGGAGCATTGCCTGGTTTTATCTTCCACTCTGAAAACGCAATTACATACAAGACGATCAGGTTAACGAGCGGGATAATCATCAGCAGTGAAAGCGCTCCAGCGAACCCCGCCTTCGAGAAAATCTTCCAATATGGGATCACGAAGATTGGCAAAATAACGAGGATTACCATCAGTCCTGCAACGATGCGGATGATTGTTGTTGAGTCCATAGTGCCTCCGATTTTGGCAATTCACTTCGGCGTTGGTTGATGGGTCAGAAACTGAAGGGATAATCGCGTCGCATAGTGGACACCTCGCCCTATTGGTCTCGTTCGAAAAAGTGCGTCTCCTGTGGGTTCTTTGGGTTCACGCGGATTATCCTTGGCAGATTGTGAGGAAAACTCTCCGCGTAAGTTCTGGCCTGCGGAAGTCCCAAAAACGGGATTACATCCCAACCCTTAACTGGGCCGACTTCCGAGTCGAATCTGTAGTGCAGCTTAACCGTCGGACAACCCCACCAAATCGGGTCGTTCACAATATGGCCTGTTACCAGAGCCTTCACCCGCTCCCACTTGGAACTCTCGAAATAGTAGAACAATCGCAATGTGCTCTTGAACGAACACATCAGTATCTTGTCGAGTACGCCTAAAGCCATTTGTGTGCCCCCTGGTTGCTATCGTTGGTCAGAATGCTGCTGAAATGGCACACCCAGCATGCACTGTGAGTTGACCAGCAGTAGCAGCCACAGCCAACGGCGTTAGCGCAAATCCATCCACCGCCTCCCATACGTTAGCTGCAAAACCGCTTCCCGAGCCAAGTGCTGTACTGCCCCAGTTCTTGGCCGTCGCTTTAAGGAATCCAAGGGCTCCGCGCTGTGCTCCTTCGCTGGCAGCATCTTGCTCAGCAGCCAATACGCTTGCGTCAGGGCCGATAAGTGCTGATGTGTAACTGAAGGTGTTGTAGAGCTTCCCGTCCGGCGTGTTGTTGATTGTGTTCAAACAGTTCTGATTCTTCTGCTTCCACGTCGGCCCGTTATTTGGGGCACCGCTAACATTGAGGGTTCCCAAACCTGCCGGCGAAAGCGCTGAGCTGCAGTTTGGGTCAAGAGAACAGTCGTATTGAGTCGGTGGAGGTGTCGGCACCGATGGTCCGTCGCCGCCATTTACGACAATGGTCTCGTAATCTTGGAAAGGACTCCAACCTTGCGGACACGAATCACTTTGCGAGTCAATTGACGATCCACCTGAAACGCACAGAATCAATCCGACTGGATCTGTGGCATTTATCGGCTGGTTCTCGACATACGCATACCGGTTCAGCGACTGTGGGGTTGTCTGATCCACTGCCCCCCACCCGTAAGGATCCGGGCTGAGCCATCTTCCGGCCGACGGATCGTACTTGCGGAAGAGGAAGTCGTATGTACCGGCGCCGCCAGAGCCTGTCGCAACATCCTGATCCTGGCTAGTGAAAGAACGGTCTGCCGTGCCGACCTCGTTATAGGTCTCGCCGAAGGGCGCATATGCTTCCTTCGAATAGACAGCGTGCGCCCAGGTCGTCGCCAGCCGTGACGACCCTAGCCAATCGGTATGGCGAATGAAATTCAACCCGCTGCCATTGTAGACCGCCGTCTCTCCGCCCGGCAATGGAATCGTCTCCTTGACCAGCGCGCCCGCATAGATGCCCAAAGGCGTTCCGTCGGGCCGGTAGAAGAACTGCTTGCAGCCGGTGCAGCTGGGAATGGTGATGATGGATTGCTCGGCGCCGGAAAGAGAGAGCGAGGAGCTGGCTCCGCCGGAAATGGTGGACGGAGATGCCGTGAGAGCGAACGAAGCCGACGAGAACTGCGAATTGTGAGTGTTCGATGTTTGGAAGGTGTAGGTGTAGTTGCACCGGGGCCCAGGGCAGCCCGTGAACGTGACAACGCTGCCAGCGGCACTAACAGTCACACCGAAGTCGGCTAGCATACACGAACTGGAGTTGTTCAAGCCCGACGACAGGGCAGTGGCCAGAGAAGACGGAACGGAATTCTCCCCGTAGCTAACAGTCACGCTGCAATTGAAGTACCCGATGGTTATGCCAAGAGTAAGCGTTCCACTATCGTAGATGACCGATGGGACGGCCGAAGCTCCAGTCTCCACCATGCGGCCGAGCGCGTCGTAGTTGGCTGCGGTGCCATTGACCGTGATGGGCTGCGCGGCCGCGTTCCAGGTGAGTTGCGCGCCGGTCGAAGTCAACTGGTTGCCGTTGGCGTCGTAGTTCGGCATGGGCGAGATGCCGCTGGAAACTTGATTGGTGACGGAGCTATAGGCCGCGGTGTAGTTGGTCCCCGTGCTGCCGCCGGGAACCGTTTTGTTGATGTTGCCGAACGCATCGTAGGAATAGTTCCACTGGCCGATGACCGAATCGACCACGCTGAGCAGGTTGCCATCCTTGTCGTAGCCTCCGGCAGCTGGCATGAAATAGCTGTAAAGCGCTCCGCTCGAATTGGTTCCGCCGCTCATGCTGGTCCCCGAGGCAGTGAAGGAAGGTGAGCTGAAGTCGGCGCTGTCGTAGGTCACCGACTCGGAAAGCTGCCAGTCGTCGGCCGAGCCGTCCGCCACGCTCCTGAGCGAAACGGTGCCCCCAGAAGAGGTCGCCGTGACAAAGCCGTCGTCGGCGCGCTGCAGTTGACCGGGGTGCATTGCTGCTAAACCTCTAATATTCATCTACCTAAGGGCTCAATGTAAGCATAAATCGCCGTCAGGAGCGGATTTTGTGCGTCAGATGCATAATAGCGCAGACACAAAAAAAGGGCCCCCGCATTAACGGGGGCCAAGTTGCCTTGGTTCTCTCGTGTTGAGAGCTTTATTGGCGGCCGAACGGCGGGGTAGCCGTTGGCGCGGAAAAAGCCTCGGGGGAGGGCTGCAGCTTTACTGCCGCTCCGCACCTGTCAAGGAAGCAACACCCTGGGGGAGTGCTGAATCCTGGGCCGCCAAACTGTTTTCCATCACACGGATGCTGACGCTGCTCTTTCTGATCCGATCGGTCTTCTCGTTATCGTCGGTAGAAGTTGCGACCGGAGCGTTGCCGAGGGCAACAGCATGCAAACGGTAGATGGGAATCTGATGTTCAGTTACGAGGTAGCGCTTGACCGCATCGGCGAGGCGTTCAGAGTTCTGAATGCCAACACTGCCGGCTGCGGGGGAGTGCGCTTCCACTTCAAGAATGTATCCCTGGTGGCCGGTGACGCTAGCCGCCAGATCGTCGAGCTGCTTTTTGGCATCTGCTGACAACGTCGGCATGCCGCCGCGGAATGCGACCTCAACGGTGTTGACCTGACGATACTGGTCAAGGCCGTTGACAGTGGTGTTGAGCTGGTTGACATGGATGTCAGCGCCCTTGGCGGTGGTGCCAGCCTGCTGGGCCTGAAGGCCGGCAGCGGTAGCGGTCTGGTTGGCGGCGTCGGCAGCGGACTGCGCCTGACGGATGCCAGCCTGTGCGCGGGAATCAACATCTTTAATGTCAGAGGCGTTCTTGGCATTGATCTGGTCGAGCTCGGTGAGCCGATCGTTGATGGGATCGGTCTGACGCCTGACCCAAACCTTGCGCGCGAAGGGATTGACACGTCCCCAGAAGCCTTCCTTTGCGGGAGGAGCATGCTTGGTGACGGTTGTGGACTGGTCAGCCTGCGGCGGGGTGCTGGTGGGCTGCTGCGAAGACTGATCCTGCTGGCCAAGCGCAGGAATGGCGACCGCTGAGGCGAGCAAGCAGATGGCTAGCTGGGTATGAAACTGTCTCCGATTTGGGGAAGCGATCTTCATGATAGTTTTGGCCCTCGTCTTTTTTTGTTCTCCGCAACTGAATCGCGGTAGGAGCGGTGTGCCTGCTCACCCATAGGTATAGCAATGGCTGTGCCATTGGGGGATGCTAGGGCATTTGAATGTTTATTTCGTTCAGATTGAGTGGGTTAGGGCGGAAACAATCGAGGGCGCGATGGGCGGATTTAGAGCTCTTCAGGGCGTGGGCGGTGTAATTTTTGCAGATTCGAGTATTTTGTACCGAGTAAACAAGACAGGGGCGCTACCTGGTTTCGGCGTGGACGATGCGGACCTCAGGATAGGCGCCGTCCCAGTCCGGGGTGACGGTGTCGAAGATCAGGCGGAAATCCTGGGTATCTCCCGGCTTGAGGGGCGCGGCGGAGACAGGCTGCAAGTCGACATAGGGGTCGCGAGTACGGATGACCATGAGAGGCTGGGTCTCATTCTGCGCGACTTCATGGGCAAATGTGCGGAAAAGGACCTGGACGGTGATGGCAGAGACGGTGCGATTGCCGGTGTTGGCGATATGACCGTCGAGATAGGTGACCTTGCCGCCTGCGAAGTTGGCTGCCTCACTCATGGCTAGGCCGGTGATGGGCAGGCTGGACGCGTACGCATCTGACGCAGCAGAGATAGGGGTGACTGAGGCTGTGGGCTTGCTGCGTTCCAAAACCAGGATGAGGACGGAAGCGCCGATGAGGAGGACGCCTGCGGCGATGGCCATGGGGAGCCAGTTACGCTCAGGCCGCTGGGCGGGAGAGACAAGATTGAGATCGGTACCAGAGCTCACGAGCGGATTTTACACCCCTACCGAAAGGAATAGTTGGCGATCACCCGTTCTTGCTATATATGAGATGCTTTTTCGCCATTGGCCGATATACAGGATGCGGCTGACAATTTTGTTCTACTCACCAATGAATTTGGGACTACTTTTGGCTGGGATGCGGGGTCCAAAGAAGCAAGATGGGGGAACCGGCAGGCCGGCGTCTCCGTAACCGTGCTGGGTGGCGCGGAAAGGGCAGGCCAAGGATGCAATCAATATCACAAACAGCGGGCGAATCCATGCCTGCGACGGACGCGGTGTTCACACCGACTCGCCAGCAACGGAGCGCCGAAGATCTGGCCTACCAAAGCTTGACGGTGGCCGCGGTGCTGTTGCTGCTGGGCAGCCTGTGGGTGTTCTGAAAAGGGCTAGCTTCCAGCTTTCAGCTTCCTCGCGCTAATCTCTGGTTGCGCGCAAGGCTCAGCCGAAACGGGCGCGTTTTACGGTCTGGCGGAAGTCCTCTCCGGTCATTTCGACTCGAACACACATTTCAGCAAGGCGGGAGCGCATGCGGTCGCCGATGCGGTCGCCGAGTGTCTGCTCGCGGGCGGCTCGCTCCGCTTCACTCTGTGCTCCGCTTCCGGCGGCGAGGTCGGGATAATTGGTGGTGATGATGGTGGTCTGCTTGTCGTTGTAGCGGGTGTTGAGGATGAGAGCGACGGTGTCCCAGACCCATTCATTGGGTTTCTGCGCGCCGAGGTCGTCGAGGACCAGCACTTCGGCTGCGAATACGGGCTTGAGGAGCTCAAGCTCAGTGATGTGGACCTGTGGGTTGTAACTGTTCTGGATGTTCTTGAGCAATTCGCGGTAGTCACAAAAGAGACCTTTGACGCCGCGCTCCTGCACCAGGCGGCGCAGGACGCCAACGGCGAGGTGTGTTTTGCCCACGCCGATGGAGCCGGTGAAGAGCAGTCCCTTGCCGGCGGTATCGACTGGGTAGGCTTCGACAAACTTGCGGGCGGTAAGGTGGGCGCGGCCGAGTGAGGCATCGGCGCCGCGAAAGGCTGTCTCATAGCCGTCGAGGGTGTAGTGGCGGTAGCGCTCAGGGATGTGGGCGGCGGCGAGCCGGCGATCTTCACGCACCATCTCCTGGCACTCGCATGCGCGGGAAACCCATTGGCCGCGATCACTGACCACTCGTACCAGGCCGATTCCATTACATATTGTGCAGACACTCATCTGCATCAAGCGTAGCGCAACCGGCGTAGAGCTGCCGCGGTGGAGGTCGAGTGCCCGAATGTGGAAAACCACCTGTGCCAACTGCGGTGGCCGGACGCCTTCGGCCGGCCCGCGCTGGCGAAGCGCGCGGGAAAGGCATGGTTTGGTCGGCGTCGCCTTCGGCTGAGGATGCGGTCGGAATGGGGGCCGTAGTATCTTTTCAGACTGTAGGGTTGGGGAATGGAGAAAGCAATTGAACGGAATGATCTTTCGCAATGGATTGTTGATCGGCGCGGCTTTGGTTGGACTGGCGGGGCCGGCGAGGCTGGCTGCACAAGAGCCTGGAAACTTGCCGGAGACCAAGGCTCCAACGGCAACGCAGACGGCGCCGCAAGAAGCGACAAAGCCTGCGGCTGCGCCGGTTTCGGCTTACCAGAAAGCGCACGACGAGCAGGTGCTGACGGATTTTCCGTGGTTGGCGCGGTTCAAGGATGCGGACGCCGCGTTGGGTCCTCCGGCAGCGGACGAGAAGCGCGTTGTGTTCATGGGGGACTCGATCACCCAGGGATGGAAGCTCGACGGGCCGGATGGATCGTTTCCGGGTAAGCCATATATCAATCGCGGAATCAGCGGGCAGACTACGCCGCAGATGCTGGTCCGGTTTCGCCAGGATGTGATTGCGCTGAAGCCGAGCGTGGTTGTGATTCTGGCGGGGATCAATGACATTGCCGGCAACACCGGGCCGGAGACGCTGGAACAGATTGAAGACAACCTGACTTCGATGGCGGAGTTGGCGACCGCGAATCATATTCGCGTGGTGCTGTGCTCGGTAATGCCCGCATACGATTTTCCATGGAGACCGGGGCTGGCTCCGGCAAGCAAAGTGGTGACGCTGAACGAGTGGATAAAGAAATATGCAATGGACAACGGATATCCCTACGTGGACCTCCATACAGCGATGAAGGATGAACGGGACGGCCTGCCGGCAAAGTTGAGCAGAGACGGCGTGCATCCCCTGCCAGCCGGATACGCGATCATGGCTCCGCTGGCGGAGGCGGGTATTGAGAAGGCGCTGAACGCAGGTGGCAGGTGAAAGAGGGCGGGCCACGCTCGTTTTGCTTCGGTTATGTCCAGGCTGGAGCCTGTTCCCTTCAGCCGAAGCCTGTTTGGTTCGTTGCTAAACGCTGCGAATGCCCGTACAATGGGAATATCGTAGTGAAAGGTTTCTAGATGCCCAAGGAAAAGATTCATCCCAATTACGCCGCGGTGATGGTTAAGTGCGCCTGCGGGAACAACTTTGAGACCCGGTCGACCCACAAGGGCGACATTCACGTGGAAATATGCTCAAACTGCCATCCGTTCTTTACGGGCAAACAGCGCCTTGTGGATACGGCCGGACGCGTTGAGCGGTTCCGCCGCAAGTATGCCAAGGCCGGAGAGGTATCGGCAGTCAAGTAAGGGACGCCGAATGAGCCGGATTGGACGATTGGGCCTCCGCTTTGGCGGAGGCCCAAATGCGTTAGGAAGACGGCTTTGGCTGTCAGCTCATCGAAAGGCTCGAGGATTCATGGCTGGCAAGGGTTTCACCGTAAAAAAGGGCTGGGATAATCCCAGAGAGCACCAGATGCCGGCGGGGACGCGGGTTCCGGCGGAGGTGCGGCTGGGAACGGTGCTGGTGGCTCCGGCGACGGTACTGGCTCCCATGGCCGGAGTGACCGATACGGTTTTCCGGCGGTTTATCCGCCACGCGAGTTTGTTCAGCAGTTCCTATTCAGCAGCCGAGGGGAATCCCCCAGGGGCTAAAGCCCCCGGTCAGTTGGCCGGGCCGATGTACGGGCTGAAGCCCATACCCTTCAACGAAACTCAGCTTGAGCCAGGTGCGGCCGAGACTCGGATCGCGGAGGCTGTCTCCAATACTCAATCTGGATGCGGGCTGCTGATGACGGAGTTCACCTCGGCTGACGGACTATCGCGCATGCGGGAGACGAAACGACGGCGTTACCTGACCTTCTACGATGACGAGCACCCCATCGGGGCGCAGCTTTTTGGATCGAATGCGGCGACACTGGCGGAAGCAGCGCAGATTGTGGAGCAGACGGGGTTCGACACCGTGGACCTGAACCTGGGCTGCCCGGCCAAGCGCGTCGTAGGCTGCAACGGAGGGTCGGGACTGCTGCGCGACCTGCCCAAGATTGGCGAGATTTTCAGGGCGGTGCGGAAGGCTGTTTCGATTCCCTTCACCGTGAAGTTCCGCATGGGGTGGAACGAGAAGCAGATTGTGTGCGTGGAACTGGCGCGAATGGCGGAGGCCGAGGGGCTGAACGCCGTGGCATTGCATGCGCGGACGCGGGAACAGGGCTACAGCGGCCAGGCACAGTGGGATTGGATTGCCGCGGTGAAGCAGGCGGTGAAGATTCCAGTGATTGGCAATGGAGACATTACAACTCCCGAAGCCGCGGTGGCCATGGTGGCGGAGTCAGGCTGCGACGCGGTGATGATTGGGCGAGCGGCGCCGGCGAATCCGTGGATCTTCAGGCAGATTGCGCAGTACACGGCGATAGGCAGCTACGAAAGGCCGACGGTGGACGATCGCTACCGGATGATTCGCGCTTATTTTCAGATGCTGTTGGACGAAGCTGAAGCCACGAAGGATCTGCCAAGAGATGCGCGCATGGGCGAGACGGCGGGCAAGATGAAGCAGTTTGCCACCTGGTTTACGCACGGCGTGCCCGGCGGCGCGAAGCTGCGCGGGGCCATTTACCACGCCAAGACTGGAAGCGAAGTGCTTGACCAGGTGGAGCTGTTTTTTGCGGCGATGCGCGCGGAGGCGGAGTCCGGGTTGGCTGTGGAAGAGAGCAACGAACAGAGCTATCCGGATGGGGCACTGGTGTGCGACTGAGTCGATCAACGGCGTTGATCATTTGAGACTGTGGTAACCCACCCATCGCAAAGTGCGCGATGGATGGGGCACCCGCCATCTGCATCCGGCTGGGCGCCCGAAAAAATAGTTCCTTACAATTGATTACTGTGCGAGGGGCAGGCGGATGGTGGCGCGTGCGCCTTCGCCGTCGTCGCGATTGATGAGGCGGATTTCGCCGCTATGGGCGCGGGCGATTTGCTGCGCGAGCGCGAGGCCAACGCCGCTGCCTGCGGGCTTGGTGGTATAGAAGGGGACAAAAAGGTTTTCAGTGTTGGCGATGCCGAGGCCGCGATCTTCAATGGTGACCAGCAGGTTGGCGTCGGCGATACGCCAGTCGGCTCGAACAGGTTTGGAGCCGTTGGCAAGCGAGGCATCGACGGCGTTGGCCAGCAGGTTGATGAACATCTGTTCCAGCTGATCGGGATCGGCGAGCAGGAGGGCAGGCGGTCCGGGTTCGAATTCAACGGGGATGCGCTGCTCAAGCAGGACAACGCGCTCAAGGAGAGGGCCAAACTGCACCGACTTCAAGTGCGGCGCGGGCAACTGGGCGAGGAGCCGATAGGACTGCACAAAGCGGTGGAGTGAATCGGCGCGGCTTTCGACAACGCCGAGGCCGCGGCGGAAGTCATGGAGCATGGCGTCGTCGCCCGCCATGTTGTCAACCCGCGCCAGCAAGCTGCCGGCAATGGATTTGATGGGCGCGAGCGAGTTGGAAAGCTCGTGGCCGAGCACACGAATCAGGCGTTTCCATGCGATCTGTTCCTCTTCCTGCAAAGGCAGACTCACGTCAGCAAGGAGAAGCAGCGTGTGCGGAACGCCGTCCTGACGAAAGACGGCCTTGCGGAGCAGCCAGCGCGTGGCGTTGGGAGGCGACTCCTTGTTGACGTTGATGATGTGAATGGACTGGTCATGCGCACCGAGCAGTTCCTCCAGCCCCAACTCGCGGGCAGTCCGACCGAAGGAGCGGGCGTAGGTGAGACCGAGAAGCTTGACGCCGGCGTTGTTGACCAGTTGAAGGAGACCTTCGCGATCAAACGCAAAGAGTGGCGCGTGCATGACCTCAAGGATGCGCGCGAGCAGCGCGGTGGCCTCAAGCGAGCGGACGCGCTGCTTTTGCAAAAGATCGGCGAGGGCGTTGACCTCGGTGGCCAACTCGCCAAATGCGTCTTTCGATCCCGCGCCACGAGCACGGAAGGAGTAGTCGCCCTCGCGCAGTGAGGAGACAACGTTTGACAGCGTTTGCAAGGGGCGCACCATGCCCTCAATCAATGCGGCAGCCACCAGCGCAAGGTACAGAAGCAGAGAGCCGGCAAGCAGCAGAGCTGGAGCGAGGTCGACGTGGTGCTGATACAAGAGCACAGCGCCAAAAACGAGCGTGGGCAAGGTCAGAAGCAGGCAATAAAGCCAGGCCCGGCGAATGGCCGAGCGGCGACGCCTGCGCGCATTTTTCTCAGAGCCCATATTTTTCGATGCGCCGATAGAGCGCGGCGCGACTGAGGCCCAGGGATTCAGCGGCCTGGGAGATATTGCCATCGCAGCGGCGAAGCACCTTCTTGATCAGGAGCGCCTCGACTTCATCGATACTCATATTTTCAAATGAGAGCGTTGAAGGGCGTGCGGCAACGATCGCAAGGTTGGCGGGCTCAACTTCATCCCCACGGCAAAGCAGCACGGCGCGCTCCACCGTGTGTTCGAGCTCGCGCACGTTGCCCGGCCAGGGATACTGCATCATCTGCTGCATGGCCGCCGGAGAAAAGCCGTTGACCTGCTTGCGATAGCGCGTCCGGTTGCGGCCGAGGAAGTGCATGGCCAGGAGCGGGATGTCTTCGCGCCGCTCACGCAGGGCGGGCAAATGAATCTCGACCGTGTTGATGCGGAAGAGCAGGTCTTCACGGAAGTTGCCGGCTTTAGCTTCTTCGTCGAGGCGCGCGTTGGTGGCGGAGAGAATACGGACGTCAACGCGGCGTGTTTGCGACGAGCCAACGCGCTCGAGTTCTCCGGTCTCAAGCACGCGAAGAAGCTTGGCCTGCTGGCGGAGCGGGACGTTGGCAATTTCGTCGAGGAAGAGAGTACCGCCATTGGCCAGCTCGAAGCGCCCGATGCGATCGGTTCGGGCGTCAGTGAATGCACCCTTGACGTGGCCGAAGATTTCGCTTTCGAAGGTGCCTTCAGGCAACCCGCCGGCGTTGACGGCCACAAGGGAGCGGGCGGCGCGGGGCGAAGCAGAATGGAGCAGCTTGGCGACAATTTCTTTGCCGGTGCCGTGCTCACCGGTGATGAGAACGTTGGCATCAGACGGGCCAACCTGGGCAATCAACTCAAGTACGGGCTGCATGGAGGGAGCGCCGGCGACGAACTCCGGCATGCCTTCAGCGCGGAGGAGGCGATTCTCAAGCTCGAGCTGACGGGCGCGACGCAGGGCATGATGCAACTCGGCATGCACGCGGACGAGCGAGACCAAGCGCTCATTTTCCCAGGGCTTCTGGACGAAGTCGCGCGCGCCGCGCTTGATGGATTCGACGGCCAGGTCGATGTTGCCCCAGGCGGTCATGACGATGACCGGAATGCGCGGATCCATCTCGTGGATGCGGCCGAGGAGATCGAGGCCTTCCTGGCCGGAGGTGGTGTCGCGCGTGTAGTTGAGGTCGATGAGCACGACGTCGTAGTCGCTCTCGCCGAGCGCATCGAGAAGCAATTTTGGAGAGCGAACACAGCTGACGTCGATGCCCTGCGGGGCCAGCAGGAGTTCGACGGCCTCGAGAATGTGGGGCTGATCGTCGGCGACCAAAACTCGAATTCTTTCTTCCTTAATTGGAATTGCCTGCCTCCACTCCGTTCAATCTTCAGTGATTTTACGGCTAGCGATTGACGACGCCTAATTTCGCGTCATCGATGGATACGCCCGTCCGCTCCAGCGTAGCGCCGATGGCGCGATCGATATCCACCTTCTTCTTCTCGTAGTTTGTCTGTGCAGTGTCCAAAGCGGACTCGGCCTGCGCCAGCGCACTTTCAGCAAGCAAGGTATCCAGGCCGGATTTGGCACCGAGCAACTGTTCCTGTTTCATGATGTCAAAGGTCTTTTGGGCCAGATCGCGCGCTTTCAAGGTTGCTTGAACCTGGGCCTGGGCCTGCTCAAGATCAAATTTCGAGTTCCGAACGTCGAAGAGAATCGTTTTCTGCTGCTGCTCAGAAGAGATCTGGCTCTGCCTGTACTGCAACACGGCGCGAAATTGATCGGCCTTGGCCTGGCGGTTGCGCAGATTGATTGAAAGCGTCACTCCGACCCGGTATTCCGGGGACGAGTAGTTGAAAGTGTTTTCGAGCATGCTGGGAAAGCCCGTAGGCAGATTGGTGGTGCATTCCTCCACGCTGAGGTCGCAATTGGGGTTCTTGGGCCCCGCGGTGCCCGCACCGGCGTAGAGGCCATACATATTGAGGGTCGGCAACAGCTCGCTGTTGATGTCCTTGAGCGACTGCTTCAGCTTTTCGGCGTTCATCTTGTAGATCTCAACCTCGGGCCGCTGCTTTTCAGCCTCGGAGATGAGTTCGTCAATGGACTTGTCGGCGTTGGGGTCGGGCTCTCCCTGGAGGTCCAGCGGAATGACCGACATCTCGTCGATGATTGGATCGTCGACCTTGGTGAGAGCGTTCTTCATCAGCAGTTCGTTCAGCCGGAGACTGGCGCGTGCCACGGTGAGATTGCTTTCGGCCGTAGCCACCGCAGACTGATCTGTCATGACCTGCATCGCCGGAATTTCCTTGTATTCGAGCTGCTTTTGGTCGTCGGCGAGATTCTTGTTGGCGAAGCCGAGCGAGCGCTCACTGATCTGCTCGCTGTCGTAGGCATTGACCAGGTCCCAGTAGATATTCTGCACCTGGGTGACGGTGGCGATGACCTGGGCTTTGAATGCGAGGTCAGTGATCTGGGCGTTGCGCTTGGCGATCCGGATGAAGCGCTCGTTGGTGGCAATGCCGAAGCCAGCAAGAATGGGCTGAGAGATGATCAACTGGAAATTGGAATACAGTTCCGGATTGATGCCGTTGTAAGGCGTGTTGCTGGCGACACGCTGGCCGAGATAGTTGATGTTCAAGTTGGTACCGATGGGGAAGGACTGGGAGAAGCTCGACAATACCTCGATCGTGTTTGTTTTCAGAACCGGGACGCCGGTCTGGAACTGGTTGGCCTCCTGGACAACGGTGTGATCGACGTATCCCTGGAAGGTGAGGTAGGGATCGAAGGAGGAAACGGTGGTACCGGCGCCGAGTGTGGAAGTGACGATGCCGCCATTACCTGCTGAGAATCCGGAACCGGATGAGCCGCCTCCGCCGCCTGTGGATGAGGCAAAACCGCCTTGTGTGCCCTGAACGATGGCAGTATCGACGCCATTGGATGCGCTGCCGGCTTTGGTGCGCAGGATATCGGTTTGAGCGATGGGGAAGTTATAGCGGAAGTAGGCCAGATCGAGATTGTTCTCGATGGCCACCGAGATCGCGTCCCGCAATGAAAGGTAGATCTTGCCATCGTGGATCAGATTCTGCAGGCGCGGTGAGTTGCTCATGTCCAGCTCAGGGGCCGTGCTGGGCATGTAGGGCGCCAGCGGATTGTGCGAGTGTGGCATTGGCACCTGGAACGGCCGCGGCGGCGCAATTGCCTGCTGCTGCACCTGCTGTATCTGTTGCGCCAGAGACGGCGGCGTGACGGCGCCGTTTGCGGCCGGTGCCGGGGCTTCCGGCGCCTGCTGAGCGGCTGCCGGCGCAGGCGATTGCTGGGGGGCAGCGGCGGCGGGCCCGACCGCGAGTGCCAGATTTACCTGCAATACAAGCACGGAGGCGATGGCCTGGAAGGATCTAGCAGCATTTCTGAATGAGCGGTTCACTTGGCGTTGACCTCCGTTGCGCTGGATGCGAGCAATTCATCGCGCGTGAGCCAGCCGTCGCGCAGTTCAAGGATGCGCTTGCTGTAGCGCGCGTTTTCTTCAGAGTGAGTGACCTGCACGATTGTGGTTCCGGCGCGATTGAGCTCGCAGAAGAGATTCATGATCTCGCGTGCCTGCGTGGAATGCAGGTTGCCGGTGGGCTCGTCTGCAAGAAGCAATGAGGGAGCATGGACCACGGCGCGAGCGATGCCGACAAGCTGCTGCTGCCCGCCGGAAAGTTGAGACGGAAACAAATCTTTTTTGGCGACGATCTGGAATCGGTCGAGAATGTCGGCCACCATGGCCTGGCGTTCCTTGGCGGGAAGATTCTTGTATGAAAGCGGGAGGTCAATGTTTTCAGCGACAGTGAGATCGTCGAGGAGGTGATAACTCTGAAAGACCATGCCGATGCGCTGACGCGCGAGGTCAGCGCGCTGTTTGCGGTTCAGCTTGTGAGCCGGAGTCTCACCGAACCAATACTCGCCTAACCAACTGTCGTCGAGCAGAGCAAGCACGTTGAGGAGCGAAGACTTCCCTGCCCCGGAGGGTCCCATGACGGTGACGAACTCGCCCTCTTTGATGGTAAGGCCGATGCGGCGCAAGACCCAGGTTTCGGTATGGCCCGTTTTGTAGCTGCGTTCTACGTTTTTCAGTTCGATCATGATTTGTTACTCCGATCTCAAAGCAAGAATTGGGTCGACAGCGGCGGCGCGGCGGGCGGGCAGCCACGCGGCGCAGACCATTGCCAGGGCAAGGATGCACATTGCCGCGACCAAGGTGAAGGGGTCGAGTGGCCGCACCCCGAACAGCAATGTGGCCTCGAGGCGCGCGGCGCCGAAGGCCAGGGCCAGGCCAATCAAAAGACCCATTGCGGCCATCTGCGTGGTATCTCGCACAATGAGCCAGGCGGTGGCTTGGCGCGATGCGCCGAGGGCCATGCGGATCCCGATCTCGCGACGGCGCTGGGTTACACGGAAGGCAAGGAAGCCGTACATGCCGACAACGGTGAGCGCGAGACCAATGAGTCCGAGCGCGGTAACCAGCTCCGCCATCAGCTGGTAGTCTCCGGCAGAGTAGCGGATCAGCTCAGAAAGTGATGTGACCATCATGGGGTCCAGCAGCGGGTTGGCGTGGATAAGCACCTGGCGCACCGGCTGGGCCATGCTCATGGCATTCAGGCTTGTTTCAAGCGCAAAGGTGATCTCACCCATATTCGACAAATGGAGTTCGTATTGATGGAAGGGCAGATAAAGGTAAGGCTCGGCATTCTCGCCTATTTTATTGATGGGCGCGTTCTCAGTGATTCCAACGATGCGCGCATCGATGTTGGAATCGGCAAGGCGCACGAGCTGGCCAAGGGGGTCGTGGCCGGGCCAGTATTCTTGTGCCATTGCCTGGCTGATGAGCGCCACGGGAGGACCGAAAGCATCGTCATCGCTGGTCAGGTTACGACCACGCAGGACGCGTGTTCCCATCAACTGAAGGAAGCCCGGACTGACAGCATTGAATTTGATGGATACAGGCACGCGCAACTCGGGGTGGCTGGGCAGCAGAGCTTTTACCGAAATTCCGCCTTCGGAGAGGCTGAGCGGAGAGCGGATGGCATAGGCTACATTCTGCACGCCGGGCAAAGCTCTCATGCGGGCAACGGCGGCGTCGCGCGTCGGGGCATCGGGTCCCTGTGTCCAGGCGAGCAGGACCTGGTTCCGGGTCAAGCCGATGGATTGAGAGCGGGTGTTGAGGAAGCTGCGCACCAACGCGCCTGTGGAGACCAGCAAGGCGAAGGAGATGGCGATTTGCAACCAGATGGCGGCGCGGCGCAACGCCGGAGTTTTGCCCGCTGTCCGGTTGGTGAAACCGGCTTGAATGATGGCGATCAGTTGGGGGTGGGCCACCTGGCCGAGCGGGACCAGGGCCAACAGAAGCATGGTGAGGAAGGCCAGTAACGAGGCGAAAAGAAAGACGCGGCCATCCACATGGAAGCTGGACTGTCCCGATCCGACAGTGACAAGCATGGCCGGCTCGGCGACGAGGAGATGTGGAATGGCAGCGGCAATTCCACCTGCAAGAGCAAGGCCCGCTCCCAATCCGACCACGCCGAGGAGCAGGTTCTCAATCAGCAGTTGGCGCGCAACTGCCCATCGCCCGGCTCCAAGGGAGATGCGCAGCGCCACCTCAGGAGCGCGCGAGAGCCCGCGCGCCAGCAGCAGGTGCGCCACGTTGACGGTGGCCAGCAACACCACGCAGCCAACGATGGCAAAAAGCACCAGACCGTTAGTTCCAGCGGTGCTCATGCGATAACTGAAGTCGCTGATGACGCGAGCGCCACGCCCACGATTGGTTTCAGGATCGACGGACTGCAGTATTTTTGCGGTCGTGGCGGCTTGCTCATTGGCCAAGGCAACCGTCGCCGAAGGGGCGAGGCGGCCAAGGAGGTTGAACCAGCGGAATTGGGATGAGGTCAAATCTTCAGGGCCGGCAAGGGCTGCCCAGGTTTCCGGCGGCATCCACAAATCGCTGTCGCTCTGGTTGTCAACTTCTCGAAACCCGGGCGGCAAAACTCCCCACACGTCCAACTGAATGCGATGATCTTTTCCGCGCTGCAGGGTGATCTGCCGTCCGACGATGCTGGGATCGCCGGCGAAGTTGCGGCGCCAGAAGCTGTTGCCGAGCATCACGCCGGGATGAGTGCGCAACCATTCCGCATCGCCGGGCGCAAAGCTGAGGCCAAGGAATGGGTGCACGCCGAGCGCGTCGAAAAAGTTGTCGGAGACGACGTTGGTGAGGAGTAACGAAGAGTTGCCATCGGCACGGGGCATGATGCTGCCGCGGCGGCCAATGGCGACCACGCTTTTCAACGCGGTCGTCCGCTG
Organism: uncultured Occallatibacter sp.; assembly: GCA_964614635.1. Lineage (GTDB taxonomy): Bacteria > Acidobacteriota > Terriglobia > Terriglobales > Acidobacteriaceae > Telmatobacter. The sequence continues at coordinate 16,716 of CAZTLV010000078.1, forward strand.
AGCGATCGCCTGAAAATCGGAGTACGCGAAAAGGCCCTCCGGGTCCTGTGGCGTGGTGGAGAAGATGCGTACGATTTCGCCTGAATGCGGAACGCGAATGGGATGCAGCCATTGCTCATCCATGAGGCAAAAAATAGCGGAGCTTGCGCCGAGGCCCAGGGCCAAGGTGAGCACCGCTGCCAGCGTGAAGCCGGGAGCGTGGCCCAATTGCCGAATCGCGTGACGCAAGTCGTGCAAAACCGAAACCATTTTCTTTCTCCTTCTAATCCGCGCGAAGCGCTTTCATGGGCTCGACGCCGGCAGCGCGACGAGCAGGAATCCAACTGGCGACCAACGATGCGGTTAACAAGACAAGGGCGACGACGGCGATGGCGCCAAAATCAATGGAGCCGACGCCATAGAGTGCACTGTGCAACCCACGGCCAATGAAGTAGGCCCCGATGAGACCAAAACCGAGACCAATTGAGGCCAGGATCAGAGCTTCCCTCAGGACCAGGGTCACGACGTTTCCGCGAGTGGCTCCGAGGGCCATGCGCAAACCGATCTCGTGTTCGCGCTGGGCAACGGTGAAAGCAATGACGCCGTAGATGCCGACGGTCGCAAGCAGCAGGGCGATGAAGGCGAAAGTGCCCAGCAGCGTCATGATGAAGCGATCGCCGCCGAGATTGCGGCTCTTGATTTCTTCGAGGGTGTGCGGTTCGGCAAGGGCGATTTGCGGGTCAACGGAATGAACGGCCGTGGCGATGCTGTGGAAGACCGTCGCTGGGTCGCCCGCGGTGTGGACGCCGATGTTTGCGCTGGGCCAGGGAATCTGCGCAAAGGGGATGAGGATCTCAGGGTTGTCGTCGCGGAAGCCGCCGGCACGCACGTTGTTGAAGACGCCGACGATCTGCCACGAGAGATACGGGCCGAGCTTGGTTACACCGGGAATGAGTTCTTCAACGTTGATGCGCTGCTGGAGCGGGTCTTTGCCGGCAAAGTATTTGTCGGCGAATTTTTTGTTGACGATTGCCACTTTCATCGTCACAGCAGTGTCCTGATCGGTAAATGCTCGCCCGCGAAGGACAGGGATGCTATAAGTCTTGAAGTAGTCGGGAGTGACCATATCAAATCCCGCACCGGGGCGTTGAGACGGATCGCCAAACTCGGGTTGGCCGGCGATAGTGAATGGCATGCCGAAGCCGGAACCCTCGAGCGGCAAGCCAACGGAAACGGCTGCATCCAGCACGCCGGGAACGGCCTTGATGCTGGCGATCATTTGCTGGTAATACGCGTTGATGCGCTCCGGATCCTTGGGGCGCGAGTCGGGTACAGGCAGCGAGAAGGTTTGGATGTTCGTGATGCTTGTACCGAGATCGACCTGGGTGAGATTCCAGAAACTGTGAATGGCAAGTCCGGCTCCAGTGAGCAGGGCAAGCGC
>CAZTLV010000079.1:0-18127 GCA_964614635.1 uncultured Occallatibacter sp.
AAGCTGACGGTTCGGATGCATCTTTCGAGGGATCCAACCACGAGCCGACTGAAGGATTTCTAATTCGCAGCCGATAGAATTTCCAGCCCGCTGTGCGCGCAGACTCCGTTCGATCGAGATCGATTTTGAGGCTCACATGATTTCGCTTAAGAGGTATCTTGAGTCGCAGCAATCTGATTCTGGCGAGCCGCCGGAGCGCACTGAAGGTGACCTGCTTCCATGTTTGGTTGATGCGTACGGCTCCGCTCTGATGGAGATGGGGACCTCGAGTCTTGAAGCCTGTCCCGGAATGGGCGATGAGCTGAAGAGGAATCTAGTCGAGATCAGAACGAGTCTGTCGCCGGACATGAGCCCGGCGGCGCTGGCGACAACAGATTCCAGCGTACGCGAACAGATTCGCACTTGGGGCCGCGGCACGGCGAGACACTTCCAGCAAAAGGCCTGCGAAGTAAAAGAAATGCTGCTGATGATGGCACAGACGGCGGAGTCAGTGGGCGCGCGTGACAAGCGATGTGTGGGCCAGATGAATGAAGTAACAGAGCGGCTGAAGGCCATTGCCACCCTGGACGACCTGACCGAGATTCGCACTTCGATCGAGAAGAGCGCGAGCGAGTTGAAGTCCTCGATCGACCGCATGACGGCCGAGGGCAAGGCCGTCCTGGATCAACTAAAGGAGCAGGTGGCGACCTATCAATCCAAGCTCGAAGAGGCGGAAGAGATTGCTTCGCGTGATGCACTGACCGGACTCAGCAGCCGACTTTATTGCGAGGGCCAACTCGAAAAGCACCTTAGCGCGAAGGCGCCGTTTTGCGTCGCGATTGTTGACATTGACCGCTTCAAGAAAGTGAACGACGATCACGGGCACGTGACCGGAGACGACTTGCTGAAGCAGTTCAGCACGGAACTGCGTTCCGCTTGCCGCGCGACGGACGTGATCGGGCGCTGGGGCGGAGACGAGTTCGTTCTGTTGTTCGACTGCACTCTCGCAGAGGCAGAAGCAAAGGTTGTGCGCCTTCGCAAATGGATCTGCGGCAACTACGCCGTGCGCGGCAAGGCGGGCGAGATCAAGCTGCGCGTGGACGCTTCGATTGGGCTGGCTGAGCGTGCGGTGGGCGAGGAGATGAAAGAGCTACTGGCCCGGGCCGATGCCGCGATGTACCAGGAAAAGGCGGCGGGACGCGCGAAAGGCTCGTAATCGCGGGTCGATCGACGGGCCCGAACAGGCTTCAGGCATTGCGGCGATCGCCGAGGCTTGACGTGTCAGCTACATTTCTGTGTCTGCTATCACAAGCCACGGTTCTCGCTCCCAATAGTGGACGCTCGCTTCCGGAGAAACCGTTTCTGAATCAACTGCTTTCCTTTCCTTCGATTCTTCCTTGAGTTCCTTTCCTGTCGGCGTGAAGGTGGATGTGCACCCTGCGTGCCGCGGCGTTTATCGGCAGAGACATATTGAACGCCGCTGAAGAAAACGCAGCGGAATGAGGGCGCGGAGTGATGGAAAGGATCTCATGAGATTACTCATTGCCGAAGACGACAAGGCGCTGGGGCAGTTCCTGAGCCGCGGCCTGGAGGCTGACGGGCATCGTGTTCACCTGGCCTATGATGGCGCTGCGGCGGTGGACGCATTTCGCCAGGAGTTGCCGGATCTGACCATTCTCGACCTGAACATGCCGGTGAAGGACGGGGAACAGGTGCTCGAAGAGGTGCGGCGGCTCGATGCGGATCTGCCGGTGCTGGTGTTGACCGCGCGGCAAGAGGTGGACACGCGGGTGCGCTGCCTGGACCGGGGCGCCGACGATTTGATGACCAAGCCTTTCAGCCTGCATGAGCTGCGCGCGCGTTGCCGGGCACTTTTGCGCCGCAAGCGCGAGACGCGGCTCGAACTGCGCGCGGGCGATCTGCAGCTGGACCGGCTGGAACATACGGCGCAGCGCGGCGGACGCCTGATTGTTCTCACCAACAAGGAGTTCGCACTGCTGGAACATCTGATGCTCAACCGCGGCGAGTGCGTCGCGCGCGTGGAACTGCTGGACTCGGTGTGGAACATGGAGCCGGCGCAGACCACAAACATTGTCGACGTGTATGTGAACTATCTGCGCCGCAAACTCAAGGATCCGCCGCCGGGCCATTTGATCCGAACGGTACGTGGGCGGGGCTACATGGTCCCACAGGAAGCGGAGTTGCCGATTCCGGTTGTCGCTGTTGACCCGAGTTTGGCAGGTGGCGTTGCCCGGCCCGCAGAAGTTGCCGCAGCACCACCAGCGGCCCTGGCGCATTAGCGCCGCTTGAGCCTTTTATTCGCCGGCCCAGGTATCCACTGATCGATTTGTGCGACACAAAGGAGGCTGTCCATGCAGGCATTTCCGGTTCCGGTCCTACCTACGCATACCCGCATTCGGACCCGCACCGCTCTGGTCGCGAGCGCGGACCCTAGCTTTCGTCAACGGCTTTCGCTGGTGCTTACTGGGTTGCGCTGGCAGGTTTTGGAGGCCCAAGGCGGAGCTGAAGCGTGGTCGGAAGCTCAATCTGCTCATCCCGAGGCGCTGATTGTCGATTCTTGGCTTCCGGATCTAGATCTGGATGAGTTTCTGAGCGACTTCAGGGGAGGCTTTCCGGGAGTCGACGTGGTGACGGCGGGAACTTCGAGTTCCGAAGAAAGCGCACGCGGCCCTTACCGGCAGGAACTGCTTTACGCGCTGCGTTCGAGCCAGGACGGCGACGGAGCCGCGTGGAACACCGCGAGCGCAAGAGCCGCGTCCACCGTGGTGGAATTGCACAAAGCACAGTTGCCCAGGCCGGGAGCAACGACCGATTCGAACGGGACGAAGCGGCCGGGAAACGGGCAGAAGACAATTCCCATCCGGCCTGCAGCTACTGCAGATACCGTCTCCGCCGAGCGCTTGCCGGAGTTAATTGGCAACGCCTCCTGCATGCTCGAGATCAGTCGCCGTGTTCGCCTCGTGGCCCCGCGATTGACTCCCGTGCTGATCGAAGGCCCGACGGGTTCGGGCAAAGAGCTGGTAGCGGAGGCGCTGCACCGCCTGTCGTCGCGCAGCCGCAAGCCGTTCGTGGCCATTAATTGCGCGGCCATTCCCGAATCGCTGCTCGAGGCCGAGCTGTTTGGGCATACGCGCGGCGCATTTACCGGCGCCGTGCAGAGCCGCACGGGCCGCATCGAGGCGGCGGACGGAGGCACGCTGTTTCTGGACGAGATTGGCGAAATGCCGCTCGGCCTGCAATCAAAGCTGCTTCGTTTTGTGGAGTGCGGCGAGCTGCAGCGTGTGGGCGACAACGAGACGGGCCGCGTGGATGTTCGGATCGTTGCCGCCACGCACCGGCCGCTGGCCGCGCATGCACAGTCCGGCGGATTCCGCTCCGATCTTTATTACCGGCTCGCCGTCTTTCTGATCCGCACGCCGGCACTTTCGGATCATGCGGAGGATCTGCCGCTTCTGGTCGAGCACTTTCTGGAGAAACTGGGCAGGGACACGCCGAGAAAACACGTGGACGAAGGAACAATGGCGAAACTGACCACGCACGACTGGCCCGGCAACGTGCGCGAGTTGGAACACGTACTGGAACGCGGCGTGATTCTTGCCGGAGAAAGCCCGGTGCTCACCGCGCGTGAAATCGACTTTGGCCTGTCGGTGAACTGACTTCCGGCAGACTGGGTGACCGTCGAAGGAGGTGCGACGGCCAGACGAAATGGAACAGAGGATTGAGCTCGGCAACACGAACGGAGGTTGAGATGAGCATGGAGATTGAAACACAATTGAGCGGCCAGATCGCGCGCTACCTCGATCTGTCAGCCGCCGAGGCCAAGCTGACAGCGGCCAACATGGCGAACGTCGATACGCCCGGCTACCGCACCGTGGGGATGGATTTTGAAGCCGAGATGCGCGTCGCCATGGATGACGTAAAGAGTGGACACCCGCCGCGCAAGGTGCGCGTGACCGAGGTCGATGGCCTGATCGCGCGGCCTGATGGGAACAATGTCTCCATCGATCGCGAAAGCTTGCAGCTGGCCGAGGCGCAACTGAAGTTCAGAACCGGCGTGGCGCTCTTGCGCCAGGAATACCAGCGCGTAATGGACGCGATCCACGCCGACAAATCATGATGCGGGTTTCACGGACCGTGAGTCGTGATCCATGAAAACGTAGCGCGAATCACGGCACATGACCGACGAACCAGAAGGGGCGTGACCGATGAACCTGTTCGGGATGATGGACACCTCGGGCTCGGCGATGGAGGCCGAGCGTATGCGCGCCGAAGTGGTGGCCGCCAATATGGCCAATGCCGAGACGACGCGGACCGCCGCCGGCGGCCCGTATCGACGGCAGGAAGTTGTCTTCGCCGCCAACGGCGGCGATGCGAACTTTCTCGACTCGCTCAACAATTCCATGCATTCAACGACAACCAATGCAGGCGCAAGCTTGGTCGGTGCAGATAACGCCGCCGCACCGGCGCTACCACCATTGCTGCGTTTGCCTGGAACCCCTGACCTAGCGGCCGGTGTTCACATCGCGCAGGTCGTTGAGGATCCGTCGCCGCCGCTCAAGCGCTACGATCCCGGGCATCCCGACGCCGGACCGGATGGCTACGTCGCCTATCCCGACATTAATCCCCTTACAGAAATGGTAGACCTGATGGGGGCGACCCGTGCATATGGACTCAACGGCTCCGCCGTCCAGGCCGAGAAGGGCATGATCACGTCGGCACTGGAGATTGCCAAGAACTAGGAAAAAGGCGCCCGGGACTAGGGAGCGGGGAATACGCAAGAGAGATCGCAAACCAGGAAAGAACGGGCGGATAAAAGCTGAGAGTTAAAACTAAATCGGAGGCTTAGACAATGCTGGTAACGACAAATGCGGTCAGTGCGATTGCCGGCGCGGCACTAGGTGCGGCATCGGGCAGTGTTGGCGCGTCAAGCCTGTTCTCGGCAGGTGGAACCGGATCCGTTTCCGCGGCGCCTTTCGCCAGCTTGATCACCGGTGCCGTTGGCGATGTGAGCAGGCTTGAAGACCAGGCGAATGCAGCGGTGAGCGGTCTGATGACCGGCACGGGCGTGGATGTCCATCAGGCCATGATTGCGACCCAGAAGGCGGACATGGCGTTTGAGCTGGCGCTCGCCATGCGCAACAAGGCTGTGCAGGCTTACCAAGGCGTGTTGGGAATGCAGTTCTGAAAGCGGCTTCCAACTACATGCTCCTGGTTGGATGATGCGTTGAGGCGTTCTCAGGCGCGGTGAACTAAAGAACGAACTCAGCCCTAAGGGAATGATTCATGTGCGGAATAGGACGTAGCCAGAGACTAGAAGCTCGTAGCTCGAAGCTGGGTTGACAACGATGGCCACCGGAACACAGCTCGAAAGAACGTCGCCGCAGTTGCCGGGAAGGGTACAGGCAGGCGGCAGGTGGCAGGGGCTTTGGGGAATGCTTCGCGTGCGCTGGGCCGAGATGCCGACCTCGCAGCGTAGCTGGATCTTGGTCAGCGCGCTGTTGTTGATCGCGCTTATCGCCGGGCTCACGTGGTACGCGATGAGCCCCGACTGGCGCACGCTCTACATGAACCTCGATCCCGATGACGCGCGCCAGATCGCGCAGACTCTCGCCGCGGCGCAGATTCCCTTTGAGCCTTCGCCGGATGGCGCTGGAATTCTGGTCCCCGCGGCCGATCTGGACAAGGCGCGCCTAGCGACGGCGGCCAAGGGTGGCGTGAAAAGCGGCCGGCTGGGATTTGAAATCTTCGACAAACCGAACTGGGTGGGGTCGGAGTTCGACGAACAAGTGAACTATCAGAGAGCCCTCGAAGGCGAGCTGGAGCACACGGTTGGTACGCTCTCGGATGTGCAGTCGGCGCGCGTGCACCTGGTGCTGCCGCACGATTCGCTTTTTCAGGGCGAGGAGCGGCCGGCCAAGGCCTCGGTCGTGCTCAAGCTGCGCCGCGGCACGCTGGCCGACGGTGAGCCGGAGGCGATTCGCAATCTCGTCTCTTCGGCCGTGGATGGACTGACTCCAGATCACGTCGTGCTGGTGGATGCGTCGGGCAATTTGCCGCTGGGCCCGAAGACGCCGGAAGCGATGCAATTGAGCGCCGAGCAGGCGCTCGAGGAGAAGCTCATCTCGACGCTCGAACCGGTGACCGGCGCGGGGAATGTGCGCGCGTCGGTCACGCTGGACTATGACGAGACGGCCATCGATGAAACCGCGGAGGTATACGACCCGGACAAATCCGCGACTCTCGCCATTGAGCGCACCGACCAGTCGACGGGAGCGCAACAGGTGGCCGCGGGAGTTCCGGGAGCGGCATCGAACGCACCGAACACGCAGGCCCTGCCCGTTTATCCGCGCGAAACCGCGCCGCCCGAGACGGCAAAGAGCGAATCGAGCACATACGGTGTCTCGAAAACCGTGCGGCACACGGTCGAGAATCCGGGGCGCGTCCGCCGGTTGACTGCGGCCATTGTGGTGAACGACCGGCTGATCGCCCCTGCGACGAAGAACCATGCTGCCGTGTGGCAGCCTCGATCGTCCGACGAACTGCGCAATCTGACTACGCTGGCCCAGGCGGCGGTGGGCTTCGACACGACACGCGGCGACGTGGTGACGGTCGAGGACCTCGCCTTCGACGGCAATCAGGGCCAGCCGCCGGTGGCAATGCCCCAGCAGATTCTGAATTCGGCGGAGAGCTCACCGGTGCTGGTGAAGTACATCGCCCTCAGCTTCGGGCTCATTGTGGTCATATTCTTCGCGGTGCGCCCCGCGATTCGCCGCGCCAGTACGGCATTGACCGTGCGCTCGCCGCAAAAAGCGGGCAGCCGGGAATTGGCATCGTCTGCTTCGCAAGCAGTATTGAGCTCGCCCGAGCCGGCGCCGATCGATCCCGAGCGCTTGCGCAATCAGGAGATCTACGAACAGGTACGGGGCCACTTGAAGCGCGAGCCAACGCAGAGTTCGCGCCTGTTGCAAAGCTGGATCCATTCCGAATAGCGAGCGGACCTGATCAATCGAGAGCCGGGGGGCGAGAGTCGGGGAACAAGACCGGGGGAAAGGAACGGGCCTTGGCGGAGCAGGGAAACGAGAGCGGGGCATCGCGACACCGGATCGGAGCAAACCTGTCCGGGGTGCGCAAGGCGGCGATCTTGCTGGTTGCCGTCGGCGAGGAACTCGCCAAAGAAGTGCTGCGGTGCCTGCCGGAAAACGATGTCCAGCAGATTACCGAGGAGTTGGCCGATCTGCGGGGCATCACTCCAGAGCTCTCGGCCGAGGTGCTGGAGGAGTTTTGGCAGCTCCTCGACACGCAGAGCTTCATGGTGCACGGGGGCATGGATTATGCCAGCCGCGTGCTGGTGGAGGCCTTCGGCAAGCAGCGCGCCGACGATCTAATGGCGTTGATGCGGCGCTCGCAGGAGGCCGCGCAGGGCAATCTCGCCAAGCTGCAGCGCACCGATCCACAGCAACTGGGCAAGGTGCTCGACTCCGAGCATCCGCAGACCATCGCACTGGTGCTGGCGCACCTCGATCCGCGGCGAGCCTCTACGGTGCTCGACAACCTGAGCGAAGAGCACAAGGTGGTCTCAATCCGGCGCCTCGCGGAGATGCGGCAATTCTCTCCTGAAATGGCGCAGAAGGTGGCGATGATTCTGCACAAGCGCTTGGAGAGCGCGGGCGAGACGGCGCGCCGCAGCTACTCCGGCTTCAAGGCCGTGGCGGATCTTCTGAACCGGCTCAATGCCGAGGAGTCCAAGAAGATTCTCGAAACCATCGAAGAGAACCAGCCGGAGCTGGCCTTGAGTATTCGCAATCTGATGTTCACCTTTGAGGATCTGATCACGGTGCCGGCGGCGACCATCCGCGAGATTGTCTCCGGCGTCGACAAGCGGCAACTGGCGCTGGCCCTTCGCGGCGCGAACGACGAGCTCAGAGCCCAGATTTTCAAGGCCATGAGTTCGCGCGCAGTGGAGATGTTGAAGGAAGACATGGAGGTGCTGGGCCCGGTGCGCTCGCGCGAAGTGGCGCAGGCGCAGCAGGAGATTCTGAATCTGGCGCGGCGGCTGGAGGCCGAAGGCAAGGTAATTCTCAAGCTCGAAACCGGCGACGAGATGCTCGCTTGACCGGGGGCAGAGGCAGGGGAAGCGGGAACTTGAGGCCTGTGATGCATCCGCAAGACAAGATTGCAGCGCGCGAAATAGAGACGCTGGATTATCCGGCCTGTCCGGGTGTGGCCACGTCCGAGTGGAAAGGCTGGGTAGACGTAGATGAGAGCGCCGCGGCATCTGCGGCCGAGGGACGTGCCCGCAGTGTGCGCGGAATCAGCTCAGGTTGCGCATCGAGCGAAAATGAAAACGAAGCAGCGAAGCGATCGTTTGAGAGCGGACGCGCGCGCGGCCGCGAAGAAGGACGTCAAATGGAGCGTGAAGCACACGCAACGCTCACAGATTCGGAGGCGGAACGGCAAAGACGGCAACTCGGCGCCCTGGTTACGCGCTTCTCTGAGGAAAGTGAAAGTTATCTGCGAGAGGTCGAGCGCGAGGTGGTGAAACTGGCCCTTGCTGTTGCGTCGCGCATTCTGCGCCGCGAGGCCCAGATGGATCCGCTGCTTTTGACCGGAGCAGTGCGCGTCGCGCTGGGACAACTGGCGGCCTCGTCCGAGGTGCGATTGCTGGTGCCCGCGGTGGAGCTCGAGTTGTGGCGGGAGGCAATCGCGCATCTACCGCATCTGGCGATCAAGCCGCAAGTGGCGGAGGGCGAAGGGATGCGCCTGGGGGACTGTAGGATCGAGAGCCATGTTGGCACAGTGGACCTGGGCGTGCGCGCCCAGCTCGCAGAAATTGAGCGTGGATTCTTCGATCGCATCGAGGCCCGGGCGAATGTGGCGCCCGACGCGGAACGTGTTTCAGAATCAGAACCCGACGAGGCAGAACGATGATGGCGCTTCTTGATCATTACTTCAGGCGGCTGGAGCGCAGGCAGCCATGGCGCTGGCGTGGCAAGGTCGTCAAGTCGGTCGGCCAGACCATCGAATCCGCGGGGCCACCGGTTTCGGTGGGCGAATGCTGCAAGATCGAGGACCAGGCTGGGCACACGCACGCAGCCGAAGTGGTGGGCTTTCGCGGGTCGAATGTGCTGTCGATGCCGGTCGACGCTGCAGACGGGATTCGTTTCGGAGATGCGGTGTTTTCTGAAGGCGTGATGCCGCGGATCGAAGTCGGCCCGGCGTTGAAGGGGCGCGTGTTGAATGCACTGGGCGTGCCAATCGATGGCGGCCGCGAGCCGCATCTCGTGGAGATGTTGCCGCTCGATGGAGCGATACGCTCACCGTTCGATCGCGTACCCATCGAGGAGGCCCTCGGCACGGGCATCCGCGCGATCGATGCGCTGCTTACCGTGGGACGCGGACAGCGGGTGGGAATCTTTGGCGGGTCGGGTGTGGGCAAGAGCACGCTGATTGGCATGATGACACGCAACACCGAGGCCGAGGTTACGGTGGTTGGCCTGGTCGGCGAACGTGGCCGCGAGGTGGGAGAGTTTCTGCGCGACTCGCTTGGCGCCGAGGGTTTACAGCGCGCGGTAGTCGTGGTCTCGACCTCCGATCAATCGCCCCTGCTGCGTATGCGGGCGGCGCTTGCGGCCACTGTTGTGGCCGAGTTCTTTGCCGCTGGGGGAAAGAATGTCTTGCTGGTGCTCGATTCGCTCACACGCTTTGCCATGGCGGCGCGAGAGATCGGCCTGACGGCGGGCGAGCCGCCCACGGCAAAGGGGTACACGCCCTCGGTGTTTGCACGGCTGGCGCGATTGATCGAACGCGCGGGACGCTTCCGCACAGGCTCGATCACGGCGTTCTATACCGTGTTGATGGAGGGCGACGATCAGCAGGATCCGTTGGTGGACGCGGTCCGGGCTCTGCTCGATGGGCATGTGGTGCTCGATCGCGCGCTTGCTTCCGAGGGTTGGTATCCGCCCATCGCTGTGCTCGATTCGATCAGCCGGTTAATGCCCGGCGTGGCCGCGGAGGACCATCGCGAGCAAGCGGCGCTGGTGCGGAAACTGATGGCGGTCTACGCGCGCTCGGAGGATTTGGTGCGCATCGGCGCGTACAAGGCGGGCGCAGACCCGGAACTGGACCGCGCGCTCGGTGCGCGTGAGGCGATTCGCGCATTTCTTACGCAGGACGCGCGGGAGCAGGTTGGATTGACCGGCAGCCTGCGGCGCCTGGCCGCACTGGCGGGAGAAATTTGAGCGATGGCGCCATCACGTGGCCTGCGACGACTGTTTCAGGTACGAGGGCTCGAAGAAGAACTGAGCCAGGCGGCGCTTGAGGAGGCGCTGGAGAATTTGCATTTACTCAAAGCGGCGTTCGAGGCGGCCCGGGATCGCGAGCGCAGCGGACGCCGGCTCGTGACGGCGAGCGCGGCCTCGGCCGACGTGGCCGACAGGATTGCGGGCCTTGAGGAGACGCGTGCGGCAAGCCGTCGCGTTGCGGGGCTCAAGCCGAGGATCGCCGAGATGGAAGCCGAGGTTGCGGCGCGGCGAACGGCGTTCCTCGCGAAAAGAATGGCGCGGCGGCAGGTGGAGGCGCTGATCTCGAAAACGAAGGCCGCGGACGCAATTGGGGCCGGACGCCGCGCGCAGCGGGAGATTGACGACTGGTTCCTGCGAGACACGGGCCGAGGAGACGCAGCCGTTAAAAGGAGTTGATGCCGTCTCGGTCTGCGCAGAAAAGAAGCCCGCTGTGCCGCGTGGGAATGAGGAGGAGCGGGCTCCGAGAGGAAAGAATTGGTTTGAAGTTGTGCGTTGGTGCGCCGGAAACTTGAGGGCAAAACGACAGCATTTGAACAAAGTTTCCTTAAATGGAATCAATCTTCCATTTTTGAAAACTTCCTAACCCCTTCAGCAACACTTTGGCACTTCTACTGCATTTCACCCTTGCATGACCATCGCCGTCAATACGGACCTGGGCCGCGTCGAAGGATTAGGACCGGGGTTACCAGCCGGGGCTGCTGCGGGGATGGACACGGGAATGGGCTCGGCGACTGACGTGGGCAGTCGCTTTGGCGCGGTGTTTGAACAGGCCGGCGGAAGTGCGGCGCTGGACCAGGCTTTGGCTTTGCCCGGCAACGGCACGAGCGAAGAATTGGCCAATGCGACGGTTGGAATCAATGCACGGTTCGCGGGTAACGAAAGCTTCAAAGCAAATTCGCAGCCGATGCAGCGCCTGAGAGGCGGGTCGGCGGACAGCATCGGAGAGACCCCGGAAGAAGTCGCAGGCGAATCGGGCGAAACGGAAGCAGGGAACGAAACTGGCGGCGGCCTAGGCGGCGGAAGCATTGGAGTGGCGCTGGCATTCGCTGGCCGTGAGGCGACACAATCGACACTCGAAGCGAGTTGGAGAAATGGATCGACGGCAAATGCCGCTCTTTCATCGAACAACGCGGCGAAAGCGAACCAGCCGCGGCAATCGACGAATCGGTTAAGCGTCGCGGTCGTTACGCAGAGCGCCACTGCATTGAGTGCAACGAGGACCTTTGGCATTCGCGCGAGTTCGCGGGCGGTTTCGGAGACCGAAGGCCGCAGCAACGCAACGCGGGTCGCGGAAGAGCAGGGACAAGGCGCCCAAGCCTCCCATGGAGCATCAGGGTCGCCGGTTGATGAGTATGCGGCGCAGGCAGGAGCACCTCTGCAGGCGAATCTTCCATCTGCATTCTTGATCGATTGCGCGCCGCCTGGCCTTGCGAGCGGAGGCGGCGCCGAAGCTGCGCCCGCAGGGCAGCCCACGCCGGGGCCAGCGATGGTGTTGAGCAGAGCGAAAGGAGCACCATCTGGAGCGCCCGCCACGGCGGCGACGAACTCGAGCGCGGGTGGGCGCGAAGCCGGACCACTTCCGACTCATTCAGCTCAAACCTTGCTGGCCAACCAAGCAATCGATGCAGGCACCACAAATGGCGTCGGCGCGTCGGACGGGGAGCAGGAAGAATTCGCGTCGCTTTCGCAGGATTCTCTGCCGTCAGCGCCCCTTGTGGGGGGCGGAGTCTCGAAGGCAAAGCCTTTGGGAACAGATTTTGGAATCGAGGAGCCCAGAACACTGGTTCGGGAATCCGCAGCGCATCGTGGGTCCAGCGTGACTGGCGGAACCTCAGCCGGGCAGAGAACTCCAGTGACGTCCGCTGAAAGCCCGCGCGCGAGTTCAGCAGCCGAAGGCCAGCAACGGTCGCAGACGCCGACCACGCACGAAGCAAGACCTGCAGGAGTCAATCCGGCAATCTCGCAACCCATCGGCCAGCATGTCGCCGCGGCGCGCTCCGTCGGCATGGAAACCTCGACCTTGGTCCGCGATCCTGCCGGCGCGCAGGGAAGCGCGAACACTCCGGCAACCACCGGCAGCACAGCCACAGGTCCAGCGACGGCGCCGCAGGAAACCTTCGCGGCGCTTGACACGGGTTCCACAGTTGGCGTTCCGAACTGGGTTCATGCCGGAGGCCGGCAGGCAGAGGCGGGATTCGAGGATCCGGCGCTGGGCTGGGTCGGAGTGCGCGCGGATCTGAGCGGGGGCAGTGTTCATGCGGCGGTGGTTCCGGGTTCGACAGAGGCCGCGCAGGCGCTGAGCGGGCACTTAGGGGGATTGAGCACGTACCTCTCGGAGAGCCATACGGCAGTGGCGACGCTGACCATCGCGGCTCCCGGAGCCAGCGGCATCGAGGCCCGTCTCGATGAGAGCCTGGGCCGGGGTATGGGACAGGGAATGCAGCAAAGTGCGGGCCAGCACGGCGAACAGACTCAGATGCCGGCAACGCAGGTGGGATCGCAATCGGGCGCAGGTGCGAGTTCAGCGGTTTCGTCCACAAACTCTGCAACACAGATCAATGGGTTTGACGCGACGGCATACGCGCGAGACGGTCGCGGCATGCATATTTCGGTGATGGCATAAGTGTGGGATCGGGCAGAAAGCAGGGAGGGGCAAATGGGAACAGCGGCAGCAATCTTCAGTCATGCGTTGACGGCGGGGCAGGCGCTGAATGGGACGGCCGCATCGCCGATGGACGGATCGACCAACGGAACGAACGGGGCGAGCGGAACTTCCGGGACCGGTGACACAAGCAGCCCGGACGACACGAGCAGCAATTCGTCGACAATCTCGGCCAACGACTTTCTCACGCTTCTGGTGACGGAGATGCAGAACCAGGATCCAACGGCGGATACCGATCCCAACGAGTACATCAATCAACTTGTGCAGGTGAACAGCCTGGAACAACTGATCGACATCAATCAAACGCTGAGCGGCGACGTCGGCAGCACAAGCTCCGGCTCAGGTAGTGACAAGTCCGGACAGGTTCCCGCGGCTCCCAATGGAACAGCGGTGACTAGTCCCCTGACGGCAACATCAGCGACGCGTGCAGGGCAATCGGGAAGTAGGTCGACAAGGTCGGTTGCTCCGGAGAGCCGCGCGATCTCCGATCAGACGACCGCGCCCGGCGTGTCTCCCGGCAATCTGGGAGTGCCGTCGGCGAATGCCGCCGCGCAGAAAGTGGGACATGCATTAGACGGCCGGGCGCATTTCAAGCCGGTAAAAGGCAGCCCGGTTGCATTGCAATAGTACTGGTTCACATCCCTGGCGCGATGGGGTGGCATAACCCGAGCCAAACCCGCCACAAATGCTGGCCAGATTCATCCGAATCAAAGACCAAGCCGGGCGTAGCGTCCCGCCAAACTGATCAGATCCGAAGAGGAGAAAGCCCATGGCAAGTTTTTCAATTCCGCTTACCGGCCTGGAGGCCGATTCTACTGCATTGAATACTGTTGCGAACGATCTCTCCAATATGAATACGACCGCCTTCAAGTCACAGACGACCAACTTCTCCGATCTTTTTTACCAGCAGATTGGCTCGACCGGCTCGGGCGATCCGATTCAGGTGGGAGCGGGTGTGAAGGTGGCCTCGAATGAGATCGCGTTCACGCAAGGGTCCATCAGCTCCACAGGCAATGCCACGGATGTCGCGTTAAATGGCAGCGGTTTCTTTGTCGTCAGTAATGGAGCCGGTGGCTACGAGTACTCCCGAGCGGGCAATTTCTCGCTGGACTCGAATGGCGATCTGGTCACCTCAAACGGCATGAACGTGATGGGCTACCCGGCACCAGGCGGCGTGGTGAACACCAATGCGCCATTGCAGCCGATCAACGTTCCGGTCGGCACGGTGCAGCAGCCGCAGGCCACCGCCAACATGTCCATGACCGCTAATCTTGATTCAACAGCGGCGGCGGGCACACCGTTTCCTGCAGAGGTGACGGTATACGACTCTCTGGGTGAGTCACACACCGTGACAGTAACTTTTGAGCCGACCGCGGTTGCCAATACGTGGGACTACTCAGTCGCCCTTCCGGCGGCGGACTACTCCGCGGTCGCCCCAGATGGACCGCCGGCGGCGATCACCGGAACGATGACCTTTAGCGACGACGGCGATTTGACCTCGATCAATCCAGGCGGCGCTGGCGCGGAAAACGTGGGAACGGCGGCGAACGACGTGCAGTCCATCGACCTCAATCTCAATCCAGCCGCGACGAATGTTCTGGTGGACGGTGCTGCAGGACTCGACATCAAATGGAACCTTATGAGCGCAGCGGGCACCCCGAACATCAGCCAGGTGGATACGGAGTCCGCGGTATCGGGCTCCGTGCAAGACGGCTACACCAGTGGTCAATACAACGGGTTTACCATCGGATCCGACGGAACTGTGACGGCGACCTACAGCAACGGCAAACAGGAGAATGTGGGGCAATTGGCTCTGGCCAACGTGGCCAACGATCAAGGTCTGAACTTAATGGGGAACGGGGATTATCAGACCACGCAAGCCAGCGGGACGGCTATTGTTGGAACTTCTGGCACATCGGGCCTGGCCACCGTGCAGGACGACGCACTGGAAGCATCGAACGTGAATATTTCGACGGAGTTTTCCGATTTGATTGTTGCACAGCGTGCTTTCGAGGCCAATGCCAAGTCAGTGACCACATTCGACACGGTCACGCAGGACACCATCAACATGGTTCACTAAAGCTGACGGCAGAACAAATTGAATCAAGAACTGATGACCCAACCCTAGCGACAAAGACGAGGGCGTCGCGAGGGTGGGGCACCCGCGGTCGAGCTACCGCCGTTCATATTTTGGTCGAGACCTCAATAAAAAGTCCCTTCGCCTCGGCAAGCAGTTTCCCTTTTTCGTCGAGGATGCGAGCTTCTGCCCAATGTTTGCGCGGCTCATTGCGCACCACGCATCCTTCGAGACGAAGCGGCGCCTCGCTGGGAACGGGACGGAGATAATCGACTTCCATCTTGCGGGTCATGGAAGAGCGGCCCCGGGCGCGCACTGCTTTGCTCATGGCTTCATCGAGCAGCGTGGCGATGACCCCGCCGTGCAGGTAACCGGGATGCCCTTCAAAAACACTGGCGATGACGGGAAAGCTGACAACTGAGCCGTCGTCGGCAAGCAGAAAATCGAGACGAAGGCCTGTTTGATTCGCCTGACCGCAGCCGAAACAGCGATTGCCCGCCGAGTGAGCAAAATGCGTGAGGTGCTCATGGCGCTCGGTCATGCCGTCCTCACATGCTGGAATGCTCCCTCAAACGTCCCGTTGAGCGCAGCAACGAAGACTTCGCGATCGACGTTGCCGCCGGTGAGAACGATTCCGGCGCACGTGTCGGCGAATGATGATTTCTCCTTAAGCGCGGCGGCCAGCGGAGCCGCTCCGGCGCCTTCGGCCACGTTGTGCGTGTCCTCGTAATAGATGCGCATGGCTTCCGCAATCTCTGCGTCAGTGACTTCGACGATGCGCGCGACATGGGCCCAGATGATCTCCAACGCATCCTGATTGGGCCTGCGGCAGGCGAGGCCGTCGGCGATTTCGGAAGCGGCAGGGGACTCAACCAGTTTGCGCTGCTTAAAGCTGAGCGCGGCGGCTGCGGATGCCTTCGCCGTGACGCCGATAATCTCGGTGGACAGATTGAGAGCGTTGCGTGCAGCCACCATGCCGCAGATCGATGAGCCCAGCCCGATCGGGACGTAGACTCGATCCAGCTTCGGCGCACCCTGAAAAAGTTCTAGAGCATAAGTTGCGGAACCCCGGACCAGGCGCTCGTGAAACGACTCGACCATGGCGAAGCCGAGTTCCCGCGCCAGGACGCTGGCATACTCAAGCGACTCTTGAAAATCGTGCCCATGCTCGACTAGCTCCGCTCCCTGTGCCTCGGTGGCGCGGTTTTTCTCGACGCTGTTGCCACGGGGTACAACGATGACAGCTTTCAGTTCTAACAGGCGCGCCGCCGCTGCAACTCCGATGCCAAAGTTGCCTCGTGTGGCCGCCACAACGCCTTTAAGGTCGGGCTGCGTTTGTTTGAGCCACGTTGTGTAGACCAAGCCGCCGCGCAGCTTGAACGCTCCGACGGGTGAGTGGTTTTCGTGCTTGATCCAGGTCTCAGCGCCAAGCCGCTGGTTAATCAGCGGCCAGCTGTACTGAGGAGTGGGCGGCATGGATCGATAGACCAGGGATTGAGCCTCGCGGATTTCGTCTAAAGTGGGAAGCGCCATAAAAACAGGATAATTGGAGGGCGACCGAAATGGTTTCGAGTCCGGCAGCAATTCATCGCATTGTTGTGGCGGGCCGCTTGACCCGGCTCAGCGGGCGCGTTCAGACTGAAGAAGCGCGGCGGTGTCGTCGCCTGCGTTCCCCGAGGCTTGCCAGATCGAAAGTCGAGATCGGAGTTTCGTTCGGGGGGTTGCGCTCGTGGGACTGCGGCTCTGAAGGTCCGAGCAGCCGATTCCCGCGGGAGGCTTGAATCGGTGAAGCGAGACAAAGTGAGGGCAGCAGTCTTATCAGCAGTATTTGCCGGCGGGATGATTGCATGCCGCTCGGCGCCGACGCTGACGACGCAGGAGGCGGAAGGGAAGCACTTCTACGACGTCGGCTGCGCTCATTGCCATGAGGTGAACGACCTGCATCTGAAGAAAGTTCCGCCGAATCTGCACGGCCTATTCGCCAGGAACACATTGCCAGATGGGGAACCGGCAACAGATGCGCAGGTGGAGCAGGTTTTGAGGTCGGGAAAGGGAATGATGCCGTCGTTTGCCTACCAGATGTCGAATGAGCAGATGGACGCGGTAGTTGCCTATCTGCACACAGGGCTCCGGGGCCAGTAGACGGGATGAAGCAGAAGCATGCGGAGCATTGGAGAGGGGAAAAACAATGAAGGTTGGAGTTTTGGGTTCAGGTGATGTGGCGAAGTCGCTCGCGGAAGGATTCATCAAGCACGGGCACCAGGTCATGGTCGGCACGCGTGACGCGGCGAAGCTGGTGGAATGGCAACGCAACAATCTCAAGGCGCAGGTGGGCAGCTTCAGCGAGACCGCGGCGTTTGGCGAAGCCCTGGCGCTCGCGGTAAAAGGCTCCGTTGCGGCCGAGGTGCTGCGCATGGCCGGAAGCGCGAGCCTCGACGGAAAGCTGGTGATGGACGCGTGCAATCCCATCGCCGATGCGCCGCCGGTGAACGGTGTCCTGAAATTCTTTACTACGCTCGACGATTCGCTGATGGAGCGGCTGCAGCGCGAGTTTCCCAGAGCACACTTCGTCAAAGCGTTCAACTCGGTAGGAAACCGGCAGATGGTGAATCCGCAGTACAAAGCAGGGAAGCCGACGATGTTTATTTGCGGCAACAACGACGGGGCCAAGGTGGTGACGGCGCAGATCCTGGAACAGTTCGGCTGGGAGACTGCCGACATGGGAAAAGTGGAGTCGGCGCGAGCCATTGAGCCGCTCTGCATGCTGTGGTGCGTTCTCGGATTCACAAAAAACGAGTGGACGCATGCATTCAAACTGCTGCACCAGTGAGGCGCGTCGCTTTGAACAACTGCGGTATGTTCGCCCACAGAGGAGGGAGATCCCAATGCTGAAGCGTGGTTTGGAACTGCTGCTTTTTGCGAGCATTGCCGTGGGAATGGCGTGGGCGTCGGAGAATCCATTCATCGGTGAGTGGAAGCTGAACCCATCAAAAAGCAGAATCCCCGACGAGATGAAAGTTGAGAGCAAGGGCGGGAATACATATGCGTTCGATTTTGGCGGGGGCGCCGAGACCATAGTGGTGGATG
>CAZTLV010000080.1:0-17217 GCA_964614635.1 uncultured Occallatibacter sp.
CCGTCGGAAGAGAACGACGGCGATGAAGCGTTGCCTTCGGAGGATATTTGATGATCTCCGTCCTTATCGTGCAGCCACACGGTACGATCCTCGACGCCAACAGAGGTAATGAGCGACTTGCCGTCGGGCGCCATCGCAACTCCTTCCTGCGAGGTTGGGCCAAAGGTGAGTTGCTCGGGCTCCCCATCTGGAAAACGTTGCCGCCATAAATGAGAGTCGGGCGCGGACTGCCAGCCGGCAGGCCCCACCCGTCCAGGGTCCGCGTTCGACGCATTCGAAGTGAGGTAGATCCACTTGCCATCCGGCGACCACGCTCCAGAGAGGCATTTGCCATTGGGTGGGCCTACAATCTTGACGTCCTTCCCGCCCTGAAATGGGACAACCCGGCAGGGCACAATATCGCCTTCACTGTCCATCTCAACCACGAGTACCCATCGACCATCCGGCGAAAGATAAGAATGATGCGCCATGCTGCGCTTTCCAGGGGGCACATAGACGTCGCGGCTGTTTCCACGGTCTTCATCCGAGGTTACGAGCACCAGGTGCAGCCCCTCTCTCATCTCGGAGAAGAGCAGTCGCTTACCTTTCTCGATCCAGGTCAACGACGAGGAGTTGGGAAGCAGAAGATGAGGGCCGCCGCCAAGAGCGGACACTTCCCATGTATCCCAGGGCTCGATGATGCTGTAGACGATGCTTGAGCCATCCGGAGTGAACGACGGGGCCAGTTTCACTGTATTGTCGTTGGTAAGCTGGACCGGCTCGCCGCTTGGAAGCAGCTTGACGTAGATCTGTCCCCGACCTATAAATGAGTCGCTTCCCCTGATGAACGCGAGCATACGCCCGTCCGGGGACAGCGCAGGATAGACGGCAGAATCGGTGAAAAAGGTAAGCTGCCCCCACTCTTTGTCTGGGGTAATTTGGGCAAGCCGGCTTCCTCGAATGATAAAGAACGCGCAGAGCGCCAGCAGCACGGCCACAGCCGTCATCGAGAGAAGGAATTTCAGGCCCGCTCTTGGCTTTTGCGGAATCGTGAGTGGCCGCAACGCATGGTCTCTCTCCGATTCGTTCTCTTCAATCACGATCTGTGTGCGTGTCCGTGCCTGGGCCACGAGGGCTTCGCCTTGTTCCGTAACTGTGCGGACCGTCGCCGCAAATCGATAGCCGCGGCCGGGCAGCGTCACTATGTACTGGCGATTCTCAGCAGTATCTCCCAGGGCTTTGCGCAGCAGGAAGATGTTCTGGCTCAGGTTCGATTCCTCAACGAACGAGTTCGGCCAGACCTCCTTCAGGAGTTCTTCCTTGGAGACCACGTCGCGGCTTCGCCGTACCAGGACGAGCAGCGTTTCGAAGGCTTTTGGAGTAACCGCAACGGGGTCGTTTTCCCGGAGCAACGTCTGCTTGTCGGGGTCCATCCGGAACGGGCCGAATTCGTAGACGACGCTGGGTTCCGTTGCCATAGTTGAACCCCTTGAACTTCCGAGTACGAACCCGCAACCGTGTTCATTAATCGTAAGCGCAATCTATCACAGTCCATTCCAACGCTTAAAGCATCTCCGGCAATCGCCCCTTATTCCGCCGTAAGCCCTTCCGTTTGTTGCTACAAGACTCCACTTGAAACTCATTGAGAAATATTGAGCTCCGCATTGAAGACTTTTTTGGCGCCTTCGTTCACGATGCGCTCAATACGAAGCAGTCGCGGTTGTGAAGGACTGATCGGAGCGTGCCAAGGTGGCGAAAACAACAAGAATCACGATTGAAACGGAAAGCCTGCTGGTTGTGCACAGGGCGAAAACCATCGTGGCTTGGTGCCCAGTCTGTTGCGTCGATGTGGATGCGATAACGCTAGAGGGCAACGGCCTTGGCGAGGATCTCCCTTCCACTCTGTTAGCAGAGTGGCTCGCAACCGGCAAGCTCCATTCCTGGAGCCCCGAAGGCTGTCCGGCTCAGATCTGCCTCGCATCGCTGCTGCAGTGCTTCGAATCTGGAAGCGCTCGCAGACTTCCGGACCCGATACGAACTTTCCCGAAAACAGGAGGAGAAAAATGAAATCGACTCAATTTGCATCGAAGTGGTCGCGCATTGCGCGGCTAAGTCTGGCCCTGGCCACACTGGCAGGACCGGTTTGCGCACTCGCACAATCCACAGATATCCAAAGATACTCAATCGTGGACCTGGGGCCTGTGGGCCCGTCGTGGTCACAAGGCCAGCCATTTACCGTCAGCAGCAATGGGCTGGTCAGCGGCGAGGCCGTCCTCGCCAACCCCAGCAACCCCAGCGAATGGTTCTCGCACGCTGTCGTGTGGGACGGAGCGAGCCGGAAGGACCTTGGCAGCCCCGGGTTGGGAGGTCCAAACAGCGTTGCCTACGGCGTAAACACCCTGGGACAGGTCGCGGGGCAAGCCGACACGCAAACCCCGGACCCGAATGGCGAAGACTTCTGCGGTTCTGCGGCGCTCGGTCTCACTCACAGCGGCAATACCTGTGTGCCGTTTATTTGGCAGAATGGCACGATGGTCGCGCTCCCCAGGCTGCGGAACAGCACCGGGACAGAGGGCAGCAACGGCGTAGCACTCGAGATCAACGATTTCGGCATGGCAGCCGGAACGGCAGAAAACGGCGAAGCGGACTCGACCTGTCCGGGACTGGCGGTTTCGCCGCAGACCATCGGGTTCAAGCCGGTCATCTGGATGAAACTCTTCCCCTGGTCGCAGGAGCAGGTCGAGGAGCTTCCCACCGTTGATGGCGATCCGGACGGCATTGCGTTTGCGATCAACAATCTTGGGCAGGCTGTGGGTGCCAGCGGAAACTGCGCAGCGTTCAACACGATTGAGCAAAACAATCTCACGCCGCTTCATGCTGTTCTGTGGCGGAACGGCAAAGCCATCGACCTGGGCAACCTCGGCGGAGACGGGAGGTTTGCCGGGATCTACGCTACCGGCCTGAACGATGACGGGCAGGTTGTGGGAACCTCGGACACCACCGGCGATGTAAGCTTTCATGCTTTTCTTTGGCAGAAGGACCACATCACCGATCTCGGAACTCTGGCCGGTGACTCGTACAGCTCTGCCATCACAATCGGCAACAACGGCCTTGTGCTTGGCGTGTCCATCAGCGCCAGCTTCAGCCCGCGGGCTGCGCTCTGGCGCAACGGAACAGCAACCGATCTGAACACTCTCGTTCCTCAAGACTCTGTTTTGTACCTGGAGTCCGCATGCTCCATCAACGACAAAGGCGAGATCATCGGATTTGCAGCTTTGAAAAGCAACCCGAATGAATCTCACGCCTACTTGGCGAAGCCGGTCGCGAACGCGGGGGACAGAGACTGAGCCACGCGGCGTTGAACATAGGAGTGGGCGGCAATCCGGTTTCTGCGTTTTGCGCAACCACGCAAACGCAAGGCCGGGGCCTCTCCCACTCTCATGATCGCTGGAATGCGGTCCATCTCCCAAGTGACAAATCGCGCTGCAGCCGAAAAACGAGCGCTCCAAGAATCATCCGCGAGCAGAAAGGCAATTCGGAGGCAACTTCCGGAGCGGAAGTTGCCTCCTTCATTTGTTCTGCCCAACGTATGATTGTGGCGACCCAGCGGGGCCCCCCTTGATGCTGTGTCAAAAACCAACTCACAATTGAAAGAGGAGACGAAGATGGTCACTGTTATTCGTTCAGGGGGGAGGACCGCCGCCAAAAGGGCTATCAGCGAATGTCCCACTTGCAATACGCTTCGTCCGCTCCTCCTCTTTTTCGGGGCAAGGTCCTTTCGGCCTTGCAATCTTCCTCGGGAGAGATAGAATTCCATGGAATCGATCTCGAAAGAGGAGTTCCGGCTCAAGATCGGGAGCCTGGGTACCTGGCACGGAATGAGAAACCCAAGAAGACGCAAAACTGGCCAAGGGCGGAGCCGGTTGGTTGTCGGATGGGTTGGTGCCGAAAGCCGAAACGGAATTCCGGTAAATGTGAGATGCAATCGCAAACCGCGGCAAACTCGGTCCTGATCGGCTTCCATCCGGTCCTCTTGTCTCATACGTTTTCCCGCAAGTATCCCGATCTTCCCGGCGCCGGAAACCGTTACGTAAAAGTCGCGGGCAAAATCAATCGAAGGACCCTCGAGGGGCTTGTTGCGATTGCACGCCAATTATTCCTTCAGGAGCGGCAGCGCCCCTCCTTCTCAAGCGCGCAACTGCAAGGGCGGGTTCAATCGGCGGTATCATCGGCTGTTCGAGCTGGGACTCTTCTCCAAAGCCTCAATGCCGGCGGCAACTCAGCTCTTATGGCTGCGATTATCATTTTGATGCTGGTCCAGGACGGGGATCAGGATCTTAAGGAGCAAATGTTGGAAGCGCAGGCACAACTGGCGGCCAAGCAAGCAGTCCGTTCATTACTAAACTACCTGAGTATGGTCGACACCGCCCAGCAAACCGGGGGGTTGTACTCAGTTGGATATGTCGCCGCAGTTACTCGCGTTCTACCACGGTTCAAACCTTGACATTAGCCTGCGCCGTTACTTGCGCTTGCTGATGAGAAGGACCGTTACCGATTTCTAGGTGTCAGCAAAACGCGCGGCATATCGCACCTCTTTGAGCAACGGGAGCGTGCAGGTGAGGATGGATAGCCTGTGGTGGGCACGCATCGCATTTCCGCGGCGCTAATCTTCTGGGCGATCATCGACCGACTGTTTTGCGGCAGGAATCATTGCCTTACTCCATCAGAACTTGCGGGATTATATACTTGACAAAAGTGTGCGGGTGGACCACTACTTACAGCAGGCTTTCTCGTTCAAGCGCTCCTATTTTTATGGAGATGGGAAAGCAAAACTTCCGGAAGAATTTGTCCTTCGCCAGCAAGAAGTTATCGGACGTATTAAGTTAGAGGCCAGCCTTATCATCGCCGGATTCATGCCAGAAACGGACTTTGCATTGAATATCATTGAACCGCGCCCGTTTCTTTGTGTTGTGGACGACACACGTAGTTCCCTCGGGATTGATGAGGTATTTATCGAGCGGGAGTATGACGCAATTGGAAGCGGCGCTGGCACCGCGATGTCGATGCTGTTCAGACGAGAGCAAGACTCGGTGGATTCTTTGGTGACCACTATTTATAACGTGTACGAAGCGAACTGCATGAGCGACAAGGTCCCTGGAGTTGGACGCTGGGTATTAAACTTCGATGTTCTTTGCGCAGATGGCAGCATGAGGACATTGACCGAAAACGGCTACAAGTATCTAAGAGATAAATTTAAGAAGTTTGGTCCGAAAAAGATGGAGGACAA
Source organism: uncultured Occallatibacter sp. (assembly GCA_964614635.1). Taxonomy (GTDB): domain Bacteria; phylum Acidobacteriota; class Terriglobia; order Terriglobales; family Acidobacteriaceae; genus Telmatobacter. The sequence continues at coordinate 5,267 of CAZTLV010000080.1, forward strand.
GAATTTGGAACTGAAAGATGAGTTTCTTGAAACATTCCCCGAGAAACCAAAACCCCCGCAGGTGCCATAAACGCCCAGCGTTGAGGGGTCACCAACGTCTGCGCCGGAAAATTCGATCGTGCGTAGCGGTCCAGATGACAAATAAAATAGCGGCAACCAAAACAATGAAACCAAGGAATGCGCCAACGACAATGGCCCAGTAGTACATGTGCGCTATCGTAGCAGCCTCTAGGACTGCGCTAGTGGTCTATACGTCCAAATCACAAGGCCGCTTACCGGACATGCAAGGCAATTTGTGAGTCTGAGAAAAGGCGAGTCTGAATCGATTAGCTCATTACGCGGGATGAGGGCTACGTCATGAAGGCCGCAAAAAGGCGGCTCGGAGTCATACCTCTTGAAGCACAGCATATTGGCATCCTAATGCACGAAAGCCCCTCGTTTTCAGATATGCCTTGCTCAGTCTTGCCGAGGATTTTGGTGCCCAAACTCTTCGACTGATTCTCGAACAGGTCTCAAATCTAGCAACTCCTCAACGACATAACCAGCCGCCGTCCCGTCTGAGAAGGTCACAATCAAACCATCCACATCGTCTTTTTCAGCGCTCAGTATGCGTATCTGCTCTGCCATGGCGCAGACTATAACCCTCTGTAAAGTATGCATCTGCCCAATTTTGCTCACAGACGCAAGAAAGCCTGTCGTTCGAGGTCGAGAGGCTTTCAAAGCAGTTCAAGAGGAAACCGCTTCAGTGAATTGACGCTACACCCTGCGGTTTTAGGCTGTCAATTTTTCGTAGCTCAATGGATCAGCGGTAATCATATGCTGTAGCGTCTCTAAAAACAGGGTCTTAGAATTACGCCGATTGAATCGAAACGTCATCTCCTCCAAGTAGGCCGAAAGACTTTTGTCAAGTATATATTCCCGAAAACTTGCGTGCGCCGAATGAAGTGATTTGGCCTATGAATTCCAAGAGCGAATGGCGGCGATGATTCGCGGCAAGCGAACCAGATACCTGGCTGCTAGGATTGGCAGTGTTTTCGGTTGGCGGGAGGACAGTGCATGAATCGGATTGAAAGTTCAAGGTGGGCGCGGGTTGGGGCACTCGTGTTGCTGGCGATTGGGATTGCGCGGTTGCCGATAGCAACGGCCGCACAGGATTCGACGGTGGTGAAGACCAGTGCCGGGCTGGTCCGGGGGGTGGCCCGCGATGGCGGTGGCGCGCGGTTTCTAGGAATTCCGTTCGCCCAGCCACCGGTTGGAGTGCTGCGGTGGCACGAGCCGCTGCCGGCGAAGGCATGGAGCGGGGTGAGGGATGCCACTTCGTTCAGCGCGCCTTGTGCGCAACCGGACCTAGGCGACTGGAACCAGAGCGATGCAAAAAAGGGGCAGGAGGACTGCCTGTATTTGAACGTGATTACGCCGGCTTGGCCCCAAAAGGAGCTGCTGCCGGTGATGTTCTGGATTCATGGGGGCGCAAATGAGGGCGGGTCGGGCATGAGCGACCTGTACACCGCGGGTACGCTGGCCGATCACGGGGTAGTTGTGGTGACGGTGAATTACCGGCTGGGAGTGTTCGGGTTTTTGGCGCATGCGGAGCTGACGGCCGAGTCGGCCCATCGTGCTTCAGGGAACTACGGGCTGATGGACCAGATTCTTGCGCTGCAGTGGGTCATAGCGAATATCAAGCGTTTTGGGGGTGATCCAAAGAACGTTACCGTGTTTGGCCAGTCGGCCGGCGCGTTCGACACGGGAATGCTCATGACGTCAACCGCGAAAGGCATGTTTCAGAAGGCTATCGAGGAGAGCGGCGCGCCGATTGACCCAACGATGGCGCCGCTTGCAGAGGCGGAAAGTGCTGGAAAAGAATTTGCGACTGTGATGGGAGCTCCGGAGGGAGCTGGTCAGATCGCCTATTTGCGAGCGATCCCGGCGGCAGAAATGATCAAGAAGCTGACGGCGCATGAGCCGCACCAGCGGTTTGGGCCGGACGTGGATGGTTGGGTTTTGACGCGTACTCCAGCGGAGGTGTTTTCGGCAGGTGAGGAAGCGAAGATTCCGCTGCTCTTGGGGACGACCACGAGGGAGTTCGGGGGAAATCAAACTCCAGACCAATTGCGAGGGATGATCACAGCAAGGGCCGGACTGTATGCCCCGGAGGAGCTGAAGGTGTATGGATTGGCGGATAGCGGGCCGGGGACGACCGATCCGGTATATGGATCGGCGGCGGACCAGATTGCGGCGGATATTATCTTCCGATGCCCGGCTACATTGGAGGCGCAGTGGCACATGGCGGCGCACAATGCGACGTTCCAGTACGAATTCAATCATCCGGTTCCGGGGCAGCCAGATGCGGTTCACTCAACTGAGTTGTCGTTTGTATTTGGATATTACCCCAAAGAGGGAAACCTGGCAGGCCCATACGCAGCGGCCGATTTGAAGTTTGCTGATTTGGTTGAGAGCTATTTTACGAAGTTTGCGAAGACTGGGAATCCGAATGGTGCGGGGCTGCCGGTGTGGCCGGCGTTTGGCAAGGCGAGGTCATATGTGAAGTTCACTCGAGACGGGACAGTGGAAGAGGGGAAGGATCTGCGGGCAGGCCCATGCAAAGTGTTCAAAGACATCATTGAGGCACAGATCAACAAAGGAAAATGAGAAGGGAACGACGCGCGCCTTGGCGGGTGGCAGCGTTGCCTCAGGTAAGGCGGTCCTCAACAAGTGCAACGCCAAGTTGAACCTTTGGCCAGCGGCAGACGCGAAATGACTCTGAGGCGCGCCACTGGCGCCACACCAAGGTCTCGCACGCTTGACTCGCAACAGTAATTCCGCTGAGTGTCGTTTCTCCGGTCTGCACCTACGCCTGGCCTGGGCCACGATCCCGGACTGCTCGGGTATCTTGGCCTGGGTCGCTGGACCTGAGTATTGGCAGATAGGCGACCTGCTTGGGGAAATATGTGCAAACAATTGCACAATCGAAACTTAGAGCGTCTATAAGTTATTGAATATACAAGCAATATGTTTGGCGCATCATCTGCATATAAATGCACAAGGAAATGCCAAGCGCTATTGGGTCATGTTGGTGGGCTCGACAAAACCTCCTATGAATCCTATGGCCCACCCTTCAGGAGTTCGACGATGGGTGGACGCAGAACAAATGAATACGACGGCGATTCCCGGAGGAAACATGAAGAAGATTGGTTTGTGCACAATTTTTGCCTTGTTCGCGTTTTGCATCATGACCATCGCAAGCCCCAATAGAGCGTTCGCAACCTCTGTGACCCTCACTCTCGAAGGGGTGGGTTCCAATTCTGCGGATGGGTATTACACGTATCCTTACTACTTCAGTGTGAATGGTGGTCCCGCCACCACAGCGCTGATGTGTTTGAGCTTCAACAATGAAATCAGCGTTGGTGAGAGCTGGACTGCCAATGTTTATGGGCTCACCAACCCAGGATTCATCACTGCGGTCGATGCGCTAGGCCAGAACGGCGGCAACCTGACCGAATATGAAGAGGCGGCCTGGCTCTACAACAACAGCGCCGCGACCGCTTTTTCGAATCCAACTCAATCGGAAAACGATCAGTTGGCGGCCTGGAGCCTGCTTGGAACTGGCGTGACAATGCCTGCGGGCGCAACCACCCAGCTCGGCCTCGCAAGTTCGTTTGTTGCGGGTCACACAACGACCAATGACGCGAGCTTCTACTCAGGCTTTCAGCTTTATCTTCCGGTTCCCGGGAGTCAGGAAAACGGGCTCTCCGGGACACCTCAGACGTTCATTGGGGTAGCCACTACACCAGAGCCAGGCAGCCTTCTGCTGCTGGGAACGGGTCTGCTGGGTATGGCGCTTGTACTTTTTCGCACGGGCAAGCGGTCGGCTACGGTCAAACAGTCCTAGGTTGTAGCCATTCTGTGAACGGAGAGCCCTTGCACAGGGGCTCTCCGATATTTACTTTTTGCACGCTCCGCCGCGCAGAATTAGGCTAGTTCTACTCAACGACTGTTAGATGAACGGATGAGGTTTCCGCCGAACTTGAGCCGACCAGAACCTCGACTGGGCCAGGTTCAACGGTCTGTTTCATGACGGCGTTGAGGATCCGAAGCTGCTCCGGCCCCACATCAAAGCTTACGGTGGTCGATGCCCCGGGCTCAAGATGCACGCGCTGAAAGCCGCGGAGAGCAATGATTGGTTGAACAACGCTGCTCAGGCCGTGATGCACATACATCTGAATCACCTGGTCTCCGCCCCTGGTGCCGGTGTTGGTGACTGTCAGGGATATTTTCGCGGTCTCGCTCGCTGAGATTCTATCCCGATCGACGACAGGTTTTCCGAGGCTGAAGGTTGTATAACTCAAGCCAAAACCGAAGGGAAACAGCGGGGAGTTATCGCTGAATACGTAGCCACGCCGTGCCGCCGGGGTTTTGTAGTAGTAGACGGGGAGTTGCCCAACATTGCGAGCAATCGTTACCGGCAGATGCCCTGACGGATTCACATCCCCGAACAACACGTCTGCGATCGCATTGCCGGTTTCCTGGCCCAGATACCATCCTTCCACGATTGCAGGAACCTCGGCGGTCAGCGGTTCAATTGAATACGCCTTGCCATTCAGCAGCACAGCCACCATGGGTTTTCCGAGCTTGGCAATTTCGTGCACAAGCTCGTTCTGACGGCCGGGCAATTCAAGCGAATCCGAGTCGCCGTAGGAAGGCTTGCCCATCCCGATGTTTCCGATGGATTCCCGGGAGACGACCTCATTGCCGCCGAGAGCCAGGACGATCATGTCGGCGGACTTCGCAGTCTCCACAGCCTCCAGAATCAACTTCCGATCGGATTCCTCGCCGGGAGCATCATAAGGCGCCATCGTATTCAGATTCGGTGCCGTGTCGGGTTCTGAGATGTGACAGCCTTCGGCAAACAAAACTTTGACACCGGCGCCAACCCTCTTTTGGATTCCATCCACGACGGAGACATAGTAGGGCGGTACGGCGCTGTAACCGCCAAGGCGTTCTTTTTTTCCGTTGGGGCCGATTACGGCCAGTGTCTTGATCCTGTCTGCATCGAGCGGGAGAAGATTGCCCTTGTTCTTCAAGAGAACGATTGCCTCGTCGGCAACCTGGCGGGCCAGCTTCCAATGTTCCTTGTTACCCACCTGGGCTGCAGCTCGGTCTACGTCCACAAACGGATGCTCAAACAGCCCGGCCCGAAACTTCGCCGAGAGTACTCGGCCTACGGCTTCGTCAAGTTCATTTTCCTGCAACTTGCCTGTTTTGACGGCGGCCACAAGTGATGGGAAGCCCGAAGCCGCCGGCAGCTCCATATCTACACCAGATTTGAAAGCGAGGAGACCTGCAGCCGGGCTGTCCGCAGCGACATGGTGCGTCGAGGCCAACTGATCGACAGCGAGGTAGTCAGACACCGTGAGGCCGGTGAATCCCCACTCTTTGCGCAAAACTTCCTTCAGCAGCCAGGGGTTGGCATTGGACGGAATGCCCCCGCCGGTTTCGTTGTATGACGGCATAACCGCCTCGATGTGCGCTTTGCTGATCACCTGCTGGAATGGATACAAAAACACAGTTCGCATGGTGCGCTCAGAAAAATCAGCGGGGCCGGTATTGGTTCCATTTTCAGGCTGAGCATGCACGAAGTGCTTCGCTGTGGCAAATACGTGGTTCTCATCGGCCCGATCTGTCGCGCCTTGCAGGCCCTTCACCGCAGCGATGCCCATCTGCGCCACGAGGTACGGATCCTCTGAGTACATTTCTTCTACGCGACCGTAGCGAGGATCTCGGCTGAGATCGAGCACGGGCGCCAGAACCAGAACATTTCCCGATGCGCGTGCTTCAACAGCGACGGTCGAGAACATTCTCTCGAGCAACTCCGGGTCCCAGGTGCTGCCCAGCGCCACTGCAGCCGGAAACGATGTTGCTCCCGGCGTTACAGCGCCGTGCAATGCTTCACCATGAAAAAGGACAGGAATACCCAGACGTGTATTCTTGAGCACCCATGTCTGCAGAATGTTTCTGTTCTGTGCGCCCAGCCGGGGATTGGCCGGACCGCTCAATCCCATGAACTCGTCGAGGAAAGCGTAGGTACCAAGGCCATTTCCGGCAACCTTCCTGGCCATCGTTTCATTCAGGCCGCCCTGCTCGATTACCGATGGAATCTTGAAGGATCCAAAGGCGGGAATGGTCCAGCCGCTTTCAAGCTGTGCCACCTTCTCTTCAACGGTCATCCTGCCCAGCAAATCGTGCACGCGATCTGGGATCGCTGCATTCGGATCCTTGTAAATTGCTTTGTCTGTGTCCTGTGACCACGCAAGCGGCCCGCATACCGAAAACATAAACAGAACGAACAGCACTGATCTTTTCATAGACTTCTCCTCAGCACCGCCGTAAAGGCGCGATCGCCGGAAAGTCTGCGAATTGCATCGAGGCCGTCCGGCGAACTCGACGCTCTACTTGGCGGGCTCCTTCGACGGGGTTGCCGTAAATTCGCCGGTGACGCCAAAGGGTTGGACGTCAACACTTCCCGAGATTTTTCCTGAATCATCCAGGGTTGCCGTGTAGGTGAGCGTCAACGGCGTGCCGTTGTACTCCGAATCATAGCTCCACGTGACCTTATTGCCATCGACGCTCCCCTTGATCTGAACCTCGCTGTCCTCGGCCTTACAGCTACCGGTCAGCTTGTTATCGGTCTGGACGAACTTGCAATCGCGGTCGCTTTCGTTCCCGGCGATGACGTTATGGATAGACCAACTGCCCGTTAGATTGGGAGCCCCTGCAGCAAATGCGGAGGAGGCAAGCAGGAGAACGGAGGTGATGAGGAGCTTCTTCATGTTTCATTGCCTTTCGAGTTGGGTGAGTGGCCTGCGACTTCAAGACACGGTGGTGCTGATTCGCAGTTGCCTCATTGTTTGAATCATATCTCTACGAACGGCAAGCGCGCCCAGCGCGTGCTGACTACGGTCAGAAGAGTAAGGCGCGAAATCGCAGTTCACTAGTGGGAAGGTAGTTCGCTCGAATGACTGTCCGGACTGAATCCGGCCATGCCGACCCGCCAGCCAAGGAATGTGTATTCGTCCGCCTGCAGTTTGATCGCCTGCGGGCGGTTTGAACCGATTCCGTGCCCGGCGTCGAAGTCAACCCGCAACAGAATCGGGTTCGACGATCTATTTGCGGTCTGCAGTCGAGCTGTCATTTTGGTGAGCATCCAGCTGGTGACTCGCGGATCATTTGCGCCGGTCTCAAGCATCACCGCCGGGTATTTGGCGCCATCCTTCACATGGGCATAGGGACTGATGGCATACATTGCCCGAAATTCCGGCTCAACCTTGACCGACCCGTACTCAAACGCATTCTCAGCGCCGGTGGCTCGCTGCTCGCTGCGCAGGATATCGGTGATGCCTACGCGGTAGAGCACGGCCGAGACCAGTTCAGGATGCTGAGTGAGGAAACCACCAACCGCGATTCCGCCGGCGCTGGTTCCTTCAATGCTCATGTGATCCGGCGACGTGTAGTGCTGGTCGATGAGGTATCGCGCCGAAGCAACAAAGTCGTCGATGGTGTGCTGTTTGGTGGTTTTCATGCCGGCCAGATGCCAGGCCTCACCGCGCTCGCCTCCGCCGCGCACATGCGCGAAGGCATAGATGCCACCGCGATTGAGCCAAGGCAAAAGCAATGGGTCGAAGAATGGCGAAATGGAATAGCCATAAGCGCCATAGGCCTCAAGCAACGCGGGGTGAGTGCCGTCAAGCGAAAGGTCCCTGCGATAAAGGATCGAGAGCGGGATCATCGTCCCGTCCTCGCTCTTTGCCTGGGCCTCGACAGCGCGAATGGAGGACATGTCGATGGGATTAAGCGGCTGCAGCCTGGTGTCGGTGAAGGCGTTCACCTGGGGCGCGTAGCTGTAAATGAGATGAGCGGTCGTCCAGCCGGCCATCGAGAGAGTGATGCCGGGGCGGCGGAACTCGGCATTGACACCATTAACCGTTCCACTGATCGGAAGATTCAACTCGCGATGCTCTGATTCCCGATCATAGGGAATGCGCAACACAACGCCAATGCCATCGCGGAATCCATGAACGTAGAGGCTGTCACTTGCTGTCTCAACTCCGGAACCCGTTCCCGCGGAAAGCACGAGACTGCTTTCGGGCAAAACGACCCGAGCACTCGCGAAGGTCTCACTCGAGAGGTCGAAGGTGACAATGCGGCCGTTGCTCACCGCTCCATTTGCGCCTCCCTTGGTTTTGATATAGGCGCGGGTCCCGTGAAAGGCAATGTCCATCAGGCCGTCGTCATGCCTTACCACCTGAATCCAGGGTCCGGATTCTGTTCGCCGAAGCCAGAGGGCTTGAGTTTCAACAACGCCAGAGACTTGAGACCCGAGAATCATGCCTGTGCCGGGAACCACAGTGAGGGCGATATTGCCGTTTTTCGGAAGCGCCAGATCCAGCGTTACATCGGGGCCGAAAACGGGGCGATCTGTCTGTTCGGGTGCTCCGAGGCGGTGCAGGTACACGCGCTCGTTATCGTACTTGGTTGAAGCGGGAGCGCCGGGCGCCATCGGCTGCAGACGGGTAAAGTAGAAGGCCCTGCTGTCATCCTGCCATGAAGGTTCGGCCTCCTGGGCACGGGTAATCGCTTCGTTCATCAGCGCGCCGGATTCAACATTGAGAACATGGAGCACGGAATTTTCCGAGCCGCCAAGAGAGACCCCGACAGCGACATACTTGCCGTCGGGAGAGGGAACATAGTAGTCGATGGCCGCGTGCTTTTGTCCCTCAGCCAGCGTTGCGGGATCAAGCAGGAGGCGGGATGCACCACCAGATACTGCGCGCGTCATCAAGCGTGCATCACTCTTGCCGGGTGGCAACTCAAGATAGAAATATTGGTCCAGGACACGCATGACGCCGCGCACCTCAGCCACTGAATCAGACAGCTTTGTGAGCTCCGAGAGAATTTGAGCGTTTTGCACTTCAAGCGGCTTCAAGGCTTGAACGGTTACTGCGTTCTCGGCTTTCATGTAGGTCAGAAGCTCGTCGCCTCCGGTTTCCATCCACCGGTAAGGATCGACGACAGTGGTGCCGAAGTAGGTGTCCGAAACAGGCCGCACCGCTGCAACAGGCGGTGTTGCGGATGTTTGCGCCAAAAGTGACGCCGAGGAGGCCAGCAACAGGCATGCAATCGAGCAACGCATAAGGGGAGCTCCCGAGGTGGATGTGTGAAGGAAGAGCGCCAGGGCCCTCATCATAAGGCCAGCGCCTTCTTAACTGCAACCGAAGGCTTGAGTGCTCGCCCACCGGTAGTTTGACCGAGGTATCTGCGGTCTTTATCTCAGGGCCGAATACCCTTTGGCTGGTACACGCCGCCCTTTACCAGCACATCGAGGATCTCCTGGGATCGCACGGAACATGGGTGTGCCTTGAGAGGTGTGAAGTTGTCATGTTCAGAGTCGATCATGGGCAACGGTTCCGTCGGTCCTGGAATCTGGTTCAACATCGTCCAGACGCCGGCGGGCGGTGAGACGGTATCAATGAAGCCCATCCCCGCGAGTACCGGAGCTTTGATGCGCGAGGCAAAATTCACAGTATCGAAGTAGAGAGCTGTTTTCATCGCATCCGGGTTTTCCGAGGACCAGAAGGGGTAACCGGCCTTGCGGCCATCGAGGTCAGCGTTTGTATCTGCGCCTGCGGGAACACAGACGAGTGCGGCTGTGATTCTGTCGGGCCGCAATCCGGCGAGAGCGAGACTCTGCTGGCCACCCATGCTGCCTCCGGTCAGGACGATGGTCCTGCCATCCCAGTCGGGCCGGGTCAGCAGGTAATCGAGTACGCGTGAGTCACGCAGGTACATATCAAGGAAGTACGATTTTTCGCGATCGGTATTGCCGATTGCCTGATACCCCTGGGGAATATTCCCGGATGGATCCGACGGCAGCTTGTCGTGCGAATCCACGTTAAGAACTAACCATCCCTCGGCTGCCCGCTCCGCATCACCGTGGACGTTCAAGGCATATACCCCGGCGTATTGCAACTGGATCACCGCGGGAAACTTTCCGTCACCGGCGGGCTTTGCCAGGTAGCCATGCGCCTTCGATCCGAGCGCATCGAGGGCAAAGACACTCATCTCAACGCCCGGCACATCAGTCTGGACTGGTGTGAGAACGGGGTTGATTGGGATCTTTGCCTGGGCTGCGAGCTTCGCATCCCAAAACGCGTCGAAGTCTGAGGGCCTCGGCGTCGAGAGTCCCAGCTTTGTCGGCGCCACGGCGGCGCCCACAGCGTAGAACCCAGTGTCACGGCCCGTGTTCCCTCCGGTAAATCCGGGCGCGGAGCCGGCCGGAGCCGCCGTCGGCTTTGCTGAATCTGGAGCAGATGTTCCACCATCAATCCCGGGCGCGCCGGGGGCAAGATTTGCGTAGGCTTCGATGGCAACGTAGATCATTTCAGGCTGGTCGCCAACAATCTCGATTGTGTCTTTGCCGGTGGAAAGATCGAGCTTGCCTTCCTTCAAAACGACTGCGTTGTTGCGTCGAATGGTCCATTTGTAGGCATAGGCAGGCGCGACGGGACCAGCAGTGACAGTCCATCCCACGGTCTCACCAAGGGCATAAATACCGCCGGCGTGATAGGCAGTGAAAGTGAGTTGCTGAGCGATCGGGGCATGCTGAGCGCAAGCAAAGGCAGCGGCGAACAGGCTTGCGCATGCGAGGTGTAATCGGACTCGAGTCATGAAAGTCTCCGTAAATGAAAATGTTGCCTGGTGAACCCGGTCCCCAGCCTACTCCACGAGTGGTTCACAATGCGAACCAATGCCTGGCGGTTTCGAGGTGCAATGTTTGAAAATCTAAACGGACGGCCAGGAATCCAGGCCACGGGCAGCGTGACAGGAAATCATGCCGGACGGTTGCTTTCCTGAGGCGGTTTTTCGCGTCCATTTGCCAGTAGAAAACGATTCTTTCATGCGGATAGAGCAAGACCTTTTGTCCGCCTCCTGGTGATCAGGAACTGCGGAGAAAGGAACTGCGTACCTGTCATGATGAGACTCCGAGCAATCTGTTTGAGTCTGTTCTACTTCTGCGCGAGTCTCGCAGGAGCACAGTCCAGACAGAGTGCGACGCCCCCCCACCAGGCTCCAGGTCCAACATCAATTGCGACTGTTCCAGCGATCGACCAGCCGCTTAAACTCGACGACTTCGCAGGAATGGCTCCGCGCTCCGAGTTGCGCGAGAAGCTTGCGCACATCACGGGGTTCATCCAGCAGCAGCCTGCGGACGGGAAGCCGGCAACTGAGGCGACCGAGGTTTGGATCGCTTACAGCCGGTCTGCGCTTTATTTCGTATTCATATGTCATGACAGCCATCCTGATCAGGTGCGGACGCACCTGGCCCGCCGTGAAAATGTCCAGACAGACGACAATGTGGTTGTTTTGCTGGACCCATTTCGGGACCATCGGACTGGTGTGATGTTTCAGGTGAACGCAGCTGGGGTGCAGGCAGATGCCTCGTGGAGCGAGGCGACCGGACCTGATTACAGCTACGACCAAGTCTGGGATTCCGAGGGTCGCGTCACAAAAGACGGCTGGATGGCCCTGGTAGCCATTCCTTTCCGAAGCCTGCGCTTTCACGCCGAGCAGCGCGATTGGGGCGTCGTCTTTCAGCGGAACCTGCCACGCAACTCCGAGTCGGACTTCTGGCCTCGGGTGGCTGCAAACGTGAGCGGGATACTGACCCAGGAGGCAACGCTTCGAGGGATCGAAGGCGTGACCGGCTCACACAATTTCCAACTGAACCCGTACGCGCTCGCGCAGAACGAGCGCGAAGTGGTTGACGTTGACCCAACGAACCCTTACATCAGCTCGCGGCATTTTGAAGGCACCGAGGGCGGTGAGGTGAAGCTTGTCATCAAAGACAGCATCGTGGTGGATGGCACCATCAATCCCGATTTCAGCGATATTGAGTC
>CAZTLV010000081.1:0-16526 GCA_964614635.1 uncultured Occallatibacter sp.
CCGCCCCACCAGAACCAGTTGCCATTCATCTCGTGATAGGCGCGGAAGAGCACCGGCACGCGCGCCTCGCGCAACTGCCGCAGAAACCCGGCGACTACGTCTACCTGGGCACACCATCGATTGTTGAGTGGGCTGCCAGGGGTCAACAGTTCCTTCCATTCGTAATCCGTCAGGTGGGCTTGCACACTGTCGCGGAAGCCGACGGGCTCGTCGTCCGTGGGCCTCACCTCGTGCCATGTCAGGGCGATGACCGCGCCGTTGCGATATTGCCGCTCCGCCTCTTCAATCATGGCCGGACGCGACAGTACGGAATCCTTGTCGTCTCCACCGGAGAAGCCAAAATCCTGCCCAAAGAGGCCGGGATACTTGCCGGTCAGGTCGTAAGCCAGGTCGGTCCAGCGCGATCCGTCATTGGGATAGTTGTGCTGTCCGGTGATGATGGCCTGACCGGAGATGGATTGGATGTAACGCAGCAGCGCCTTGGCTTCGGGAGTCGCATGCGGGTTCACAGGCTGAGGCGCCGATTGCACAAATGTCTGCGCCTGGGCGCCGCCTCCGAGCGCGGCAGCTAGAATGCCTGTCGCAATTCGCATCAACCGCATCGTGTTCATCCGCATCATCCAGACCAATCCTTTCGCGGAGCGAATTATATAGGTCCTGGTATTCATGGGGCGGATACGGGGGTCACGGCCGAACGGTTGCTCTATCCCGCCTTCTCAGTAAGCTCGGCCCATCGTGCGTAGAGGGCGTCATTCTCGTGCTGCGCAGCGTCCAGTTCCTGCAGCGCTTCCTCGAGAGCGGTTGCATTGGTAGCGATGCCGGTTACCCCGACACGATCGCGTGCTGCAGCCAGGCGGGCATCCGACTCTTCAACACGATGCTCAATCGCGGCAAACTCTCTGGCTTCCAGGTAGGACAGCTTTTTCCTGACGCCGGCACTGGATGCTGATTCAGTTCCAGTTCGTTGCGCTGAGCTAGAACCGTCTGACCGGCGCACAGATTTTGCCTTGTCCAGTCCGTCCCGCTCGAGCTCATCCTGCTCTTCGATCCAGTCTTCCCACTGCGCATAGTCAGCGAATCGTCCGGTGTGGCCCTTGCCATCGAGGCCAAGGACCGTCGACGACACTCGGTTGAGCAGGTAGCGGTCGTGCGTCACCAGGACCAAAGCGCCAGGGAACTCAAGAAGGTTTTCTTCCAGAATCTCCAGCGTAGGAATGTCGAGGTCATTGGTGGGCTCGTCGAGCAGCAACACGTCAGCAGGCTCGAGCGTGAGCTTGGCAATCAGCACGCGCGCTCTTTCGCCTCCAGAAAGATTGCGCACCGGCTGGTTGAGTTGCTCGCTGGTGAACAGGAATCGCGCTGCCCAACTGGCCACATGCACCGTGCGTCCCTGGTGAATGACGCCTTCGCCTTCCGGAGCGAGCGCGCGCCGCAGCGTCAAGTTCTCATCCAACTCGCGCATCTGGCTGAAGTACACCATGCGCAGCGCATCGGCCCGGCGTATATTGCCTTCCGCGGCATCGATCTCGCCGCGCAGCAGGCGCAAGAATGTGGTTTTGCCGCTGCCGTTTGGTCCTACCAGGCCAACTTTCATACCGGCCGTGAGGATGAAGTTCAAGCCCGTGAACAGGCGGCGAGGCGGCAACAGCTTGCCTTGCTCGTCAGGCGATTCGCCTCCGGGCACATCGCAAGCCACGTCAGTGAACTCAACCAGGCGCTTGGTCTTGCGCTGGCTTGCTTCAAAGTCTATTCCCGCCGTGTCGATGGTGGTACGTGAGTCCATCGCCGCAAGTTGGCCGATCATCGCCTTGGCTGTGTCGATGCGCGCTTTCGACTTGGTGGTCCGCGCTTTGGGGCCACGCCGCAGCCATTCAATCTCGGTCTTCACCTGGTTGCGCAGGCTTTCCTGCTGGCGGTTCTGCGATTCGAGATGGGCCTGCTTCTCTTCGAGAAATCGGCTGAAATTGCCTTTCACTCTCAGCAGGCCGTCCGCAAAGATTCGATTCAGTTCGATGATCTCGCTTGAAGTGGATTCGAGGAAATAGCGATCGTGGCTGACGGTCACAGCGGCGAAAATGGAGTGGGTTAAAAGCTCCTCAAGCCACTCAATACCGGCAAGGTCAAGGTGGTTGGTGGGCTCGTCCAGCAGCATCACCTCCGGCTCAATAACCATGGCCTGAGTGATTGCCAGCCGCTTGCGCCACCCTCCGGAGAGCGAGGCTGCCTCAGCATTCAGGTCCGCAAAGCCGGCGCGCCCAGTCAGCTCACGAAGGCGGCCTTCGCGTTCGGTCTCGTTCACCTGTGCTGCTGACAGCGCCTGTTCCAAAACCTGCCTGATTGTCAGTCCGGCAGCAAAGCGCGATTCCTGGGGCACATAGGCGGCACGGGCGCGCTTGCGGATGGCGAGTTCGCCCGAATCCGGTTCGATCTGCCCGGCCAGAATCGCCAGCAGGGTCGACTTGCCGGCTCCGTTGGGGCCAATCAAGCCGATCCGCGCGCCTTCATCGACCGTAAACGAGATGTTCTGAAACAAAGGTTTGGCGCCAAACTGTTTGGTCACCGACTGCGCATTGAGAATAGGAGGCATCTCTTCTAAGAGTACCGTGCTGACCCTTCCCAGCCGCTCCCGCGGGTTTGGGTCGAGGATTCCGGAGGCGCCTTGCCTGAAGGCACTAGAATTCATTCATGCTTGACTATGAAATCTCCCCAGCCGAGGCCGCAGAGCTGCTGCGCGAAAGCAAGGCAAAACTCCTCGATGTGCGCGAACCGTGGGAGTTTGAGACGGCGCGCATTGCCGGCAGCCTGTTGATGCCGATGGGTGACGTGCCGGCCCGCGCAAACCAGGAACTCGATCCCGATGAACGGCTGGTTGTCCTTTGTCATATGGGAGTCCGTTCGATGAGTGTCACCGTCTGGCTGCGCAACCAGGGCTTCGAGCAGGTGCAGTCCCTGCGCGGCGGAATCGACTCCTGGTCGGCCGAAGTCGATCCCGCCGTTCCCCGTTACTGACCGCGGCACCGCTCACGGTCACAGCGATGGAGAGCGTCATCGGCCTATACTCTGTTTTGGTTGCGACAACTATCGCAAGGAGCACTTGAATGTCTTCACCTGCTGTTGCCTATGCACGTCAGAATCAAACCCGCTTCCTCGATGAATTAAAGGCCCTGCTGCGCATTCCTTCTATTTCTACTTTGCCCGAGCACAAAGGCGACTGTCGTCATGCTGCGGAGGTGCTCGCCGCCGATTTAACCCGCATCGGAATGCAAAAAGTGCGCCTGATCGAAACCGGTGGTCATCCCCTGGTCTATGCGGACTGCTTGCATGCAAAGGGTAAGCCGACGGTGCTTATGTATGGACACTACGATGTCCAACCGCCCGATCCTCTCGACGAGTGGCTATCACCGCCATTTGAGCCCACAGTACGCGATGGCAACATCTACGCGCGCGGCGCTGTAGACGACAAGGGCCAGGTGGTTGCGCAAATGAAAGCGCTTGAGTCCCTGCTCGCCGCCAACGGTTCGCTGCCGCTGAATGTACGCGTGATCCTTGAGGGCGAAGAAGAGGTTGGAGGCGAAGGAATTGCTGCCTTTGTTGCCGCAAAGCCGCCTGAGCTGAAGGCGGATTTTGCGCTTGTCTCAGATACCGAATTATTTGCTCCCGGCCTGCCCACATTGTGTGTCGGGCTCCGCGGCATGATCTACACCGAGTTGGAAGTGCGTGGTGCGCGCACCGATCTGCACTCCGGCATGTACGGTGGCGCGGCGCCGAATGCCTTCATCGCCCTGGCACAGATTCTTGCGCACCTGAAGGATGAAGAAGGCCACATTCTCATTCCTGGTTTCTATGACGACATCATTCCCCCCAGTCCTGAAGAGTTGGCCGCCTGGCGTAGCCTGCCTTTTGATGAAGAGCATTATCGAATCACCGAGGTCGGCTCGCGTCAACTTGTTGGCGAGGCCGGGTTCAGCGTTCTTGAACGCACCTGGGCGCGCCCAACCGTCGATGTCCACGGCATCCCCGGCGGCTTTACCGGAGCGGGCGCAAAAACGGTCATCCCCGCCAAGGCGGTGGCCAAGGTTTCCATGCGGCTCGTTCCGGGCATGACCCCCAGGAAATCCTTCGAGCTTTATAAGACATACGTTGAGCGGATCGCCCCTCCGGGGATTGAAATCGATGTCCGATTGATTCACTCAGGTGATCCCTGCTTGATCCCCGTCGACAACCCGTACATCCAGGCGGCTACTCACGCGTTGCAAGAGGTTTGGGGAAAGGAAACTGTCTTTATTCGATCAGGCGGCTCCATTCCCATCGTGGGCGACTTTGCGCGGCATCTCGGCCTTCCAAGCGTCATGATGGGCTTCGGCCTGCCAGACGATAACCTGCACGCTCCCAACGAGAAGTTTCATCTGAAAAACTTTGAATTGGGAATCGAATCGGTCATTCGTTTCCTGGAGGAAGTTGGGCGTTGATCTTGCCTGAATTGGGGCCTGAGACGCCGGGCATGGGTCCGGATGCAGTTGGCTTTGTGCTTGCCGGAGGCAGGTCCACGCGCATGGGCCAAGATAAGGCGATGGTTCAGCTCGCAGGACGGTCGCTTGCAGAGCGTGCTCTTGGAATCTTGCGGGAAGCGGGTCTGCCTGCATCTCTCGCCGGTGGATCACCAGCCATTGGGAATCTCGCTCCGCTCGTTCAGGATTCGGTCCCGGGATTGGGGCCGCTGGGAGGCATCTGCGCAGGACTCGCATCAACGTCCGCGAGGATCGCCGTATTCATGCCCATTGATCTGCCCTTGCTGCCTCCCGCGCTGATTGTGTATCTGCTTGAACAAGCTAATGTTACGGGCGAGGCAGTGACTTTGGCCTCGGCTGGCGGATATCTGCAAACATTTCCGGTGGTGTTGGTTCGCGGCGTGCTCCCGGTGCTTGAAGGTGAGCTGCAGGCAGGCCACCGAAGCTGCTTAGCCGCCTTTGAAACTGCGGTCGCAACGTTGAGCCGGGCTATTCGCGTGATTTCCGTAGAGACCTTGGTTCAGTCAGGCCGGGTGGCCCATCCAGAGGGCCTGAAAGCAGAATCCTGGTTCCTGAACGTCAACGCTCCTGAAGGACTTGAGCTTGCCAGCCAGTACCTCTCCCGCCCGCATCGCGTAAGCTGATTCCATCGGAATGTCAGATTTTGCCTCCAATCCGGAGTTCGCCGGGATGCTGTCGGAATCCCCTGACACGGGGCCGGATCCAGCGGTCGTCGTGCCATCCAACGGGTCCTCGGTCCCAATGGTCTCATTCAGCCACGTCTCAATGTGGTTCGGTGAGCACAAAGTTCTGGATGACGTGAGCTTCACGGTCAACCGCGGCGAGACACTCTGCATTCTGGGCAGGAGTGGCGTGGGCAAATCCGTGGCTCTTCGGATTCTGATGGGATTTCTCAAACCTCAAGTCGGATCGATCTGCGTCGAGGGAGAGGAGATCAACGGCCTGAGCGAAGAGGGAATGCAGGCCATTCGAAAGCGCGTGACCATGGTCTTCCAGAACGGCGCACTGTTTGACTCGATGACGGTCCGCGAAAATGTCGCTTTCCCGCTGCGCGAGAAAGGTGGCCTGGACGAAGACCAAATCCAGCAGGTCGTGGACCGGCTAATCCGCATGGTCGGAGCCGAAGACGTTGTGGACGTCCTTCCGGCTAGCCTCTCTACTGGCCGCAAACGCGCCGTGGCCATTGCTCGCGCGCTCGCAGCCCAGCCGGAAGTGGTGCTCTACGACGAACCGACTACGATGGTCGATCCGATCATTGCGCGCCGGCTCGGGGACTTGATTCAACGGCTCAAGAAGCAGCTTGGATTCACCAGCATTGTGGTAACGCATGACATGCGTTTTGCCGAGCGGCTTGCTGACCAGGTGCTATTTCTGCACCAGGGCCGAGCCCAGTTCTTTGGCCCTCTGCAGGAGTTTATGGAGTCTACCGACCCGCACATTCAGCAATTCCTCACGCTGGACGCGTACGTGTTACCTAGGGGATAACACGTTTATCATCTAGTAACCTAAGAATCCTAAGATTATTCTTGCTTTCGACGGGCACTCCGGAGCTATCCTAGAGATAGCGGTTATCTAAGGGACTTTATAAAAGGTCTTGAACGGAACCGGCACCGAATGAGCGCTGTCGACATAGTGCTTGGTTTGGTACAATTGCTTTATTCTCATTGGTTTTGATACCAGGGGAAGCGGCTCAAGGGGTTCGTTGTGCAAGTTCCGCCATCATTTGTTGAGCCGCGCCACGCGGTGGGATCAGTTTGCTAGCGGTTGCATAGGTTCGCTGCCGGCACCTGAAGATCAGGACTTACTTCTGGGCAATTTTTGCCGGCGCTGGGGAAACGCAAAGTTGTATGCGTCGTGCATCACCAAATTGCATCAAAGGCGGCGGATTACTCGTTGCGAGGATGATTTGTCTGAGACAGGCAACCCAGGTATAGAAACAGGTTTCCAACGACAAGGGGGTTTGTCTCTCAACCGCATATCGAATTCTAGGTCTCCCTTGATTGATTCACACGTGAGCAATTTAGCTCCACTCTGTCCCTGAACTTTTGAGGTCTGCGGACGCACTATGGCGACATCGGAATTCTGGCAAAGAGTTTCTGCTTCAGTTTCCTCCTCAGCTGAATGGGCAGGCGGGGCGGTTCCTAATTCTGCTCGAAGCTCCCGCGGCGCTACCAAACTTTGGATGATTGCAGACGGAGTCACCGTCCTTGCGGCGGCAGTGATCGCAACCTTGTATGAGTTTCATACGGGACCAGTGGCCGGCGCGAGGGGATTCTGGCACGGCACGTTGATTTATGGCCGTTCGATGGGCATCCTGCTGGCGCTGTTGAGCGGATTTACTGTTGCGCTGATCATCACCAGCCGCCGAATGCATTTGTACACGCCCACTCGCGTGGCAAGCTTTTTGGATGAGCAGCGACTCAGCGTACAAGCCTGCCTCACCTCCGGGCTGCTGTTGGCCGGCACCCTTTACCTGGTGCATGCCCAGGACATTCCCCGCAGCATCGTCTTGATCACCGTGGCCCTTGTCACCATTGCACTGAGCCTCCGGCGGCTGTTCTACAGGATGTTGATCTACAGGAGATTCGATCGCGGCGTGGGCACCCGCAATGTGCTCATCCTGGGCACTGGTCCAGAAGCGCATGCCCTCCGCCATCACCTGGAAAGCATCCGGCATCTTGGATACACTTTCAAAGGCTTTATCGACTTTCCTGGATCGAGTTCCCGCTTTACCACCACTTCCGGCGATGTGGTGGGCACTCTCGACACGCTCTTCCAGCACGCGCGGAAGCAATTTGTGGATGAGATTTTTTTCACCACCCCTTGTGAGCGAGGCATCGTCCAGAGTGTGCTGGACCAGGCAAGGCTTTATGGCGTTGATCTGCGCGTTATTCCCGACATGTACGACGGACTGGCTTGGAATAGCCCCATTGAATACATCGGCCAGTTTCCCACCATCCCGCTGCATTGCGGTCACGTCCCAGAGATGGGTCTGCTGCTCAAAAGAGTGGTGGATATTATCTTTTCAAGCCTGGCGTTGATCGTGCTTTCGCCTGTTCTGCTGGCCGTCGCAATCGCAGTCAAGCTGGATTCACGCGGGCCTATCTTCTATTCGTCAGAGCGCATTGGCAAAAAGGGCCGCGTTTTCCACTGCACCAAGTTCCGCACCATGGTTCGCGATGCCGAGAAACGCCGCGCCGACGTGATGCACATGAACGAGAGAGACGGCGTGCTCTTCAAGATTTCAAACGATCCCCGCATTACGAATGTGGGCCGGTTTCTGCGCAAGTATTCGCTGGACGAGTTGCCACAGTTCTTCAACGTTCTCAAGGGCGATATGAGCATCGTCGGTCCTCGCCCGCCACTGGCAAGCGAAGTGCGGGAATATAAGCTCGGGCATCTGCGCCGGCTCGATGTGACCCCGGGCATCACTGGGCTCTGGCAGGTACAGGCGCGGCAAGACCCGTCATTCGATAGCTATATCTCGCTGGATGTGTCGTATATAGACAACTGGAGCATCTGGCTGGACCTCAAGATCATCGTCCGCACAATTCTCGTGGTCTTCGCGGGAACGGGCTCCTAGCAAGCCTCTCCTCATGCTTCGGAGGAGTAAGGTGGATGAGAGTGAACCGCCTCGGGAGCAAGAGGAAGTGGAGATGAATGACGGAAAAGAGCGACATGGATGCCTGACTGCGTGGTTGGCGCTGATGATTGCAGCCAATTCGATCGTCGCTGGAGTCTATCTTGTTGGCTCGGCGCACGTAGCCCTGAGCCTGCCCGGCGAGCCCAAATGGGTTGGCCCGCTTCTGGCCTTCGTGGGAATGTTGAATGTCATCTTCGCAATCGCAATGTTCCAGTGGAAGAGATGGGGCTTCTTTGGCTGCGTCGCGACGTCTGTTCTGGCATTCGTAGTGAACTTGGGGACTGGACTGGGCATCGGGCATTCTCTGCTTGGACTGGCTGGCCTTGCGGTTCTGTTTGGAGTTCTACAGATCGGCGGCGAGAAAAAGGGATGGACGCAGCTCGAATAGGATTATGAATCCGATTGAGCCATGCGCGATTGTCTATCAACTCCCGTGACACCCGGCCGAAACAATGGGCAGTGCGTTCGCCTCTCCGGGATTAAACTAGAGATGTGAAGATCGCACTTGCCCAGATCAATCCAATCGTTGGGGATTTCACCGGAAATCTTGAAAAGATTGTTGCTGCCAGCCAGCGGGCGGCCGACCTGGGCGCGCGGCTCACCGTGTTCTCAGAACTTGCGATCTGCGGCTATCCCCCCGCCGATTTCCTCGAGAAGCCAAGCTTCCTGGCGCGGTGCCGGACGGCTGTGGATGAACTTGCAGTCGCAACACAGCACCTGTCCACCGCTGTGGCGGCCGGCGTGGCGTTGGCTGCTGGTGGTGACAGCGGCAAGCCGGCAGTGAACGCGGCGGTTTTGCTGGACCGCGGCGACTTGCTGCTCGAGCAGCACAAGCGATTGTTGCCGTTTTACGACGTCTTCGATGAACAGCGCTATTTCGCGCCGTCCCGGCAGCAGAAAGTGGTCGAGCTTGACGGCGTTCGGCTTGCGATGACCATCTGCGAAGATGCGTGGAACGATAAGAATTTCTGGGCTCGGCCACTGTACAGTGTCGATCCAATGGCAGAGCTGATGCAGCAGAAGCCCGCTTTCCACATCAACCTGTCGTCGTCGCCATTCTGGCACGGCAAGCGGGCGATTCGACGCCAGATGCTAGCTGCCATTGCGCGGCGAGACCGGATACCGGTGCTGATGTGCAACCAGGTAGGCGGCAACGATAGCCTGATCTTCGACGGTTCTTCACTGGCTTTCAATGATCATGGCGAATTGATCACACAGGCTGCTTCATTCGCTGAAGACCTCGTGATCATCGACATGGAGTCCGCGATCCATACTCCGGCCGATGCGCCTTCGTGCCCCGAACCTGCAGAGAATGACACTGCTGCCGCTTATGACGCGTTGGTTTTGGGCACGCGGGATTACGTGCGCAAGTGCGGCTTCCGCAAGGTTCTGGTAGCCCTGAGCGGCGGTATAGATTCTGCGCTGGTGGCGGCAATTGCCAAAGAGGCGCTGGGCTCTGAAAACGTGATTTCGGTCGGGATGCCGAGCCCCTATTCGTCTTCAGGCTCGATTGACGACAGCCGGCAATTGGCAGCGAATCTTGGAATCCGGTTCGAAGTGATCGCGATCAGCGACCTGTTTCACGAGTACACGCGCGCCCTCGAACATCAGTTTGCAGGATTGAAGGTTGACACAACTGAAGAGAATATTCAGTCCCGCATACGTGGGGGCTTGCTCATGGCGCTTTCAAACAAATTTTCCGCTTTAGTGCTCACGACGGGTAATAAATCGGAGATGGCCGTGGGCTACTGTACCCTCTACGGCGATATGGTGGGTGCACTGGCCGTGATTGGCGACCTGGTGAAGACACGCGTTTATGCTGTCAGCCGCTGGCTCAACCGGGACCGCGAAGTGATCCCTGTTGCCATTCTTGACAAGCCGCCTTCCGCGGAACTGCGTCCAGACCAGAAGGATACTGACTCACTACCGCCCTACGATATTCTCGACCCCATTCTTGAAGCCTACGTGGAGCGATATGAGACCCCGGAGCAAATTGTCAAGGCTCACGGATTCCCGCTTGAACTGGTCAAACAGGTTGTGCATCTGGTCGAGCGCTCTGAGTATAAGCGTCAGCAGGCCGCGCCGGTCCTGAAAGTCACATCAAAGTCGTTTGGCATGGGCCGCAGGTTTCCTATTGCTGTCAAGGTTGAAGTTTAATCCAGAATCCGTGAGCCTCCCCGTGGCAAAGCATTACCATGGATAGAGCACTTTGCAGTCATCACCCTCCAGTCGATGCGATCTCCGGGGGCGTCGACATTGAAGGAATTCAAACAGGGCGCACGAACCCTGGTATTGCAACATAAGGAGAATCCGCTTGATCCGTTCGTTCATTCGTTTCGCCAGCGCAGCCGTGCTGGTTGCGTCTTCATTGACCATCCTGGCCGCTGCCCAGCAGCAGGTTCCTTCCGCGCCCCCTCAAGATGCGTCCGCGCCGTCCGCGCCGGCTCCCGCGCCATCCGCCGCGCCCGTGTTTCCCAAGCCCGATCCGGCCAACTTCACCGCGACCTCGCCCACCAAGGAGACCATCGACAACTTTCTTGAGACCAGCTGGGGCTACGACGAGAACCGTATTTGGCAGGTTCAGGCCATCCTCAAGACCCCGGTCGAAGGTCTCAGTAAAGTGGTCATCTTTGTGGGAGATAAAACCGGCAAGATGAAGCCTTCGGCCGTTGGGTTCTTCGTTCTGCAGGACGGAAAACACATCATTGCTGATGACCAGGTGATCGCGTTTGGAGAACATCCATTCGCCGAATATCGCAAAATGATTGAAGACCGCGCCGATGGGCCATATCGTGGGTCCGCTTCAAAGGACCTTGAGATGGTCGAGTTTGCCGACTTCCAATGCCCGCATTGCAAGGACGCACAGGCCAACATGGACAAACTTGCCGTGGATTTTCCCAAGGCGCGCATTGTTTTTCAAAACTACCCCCTCGCCAAGCTTCACCCCCAGGCTGTCAAGGCTGCGGAATATGCTGTCTGCGTTACCAAGCAGGGTGGAAGCAACGCCTTCTTCCAGTATGCGTCTTCAGTGTTTGATGGCCAGGATGGGCTTGCCACTCCGGACGGTGCAACTCTCACATTGAACAGCGCCGTAGTCAAAGCCGGTCTTGATCCTGCGAAGATCGCCACCTGCTCATCCACTCCGGAAGTTGGCCACACGGTCGACGCCTCAGTCAAGCTGGCCCAGGACTTGAACATCAACGAGACACCCACTCTGGTGATCAACGGCCGGCAGATCCCCATTGGCGGGGCTCCCTACGACGTAATCAAGAAGATCGTCGCGTACCAGGAGAAGCTGGACGGCATCACTCAATAGGCGCGGCCGCGACCACGAGCCGCCATGAACCTTGCTCCCAGCCAATGCAAGGCCCGCTCTACGGACTTGCATTGGCTGGGAGCAAACTTTTCTCGGTTCATTGGGAAAACAACAACCTCGCCGCTGGGCGTTAAGCTATCGCGGAGCTGCGCTTTTTTCAATGCGGATCATCGGCGAGTGTCCTGAGGACTGGGTTCCGCGAACGACGTGGGGCGTGATCACGATCAGCATGGTTGCATAGCTCTTCTGGGTATTCTTGCCGGTGGCGTTATTCAATCCCGGAATCTCGCTGATGCCCGGCACTCCGCTGATGGCAAGGCTTTCCTGCTTATTCAGATCGCTGATCACCACCACGCCCTCGCCCTGCTTCAACGTGACTACACCGGAATAGGTTCGATTATTCAGAATTGGGTTTCCATTGATTGCGGTACCTTCCAGGGCATCGATTTTCATGTCAACGGTTAGGGCGACGTCGCCATTGCGCATCACCTGGGGGGTGGCTTTCAGCGTCAGGCCCAGGTCTTGATATTCCACCTGGGGAACGTTGGGGACGCTGCTGGTGAGAGATGACAGAAGGGAAGACAGGCTGCCGGAGTTTCCCGCGCCGGTCAATCCAGGAATATTGGGCAAGTTGCCGGACAGGCTGGAGAATGACGAAGTCTGAATTGGGTATCGGGTTCCTGATCGCACCGTGCCCGCTTCGCCATCGCTCAGCCGCAATTGCATGTCGTCCAGTTCGCGGGAATCAGATGAATTCAGGTTGAGATTGGCGCTTACTGATCCCGGAGCCAGGGCCGATTGCGTAATTCCGCCTCCAAAGAGAGCGAAGCCGTTCGAAAAAAGTGAACTCGAGACCTGTCCCGATGCCAGCAAGATGCCAAGGATGGCCAGGGTGTCGCCGGGTGCGGCCAGCCCCGACGAAACAATTTGCTGTACCAGGCTCTGGTTTGCGTTCAAGATCGACTGCTCTTCGGCGTAAACATTAAAAGCCGAAATCGATTGCGGCGGCTGAACCCCAGTATTGCGGTCAGTGGAGTGGGCGATCTGAATGAGCTGTACCTGCAATACCACCTGGTTGCGGCCTTCGATCAAACTGCGGACTGTGGCGTTGAAGGCATTCAGCGTGCTCTCTGGCGCGCGAATCGTTATTGTTCCCGCGGATTGATCCACCGACATTTGCTGCACATCGAACACGTTCTTGGCCAGAGTGCCGACGTCGGTTAGTTCGCTCGCCGATAAACCTGACAGATAAACTGTTTCCACCTCATTGCGAAGAAACTTTTGGCGGTTCTCTTGCGAGTCGAGAGCAACCAGCACCCGATGCGCGTCCAGAGGAACATAAAAGGAGTTTGTGAGCAGGCTCAGAACGCTCATGGCCTGCTGAAATGTGGCGTCATCCACGTCCAGCCTCACCTGCGTGGAGTGGATGGTGCTATCAACCGTCGCATCGGTTCCATAGGCCTTGAAGATCTGTTTGATGGCTTGCTGTGCGTCTGTGTGCAGATGGAAGCTATGCAATCCGCCGGAATGCGCCAGGGGCACCGCTTCACCCACTGTACTCGCTGCTTGCTGGTTGATCGGAACAGGTTGTTGCTGCAAAATATCGTCGCCCAATTCGCGGAAATGCTCGGTGACTTGGGAATTGCCCGGGTCGAGTTCCAGAGCGTGCGTCAGGGCCGCTCGCTCGCCCGCCGCCTCGCCGCGAAGCCGATCTTTAGCGGCGGTCTGGATCAGCGCCGTGACGGCGTGACTGCGGGCCAGCTCAGCCGCAAGGGCATAGTCGGTGTTGGAGGGGTCAAGCTTGGCGGCCTGCTGGTAGTCTTGCAAGGCATCTTCAAACTTCTCTTTTTCGAAGAGCCTTGTCGCGTCAAGGTACAACTTCACGGCCCGTCGCCGATCGCTGCTGTTTGGTGTTCTGGCGGTCTCACTGCCGGTTGCCGCCGGGGTTGGCGATGCCGGTTGCTGGCTCTGTCGAAGAGGAGCTTCCACCTGGGCGAAGGTGACAATGGGAAATACAGTCAGCATAGTTGCAGCCGTAAAGAGGTTTGCCCTCCGCCTGCAACCAGGCTTGTTCGCCTTCCCCACACGCAGCTCGAAGTGGCGCCCTCTCACTCTGCCGTCCGTCGTAGCGCCAGCAGATCGGCTAATGAAGAAGCGCAGACCTCCGGCTGGTGCTTGAGCAGTTCCTCGAAGCTGTACCGTCCAGTAGCAACGGCAATCACCGAAAGAAAATTCGCTCGCGCGGCCTCAATATCGCGTGGAGTGTCGCCCACCACGCAGACGCTCGCGCCTTTTCCAGCCAGGTCTCTTGCCTTATTTGCCGCTTGTCCAATGAGTTCAGACCGAACCGGAAAATGATCGCTGAATCCGCCGAATCGGAACCACTCCCGCAGGCCGGCCTGCTCAATCTTGATCCAGCCGATCATCTCCAGATTGCCGGTCGCCACTCCCAGCAGTTTGCCCCTATGGGCCAGGTGGCTCAATGTTTCTTCAATGCCGGGCATGCGGATCACGTCCATCTCGTGACGCCGCTCCGAAACCGCGTTCCGCATGGCTTCAAGAATGGATTCCAGCCGAGCCTCGAGAATCTCAGCAGGAACTCCAGCCTGGTTGCAGGCCTCGCGCAGGATCGCTGTATCTGTACTGCCATGCAGCAGGATGCCGGCCAGCGTGATCTCAAAACCTGTCACACGATGAACGCTCGAGGCAAACGAGTCTACGTGTATGCGGTCGCGGCTCCGCAACAGGGTGCCATCAATGTCGAACAGGTAGGCATCTTGCGCATCCCAGGCAAAGCCCGGCTCGATTGCGACGCGCGCTTCAGGTGTCAATGAAGTTGTCTGCATTTCCTCAGGTGAATCTTCAGCCTTGGCGGTAGGCCTGTCTCCCCGCGCTATACAAAGGACGTTCGCTGCGGGGCGGACGCTTGAGACCGGCACGGACCTCGGCAAGATCCAGTCCCAACTCCGCCATGGCGCGGCTAAGGGTGTTCCTGTGCATCCCCAACTCTTCGGCCGCTTTACACTGGTTTCCCCGGTGAGCAATCAATACTTCGCGCAGATACTGTCGCTTGAAGTCGCGCACCGCGTCATCATAGCGAATGCCGCTCGAATGCATTTGCGTTACCAGGTTATCCAGTTCTCGTCTCACGTTTGCCTCGTGGTCTTGTATTAGCTTTACCTGTTTCCTGTTGCCCTGTGCAACCATAATCTGCCATCAACGGTGTTCGGGATGCATCCACTCCGGAGACTCTTCTTCCAGAGTCCTCAGTCCCTCACGGATGCGCCTGGCGAGGTCTTCCGGCGTCACATGTGTACTGAGATGCAGGACGCCAAAAAACTCCCTGGGAAGTCTTCCCTCAAGCAGCCAGGGAGATCTAGGAAAAAAGGCCACAGCAACTAAGATACACAAATTTACCAGCAATGCGCCTTGAAGAAGGCCGAATACTGCGCCGGCAATCCTATCGAGGCAGCCGAGTCCCAGTTTGTGAAAGGTCCTGGCCAAAACTGACCCAATCAAACCAACGAGGGCCATCACCACAATTGCAATCAGCAGGAAGCCGAAAGTATTCGCCAGGGCATCGACCCGCAGGAAAGGCTTGAGCAGTTCTGCGGCGCGTCCGTAGTTCCAGGCTGCCAGCATGAGCCCCAGCACCAGGCCGCCCAGTGTGGCGACTGAGCGGAAGAACCCCTGCTGAATTCCACCCAGCACTGAAAGCACCATGAAGATGACAATCGCCCAATCTACCCAAGTCACGCTTTACTCCGTCCTTGCGCTACAGATTCAGATCATGCCCGGTCAGGCGGCGAAAGGCCTCAAGATACTTGGCCTGTGTCCGCTCCACCACATCGTTTGGCAGACTGGGCGCCGGGGCCTGCTTGTTCCATTGGATTGATTCAAGATAATCGCGAACAAATTGTTTGTCGAAGGATGGCTGAGCGCCGCCTGGCTTCCAGGTTGCGCCTTCCCAGAAGCGGGAAGAATCCGGAGTCAGTGCCTCATCGGCAAGAATAATCCCATCCTCTGTTTTACCAAACTCAAATTTTGTGTCCGCCAGAATTAATCCGTGTGCCTCGGCGTGCTTGGTCGCCTTGGCATAAAGATTCAGAGTCAGGCGCCGGAGCTCGAAGGCGTCGGCCGCTCCGATCTGCGCTTCGGTGGCCGCAAATGAAATGTTCTCGTCGTGGGCGCCATCCTGGCTCTTCGTGGCTGGAGTAAATAAAGGCTCGGGCAGCCTCGATCCATCCAGCAGGCCGCTGGGCAGGGGAATGCCGCAGACCGATCCATCCGCTTTGTATTCCTTCCAACCGGACCCGGCAAGGTAGCCGCGCGCAACGCACTCCACGGGAAACATGGTTGCCCGCTTCACCAGCATCGACCGGCCTTCCAGTTGGTTTCTGTATGGCTGCAACAGGGATGGATATTCGGCCACATCCGCAGTGATCAGGTGGTTGGGAACGATGTCTGAAAGCAGGCCGAACCAGAAGAGCGAGATTTGGGTAAGTATCTTGCCTTTACCAGGGATGCCCGCTCCAAGAACATGATCGAATGCGGAAATGCGGTCGGTGGCAACGAGAAGCAAGTTCTCGTCAACTGCGTACAAATCGCGTACTTTTCCCCTGCCAATCAATGGAATCGCGCCCAAATTCGTTGTCAGGAGTGCTGCCACAGGAAGGCCTTCCGTTGGAGGGAACTGAATCTCCGATTCTCCAGCGATCGGCGCGGTTTGTCAAACCTGCCTGGCGAACAGCCAAGGCAAGATTCTGGGTCGGACGCGGGGGTCTGCGGTTGAACAGGAGCAACAACTTGGTGTTGAAAAAGAGCACAGACTCCTGTGACGGCCGTCACGGTGAGGCGAATCCACATGGGAGACACTCCAATTGTCAACATGGTTCGGAGGGCTAGCAAGAATGTTCTCTTAGAGCCGGGCGACACGAAGTTGCCGTGGAAAGGGGAAGCCGCAGCAAGCTTCGTTCATACAGGGATCACCAGTAGCCGCATGCTACCGACCTCCAGCGTCGGCTACTGGTCCCCGTTT
>CAZTLV010000082.1:0-16188 GCA_964614635.1 uncultured Occallatibacter sp.
CTGCGCGGGCGTCGGATTCACCCCTAACAATGACCTCAATCCATCCAGGCTATTGCGAATATCCATACACTTTGCTCCTTGCCAGGTCTATCGGCCCCTTCGCTAATCACTCTAGTCATTCAGGAGCTCTCATCACGGTATTACCGTGCAGATTTCCGGTTACCTTCCCGTTTCCGTGATGATTACCAGACCGGGAAAGCTCCTTCACGATTCGATCGGCAATTCCGAACCCGCCGCGCTCGCTGAGAGCTTTCCCGAGCGCCTCAGACGCAAATTCTCCCAGCGCGCCGCTTGATCCGGAGCCCAAATCCGAGTCGCCGTCCTCGGCGCCCGTCAGTGCATCACCGTTCGTCATGGGCAGGAGCAACTGCTTCATCATCTGCCCTTCAAATTCATGAGCCGCTTGCAACAATTTGGGCGATGGCGCACTGGCCGGCTGCGCTGTTGCTGCCTCCCCGATAATCGATCCAATATTCAATCCCCGCTCCCTTGGTCGTCCTTCCCCTTTGCCTTGTGCCCCTGCTCCCTTATTCCACGCCCCCTTGCTCGCTTTTCCCTATGCCCTCTTTCACAGCACTTCCAGGTCGGCGTCGAGTGCCCCGGCTGCCTTCATTGCCTGCAGGATCGAGATGACGTCCCGCGCTCCTGCTCCGGTCCGTTGCAATTCCTCGACCAAATCCTCCACCGTCGCGCCCTCTTTCAAGTCGATACGGTTCACCGGCTTGTCCTGCGCTTCGACCGTAGTCTGTGCCACAACCTGCGTGGTGCCCGATGACATCGAATTGGGTTGCGAGATTTCCACATTCGTGATCACGTTGATGCTCAGCCCGCCGTGCAAGATCGAGACTGGCTGCAATCGCACCGTTCCGCCAATCACCACCGTTCCCGTGCGTTCATTCACCACGACGCGCGCCCGCGGAAACACATCGATCTCCAGTTCCTCCACTTTGTCGAGCAGAGACGCAACATCCTCGTCCCGCTCGACTGCGATCTCCACCCGCCGGCCGTCGATGGCTTTTGCGCGCGCCGCGCCGAGGGACTGATTCACCGTCGCCGCCATCCGCTCCGCGGTATGAAAGTCGGCATCGTTCAACACCACGGTGACCGTGCGCATCTGCTTCAGATCAAATGGAACAACCCGCTCCACCATCGCGCCGCCGGGGATGCGGGCGGTCGTGGGATGATTCACCTGCTTGGCGCTGCCCCCCGAAGCCGCCATG
The DNA here is from genome assembly GCA_964614635.1 of uncultured Occallatibacter sp. Lineage (GTDB taxonomy): Bacteria > Acidobacteriota > Terriglobia > Terriglobales > Acidobacteriaceae > Telmatobacter. The sequence continues at coordinate 1,221 of CAZTLV010000082.1, forward strand.
TATCCCCCGAGCACAAGGGCTCCCTGCGCCTGCGCGTAGATCTGCCCATCCGGTCCGTAGAGCGGCGTCATCAACAGAATCCCGCCTTCAATTGACCGCGCATCGCCGGCTGAGGAAACCGTCACATCCACCTTGTAGCCGGGACCTGAGAACGGAGGCAGCGTAGCCACCGCGAACACCGCCGCCATGTTTTTCACCTGCATGTTGCTGGCGCTGTTCGATCCGGTTTGCGGCACCGTGATGCCCATCTTTTCCAGAGCCGAAACCAGCGTTTGCGCCGGAAACACAGTCTGCGAGCTGTCTCCGGTGCCTTTCAGGCCCACCACCAGGCCATAGCCCACAAGCTGGTTGTCGCGAATGCCTTCAATAGTTGTTACATCCTTAATGCGCGACTTCTGTCCCGGCTCCTGGGGAGGGGCCACCGTGATCGCCAACAACCATACTCCGGCCAACACCACCCACCACCAGAACTCGCGGCTTTTAAGAAGAGGAATCACCCGGCTCCATTTGCTTTTATCCGTCCTTTCCGAAACCGCTGCGCGTATCGTCATGCCATTTTCCTGGCCACTTCAGAAAATCACCAGCTTCTCGAGCAATCGCACCAGCGGATTCTGGCGATAGGTCGAGTCGTTCACAATACCCTTGCCCGTAACTTCGAGCTCGAGATCGGTCATCGCCGTTGACAGCACCTGGTTCTGATTGCTCACATCTTCGGGCCGCACCAGCCCGCGCAGAACGATCAGCTGCGTCTGCTGGGAGAAAGTAATCTGTCGCGTCGCCTGCACCACCAGCATTCCGTTGGGAAGCACGTCCACCACTTCGGCTCCGAATGTGGTCGCCAAACTTGAGTCGGTGGTGCTCTGGCCCTGCGCCGTCAGACCCGACGAAGCCGTTGCGCCGACCAGGTTCTGTAACGCGTTCGAAGCCTTGAGCGCGCCAAACAGCGACGTGATTCCAGAGTTGGCATTCGACGCCCGGGAGTTCTTCACTTGCCCATCGGTCGACGCCGTCAGGCTTTCGCCCACCACAATCATCACCACGTCATGAACGCGGTAAGCTTTTACGTCGGTGCCCAACCGAACCAGTTGGCCCTCCGGGCTCCAGAGCGAACCCTCCGTATGCACCTCGTCCGCCTGCTGTGCGCGCACCCGCGTGATGTAGTTGCGCAAGGCCTCCTCGGGCGGAGTAGCCTTCGCAGCTGCCGACGCCGGAGCATGCTTCTTTGCCCACGCCGAACCTGGAATCGCCAGAACCGCGCTCAGGATGACGACTAGCGCCGACCGCGTATTCATGGCTCAACTGTCTCCTTCGGCAAGAGGGCAGCTCTTCCCGGTCCAAGCGCGATTGCCCTCACCACTCTGCCGCCGATCTTCAACCGCGCCTCAAACTCCGATCCAATCGCCGCCGAACCCAACGCCGTTGCTTCCAGTTGCGCGTCCACCACCGCCGTGTGCTCCTCGACGACGAGCGCGTCGTCGGCGCGAATCACCGGACGGAGTTCCGCACCGGCGGCCGCGCCGCGGGCCGTTTGTTTCTTTGTTCCCATTGGCCGGGGTTCGGATCTCCGGTTTGAATCTTCAGCGCCAGCTTCCGCGCCCGTACGCTCGACTCGTACCATCCGCCCCGGACCGCCTGGATCGGCCGCGTCGCGCAGGAGAAGCCAGCGGTCGCCCGTTGCGCCGTCGTCGATCACGCGCACCACCGGCCCCGAAATCTGGCCGCGGTCCTGGGCGTGCGCAAGCACTGAAGCTCCGAAACCCAGCGCTGCAATACCAGCCAGAACGATCGAACGCATTGACACTTCGCTTGTTCTCATTCTTCAACCAATGCCGGAGGTTCAGTGCGTCATATTGTTGACTTCCGAATACATATCGTCTGCGGCTTTGATTACTTTCGAGTTCGATTCATAGGCCCGCTGCGCCAGCACCATCTGCACAAACTCTGTCACGACGTCCACATTCGAGTTTTCGAGATATCCCTGCTGCAGCGTGCCCATGCCTTCCGTTCCACCCGGATTGCCCAGTACCGGGTCGCCCGAACTGAGCGTCGCCGTCAGCAGGTTGTTGCCCATGCTCTCGAGGCCGCCGGGATTGGGAAACGTAGCCAACTGAATCTGCCCCAGCTGCGAGGGATTTTGCTGGCCAGCCAGCGTCGCGTTCACCACGCCATATTCGGTAATCGTCACCGCTGTGGCATTCGACGGAATCGTGATGGTCGGAATCAGCGGATCGCCATCGGTGGTCACGATCGTGCCTTGATTGTTCAAATGAAACTGCCCTGCGCGCGTGTAGGCAATGGTGCCATCGGGCCGCTGCACCTGAAAGAATCCCGAGCCCTGAATCGCCACATCGAGCGGGTTGTCGGTCTCGTTCAGCTCGCCCTGTGTATTGATCACCTCGGTCGCCGCCGATTTTGTTCCTAGGCCGATCTGCATTCCCGCAGAAACCGTGTTCTGGCTCTGCGCCGCGCCCGGCGTCACCATGTTCTGATAAATCATGTCCTGAAACTGCAGGCGCAATTGCCTGAAGCCAGTGGTCGACGAGTTGGCGAGGTTGTTGGCGATGGTATCCAGATTCATCTGCTGCGCGCTCATGCCACTGGCTGCGGTATACAAGGCTCGAATCATTCTTTTCCTCGTTTTGGACTGGATCCGCGGTCTCTTCTCCCCTCGGATTAAACTTTGGGCAGATCTTCCGTCGCAAATTTGTTGAATTCGGTGTGAAACACCGTCAATGCCTTCTGCATCATCTCCGCCTGGCGCTGCATCACGATCAGATTCAGCGAACCCTCGACCACGTCCTGGTTGGCTGCCTCGAGGGCTCCCTCATGTACCGCCGCATCCTTCGCCGCGACCGGCGTCACTCCTGCCGGCGCCAAATAGCGGTTCGCGCCCTCGGGCGTAAGCTCGGTTCCAGCAGGAAACGTGACGACACCGATTGTCGCCACCGCGCCGCCCGCCACAGAAACCGTTCCATCCCCGCCCACCGACACTTCGCCCGGAGGAACTGCAATCGTCTGGCCCGTCGCGGTGAGCACAGGCTCATCGGCCTCAGTTACCAGTTGCCCACTCTGCGCACGGTGAAAGCTGCCGTCGCGCGTGTAGCGCAAGCCATTGGGCGTCTGGACCATGAAGAAACCCTGGCCCTCAATGGCCAGGTCAAGCGGACTGCCAGTTTGTTCCATAGCCCCCTGCGCCATGCTCAGCCGATCGCCGCCAAGCAAGCCGTAGTTATTCACGGTCTGGCCCAGCTGAGAATTGAGCGCGTCGGGCCCCAGCAGCACGGAACGAAAGAACTCCCGCTCGGCGCGGTAACCCGGCGTCTGCGCGTTGGCAAGATTGGCCGCCGCGGTATCCAAAGCCTGGGTACGCGCCACTAGACCCGTCATCGCCGCGTAGTAGCCGCTGTCCATGGATGCTCCAGTGAAACTGGAGAGAGGAAATGCAGATGGATGACCGGAAAACGGGCGCGAAGGATTAGAAGGATTTAGTGTGGGAGGAAGCAAATGCAGCCCAAACTACCAGCTTCCAGCTCGCACCTGGTTTCGCTAGGCGCACCGCTCGGAGATTTTCGAACGAGCTCCCTCCTCGCGTGCTGCTTTCCCGCGGTTTCCGCTGCTTTCTGTTCAGCAGGGGTGGCTGGGAGCCTAGCGGCTAGAAGCTGGAAGCTGTTTTACTGCAGTCCGTCGCACACGATCGTAACTTCGAACATCTGGTCGTCGAAGCGATACGTGTGATGGATCTGAAACTCCGGAGCTTGCACGTGCAGCTTGTAATCGCGGCCAGTGATTACGGCGGGCACGGAGAGCCCGGTGTTGGCCGCTAGTTCCGGCACCTTGCCCTTCCATGCGCCGGCCAACATGTTGCAGATTTCGCCGATTCCATCCTTCACCGTATCGTCGATGGCGCTGAATTCCATGCCCGTCATGAGCGCCGCGATCTTCATCGCCGTCCCCGCGCCCGATTTGAACACGCACGCGCCGCTCAGTACGCCACCTAACCCCACCACGGCTGTCACGGAGTCCGGGTTCAAGACAGCCGGGCCCATGACGCGCTTGCACTCCAGGCCCAGCATCAGCCGGAAAACCTCGTCCACGCTCGCATCCAGGTTCCGTGGATCGGAGACCTGCTGCACGGATTCACGCAATGAAACCGCCATCGTACGCTCCCTCATGACCGCGCCACCCGCATCTCGGCCGGCAACGTCCTTGTCTCCGCCGCCGCTGTGTCCTCCGGTGACCGATGCACGTACACCGTTCAACAACATGGCGCCCTCCCGACCCTGTCCCCATTCGCCCTGCCCGCGCAAATCTCGAAGAAAATCGATCCGGAGATCCCGTCCCCCGGAAACCGAGTCTTCATCCGCGCAGTGCCCGAGTCGCCGGACTCGCCCCTTACGCCGCGTGCAGCAAGGGCAATACCCGCTCCTTCACCTGCTCGGCGGTAAACGGCTTGCGAATGTAGCCCTTCGCTCCCGCCTCAATCGCCTGCTTCACGTGCTCCTCGCTCGATTCCGTTGTGATCATCACCACGGGAATGCCGACTGCCAGATTCTGCGCGTGTATCTGGCGCAAGAACTCGAGCCCGTCCATCGCCGGCATGTTGATATCGGACAGGATCAGGTCGACCTGGGTCGACTTCAATACTTCCAGCCCTTCCACACCGCTGCCGGCCTCGTGCACCACCAAACCATTGAGTCCCGCCTGGCGCAAGGCGCGCTCGACGATCTTGCGCATCACCGAGGAGTCGTCGACGATCAGGGTTCGAACTTCGCTCATGCCCAGGGTCCCTCCACACTCTTTGTATCGGCGCTCGGAGTCGATCCTTGAATACCCAGCGCGATTTCGCCTTCGGCCCACCCCTTGTCGGCACCTCCGCTGCCGCCTCCCAGCCCCGCCTCCCCTGCGGGCCGCCCCGATCCGCCCGCCCACGTCAGTGCGTGCGGACCGAGCCGATCAGATCGCGCACCGAGTCCAACTCGGGCAAAGCCGCCCCCGGCGGCCGCAGCCACATGCGAAGCCAGAAGCAATCGTGCACCCTCACCAGGCGCGACTCGGCGGGTCCGGTCCTTTCAACGGCTCTCGCAAAAGCCGAGGCCAGCCCGGATTCGGTTTGGGCTTCAATCAGCTCCGCGGCCGGAAAGCGCGCCTCGAGAAGCCGGGAATGCGCGGGATGAAACTCCGATTCGCGCACCAGGCCACCGATCACCTCAAGCCCCGTCATGCGTTCCAGGGCCAGCGAGAGGGCGGGGTCGAGATGATCCTCGAACCCAAGATAGAGAATCTTCCCCGCCGCCACCCGCAAGGGCAACGCTCCGAAGGCATCGACAAACAGGCGCGGCACCAGCGCCGTCAGCCCTTCCGGGTGGTGGAACTCCATCGCCAGCACCGGGCATCCCCATTGCAGGCCCAAAGCGCGCGTAATGTTCTCCTCGCTTGCGCTTCGCGACTCGAGCAGCCACCTGCCCAGCCTTCCCGCGCCTGCGGCTCTTTGCGATTGAAGAGCCGTGCGCAGGTCCTGGTTCGTGATCCAGCCTTGTTCGAGCAGAACCAGTCCCAGCGGAATCCGGTGACGATGGCTCTCCCCGGGCGAGCCGCGCCCGTCCATCTCTCGAGAGAGCGCGGCGGCCACCCGCGCCGCCATGCACTCTTGAGAGCAGCACCATCCGCCTTCAAAGGCCGGCGTCTCGCGCCGCCTCCACAGGCGCAGCCAGCTCGATCCGCAGCGCGGATTGGCGCAGGTCGAGAAGATGCCGTCACCGAGAACCGTTCCTGCGGCTCCCGCTTGCCGGCCTCGTTGATTTGGCAATCCTGGCGCGCGGTCCGACGGAGAGAATCTGCTCGTCGCGAATTTCGACAGCGCCTCCCGGGATTCGGAGAGAGAACGGCGGCCTAGAAAAGGCATCGAATGCTCTCCAACCGCTTCCTCGGCGCGGCCACCTCGGTCACGCGCAGCCCGAAGTTGCCGTTCACCAACACCACTTCACCGCGCGCCACAATCTTGTCGCCCACAATCAGGTCCACGGGATCGGCCACATGACGATCGAGCTCGACCACGTCTCCCGGCCCCAGATCGAGAATCTCGCCGAGCGGCATCTCGCGCGAACCGAAACGCAATGAGGCTTCGAGCTCGACGTCGAGCAACAGTTCGAGACCCGGACTCATCGCGGGCCTTGCCGTGCGCAGATCGTCGGACGGATAGGGGTTCGAAGAAGGTGGACTCGAAGAAACTTGCTCGGAGACGGTCGCGGTCAGCGGTGCTGTTGGGAGTTTGGGTTCGGTTTCGGGCTGGGGCGCCTCTTCTTTCCCCTCATCGTGCACTTCGTCGCGGACCAGTACCGTCCAGGCGCGCCCGCCCGAGCGCAACTGAAAGGCCTGCGAGATCTTTGATTCGGCGGCGATCTCCTCAAAGCCCACGACCTGGCATTTTTTTCCCGTTGCGGCCAATAGATCGCCGGCGGCGGCGCCGGCCGCTTCGCTTAAGAGCTCTTTCCAGCCAGCCTTCTGATCCACCCCCTCGCCCATCAGCGGTATTTCCAGCACCGTACCGTCGAGGATCACCGAAAAACGGCCCGCTACATCGCCCGCGAGCATGGCCCGAAATCCAAAGGAGCCCGCGCCCAGAGGCTTGGGCAAGGATTCCAACAATTCCGGCTCCCCGGCCAACGCCTGCGAGAAGAGCGCCGCTGCGACCTGCGTCCAGCAGTCGAGGTAGGTTTTCACCGCTCGCCTCCCTCAAAAACGCGCTCAATGCGCGCCGCGCGATGCGTGCCGTGGCGCATGGCATGAGCCAGCGAAAGAGCCTGGCCCGCAACCCGCAACTCCGAAAGCGCGTTGGTGCCGACGTCGAGGCGCAGCACGTCCCCGGGTTTAACTTCCTCAAGAGCGCTTGCCGCGACGCGCACCGTGGGCAGTTGCAGCGAACAGCCGAAGCGGATGTCGCGGGCCACATCGCTCATGCGCGCTCTTGTGTCCCCTGCGTGACCGCGCCGCCGGCCCCACTCCGACGTGAGCCGCCGCAGGATGGTGTTCGCCACCACCGCCGGAAAAGCGAGATTCAACAGCCCCGAGCTGTGCGGCATGCGAATCTCGAAGCTCAGGCACAGCGTCTTTTCGGCGACTGAAATAATGCGCGCCACCTGGGTCTGCATCTGGCGGCGCTCGAACAGGAAGCTCAAACCCACCGGCTGCCAGGCTACCGTCAGCTCGCGGCAGATGTTCTCGACGACGCTGGCCAGAATCGCTTCTTCGATGTCGGTCACCTCGCGCAAGGGGCCGTCCTTGCCGTCGCCTCCCAAAAGCAGATCGATGATAGGAGGAGCGAGGCCGAGATCGAGTTGCAGCACGGCAAGAGCCCCGAGGGGCTCAAGCCGCACCGACGCCACGTAACAAATCTCGGGAATTCTTAAGAGAAACTCGTTGAACTGGATCTGCTCGGCCGAGACCAGATTCACCTGAAACCGCGTGCGCAGCCACGCCGCCAGATTATGCGTCAGGTTGCGCGCGAACAGATCGTTGAGCATGCTGATGGCGCGCAGTTGTTCGGTCGATATCTGTCCCGCCGAGGAAAAGTCATAGGGCACGATCTTGGCGCGCACTTCGGGCGGGGCGGCCTCGGGCACCTCGGCGCGCGCAGCCTGGAAAAGCGCATCGATCTCGTCCTGCTTCAGTGTCTTTTCCGTCAACACTTATCTCCTCCGCACGTTTTTCGGGCCTGGCCGCTCCGCCGGACCATTGCCCGCCAGGTCGCGCAGTGCAGCGCGCAGGTGCACAACCGCCGACGCGTGCACCTGCGAGACGCGCGATTCAACCACGCCCAGCGCGAGGCCAATCTCGCGCATGGTCATCTCTTCGTAGTAGTAGAGCGTCATCACCAGCCGCTCGCGGTCGGGCAGGTGAGCAATTGCATCCGTCAGCCGCTCTTCGAGCTCGCCCCGGAGGCAGTGGAACAGCGGATCATCCTCCGGCTTTCCCGGCACATAGGCCAGCTCCTCCTCGCCCGAGCTCTCGTTGCGCTCCACGTGCAGCGTGCCGATCTCCAGGCCCTTCAAATCTCCGAGCAGTTGCTGGTACTCGTCAAGATTCAGTCCCATCTCGGCGGCGATCTCACCCTCGCCCGGGGCCCGGCCCAGCCGCGCCGTCATCACGCGGATCGCCTCTTCGACCGCACGGCCCTTGCGCCTCAGCTCGCGCGGGCTCCAGTCGAGCGTGCGCAGGGAGTCCAGAATCGCCCCCCGGATGCGGAACTGGGCGTAGCTCCTGAATTGAACCTTCTTCGCGGGATCGAATTTGGCGAATGCGTCCATCAGCCCGACCACGCCCGCCGAAACCAGATCCTCGATGTCCACATGCTGGGGAAGACGCTCGTGAATGCGCCGCGCCAGAAAGCGCACAATGGGCAGGTGCTCAAGCAGCACGCGCTCCTGCTCGGTCGTCAGGGCCGGAACAGAGGCCGCCTGCGGCGGGTAACCGCCTGGAATTGCGGCGCGCCGCACCGCCCGTGGCTCTCTTACTGTCGCAGTTTCCATCGCCAACCTTTCTTGGGCCGCCCGGCGTTTCTGGTCATCGAACTGTTCTCCAGCCCGACCGCCCAACTACCGGACGGTACCCACAGGGCGTAGCCGGATTTCGGATGGAACTTCGCTGGCCGCAACGACCGCCAGACGTGGCAAAACCGGCTCCAGCCATCGCCGGACAAAATAGCGCGCCGGACTGGGGCAAAGAAGCACGGGTGGGGCCGAGGAGGATGCCGAACCGATAAGGGATCTCACAGAATCGGCGAGACGGCGCACCACTGGCGTCGCCGGACGCGCACCCGCCGCAAGTTGCCGCTGGCCGCCCAGCCCCGACGTCTCGGGACCGACGGTCGCGAGAATCTCTTCTTCGAGCGCCGGATCGAGCAGTAGAACCGGCAACTGGCCGTCGCCGTCGACCAGCGGCTGCACCAGCCTTCTTCCCAGCGCGGCTCGCGCAGCTTCCACCAGCGCGACGAGATTCTTCGTGGTCCCGGCCGCCTCGAGCAGCACCTCCAGAATCGAGCCCAGATCGCGGATCGAAACGCGCTCGCGAAGTAGGCTCTCCAAAACCCGCGCCACCTCGCCTAGCGTCAACAGCTTCGGCACCAGCTCTTCCATCAGTTTCGGATGGCTGTCGTTCAACGAATCGACGAGACGCTTGATTTCGGCGCGGCCCAAGAGCTCACATGCGTGCTGACGGATCAGTTCGCCGAGGTGGGTTGTGATCACGGTGACCGCATCCACCACCGAATAGCCTGCTGCAATGGCCTGCTCTTCGAGCGCGGGCGCGATCCAGATCGCCGGAACTCCGAAGGCTGGCTCCCGTGTTTCCCTTCCCGTCAGCGGCCGCCGCGACGGCTCGCCTGAGACTGCCAACAGGTGTGGGCCCTCCGTCTGCCAGCGGCCGATCTCGATTCCCCGCAGCGAAACGACATACTCCCTCGGCTTCAGCCGAAGATTGTCCGAGATATGCACGGGCGGCACAAGAAAGCCCATCTCCGACGAGAGATGACGCCTGAGCGCGCGCACGCGCCCCAGCAGTTGCCCTCCCTGCTTCTCGTCGACCAGCGGAATCAATTGAAATCCGATCTCGAGCGTCAGGTCTTCGAGACGCATCAGGGCTGCCAGATCCGATCCCTGCGCGCCTTCGCTTTTCTTCTTGTCCGGGCTTGAGGTCTCGGCCGGAAGAACGGCCGGTGCCGCGGCCGCCAAGCGCCTTCCGCCCACAAACAACGCTGCGGCCACTGAAAGAAATGCGATCTTCGGCAATCCCGGGATCAAACACATGCACGCAGAAACCCCGCTAGCCATGTAGAGCGTCGCCGGCCGCGCCAGCAGTTGTTGCCGAATCTCGCCGCCCAGCATGCCGGCGGAATTCGCGCGCGTCAGCGTGATGCCGCCAGCCACCGAAACCAGCAGCGACGGAATAATGGTCACCAGGCCGTCGCCCACTGTAAGCACGGTGTAGGTACGCGCGGCCTCGCCCAGCTCGATTCCCTGCTGCAGCGTGCCGATCAAAAGGCCGGCAACAATATTGATCGTCGTGATTAGGATCGTGGCCAGCGCGTCCCGTTGATTGAACCGCGCCGCGCCGTCCATCGCGCCGTAAAACTCGGCTTCGCGCGCAATCGCCTGCCGACGCCTCCTCGCCTCGGCCTCGTCGATCAGCCCGGCGTTCATGTCGGCGTCGATGGCCATCTGCTTGCCGGGCAACGCATCCAGCGTGAAGCGCGCCGTTACCTCGGCCGTGCGCACGGCGCCGTGGGAAACAACCAGGAACTGAATCGCAACCAAAGCCAAAAAAAGAACGAAGCCGACCACGTAGTTGCCGCCCACGACAAACTGACCGAAGGCCTCGATGACCCTTCCCGCCGCTCCTGTTCCCTCCTGGCCGTGCAAGAGAATGCGGCGCGTCGAGGCGATATTCAATGACAGCCGGAACAGCGTCAGCAGCAACAGGAGCGTGGGAAAGACCGACAGCTCAACCGCGCGGCGAATCTGCACCGCGGAGAGGAAGACAATGACGGAACAGGCCATCGAGATCGCGAGCAGCAGATCGAGCACCGCTGCCGGCACCGGCACCAGCATCACGAAGATCACGCTGATCGCGGCCATCGGCAGCAGATAGTCGCGCAGGCTGTGCCAGATCGAGCTTTTTGCCGGCAGTGTTCCCGCAGCCAGAGATGCTGTGCTCATCTCGAAGCTCCTCCGGAACCTGCGTGCGCGGAGCGCTGTCTATCGCGCAGTTCGGCTTCCACACGCCGCCGGTAGAGGTAGGCCAGAATTGCCGCCACCGCCGCATACAGTTCCACCGGAATCGCCTGCCCGACTTCAACGGTGCGATAAAGCGAGCGCGCCAGCGGCGGGTTCTCGACAATGGGCACGCCCGCCCAACGCGCTTCGGCCTTGATCTCTTCGGCCAGGAGATTTCGCCCCTTGGCCATGACCTTGGGCGCTTCCATGGTCACGAAGTCGAAACCCAGGGCCACGGCGTAATGCGTGGGATTGGTCAGCACCACCGCGGCGCGCGACACATCGGCCTTCACCCGCTGGCGACGCATCTGGCGCTGCAGGTTGCGAATGCGGCTCCGGACCTGCGGGCTGCCCTCGGTCTCCTTGTATTCGTCGCGCATATCCTGCTTGCTCATCTTGAGGCGCGACTCACGAGACTGCCACTCGACGATGTAATCGATAGCCGACCATCCAAACAGCAGCCACGCCGCGGCCAACAGCAACCCGTAGACGTCTTTTCCCAAAAGCTCCAGCCGCTCGGTCGAAAACGGCGGGATGCTCAACTGGTGCGCCATGCGCTGGACGGCAAAGACCGCGAGAAGGCTTGCCGGGATGAGTGATTTCCCTAGCCGCGATGCCGCCCGCAGCGAGAAAAGATTCTTGAGATTCGAAATCGGATTGATGCGCTCCGGGTTGAGCGCGATCGCGCTCCCGTGAACCGCCACCCCGCCCGTCTGTGCAATTCCGGCCCCCAGGGCGGCCGCGGCCACAGCGGCCATGACCACGGCTGGCGCGCCTAGTACCGCCAGCATCAGGCGCCGTATGGCCACGAGCGTCGGTGCGAGCGTCGCCTGTTCCCAATGCGCGGGCATGCCCAACAAGAGAAATCCCTGAAAGGCCTGCTGCCACGATTCGACCGTGCGGCCGCCCAAGACACCCAGCGCCATCACGCCGGCCAGAGTTCCTGCCGCGGCCGTCAGCTCGCGGCTGTGCAGGATGTCGCCTTCCTTGCGCGCCTTCTCGCGGCGGTGCTGCGTGGCCTGTTCGGTGCGCTCACCGGCCATCGTCTAGCCTCCGAACCCATGCGCGACAACGTGCGCCGCAGCCGGAGCCGAAATCAATCTCTCGGCCATGTCGAGCAGGCTGCCGAAGCGCGCCTCAATGAACCGTGGCCACAGGGCGAGCGAGCTCGCAAGAATCACGAAGCCGGTTAATGTTTTCATCGGGACGGTCAACGACATCACCGGCAGTTGTGGACTCAACTTTCCCACGAGGGCCACGGCAATCTCGACCAGCATGGTGCAGGCCAGGACCGGCGCGGCTAATTCCAGCGCGGCCAGAAAAATTCCACCAGCGGCACGCACAATGGCCAGGGCGGCCACCGGAGCCAGCGTGAAAGTCCCCAGCGGCACCGCGCGAAAGCTCCGGAAAACCGACGCCAGCAGAATCCGGTCCAGACCTGCCGTGATCAGCACCAGCGTGCCCATCAGTTGAAACAGGTCGCCGAGAAGCGGCGTCTGAATCGCCGACTCAGGGTCCAAAAGGTTCACCAGCGAGAAGCTGAACTGCAATCCCGCGATCTGCCCGGCAAAGATGAGCATCTCGCTCAGCAAGACGAGCGAAAGTCCGTAGACCAGCCCCACAGCCAGTTCTCCGATGATGGCCGAAAAGCTGAGCGTAGCCTGAGCGTTGGGCAGCGCCACCACAAGCGGCGCCACAAGCCACGCCACCGCGCCCACGAACACCGCCTTCGCGCGCACGGGCAGCGCAGTCGACGAGAAGAAGGGAGCGAAAGCCACCATCCCGCTCATCCGCACCAGGGCCAGCGTCATCGCGCTTAGAAATGTTGACCAATCGTTCATTTCAACTAGCTCTCAGCTTTCAGCCATCAGCTTTCAGCTTTTTTCTGCGTTCGCGACCACCGCGATTTCTCCTTCGCACCAACCAAGCTGAAAGCTGACGGCTGATGGCTGCCTTTGTCATCCCAGATACCGGTGAAAGTCGCCGAGCAGCAGCCGCGTGTATGTCGCCATCCGCTCCAGAAACCACGGCATGCCAGCCAGCAAAATCAGCGCAATCGCCGCCAGCCGCGGCACCGTGGTCAGCGACTGGTCCTGCAAACTGGTCAACGTCTGCACCAAGCTCAGCACAAAGCTCAACGCCGCCGCGGCAATCAGCAAAGGCGCCGCTAGCACAATTGCCTCGCGCATCAACTGACGCATCAGCTCGGCAACGAGATCTGGCGTCATGGGCGTCCTTTCAAAAACTCTTCAAGAGCGAGCTGGCCAGCAGGTTCCATCCGTCGACCATCACGAACAGCAGAATCTTCAACGGAGTCGATACCACGACCGGCGGCAACTGGAACATGCCGATTGAAGTCGTGATCGCCGCGGTCACCATGTCGATCAGGAGAAACGGCAGAAACAGAACCGCTCCGATGGCGAATCCGGCCTTTAGCTCCGACAGAATGTAGGCCGGAACCACGACGCGCATGGGCAGATCGTCCGGCGTCATGGGCCGCGGAATCTGTCCCGCCGCCGCGAACAGCGCCAGATCCTTCTCGCGCGCGTAATGCAACAGGAAATGCTTCACCGGCGCAGTCCCGCGATCGATCGCTTCCATTCCCGTAATCTGGCCCGCGCGGTAGGGTTCGACTGCCTGCATGTCGACTTGCGTGAGCACCGGCGTCATCAGAAACCAAGTCATCATCAGCGCCAGCCCCATCAGCGTGGGATTCGAGGGTGCGGTCTGCGTGCCCAGCGCCTGGCGCAGAAAATGAAAAACCACCAGCAGGCGCACCAACGGCGTCATGCACATCAGGATCGCGGGCAACAGGGTGATCAGCGTTAGGACCAGCAGAATCGTCCACGGCGTCGAATCGGACGGATGCAGTTTTGCATTCAAATCGGGCAGCAGCGGCACGCTCGCCGGAGCGGCCGCGGCCATGGCTCCCATCCACCCTCCAAAGCAGGCCGTCACCATGAGACCCTCTGAGACGAAAACTTCGGCTCCCGGCGCGCCCTGGAGCGCTCGGGTCTGCCCGTGCGGATTCCTGGAGTCCGTTCAGCGCTTCTCGTCGATTCGTCGAGCGAATAAAAAGCGGATCCGCCTTCAGCCGACGTCGCCACCAGAATCCTTCTTCCCTCGGCTTCGACCAACACCAGCGATTGCCGCGGCCCGAGCGCGATCCGCTCCAGAAGCGCCAGGCGCGGCTCAGCGCGCCCGCGACTGCTGAACCTCGCGATCAACCATTCCGCGAGACCGCCAATCGCCGCCCTACCCTTCGGTCTCACCGTCTCTGCCACAGCTTCTCGATTCACCACGCCTGCCTATTCCCTATTCCCTGTTCCCTGCCTTTTCACGCCAGCCGCGTCACACGGACCCCCAACTGCATTCCAATCACTTCAAACTCGGTCCACGCCAACGTCACGTCTCCCGCCGCCAGCGGCAAATCGTTGCCGTGGTTCCACCGGGACTCGATGACCGTTCCCGGCTCGAGCGCCAACAGGTTCCGCACCCGAAACTCCCGCACCGGCACAACCACGTCCAACTCAACCGGCAATCGCGCCACCAGCGGCCCGAATCCCGGCTCGCTCTCCGCTTCTCCCGGCTTTCGTGGCGACGGAACCAGCGCCCTTCCCGCGCCAGCCGCTGTCGCCTCCGGCTCTGGAGCGCCATGGGCCCCCGTGGCGGGCCGAGCCGTGGAAGGATGAGGTGATGCCGAACCGGCACTCGCGCTTTGCGCACCCGCCGGATTCGGCGCGCCGCCTTGTATCTTCGCGCCAGCCGGCAGTTGTGAGGAGGTCATCGCAGCAAGAACCCTGCAGCAACCGGACCAGAAGAACGTCGAAGAGATTGGAATGGCTTAAGAATCGCGCCCCGATTTGAAGGGTGCGGCTTTAGCGTGAACGGTACGGGCTTTAGCCCGTACTTCCATCGGGCAAATTTGCCGCGGGCCTCAGCACCTGAGAAACGCTCTCTCAAACTCGCTCTCCGCACCCGCCTGCACTCCTGCGCCCGATTCACTTCGCTGTTACACTTGAAGTTGGAACGATTTTGCGGCTTTTCGTTTTGCGCGACGCGGACAAGCCGTCTTCCGAGGTCAAAAACCATGCCTGAATCGACGGAAAATAACGGTTTCGCCGGCACCAGCCTGCGCCTCAAAATCGGCCTGGCCGAGATGCTCAAGGGCGGCGTCATCATGGACGTCATGTCCGTCGAGC
>CAZTLV010000083.1:0-15975 GCA_964614635.1 uncultured Occallatibacter sp.
CACGCGGAGAGGTCGTGGGCTTTCTCGGTCCAAACGGCGCAGGTAAATCCACCACCGTGAAAATCATCACCGGGCTGTTACGGCCAAACGAGGGTCGCGTCCTCTTCGAAGGCTCCGACATCGCCAATGACATGGTCTCCTTCCGTGCCTCGTTCGGTTATGTTCCTGAAGATGCGCATCTCTACACTTATCTGTCGGGCCTCGAGTACCTGCAGCTCGTTGGCAGACTCCGAGGACTTGGTGAAATACTCATCGAAGCGAAGGCAACCCGCCTGCTGAAGCTTCTGAGCCTCGAGTCCTGGCAGTATTCACCCATCTCCACCTACTCCAAGGGAATGCGCCAGCGCGTACTCATCGCTGCAGCTCTGCTCCATAATCCGAAACTTCTAATATTCGATGAACCGCTTTCCGGCCTCGATGTTGTATCTGGGCGCCTTTTCAAAGATCTGCTCGATCTGCTCGCTGCGCAAGGCAAAGCCGTCCTCTACATCTCGCATGTGCTTGAAGTCGTCGAACAGGTTTGCAGCCGCGTGATCGTGATTGGAAAAGGAAGAGTTCTGGCCGATGCTCCTCCCTCTGATTTGATCAAGTTGATGAGCCTTCCAAATCTTGAAAGCGTCTTTGCCCAGTTGGTGCAGCAGCAGGAAACTCGCACCATCGCGCAGCAGATGGTTGAGGTAATGCAGATCGCCCATGTCTGATTTCATTCAGCGTCTCATTACGATGTCTGATTCTCAACCGCTTTCTGTTCGCTCAATGGCTGCTTTGGGCCCAGTGCGGCAGCCCGACCGCAGCCAGTTCTCGCTGCTCGTCCGCCATTTCCTCGAGCGCTTTTTCAACCACGAAACCGCCTCGCCGGACGGCGACGCCAAGGCGCGCCTGGTCCTGATCGCGGTGGCCGCTGGAATCCCTGGATTTGTTGTTGCCCTTTATTTGTGGCCCATCTATCACCCATTTATAGCGTGGCCGCCGGGTCGCGCCCTGAATGCAGACCCTCCGCCGTATTGGCTGCAAGTGAATCATCACTTCTTCTTTGTCGTCTATTCCTTCGTTGCAATGGGAATTGTCACTGTATTCGAGTGGGACCTGTTTTTTCCCGACCAGCTCGATGTATTCATACTCTCAACTTTGCCCGTTCAAGACCTCAGACTGTTCATCGCGCGGGTTGCAGCTATCGCTGTTCTTCTGGGTGGGTTCCTGTTCGACGCCAATATCCTCGCGCCTCTCATCCTTCCTGCATCGCTCGATCCGCCTAACCTCCCGCGATTTCTTACCGGCCATGCGCTGGCGGTTGCAGGCAGCGGTCTGTTTGCTGCGGCCTTCATTCTTGCTCTGCAAGGGATCTTGCTCTCCCTACTCGGCGAGCGCTGGTTTCGCCGGATCTCTCTCCTCCTTCAAGGCCTGTTGATCTCAGTGCTGTTGATGTTTCTGCTTTTGTTCCCTGTACTATCTCGCGGGGTTCCTCTTCTCCTTAAGACCGGTAGTGTATATGCGTTCTTCTTTCCACCATTCTGGTTCCTTGGAGTCTATCAGTGGCTCATGGAAGGATCGTCAGCTCTCCCCATCTACGCCAGGCTCGCGCAAACCGGGAGCATTGCCCTGCTGGCCGCAACCCTCGTCGCCATGTTCGCCTATCCACTGGCATACTTGCGTCGGGTGCGCCAACTGGTAGTCGGCCCCGGAACGCACGACACCCGCATCTGGGTTGCGCAGCCATTCTTGGAAATGCTCTTGGCAAAGTTGGTTCGGCATCCTGTCCGCCGCGCGATCTTCCATTTCATTGGCCAATCCCTGTTCCGCGTACAGAGATATCGCATCTATCTGGTGCTCTACGGTGG
Organism: uncultured Occallatibacter sp.; assembly: GCA_964614635.1. Classification (GTDB taxonomy): domain Bacteria; phylum Acidobacteriota; class Terriglobia; order Terriglobales; family Acidobacteriaceae; genus Telmatobacter. The sequence goes on from CAZTLV010000083.1 coordinate 1,839, forward strand.
GGTCGGGCTCTCCGTCGTCGTAGCAAGCATCCTTCGCTTGACAGTGAAGGATGGAAACGTCCGAATGGGGATCTCGCCGGACGGCGTCCTCGCTGCGATAGGAATTGTGGCTTTCTGGATGATCGTTGGCCTGCGCATGGCCTTCGTCTCTCCAGGCAACCAGCACGGAAGCTGGGTATTCCGCATCGTCCACGGCAGACCGCCGCACTTTCTGCCTGCCATGCATCAGTTGCAGGCTGCAAAAGTCTGGGTGCTCATCTGGGGTCTGATCGTTACCATAGCCGCATGTCTGACATTGCGCTCCTTCGCCCCCCCGGAGCTGCGCACTTGGCCAGCAACATCAAGCCAATTGCTTATCGCCGTTGGCCTTTGCCTGCTTGTCACCGATTTACTCTTTCTGCATGTCAAAACGGTTGCCTTCACCGGCGAAACCGCAAGGGAGCAGCCCAATCTCCACATGACCTTGCTCAAGTGCTTCACTTTCTTCCCTGTTGTTCTGTTGATTCCTGTGGCCTCCGAACCCTGGATAGAGGCTAACGTCCTGCACTTCGCCTTAGCGGCAACAGCCATAGCCATATCACATTTGGTTTTGCGAACGTTTCACCGACGAATCATCCAGGAACACTGCAACATGCCCGGCCTTGAAGATGACGAGGAAGATTTTCCGATGAAGCTTGGCCTCCGCTACTGAGGCTGGAGGGGTACTGAAAAGTGCGAATCACGATCGTCCGGGGGTTTTGACGGTCAGATATTGAAACTGGCCATTGCACTCGCGGGCTTGAAAAGATACAGCGATCGAGTAAGGATCCTCTTGCACAGCGGGGCTTTTCAGTTGCTTGCCCAGCATTTGAAACCTTGCCTTTGAGAAAATCATTTACTCACCAGAACCAGTTGGGTCGTCGGCCTTCATTTTTGACTAACTTTCGCAAAAAACTTTCTTACGTCCTCGATCAGGAGATCGGGTTGCTCAAGCGCGGCAAAATGCCCACCCCTTGGCATTTCCGTCCTTTGGACTATGTTGTATTTCTGAGCAATCCAGCTCAACGGAGGGACAGCCACCTCCCTCGGAAAATCTGCATAACCCACAGGAGTCTCCAGGCGTAGCGATGGCGCCGCCTCGCGTCCAGTGAGCCGATTCTCACGATAAATTCGCATTGCGGAGCCCACAGTGCCGGTCGCCCAATAGAGCGTAACGTTGGTCAAGAATGTGTCGCGATCCACTGCGGTAAGAAAGTCGCCGTTATTGTCCGTGAGCAGTTGAAATTTACCTGTCATCCAGGCCAACCACCCGACTGGCGAGTCGGTCAGGGCATACGCAAGAGTCTGCGGCTCAGAAGACTGTAGGAAAAAGAAGCTGCTCTCTTCGCGGTCAAAGTACGAATACCGTTTCCGCTCCGAATCGCTCATTTGCGCACTTGCTTCGGGGTTCGGCGGTTCTACGTAGAGAAGGTTCAGATGCAGCCCGATTACATGCGTGGGTGCTTCGAAAGCCATTTCCTGGGCAATTGCCGAACCCCAGTCGCCGCCCTGAATACCGTACTTGGAATAGCCCAAACGATCCATGAGCACGACCAGAGCCTTCGCCATGCGCCGCGGGCCCCAGCCCCGGGATGTAGTTGGGCCCGAAAATCCAAAGCCAGGAAGCGATGGGATGATAACGTCAAACGCCGGCGTATTGTTTTCCTTTGGCCGCGTCAGTGGGTCAATCAGCGCAAGGAATTCCACAATCGAGCCAGGCCACCCGTGAATCAACAGAAGCGGAATGGCATCAGGGCGGGGCGAGCGCTGATGAATAAAGTAGATCTGCTGTCCATCAATTTCCGTCGTGAATTGGTCAAACCGGTTGATCTTCGCTTCTTGTGCACGCCAGTCGTACTTGTTCTGCCAATAATCCGCGAGTTCCCTGACCTTATTGATGTCAACGCCGTACTCCCAGGTCGTGCCCGGAATCTGATCAGGCCATTTGGTTTCTGCCAAACGGTGCCGGAGGTCAATGAGAACCTCGTCCGGAACATGCGCTTTAAACGGGCGAATTGTGGCAGGCTCCGGCTGTACCGGCACTTGCGCTTGCCCAAGCGCAATCAACTGGAACAAAAGCAATGCGGCCAGCAGAAGCTTCCCGCATTGCCAGGCTGTCCTTTCAGCTTTCGCGAACCCGGCTTTCATAACGTTCACACACTCCAGTCTTCACTAAATTGATGAGGAAAAGCTCTGGTGCGACACTCCGCATTTCTCTCAATGCGGCACCCTACATCGAGTTCGGCGTTCCATCCGACCACACGCCCGTGGGAATGACGAACAGATCCATCGGTTCTGGCTTACCCAGGAACTGTGGGGTCAGAAATACGGGGGAGTTCGGGAACTTAAACGAGACATGGTTTGAGTCGTCTATCGGATTGGCGCCCCAGGCCGCACCATCCATGAGCGGTGTGTAAAACATAAGATGCGCCATGTTGTGCCCGCTTCCATCATTAAGGTATGCATCTTTCGACATCATGTAGCACATGGCGCCTGCCTCGAGAACGGGCAATTCCTTTTTCTCCATTGCCTTCTTGATACTTTCCTTGATTTCAGCTTTCGATTTTCCGGCCAGGACTAGTTTTGTCCTGAAGTATGTGTACGGCACCACCGATCGCGCGGCCGGCGGATTGAAGCACCCCGCGCCGCGCGTCTTAGGACTCCAAAACTCGGGGCTATCGAATGAGTTCATCCACCCGCGTTCTACCATGCAGACAAAGCCGTTCTTGCCTTCGACGGCCGTTTCGTAGCCTTGCCTTCCGAGAACCATAACCGTGGCATCGCTAGAAATGGATGGCGGGGCCGCGCTTCGAGCCAGCTCAATCTCGGCATTCCGCTCCATGAAATATTGGTCAACCGGCGGCATGCTCGGATACTGTGTCCTAGCGTCCGCCCCCCGCGCATGTCGTGCCGCGCTCAGTACGAGAATAACCAGCGTGCAGGCTCCCAATGTGATCGGCCTTCCAATCTTTCCGTTCATTGATTCCTCCCGGTATCCAGATTTAGCCAACTGTGGATACGCGACCATGTTTGTATGCTAACGAGCGTGTCGTTCAATGAGTTCTGCTACAGCATCGGGCTGCTCATCCATGGCGTAATGCCCGCTGTTCTTGATGACCTCGACCTTGACGTTTGCGCAGCCATGAGCCCGTAGAGCGTCGGCGAAGCTCGGCATGAGGTTCTCGAAAGGCGAGTTTTCTCCGGGAGCGAGCACCAGTGGTACAGTAATCACACCCTTTTGTGCTGCATCGAATTTCTCATTTGCGGGAAAAGCGCGGTATATCTCCAAGGCCGCACGCAGATGTTCTGGAGCTGAATAGGATTTCGCATAACGCGCTACATCCTCATCGCTGAAGGTGTTGGGATCGAGAAAATAGCGCAAGTAAATTGCTTCGCGGCCGGCAAGGAGTTGCTCGGGCAGGTCCGGCGTCTGCTGAAAATTCATATGCCAAGTGATGCGATTGGCTTTCACCGCATCCCATGGCCCGAGGCCTGGCAGCGGTACGTCAAGCATCATCAGTCCGCGGCTACTCTCCGGATAAAGACGGATGAAGGCATACGCAACCATGCCGCCGATATCGTGCCCGACCACGTAGACGTGTTCTAAATGCATCTGTTCCGCCAACTGGTGAACGTCTTCCGCCATATTTGCGGCGTCGTATCCGCCTTGAGTCGGGATGGAGCCACCGAGGCCGCGTAAGTCGACGGCAACGACCGTGAACTCCTTGGCCAACTCTGGCATGATGCGGTGATATGCGTACCAGTCCTCAGGAAAACCGTGCAGCAAAATGACCGAAGGCCCAGCCCCGCCACGCACATAGTGGAGCGTCGCTCCGTTCACTCGCGCAGTGTCGGAAACGAATCCAATTCCCAGCGCCGCCACCGCCGGATCGAACGCCCGCTTTGGCGATGGCTGGCCATGAAACACGACGAATGTAGCCACTAGAAAAACCGCAAGAGTCGTCAAGGTCCTCGGCCCGTAGTTTTTCGCGGACGCTAAACCGGTCTTCCCTCCCAAGATTCTGGAGCATTGCGCAGTATTGCTCTTCATCGTCAATTCTTTCTTTCGAGTTCGGTGTCTACCGGAATCGCCACTTTACGGCCCTGGTGAAGCCGCCCCTTCAGAATTGGCCCACCGAGAGTTCCGCCGAAGAAGTTATCTACATAGCGCGGTACCACGGTCGCGGCGCAACCATCGGCTGCCGGAGTTTGGCCGGCACCGCAGAAACCGAACTGCTCTCCCTTCGAGACGCCTTGCGCGAGCGAGCTGGTGAAATCGCCGGAGTATTTGTAAATGGCCGAACCGTGGATCGCGTTGGTACCGGACTTGGTGATGTAGTTGACCACCGATCCGGCGTTGCGGCCGTACTGGGCGCTGAAACTGTTGGTGATGACCTGGATTTCAGCGATGGCCTCGTCGTTGTCGAAGAATACTTGAGGTCCGGTGATTGTGGTGTCATTGTTGGCCTGGCCGTCAATCTCGAAGTTGTTGGCGCGGCCGCGCTCGCCGTTGACTGAGAAGTTGGCTCCGTTGGTATTGGAGAAGTTGTCCGCGTGCGTATCGACCACGCCCGGAATGAGAAGAGCCAACTCATCGAATCCGCCGGCGGTTGGAAGGTTGGTGAGCTGTTCAGTTTCGAATGTTGTGGTAACTTGCGCCTGAGAGCTCTCAAGAATATTCTCGGCGTCGGAAACCTCGACGACCGCGACTGCGCTACCGGGGCTCAGCTTTTGAATGCCCAGCGCCTGCTCACGGCTGGACGCCACCTCAATGTTGTTCACGGTAAGGCCGGCAAAGCCGCTTTCAGTGATGACCAGGGTATAGGTGCCGATCGGCACGTCCTTGAACGAGAAGCTGCCGTCACTTCCAGAGGCCGTTTTCAACGCGATATTTGTAGCCTTCGCAGTCGTGGTTACAGTTGCCCCAGGGATCACGGCACCGGTGGCGTCGGCCACGGTGCCTGAAATACTTCCCGTTGTAATTCCCTGCGCGCGAGCTTGCTGCTGTAGAAGCACCGCTGCTGTTAGGAACGTCAATGCGGTCGCAAGAAGCATGCTCAGGTTGCCAGACAGAATAACGCATCGCGTCATCTCGCTATGCTTCTTGAATCCGCGCCTCCGAAACGAATCAATGTGATGGAGAATCATCATATGGATGTCCATTGCTCGCCTCCAATTGTTTCCTTATTTGTTTCTTCTCGTTTGGTCTCCCGCATTCGAAGGCTGTCCTTTCGCAGCAAGATATCCCGGGGCCTCAATTCATTCACTGGTGCCACGCAGCGGTGCCGTCAGAACAACGGAGAACAGTTACGATGAAGCTGGCTCCAAGTTCCGGGACACCCTAATCCTCGCCATCGAACACCACAGGTGAGCCTGCGAGATCTGCTTTCTGACTTGCATCGTCTGTCTTGCGAACATGCAACATGAGGTGCGGGCACCAGTGCTCGCACCTCATCGCCAAGTTTCCATCTTGCTAAATCGTGTACGACATCGCACCAGCCCAGGCACCGGGGTCTCGTTCCCCGTGATCGCGGCTGGGATGATTTCACGGGTCTGCGCTTTGGATACGCTGATCAATGCGAGCCTCGACTTAGTGATTGTGAGAGGGGGAAACATCCGCAATCGGCACAGGCTGATTACGTCTCAGCGGAATTTGCAACAACTTACATCGTTGGAAATGAATGTGGCCGGGTTGCTTTCAAAACGTTGGGCGTTCGCCAGATTGCCACCTCCGCTAACCTGCAATCGGGTTCAAGAAAACACATAAGACATGGGCTCAATTCTGTTTTCCGCCCACAGCAGACGCGAAACTGGATTGCGCGCCAAAATAGCATTCGATGGCCTCAACCTTTTCATCTCTAACCCGGAGATATTCCACGTTCCGGAATGACTTATCGTTCGCGGTGTGGCATAGATACTTCACAAATGCCTCGTTGCCATCTCCAACAAGCTGTTCCAGGTCAAACCGCTTGATAAAACCTACCTGCGTCTCCCAACAGCGGGTCTTGAAGACACTTTTGCTGATGTGATCGTCATTGTTTGCGCTTGTAAAGGTGAAGTTGTCGGCCAGCAGAATGTCGAAGGGGCTCCAGTCCTTCTGCTCCCACGCGGCGTAATAGCTCCGGACGACCTGCTCGTTGGCCGCACCGAGCCTTGTCGCTGCGTGCGCGCTTGCCGCTCCCGGTAAGCTCAACGTTCCAGTCAGTGCGCAGGCCCCTGCTTCGAGCAGGTGTCGGCGCGTCATCACAATCCTTGTCATAGGCGTTTCTCCTTGGATGGCAAAAGTTATTTGAAAAGCATCAGCATCGGTGAAGCTGTTGGCATGGGTTCATTCCGTTTCTTCTTCGGCAGTTTGGCTTCTTGCACGGCCAGCCACTTTCGAAAAACGGCTTAAAAGTCTCCGGTCGCTCAACGAATTCATCGCTAGCCAACAGGTTCAAACCGTCTCATTTCTGGGTTGAGCAAAAAAGAACTCGAGACAACGAGCTCTGTTTCGCTGATATCATTTACATACCCACTGGTTGGTATAATAAATACCAGTAAGTTGGTATGTTGTCAAGCCGAGTTCCAAATCATCCGAGTTTCGACGAACAAGAGCAGGCCTCAGGGTGATGCGAAGACATCTTTCAAAAACTCGCGGTTCTCTCCTCCGCGGGCGTTTTTCCCCGCAACCATTGTCGATTTGGGAGAATCTGGTCCTTTCCCAGACGCATTTCAAATCCCGGACTCTCCATACACCTGAAATGGGCCGCAGGAACCGCAAGGAGTTCTTTCAAGCAGGCGCGTCCGCGCACGAGATGCGACTTCACCGTCTCCAGGGTCACGGTCTGCATTTCCGCTACCTCCTCGTAGGGAAATCCCTCAATGTCGCGTAGGATCAGCGTCGTCCGGAATGGTTCCGGTACCTTTCTCAACGCCCTTTCGACTCGTGCGTGCGTTTGCATGTGCACCGCTATCTCATACGGCGCCTCAGTCTGGTTCACCAAAGTGTCTTTCAACAGCATCGGCGTTCCGCACTGTTCGCCGCATAGTTCCGACTCATTCGGGACCATCTGCTTGTGCCGCATCCACCAGCGCCGTCGGTTCGCGGCCTCCCGCAATGCAACCCGGTAAATCCAGGTTCGCAACGACGATTGGCCGTGAATGTTCCTCACTCCCCTAGAGAGCTTCACGAATACTTCCTGCGTCAGGTCCGCGGCATTGCCGTGTTGATGCATCGTACGCACGAGAAGCGAATATACCGGCTGGTAAAAACGCATAACCAACAACGCAAAGGCTTCCTCCGAGCCGGCTCGAAGACCCGCTATCAGCAATGTCTCATCGGGTTGAAACGGCGTGCTTGCAACATCGCCCATCGGATAGCCTGCCTCCACTCTGATGCCCTGCTTGCCTGCTACATAGCTCCGCCGCGCGAACAAGCGCCCTGGTTCAAAAGATCGCGTAGGCCAGGCGATCAATTCTGCCCACCGCTCACAGCGGACGGGAAGCTGGATTGCTGACCGAAATAACATTCGATGGACTCCACCTTTTCGTCTGTGACCCGGAGGTACTCCACGTTCCGAAACGATTTACCGTTCTTGGTCCGGCAAAGATACTTCACAAACGCGTCGTTGCCGTTTCCGATTACCCGCTCAAGTTCAAACTTTTCGATAAAATTTATCTGGGTCTGCCAGCATCTCGTTTTGAAAACGCTTTTGCTGATATGGTCGTCACCAGCTGCGCTCGAAAAGGTGAAATTATCGGCAAGCAGGGCATCGACCGGTCCCCAGTCCTTCTGCTCCCATGCCGCATACCATTTCCGGATGAGCTGCTCTTTTGTCGCACTCAGCTCTCCCGCTGCTTGTGCACTGGCCGCTCCCGGAAAGCTCACCGCTCCAGTCAGTGCGCATGCCCCTGCTCCTAGCAGGTGCCGGCGCGACATTACGATCCTCGTCATTGTCGATTCTCCTTAATTGCTCAAGTGATTCGAAAAAATCTGCATTGGTAAAGCCGTTCCAATCAGGCCCGCATACACGGCTCTGGATTTGCTCCCCAGCTTGCGGTGTCCATGAGCCGGAGATGAAACGCCAGGTGCGAATGCCAGTGCCTGCAACGAGGAACGAAGAACTGATATTCTCTCTAGTCGACTGGCACCAAAGAAGGATCTCGCGGCAGTTCAGAGGGACCATTCAGCAATTGGATTGGCGTCGGAGGCGCTGAGAGGCTCAGAGCTTTCTGGCTGGCTTTGAATCGGACGAGTCTGTTCTTTTGGTCGAATGTCACCGCAAAGGCTTGCATTGGGCTCGATCCGAGATTAGCCAGCGGGAACGCACCCCCAATCTCCACGAACGGCCGTTTGAAAAAATAATCGCCAACTTCGACATTTGGTTCGAGTCGCGCTCCCCTGATCTGAAAGCGCGTGGAGAGCGATTCACCGTTCCCGAATTCAGCCGGATCGCTGGCAAACTTAAGCCGCGCGGCCAGTCTGTCCGGCAGCAATAGTCCATCTCCGCCAGAGTCGATCTGCGCGTCAATTGGCATCCCACCAATGCGCAGGTTCACGATTGGTATGCCATAGGGCATGCGAAACGATAGTACTGAGTGCTCGCCGTCCGGTAAGAGTGAGCCCGTGGCCAAGGTAAGTTCGCGGTTTGGGAAATCAAGCGTCAATAAGCAATCCCGAAAGAGCGAAAAACCAAGCAACCCCTGGTATGAACCCTCTCCTTTACTTAGATCATGCACCCTGGCCTTGATGTCTTTGAATTCAAAGCCGGCCACTTCAAGAGACTGAATCATAACGATCGGGACGCTCTGGACGCTTTGCTTGCTCGGATCGCTCAACCGCGCCTGCCCGACGGCTGACAGCCCCAGTATTCCTGCGAGTTCAGGAGTCACGAACGCGCCCCCGCTCGTACCCGTGTCGATTACGAATCGGAACGGCCCCTTGCCGTTAACCAGCACCATGACAAACGGCTTGCCGTGGACGAGTTCAAGGCGTTCAGAATGCATCGCGGGCTGACAAAGGGATGACGGTATGGCGCCACTGAGTAAGGCAACGATAATGCAGACTCGATTCCAGATTATCGACATCGCAGTCCTTCCGAAAATGACCGATCCGGGCTACCTTACTAATCCGGTTGCTGTGCGAACGACGAAGAGCGAATGAAGGGGTGCTCTGGTGTACCTTCCCAATTTGAAAAGCGAAAAAGGCACGACAGGAATCAGCTGCCGTGCCCCGAGTTGATGGTTAATTAGGATGACCTGATCTTTCACTTATGGAACAATCTCACTCCGAGAGAGATGTTCACTCCGCTCCCTTCACAGGCTGGGCAAAAAGAAGCTCGAGATAACTGCGCAGGTGGTCGACGCACTGGGCCGCGACCGCAGCGCCGTTTGCGGCCTTAGCCAGGACAAACGCGCCCTGGATGGTGGCCTGCGTGTAGAGCGCCAGGCTCTTCGCGGTCCACTCCGGATGCATGCCGCGCTGACGCATGGCTTCTTCAATATCGGGGACAAGGATCTCCGCGTGGCCAGTGATGCTGCGGTTGCAGGCCTCACGAAGGGCCGGATGCGTATCGTAGACCTCCTGGACCATGGTTCCCGCCAGGCAGGTGAAGTCAGACAGATCACCCGTGAGAAGTGCTTTGCGGAAGTCCACGTAGGCCAGCAGGCGTTCGAGCGGGTCAGCATGGTCTCGATAGGGCGCGGAAGCGAAAAGGGCTTCGGAGCTTTCAGTCCAGAAATCGGCAGCCTCCAGAGCCAGATCTTCCTTGCCGTCGAAGTGATAGAAAAAGCTACCCTTGGTGAGCCCGGCAGCTTCGCAGATGTCGTCAACGCGCGTGGCGGAGTAACCTTTGGCACGGATGACGTGCAAGGCCGCTTTGAGGAATTGGGTCTTTGATTCGTGTCTTGATTCAAGCTTTGTTTCAGTTGGAGTCATTCGCACACCCACCGGTTGGTATATCAAATGTACCTACCAATTGGTACTTGGTCAAGTATTTTTGTGATTTGATCGAAAAGAATCGGTCGCTCCCGAATTGTGGCACCCGACGATGAAAGACCCCGGAGGAAACACGGCACCCGGATCGATCTTGTTGAGGCGTTCGAAGCCCTGGGGAGTCCGGGGCATCTTTTCGCTATTGGCGCAAACAACTTCATGGGACACTGGCCTCCGGAACGTCCTCCCTTCATTCGCACCACCACCAACAATCACGACTGCGATAATCCGCAGATTCGATTACTACTCAAAATGGAAATGCGAGCATAACCGAGGCAAAAATGCGGCGGTGCGAGGAAGGTCAAACCCCGCCGTGAAAAGCAATTCAAGCTCCAGGTTGTCCAACCTTGGATTCTGACGCGGGACGCCAAACGAGCGCACAAATACCCTCGTGCCGATGGCAGCGACAAAAGGCAAGATACTTCCGGTCCTCCAGAATCATCTTCGTGAGCGCATCGCCGCATTCCGCGTCAGCCGCAAGCGCCCGACCTGCGCCGGTCAAGCATCCCAATATCTCAAGAAGGACAATCGTTCTTTTATTAGTTCCGATTTACCTTACTTGCGGAAACCTGAAAGGGGCGCGGCAGGGCTACCTGCCGCGCTTTGTGGGTGTTGGTTAGAACACGATCCTGGAGCCGAGCTGCAGGATGCGCGGGCCCCAATCGCCGGTCGCCGTTCCATACTGGCCGCCCTTCGAGTTGGACCACGTAGAGTTAATTGAGCTGTACTCCGTGTGGTTGAAGGTGTTGTACGATTCCGCGCGGAACTCGAAGTGAGCCGATTCGGTAATCGCGAAGTTCTTGTAAAGAGAGGTTGTGAAATCGGTACGGCCCGGGCCGACGAAAGTGTCTTTTCTTCCGTTGCCGAAACCGAGGTTAGGACCACCGGCATAGCCGGCCGTCGGTGGCGCCTGTGGGTCTGCAGCAAGTGATCCGACTCCACCGTTGGCGTAGGTATCGAACCAGTCACCGACCTTGTGATGGTAGGTGATCTTGTTCACGACATTCGCGTAGTTGGTGTAGAGCCCACCCAACCCGATGGGATCGGTCACGCCGCTGAAACCGGACGCTTGAGGCACGCCCGTCTCCTTGACAAAGGTGCCTGCAACCTGCCACCCACCCAGCATGGAGTGAAGCAACCCATGTTCCTTGTTGAAAATGGGCAAGCTGTAGATGTAGTTTCCACCGAGGATTTGACGGCGGTCAAAACCAGTGTTCCCCTTCTCATACTTCAGGTTCCACGGGTTGGCGACAGTCGCCAGATCGTTATCCGTTATGTCGATGGAGTGCGAGTAGGTATAGTCCAGTTCCCCGCTCAAGCCCCACCTGTTCTGCAGGCGCAGGCTGCCCTGCAAACCGTTGTAGGTGTTGTTCGTGCTGTTTGTTTCCTCTTGCATCTGGCCAAACCCAGGGTAGGTGACCAGCTCATTTGAACCGGCGGGATAAACCGAACTCGGCAACGTACCCGAAGCCGACTCAGCCCGGAGGTTGGCTGGCGTGGTAAGCGGGAAATCGTTGAACGGGAGGTCGATGTTCTGATGCCATCCGAGATTGCCTACGTACTGAACGACCGCAATCACAGACGGTTTCAATTCATGTTGAACGCCGATACTGTACATGGCGGTGCCGGGAGCCTTGTACGTCGTATCCAAAAGGCCCACGCCGGCCGGATAGATCGGAAGAGATGCGGGATTGGCGCAGTTCGCAGGATTGGCCGTGGATGCCTGCGATTCCCACGAGCAGTTTGGAGCGCTGAAGTAAACGCTGTTCGCGAGCGGTTGGTATTCGTAGGGCAGGTTGTTATTCGAAAGGGTGTAGATGTCGTTGCCCTGCAAACGCTCGTAGAAGGTTCCGAAACCGCCGCGGAGAACGGTCTTGCCGTTGCCGGCGAGATCGTAGGCGAAGCCGACGCGAGGCTGCCATGTTTTGTAGTCGTTGGTTACCACCCCGTGAGGCACACCGTTTTGCCCTGGGATCACCATGCCGTTGAGGTAATAGGAAGCTCCGCCAAACCCGGGGGGGGTCTGAACTCCAGGGCTGCTTGGGCTGATTGCGCCCGGCGTTGTCGTTGACCAGATCACCGGGCTGCTGACATATTGCGAGGCTTCAAAGTTCTCCAGATCGTTGTTGCGTTCCCATGCGTGCGGCAGTGCATCGTAACGCAAGCCGAGTTGCAGGCTCAGCCGAGGGCCTACCTTCCAGTTGTCGTTGACATACCCCGACGTCGTCTGGTTCACATAGTGCCTGATCGCCATGGACTGCGGCTGATAATAACTGGTGGAGAGGCCAATGAGCATGCTTATGAATGGATCGCCCGCATTACCGCCGCTTCCGGTGCCAGTCTGGTTCTGATTGAAGGCATAGACACCCGCGGCATTGGCCTGCTGTTGCTGGTTCTTGGTGTAGCGGTTGTAGCTGAAGCCAAACTTCATTTGATGCTTGCCCCGGGTAAAGGAGAGATCCACCCTGGGCTCATAGTCTTCAGCGGCGTTGTGCCATGGTCCATAACCGGTTTGCATATTCGCGCCAATGCCATTGCCGGACCAACCTGCGCCGCTGTATTGGTTGGAACCCGAGTTCGTGAAGAAGGTATTCGGAGTCCAGCCGCTCGTCGTTAGAACATTGGGCGAGTTCGTGATGTTGATGATGTTGCCGTCGTAGTTCATCGACGCTTCGAGCAGCACGCTCGGAGAAAGCTCACCGGTGAGCTTGACCGCCGCGCTGTTCGATGGGTTGCTTTCCACGCTGGTGACCGTGTTGTACGTCTCCGCGTTCCAGCCCAGATCGGCGTCTGCGTTACCAGTCGCCTGACTGTCATGCAGGAAGTGGCCGAGGATCTGCCATTTGTCATTGACTGAATGGTCGATACGAACAACCTCTTCGGTTACCGTCGTTGGAGTGGCTTCCTCGGTTGTTGCCTTGTCTCCTGCAGTATTCGCCGTCGGAAGGATGCTCGAATGGTAGTACAACACCGCATCGGGATCGAAAAGCGAAGCCGGAACGATCTGGTTCGGGAACGGCTGGCCACGGTAATTCGAGAGGCCCGCACCTGCAAGTTTGGCCGCAAATGCAGGATCCGGGACCTGCGCTGCAGTTGGAACATAAATGACCTGGCTCGGTGCATACGCAGGAGCCACATACTGCAGATTTTGGCCCGCAGTTGGACGGTCCGCATTGGGGATCGTCGGGTTGGTGGCCGGAGCGCTTGATTGAATCACTCGCCGCCACTCCTGGTTATAGAAGAAGAAGGTCTTCTTGTTGGTGAGCACATGCGGGATCATCACCGGTCCGCCGATGTTGGCGCCGAAGATGTTCTGTCTCAACTTTGGAACCGGCGTGTAATTGGCGGGAGTCGCTCTCTGATACTTGTTGAAGAAATCGTTCGCATCCAGATCGTCGTTGCGGAAGAACTCCCAACCTTCGCCGTGGAATTTCTGCGAGCCGCTCTTCAGAGCGAGGCTGAACGTGGCTCCGGAAGCAATACCGTAGTCCGGAGGATAGTTGCTGGCCAATACCTGGAACTGGGCAATGGCGTCCATCGACGGCATGACGCTCATACCGCCGGCACCGCCACGATCATCAGCCTCTGCACCATCCAGAAGCCAGATGTTATGGTTCTCGCGAAGGCCGTTCACCTCTATGCTTGAGCTCGTAGCCGAAGCTGAAGGGGGGTTATTGTTCGGCAGCATGGAGCTGACGCCAAGGCCGAGTGCCGCCAGGGCGGTAAAGTTACGATTTGCCGTTGCGATCGACGTTACCTGCTCGCCGCTGATCAGCGTGCTGACGTCGTTGGATTCTGTTTGTACCGAAAGCGCATCTGCACTCACCGTAACTTCCGTTGTCTCCGCTCCTACGGTGAGCTTGATGTCGGTGGCGAGCGTTTGCGATACGTTCACAATCAGGCCGGTCCTGGTGAAGGCCTCAAACCCCTTCATCGTGGCTTTGAGGTCGTAGGTGCCTACATTCAAGCCGGCAAATACGTATCCGCCTGTGCCATTTGCGGTGGCATTGTAGACAAAGCCGGTTTCTTTTTGCGTCAGTGTCAGAATTGCGCTTGGCACGGCCGCCCCGGTCTGGTCTGTAACTGTGCCGACAATCTCAGAGTTCTGCTGTGCTTTTACTGCCAAGCCAGCGAACAATAAGA
>CAZTLV010000084.1:0-15764 GCA_964614635.1 uncultured Occallatibacter sp.
TGTTTACGCTAAAAGGGCGCACGGTAATGGTGCTGGGCAATGCGCCGAGCGTCTGTTCTTCAACCTGCACTTCGGGCTTCTTGTCGACCTGCACAGTTGCGTCGATGGAATCCGGAGCCATGCGATAAATGTGTCCTGCACTTGCGAGCTTCGCCCCGTTGATTGCAATCCGGATGCTCTGTTCGGAATCGGATGGATTGAGCACGGCGATGGCGAGGGTTTTGTGATCTTCGCTCAGAGCGGCGACAACATCCAGAGGATAGGTATCGCTGCCGGGATTGACCGCTGGCTGGTCGCCGCCGGGTGGGAACTTCGGCTTCGGCTGCGGAGAGTCTCCTGTGACCTCGACAGGGATGGTGCCGAAGTGATCTCGGTACATCTTGAAGAGCATTCCAGTGGGGTTAAGTATTGCTTCGGTGCGATTGGAACTCATCATTGCAGTCGCGAAAGTGAATGCGCCCATTTGGAAGATGTCTGAATGGCGGAACATTTCGTGGAATGCCCAGGCATACGCGGGGACGGTCTTGTAAGAGTTCGGTCCCCCGCCGAAATAAGCCCACTCATCGATGGCGATCGGAACGGGCTTTGAACGAAGCGCAGGAATGCGCTTGAGGTATTCCTGGTAGTGCTCATATTTCGCTCGGACCTGAACGGCCGGCGCACGCTGCCACTCAATGAACGAAAGAGGAGGATCGATGGGCACTTTCTTCTGCAGTTTCATGTCGGTATGTTGGGTGCCGGAAGCGTAGTAATGCTCACTCACCATATCAATGTTATCGAGGCAGTTGAGGAGCATCTGACCAGTCCAGTCGGCAGGCGAAAGATAGTCGGGAACATATTGGCCGTTGATGCGCCGGGCCTGGTCAGCACCCTCCATCACATCCGGCATCGCGCCGCTTGCGATGAGCTTGATCGACGGATCAACCTTACGCATTTCCTTCGCGAAGAGGTTGTGCTTCAACTCGAATTGCGGAAGCGACATAGAGCCCATCTGGTAGTCGCCCCAGGGCTCGTTGCCGACACCCCAAAACTCAACGTGGTACGGCGCGGGATGGCCATTCTGGGCACGCCATTTGCCCATTGGAGTGGTGACGGCTCCGTTGGTGTATTCGACCAGTTCGCGTGCGGACCAGGCGTCTCCGAAGCCCGCGTTGACGGTGATGTAGGGATCGACGCCGAGCAACCGGCAGAGCGTGAGGAATTCATCGGTGCCCACGTCGTTGGGCTGCACAGCGTGCCACACCGGATCAAAAATGGGTGGGCGCTTGTCTATCTCGCCAACACCATAGCGCCACTCATACGAGGAGACAAAATTCCCGCCGGGAAAGCGCAGGACGCCAAAGCGCAATTGCTTGAGCGCGGCGATGACCTCTGGGCGGAAGCCCTCGATGTTGTCGGCGGGCATAAGAGAGACGCTGCCAACATGAAAGGAACCAATGCCTGTACCGGTGATCTCTAGACTTGCGTCATCTGTGTCGGTTGCAGCGGTGTAGCGTAGCGGGAACTTGCGATACGCGGCGCCTAGCGTGCCCACTTTGACGGTTTGACGATCAGAGGCTTCCTTGCCCCAGATGAACGTGACCTGAACGACTGCGCCGGGAGTCCCGGCCAACACGATCCGTCCGGTGTAGGCCTTCCCTTTGCGGACCGCGATTCCGGATTGCCCGAAGCCGCGCGGCACTTTCCCATCGAGTTTGACCAGCGGTGTTTGATCTCCGGCAAAGGGCGCCTTAGTGTCCATGATCACGACATCTTCGCCGCCAATGGGAGCCCACCAACGTGTCGGAGTACGGCGGAAGCGCGGGTTCCCAGCCGCATTGCCCATCACCGGCGGTGGCGCAGGCGCGGTCACGGCAACCGGGTAGAAGAACTTACGATCGACGAGCATCTCAGACCAGACGCCGGAGTTGACGATGTCGCCGCCGTGCTCGAGAAACTGACCGTAGATGTATTTCGAAATTGGCGGTCCCGTCTTTGCAGCGTCGATCGTTACGTTGACTGGAGATGTCTGTGCCGCCGACGCGATCACGAGAAAGAGAAATGCCAGCAACACTACTGGTCTCCTCAACGCCGGTATACCACTTGCCGATTCCATCATTGATTTCTCCGTGTAAAGACCCAGTTCCCTGATGGGCTTGCGGAACAAAGCCCGGTTACGTGAACATTGCGGTCGATCACCTGGTTTTTGGAGTTTAGGGCGTCTACGCGCCATCCGTGTCATGGCTCCAGTGAAATCACCGTCACCGATTTTGGTTCGACCGTCAGGGTCAGCCTGCCATTAGTCACACTTGCGGAAATCGGCTTCGGTCCAACACTGTTGGGCGATCCAAAACTGTTCACACTGTCGACTTGAGAAGCAGTCAGCGTCTGTCCCTGCGCCGACTCGACCGGCATACCGGTGATGTCCGCATTGATATCGACCTGCTTCTCGGGATCGAGGTTGGTAATTTCGAGCCAAAGCTTGCCCGACGCGTCCTTGGCAGCAAGAGCATCCACGCGGGGCAGGCTTATTGTGCCCTGCAAATAAGTTCCGGCGTCAAAGGCAAGCGGAATGAACGTCGCATCCTGAAACGGAACGTACATCTTGTAGATGTAGTAGGTGGGAGTGAGAACCAACTTCTCCCTGTCCGTAATGATCATCGACTGCAGCACGTTGATCATCTGGGCGATGTTCGCCATGCGCACGCGGTCGGCGTGCCTGGCGAAGATGTTCAGGTTCAGCGATGCCAAAATCGCGTCTCGCATGCTGTTTTGCTGGACAAGGAAGGCCGGGTTCGAGCCGGGTAGAGGTGCATGCCATGCACCCCATTCGTCCACCGCCAGCGCTACCTTCTTCTGCGGGTCGTACTTGTCCATGACTTTCTCCTGCTTGCGCAGGAACTCCTCCATGAACAGCGTGGACTTGAGTGTCTTGGCGTAATCTTCCACTCCAAACCCTACCGAAGGCGTCGAGGGCGGCCATCCATTGGGCACCGTATACCAGTGCACCGAAAGTCCGTCGATATTCCAGCTCCAGTCGTGATGCTGCCAGGCCATCATGACGGCCTCGGTCCACTCGGTCTCCGGAAAACCGGGGCCAACGGCGATCTTGAGCATCTGGTTTTGGCTCTGCTGCAAAGGATTAACGTTGTTGACGAAACGGCTGTATATCTTGAGTTGGCTCACATAGTAGTCGGGCGTCATGTCGCCGCCGCAGGACCAGCTCTCGTTGCCGATGCCGAGGAAGCCCACCTTGTATGCGTCGAGGTGACCGTTGGCCGCACGTTCTTTCTCGAGTGCCGTGGGCTGTGCCGCAGTCATGTACTCGAGCCAGTCGTTGGCTTCCTGCGCGGTGCCCGAGCCAACGTTGACCGACACGTAGGGTTGGCTACCGATCTGCTGAATAAAATCCATGAACTCATCGGTGCCGAAGGCGTTTGTGTCGACCACGCCGCCCCATGCGGAGTTGAGCGTTGCCGGCCGTTGCGCCGCTGGACCGATTCCTTTGCGCCAGTGGTACTGGTCGGCGAAGCATCCCCCTGGCCAGCGGACATTGGGCACCTTCAATGCCTTCAGCGCGGTCACAACGTCGTTGCGAATTCCACGTGTGTTGGGAATAGGGGAATCGGGCCCGACCCAGATCCCATCGTAAAGTCCGTGTCCGAGATTCTCCGCGAACTGGCCGAAGAGATTACGGTCAATCTTCACTCCTGGTTTGGAGCTGTCGATGGATAAATGAACGTTCTCCGCCGCCATGATTGGCACGGCGGAAAACAGAACAAGGAAAGAGAAAGGGAGGACGAAGCGACCACCGCCGAAATCCATTGCGACCCCCAGGAGAATGCCGCGGATGCGCGATGAAACTTGGCGCTCGATGCAGCAAGCAGCCGTACGCAAGACGGTCGATTCGCGAAAACGTTCTCTGGAGGTTGGACTATACAGAAGCGCAGAGAGTCTTAGCAAATCGAATAAATCGCTTTATTCCGATCGATTCTTTCGATACGTTTGCATTGTCCGCGCTGAGCAGCCCACTTAGGTCGTTCGATTCATATCGTTTGTACTTCATCATTCATGCCAAGCAACCCGGCAAGAGCGTTCACTTCGCGGCTGCCAAGATTCGAATCCTTGCAGACCAGATTGAGGCGCACCTCTCTGGTAGAACCAACTGGCATCCGGAGCGCAAGGAACTCTGCGCTATCCAGATAGGTTTGAATGCGGTATTCCGGGAGCCAACCGAAGCAGAGGCCGCTTCGAACTGCATCGATCGCAGCTTCAATGGTGCTCACGGGCAGGAATCCCTGCGCCGGACTGCGCGGTTGGCGCTTGCTGCTGCCAGAACCCGCTCCTTCAATGACTACGAGGATGTGCTGCATCATGTCGACCCGAGAGACCTGTCTTTTGAGCGAATGGAGTGGGTGATCCCGGTGGGCGACCGCTGTCATCTTGATATCAAGGATCGGCTTCACGAAATATTCGCGCGACATCAGCCCAACTACGCAGAGATGCGCATTGTGCGCAGAAAACTCAGAATCAGCGGAAATAAAGGTGGATTGGCGGAGTTTCTGATGGACATATGGAAACTGCCGCGCGAATTCCGCAAGAGCGGCAAAGAGGCGCTCATTCGGGAAGATGCTATCCACCGACAGTCTAATCTCCGATTGTCCGCCCGACGCGAGCAAGCAAGCCCGCTGCTCGAGTTGATGGAATCCTGCCAAATGGGGTTCGGCATCAGCCAGCAGAACACGCCCAGCCTCCGTCAAATGGGCTTTCCTGCCCTTTTGCTCAAACAGCTTTATCCCAATCTGTTCCTGGAGTCGAGAGATGGCATAGCTGATTGTCGATTGCGAGCGATTGAGCTGCTCTGCGGCCGGCGCGAAGCCGCCGAGCTGAACAACAGCCTGGAGAATTTCCCATTCATCGAGGGTTGTTTTCATTATGATCAATATATCTAATAAGTCGATATATCGGGTCGAAAAATGCGACTTTTCGTTCGATGGCCCTGAAGCTTAGGATTCGGATGTTTGAACAATGCCGGACCAGCGGGCGGTCAAAAAGCGCACTTTCAAGAAAACGATTACTTTGGCCGAGTTTTAAACTAATAGAACAATGTTTTCCGGGGCTTAGTGCGAACCGCGGAACCGAAAATCAGAACGTAGTCGGGGAGAAGAGAGATGAAGGGGATCGTAATAGCGGTGTTCCTGTTTGCAGGATTCTGTTGTGCACAGGAATCGGGTGATTTCCAGTCGGCAACTACAAATGTCTCCGGTGCGGTCTATCCACGCGTAGACAGTGGCTCCAGGGCCCAGTTTCGATTCAAAGCTCCAGATGCTGCGAAGGTACGGCTCAACTTCTGGAGCGGACCAAAACTGGATATGGAAAAGCAAGCGGACGGATTCTGGACCGTCACGACCCCAGCCCTTGCTCCGGGGCTGCACTACTACACGTTGATCATCGACGAAGTGGAAGTGAGCGATCCCAGCAGCCATTCCTTCTACGGCGGCAGCAAGGATGCGAGCGCAATCGAGATTCCTGAACCGGGGGCAACCTATTACCTTCCTCAGGACGTTCCCCACGGCCAGGTTCGGGAGGTCTGGTACCACTCGAGCGTGACCGGCGACTGGAGGCACGCATTGGTGTACACGCCGCCAGGCTACGATACGGCGACGAAGATGCGCTATCCGGTGCTCTACCTGCAACACGGCGGCGGGGAAGACGAAACCGGGTGGATCAAGCAGGGCCATGCGAACTTCATCCTCGACAACCTGATCGCTGCCGGCACCGCAAAGCCAATGGTCATTGTTATGGCCAACGGTTATGCCAGGAGGGCCGGCTACACTCCTCCAGACCTGACCGGGAAATCCTTTGGCTCGCCCGAGATGATGAAGGCGATGCAGGAGATGGCGCAGGCATTTGAGGACGATATGACCCAGGTCCTGATCCCCTATATCGATTCCAACTTCAGAACCATTCCCGACCGCGATCATCGCGCCATGGCGGGTCTTTCCATGGGCGGAATGCAAACCTTTCAAGTCACATTCGACCATCTCGATCTCTTCTCCGACATTGGAGGGTTCAGCGGGGCGGCCATGCAAATGATGGGGGGCAACAGGGGACTCGATCCGAAGGTCGACCTTCACGGAGCTCTGGCCGATCCAGAGGCTTTTGCCAAACGCGTTCATTTACTTTGGATCGGCGTCGGAACCGAAGAACCTGCCATGATGCACGCAGGTATCGAGCGGCTCCACACATCGCTTGACGAAGCCCATATCAAGCACGTCTTCTATGAATCGCCAGGCACCGCGCACGAATGGCAAACGTGGCGCAGGGATCTCAAAGACTTCGCGCCAAGGCTCTTCCAACAGAGTTCCTCAAAGCTCTAGGGTTGCTGATGCCGGCTCAGATTCCGTGCAGATTCGCAGGGAATCCGTCGAAAGGAACGAGTCAATGTTGCAACAGCTTTCCACTCTGGGTTCAATGCGATCACTGCCTGATTTAGCCATTCGAGTTATTCCAATTCTGGCTCTGCTCTCATGCGGCTGTGGAGCTGTTGCTCAGATGCCGGGTCAGAAGCTGCCCGGTTTACCGCCAATTTCCGCAGTGCAGTCGGAACATGGGATTCGGGCCACCATGGGATCTGAACTGCTTGACATCGTTGTCTGCTCCGATTCTGTCATTCATATTGTTGCCAAGGCCAATGCCAATGTCGAGCTCGGGCAAAAGCCCTGGATGCTCGACGCAAGTCGGTCCTGTCCCGGCGTTCCATTTCAATTCGCGCATGATGCGAAGGCCGACACACTGAAGACTAAACAGCTTGCGGTGAACTTCTCACTGGACCGCGGCAATATCTCATTTCGCACTCTTTCGGGGGATGCGTTGTTACGGGAGGGAAATAGCCTCCCTCGTAGCTACGAGCCGGTCGAAGTGAACGGCGAAAGTACATTCCGTGTAACCGACCGGTTCTCTCCGGTCCCGACCGAGGCGTTCTACGGCCTTGGCCAGCATCAGAGCGGCATGTTCAACTACCGCGGTTCGACCATCGAGCTGGGCCAGAATAATACCGACGTCGCGATTCCTTTGTTGGTGTCAAACCGGGGCTACGCTCTGATGTGGAACACGGCGGCCCTCACTTACGTTGACAATCGTTTCCCGACCGAACTCACCTTTAGCGCTGTCGCTGGACATTCGGTTGACTACTACTTCATCTACGGTCCGGAGATGGACACGATCATCCACGAGTACCGGACGATGACCGGACACACGCCATTGCTGCCAAAGTGGGCCTACGGCTTCTTCCAATCGAAAGACCGATATGTTTCGCTGGATGAGATTGAGAAGATTGCGAAACGCTACCGTGATGAGCACATCCCACTGGACGCGATGGTGCAGGATTGGTTCTGGTGGAACAAGGAGGGGGATCCTGAATTTAACAGCAACTACCACGATGTGCCGATGGACCTGGATGCTCTGCACAAAGAGAACGTGCATACAATGATTTCGGTGTGGGGCCTGCTCGATCCTGAATCCAAAACCTATCAGACGCTGGAAGCGAAGCACCTCATGGTTCCCGGAGCTCACGTGTACGACCCCAGCAGCCCGGAAGCGCGCGATATCTATTGGAACCGGTTGCCCGGCGAGCTGCTTGCGCAGGGGTGGGACGCATTTTGGCTTGATAGCGCCGAACCGGAAGAGGCTTGGCCGCACATGGGAGATGCCATCCTGCGCAACAAGCAGCTTGCCATCGGCAACGGTGCCGAGTACACAAATGTGTTTCCGCTACTGCATACCCTCGGGGTCCAGGATCATTGGAAAAGGGCAACGGAGAGCAAACGTGTCTTTTTGCTGACCCGCTCCGCATTCCTTGGCCAGCAACGCGTCGGCGCCACAGTGTGGTCAGGGGACGTATTCACCAGCTATTGGGCGTTTTCGCATCAAGTTCCCGCTGGACTGAATTTCGGACTTAGCGGTTATCCGTATTGGACAACTGACATCGGAGGCTATTGGCCCGCTTTTCCGGGCGCCATTGAACAGCCGGCCTACCAGGAACTCTATGCGCGTTGGTTTGAGTTCGGAACATTCTGTCCCATCTTCCGTACCCATGGCCACAGGCCGAATAATGAGATTTGGACCTATGACAAGGTCGAGCCCACGCTGATCCGCTATGACAAGCTCCGCTACCGGCTTATGCCCTACATCTACTCGCTTGCCTGGAAAGTCACCAACGAGGATTACACGATTCAGCGCCCGCTCATCATGGATTGGCGCACCGACGAGAAGACGTGGAATATTGGCGACGAGTTCATGTTCGGTCCGGCTCTCCTGGTCAATCCGGTTTTGAAAGCCAATGCGACCCATCGCAGTGTGTACCTGCCTGCATCGCCGAGGTGGTTCGACTTCTGGACTGGAGATTCAACTACAGGTGGTCAGGAAATTGAAGCCGATGCGCCGCTCGATCGCATGCCGCTTTATGTGCGTGCCGGATCCATACTTCCGATGGGCCAGGAGATCGAGTACGCAGCACAAGATCCTGGCGGACCTATCGAATTGCGCATTTATCGCGGGGCCGATGGGGCATTCAATCTCTACGAAGATGCGGGCGACAGCTACGATTACGAAAAGGGCCAGCATGCAGTGATTCCCACGCGCTGGAATGACGGCGCCGGAGTCCTGACGATTGGTGCACGCGAGGGCTCTTATCCGGGAATCGTCGAGAAACGAACGTTTCGAATCGTCCTTGTCGAAAGCGGCCACGGAACTGGCGGTGACATCACGGGTCATGCCGACAAAGAGATCGTGTATGACGGCAAAGAAATCAGTGTGAGCTTCCGATAATTAAGAGTGTCTGATGACGGTGCCCGCGCTGCAAGCCGAGGGCTTTGCTCCCAACGTTTGGTTTTCGGGGCCAGAGACTAAATCATGACCCAACAACTGCCCAATGCGGCACGTCCAGAGAGCTCGTAATGCGGCTACTATTGCTGATACCAGAGGGCTCGCTTTAATCTCGCAAACTATTCTGTTCCAGGGGTGTAGGTCCATGTTCAATTTGCCTCTTCGACGGCTGTCAGTTCTTGCCCTTGATCTCTTTGTGGCTTCATCCACCTTTTTTCTCCCGGCGCAATCGCAACCGGCTCCAGAGAGAATCATTGTGGTGAATCTCAATGACACGGTGGGCCCGGTGGATCGCTTCTTTGACTTGTCAGTTGGATCCGATTTTCCAGGCACGCTGATTCGCGGTGACAGCCAGACGCAGCTCAAGCTCGCCGTTGATGAGCTTGGTTTTCGTTACATACGTTTTCACGCTATTTTTCACGATGTGCTGGGGACGGTGCGGGTCAATGATGGCAAGACAGTTTACAACTGGTCGAAGATAGACGAGCTTTACGACAACTTGCTGGCGCGGCAAATCCGGCCATTTGTCGAACTCGGATTCACTCCGGAAGCGCTTGCGACGTCGAGGAACAGCATCTTCTATTGGAATGGCAACACATCGCACCCAAAATCGGAAGGCTGGCACGACCTTATCGACGCGTTTGTTCGGCACATCGAAGAACGGTATGGAAAAAACGAGGTGCGGACTTGGTTTTTTGAGGTGTGGAACGAGCCCAATCTCTCAGGCTTCTGGGAGGGAGCCGACCAGAAGGCATATTTCGAGCTCTACGATCTGACGGCAAGGACGATCAAATCCGTCGACCCTTCCTTGCGTGTTGGAGGACCGAGTACTGCCGGAGCGGCATGGGTTCCCGAATTCCTCGCCCACGTAAAGCAAAGCGGCGCCGGCGTTGACTTCGTGACAACACACACCTATGGAGTGCAAGGCGGATTCCTCGATGAAGATGGGAAGTCCGATACAAAGCTGGATCCGTCACCGGATGCGATCGTTGGCGACGTGCACCGCGTTCGAGATCAGATTTCGGCCTCCGCGTTCCCGGGGCTACCGCTTTACTTCACTGAGTGGAGCACAAGCTACACGCCTCGCGATTCGGTGCATGATTCCTACATCAGTGCGCCTTACATCCTGACCAAGCTCAAGGCCAGCCAGGGATTGCTGCAGGGCATGAGCTACTGGACCTACACTGACTTGTTCGAAGAACCAGGACCTCCGACAGCCCCATTTCAAGGCGGCTTCGGCCTTCTCAACCCGCAAGGCATTCGCAAGCCGGCATACTTCGCTTACAAGTACCTTCATGCGCTTCAGGGAGAGAGCCTCAAGACGAGCGATCCTCAGGCAATGCTGGCCACGCAGGATGGAAACGTCATGGCTGTGATATGGGATTTTGAGCAGCCGGAGCAGAAGGTCAGCAATCGATCTTTTTATACCAAGCTAATTCCCGCACATGCGGCACCACCTGCGCATTTCGAGGTTACGCATCTTCTGCCGAATACCGCTTATCGTTTGCAAGTGTTTCGCACCGGTTTTCACGCAAACGATGCTTATTCTGCCTATATCGAAATGGGCTCCCCCAGGAGCCTGACCACAGCACAGGTTGCTCACCTGAACGAACTCACGCGCGACCTGCCGGAGACTGACAACCTGGTGCGAAGCGGTCCAGCAGGCACGGTCGGGCTCACTGTGCCAATGAATAGCAACGATGTTGTGCTCGTGAAGCTGGAACGCAACAACTTGAGCGAATGAGCTCCTGCGAGCGCCTACTCATTTGCGAGCCTGTTAGAGTTGCCAGTAGCTGAATTCTACCGCGCGGCTGGCCCATCTCGCGCGGTCATGAGCTGCGATCAACGTACGTGCGCCGCACAGGAACAGCGCATCGACCTTGGCCCGTTGACACTCGATGTTCTGCATGCTGACCGGATGCTCGATGGCCTTGTCGACCGCGGCCTCTGTCGGGTACTTGTCGCCGCTGTAGGTGAGGGACTTCTGCCAGCGCTTGCCGTCCTTCATCTCACTGAAGCGGACCTGCCATACCAAGCCGTTGGCTCTGGGAGTCTTGGTGGTGCTACCCTTTTGATATCTTCTTCTTGAGGTCTTCATTGTGTTGTGGTCGTCTTTTAGATGTCGGCCTGATGAAGACATTTTATTTTTCGGTGAGCTAAAGTGACCCCAAGCCAATTGTCATCACCTGTATATTATTGATTCTAAAGTGGCCCCGTAGCTCAGGTGGATAGAGCAGCAGTTTCCTAATGTGAATATATCGTTTATTTTCAATAACTTAGACAGACTTAATTAGGTAGAAATGCACTTAAATGGACATGATTTGACTGTTACAGTGAGCCAGTTAGTGATCTAAATGCAATGATAACATTGGTTTCCGATCAGGTCACGGTTTGGCTCACCGAAGTTTTTCGCTCCTATGATGCCGATGGGCCCCAATCCCGCACCAGATTTCCCACAGAATTTTCCACAAACCGAGGAACAGTTTTTCCGAATCCGGGACATTAGATCCCACCTTTGGATCTCAGAAAGTGAAATGCCAAGTTATCAACATTTGACCGCTCAATTTCCGAATGGGCAGTGATCCAGGCCTA
Organism: uncultured Occallatibacter sp.; assembly: GCA_964614635.1. Classification (GTDB taxonomy): domain Bacteria; phylum Acidobacteriota; class Terriglobia; order Terriglobales; family Acidobacteriaceae; genus Telmatobacter. The sequence goes on from CAZTLV010000084.1 coordinate 11,458, forward strand.
ACCAGGATTTGGCCGTAATCACCGTAGCCAGCCCTCTACCATCGAATCTTCTCAAGGATATTTCGCAGTCGCGCGCCTTTTGCCGGATTCATCGCTTCCACGAATCCCACTCTGCCCTCCAGATGTGATCGAAACGCCTCGCGGCCTTCGCGATTCTGGCTCTCGGCGCCAAAACGAACACAATTTGTGAGCGTCGCTTTCAAACGGTCGAAATCTTCGCGCACCACGTTGATTCGGTCATTCGTAACCAAACCTGCAACATACTGTCGCACTCCTTGCCTCATGACGCGTGTCTTTCGATGGTTCACTGTGAAGCCTTCCTCTATCAGAATGGCTGCAACGTGAATTGAGAATCCTTCTGCACTTCGCTCGAATCTCTCGCCTCCAGAAAACGCTAAGTCATCGGCGTAGCGCGTATAGACAGCGCCCGCTGATTCCGCCAGCCCGGCCAATCTGCAATCGACACGATAGGCACAGATATTTGCGAGCGCAGGTGAGCTCGGCGCTCCCTGCGGCAAATGAGACCTCGCATACAAGCTGCCCGCCTCACTCAGCCTCGGCACGTCGAGAGCTACGCCTGCCTTTCGCCACAAGCTTCGCGGCGCGCCATTGGTGCAGAGTCCGCCCAGCAGATCGGCAACCAGCTCCGGATAGCCAGCCATTCGAAACATCGCCTGGATCCTTCCGCCCCGCAGCGAGGGAAAGAAATCCTTTAAATCCATTCGCACTACAACCCGCTGCCTCACATGTGGCGCGGCGAAGGTCTTGATCGAGTGGCCCTTTCGAAATCCATGCACCGCGGGATGTATGGGAATATTCTCAAGAATTCCATTTAAGATCCTTCTCTGAATCTCTTTCAGGCGCGGCTTCGGAGCTTCAATCAGTCGAACGTTGCCGCCCTCTTTCGCTAGAATCCGATAGTGGTAATGGCCCAATGCCCCCTGAACTTGCTCTTTACCAAGTCTTGCCGCCAATCTTTTTAGGTCGGCAAACCACTCCAGCTCACTCGCACTCAAATGCAACCAGTCGGCAAGTGCGTTTACTGACTCGATTTCGGGAATCTTCCATTTTCGAGCTGCGTCTACAGGCATCATCCGTGCCGGCTCGGGCAGCCACTCCGCGATCCGCACCCGGCTCCCATGTCGTTGCAGTGCAGCCTTCAGACCGGCATCTGCAACAAGAAACGCAACCACTTCTCCGCGCCTCGGTCGCGCTTCGGGACCAAAGATCCCCAGGTACCTGTGAGTCAACGGTCTTAACCATCGCCAATCCCGGCCCAGCGTGCGGCTCGCACGAGTCAAGATTGGTTCGACCGCCGGCTCCCCAGCAGCGATAGACCTGGCTAATGCGGAATAGAACGATGAGTTGGCCATTGTCGAATGGCAGCGAAATGCTCCAACGAGTCTAGCCTTGTGTGAGCTGATCTGCGCAGCCGCGCAGCGACGCTCACACGACGAATGCCAGGTTATTCACGTTTCCCTGGGGTAGCCCCAGAGAGGAATGAACGGAGCCGCGAAGCTCAGTTCAACCCCAGCTTGGAGCCCTCCGCTGCCAGCAAGATCATACCAGCGCCGGTGCGCCAGTCCCATTTCTGCGATTCTGGCCGGTTTGGTCCGCCGCGTCAGCGGCTTTGTTCTTGTCGGCTACCGCCAGTGACTGGTTGAGCATTATTGCCAGGTAGGAAGGGATCCATTGCCTCATGGAATTAGCCTCAACGAGTGCAATGCCAAGTTTTCGCCAAATGACGAAGATTCGGTCGATTCTGGCCCTCATTGCTTCTCCAGTTGCTCGACAGCCTTTCGCAGGGCCTCTTGCCGAAGAGGGCCTTTCATTTTTACAGCCTGAAAGACGGTTTTGCCCTTCTTGTCGCGGATGGTCAAATCGGCTCCATGCGCAATGAACAGCGCCACCGCGCTATTATCCACGTTGACAAAGATCGGCGTCTCGCCATCTTTATTACGCGCATTCACATCAGCACCAAGCTTCAGTAGTTCCTCTTCCACATCTGTCAGAAAGATTTCATGCAGCGGAGTATTCCCATCAAAGTCGTGTGCATTGACATTGGCACCGGCCTGCACCAGAAGGCGCACACAAGCAACACGATCTACCGGATTATCCGTCGTACGAGCGTCACCTGCGAAGAACACGGCAGTTTGCTGCCTGAAGCCACGTGCTTCCACGTCGGGGTCGTACCGGAGAATCTCGCGAACCACATCAGGATTTCCTGAGCTTGCAGCTTCGATCAGGATACTGCCAGGGCCATTCATTTCATCTGCTAATCGACCCCGGCTAGGTTTTCGCGAATTTGAGTCCAGGTCGGCATTGGGATTCGCCCCATAAGCGATCAGGAGTCGAACGGCTTCCACACTTCCCGAGCGAGCAGCTCTTGCAAGCGCCGTGTTCTTGTCACTCTGATCGGTTCTGCTCGCTGCGGCATCCAGCAAGACTTTAAGCGTCGCAGGATGGCTACTCGAAGCAGTAAGCAATCCGGCTCTCTCTGTCATACCGGAAAGAGTCAAGTTATCCAGTTGTGACGGAGGAAGCTGATCCAATGACACGCCAGCTTTGACGAGTTGTTGGACGGTTGATGTCTCGCCGCGGTCAGATGCCAGCTTGAGAATGGACTGCGCCTCGGAGGTATGGAAGTCGAATCCTTCGGCCGTGAGCGATGCCACGAGCCCTTCAGTTCCTTCGATCCATTTCGTAGTGCCAGCGAGATCATCGACCTCATCTTCCAAATCTGAGATGACGGCCGGCATGCCGACCCAGGAGCCCATGTAATCCTCAACTTCTTTTTTGTGGCCATCGATGCTGGCCGAGAGTATGTACGTGGGGCAATCGGTCACGCCAGCACGATAGGAATCACTCATCGAGAAGAAATCTGTTGCTACGAACTCTTGAGCAAGGGTTCTGACTCGCTCTGGATTGATCTGACCTGAGTGCTTGCCAATAGCCACGACGAATCCCCTGCCAATGAACTCAATGCCATCAGTGCTTATCGAAGCTATGTATGCAGGACAGGTTCCGTAGCACCCCGTCCGCTGCAGTGTGATCCGGACTTTGGAGTCAGCTTGAAGGAGCGGAGGTGGTACATGAATGACTGGAAGACGTTCTGGCGGCACCACATCAACGTACTCCTCGACGGTCGCGGTTACAGCTTTGCCATCAAGGTCAAACGGTTTGAACCTCCACCTCCGCACCTCAGGTTCAATCTTTGGCCAGAATTTCGTGGCTTCGTCTTGGTCTTCAGCGCGCGCACCAATTACGATTCCCGCCGGGGAAACGGTAAGGGTGATGTGGAGTTGAGTCGATCCATTCCGCATATCGCTTACGGGGATAGTGCGGCGATGGGGCTTAATCTCGTGCTGCCGAGCAATATCGTTGTCAAAGGAGGGTGCGGATTGCTCTTGCTGAGCGAGAAGGCCGGCACTCAATAGAAGTACCATGGAAAATACAACGAACCGTCTCACCGCGAGGCCATTCCCGACTTCGTTCGTTAAGGGCATGATCGCATTGTCCTAATACCTTAGACACCGCTGACCAAGATTTGTGCCCGGCAGCATGTTCAGTCCTCAGCTAATCGATTCTCCTCAGGCCCGGGGCCCGGAAACATCAACTCGGGCAAAAAAAGCCTCTCGATGCAGATCCCTAGAACGCCGCTGGGTCCGGGTATTGTGGTGATCACTGGACAAATTCGTGCCTACGAGCCTTTCCGTTCAGCTCTCAACAAGCGAAAAGCCAAGTTTTCAACAATTGACCTCCCAATGTCCGGCAGGGTAATCCGACCGGAGCGCCGCAGTTTCCATTCCAGGCGCTCGATTCGCAACTTGGCGCTTTTGTGCGTATCGATGAATCGGGTACGCTTCGTGAACGCCCGATTACTTCCCGTGGTGGGTTTGTCGATGCAACCTGGGGCAGGCGTTGGTATACTGCCCGGCATCCCCAGAAAGAGGACGCTAGGATGAAGCTGCAAATCGCGGGCACGTGCAGGGGCTCGTTGCCATTGAGCGCGGTCATTCTCCTTATCTGCTGTTTGGTAGGAACACAAGGCCTGCGGGCTGGAACACGGCCGAATGAAAAGTCAGAAGAACTCATCAACGCCGCCAAAGACGGAGATTACCTCAAGGTGCAGGAACTGCTGGCCAAGAGGGCCGACGTGAACGCCAGGAATCCCGGAGCGGGAACGGCACTGTTTGCGGCAGCGTTTCCGGGTTACGTGGAAATAGTGAAAGCGCTACTGGCTGCCCACGCCGACCCGAATGCCGCAATGCCCGGCGGTGTGTCAACATTGATGATGGCCTCAGGTC
>CAZTLV010000085.1:0-14431 GCA_964614635.1 uncultured Occallatibacter sp.
TGGGTCCGGCGCCACTTCCCGCTTCGCAATGTGCCCTTTTCTCGGCATAATCCTCTAAGTCCTCGCGCTCTCGCGCCTTGTGCTGCCCAAGTCCGGGTCCAAATCCAGCGCCCCGGTACCTCTGCTACTTCTTACCCTTTGCCGGCGCCGCGCCACCCTTGGCTCGCTTGGCTCCGTACTTTGAACGGCTCTGCTTGCGGTTGGCCACGCCCACCGAATCCAGCGTGCCCCGAACCACGTGATAGCGAACGCCCGGCAGATCCTTCACACGGCCGCCGCGAATCAACACGATCGAGTGCTCCTGCAGGTTGTGGCCGATGCCTGGGATATAGGTGGTGACCTCAATCCCGTTGGTCAGCCGTACGCGCGCTACTTTGCGCAAGGCCGAGTTTGGTTTCTTAGGCGTCTGTGTGTACACGCGCGTGCAAACGCCTCGCCGCTGCGGCGATGCCTGCAAGGCAGGTGACGCCGTCTTGTACCGGGGGGCCGTGCGCCCCTTGCGAACCAACTGATTGAATGTAGGCAAACCAAAACTCCTTACGCCAAAAACCGTTCTTCCAAGCTCACAATCCGCGCGCAGACCTATCGGGCCTCCCGCTGCCACTTGACGCAACCGTTCACGGTCGCGCAAGCACGCAGAAGCCCTGTCGTTACTGCTTCGCGTCTGTCCTCGTTCCAATCTCAGACGAGAACCGAGACGGTGGCCGGGCGTTTCCAAATCTCTGGAAAGCCAACTCCGTTTCCGGGTTCCGGCCCGCATAGCCCTCCAAGGTGGAGAACGCGCGGACTCCGATGCGATTAGCCCCTGCCCTCCGCAAGATGAGAGCCACTTCAGGGTCATGTCTGGCCGGTCAATTGCCCCTGGCCTTGGGGATCACCACCCGGAACTTGCTGCCGAACCGGGCTTCCCGTACGCCGCCGCCCTTAAGACACACGAAGGAAGGCGTTCTTGCAGAACCTTCTTACAATAGCAAGAATTGGAGGTGGGGTCAATGAATTCCACCCCTCAAGATGATTTTTTATCGCCCGGCCCGACCGGTTCGCGCCATGGATTCGAAAAGCCTGAACTGGCCGCCGGATTTTGCAGGATTGCTCTGAAGCTCGTTCGATAAAACGGACCATCGCCGGCGGGGCCAGAGAACCTGACCCCGCCGCGCAGTTGTCGCTATCTAGTTGATGCTAACCAGCTTCCAGGCTCCGCCGTCCAGGGAAAACTCGGCCTGACGTTTGCTGCTGAGCTTGTTGCCAGGATTGTGAGCTATATCCTGCAAAGGACCAGGGACTCCGTCCAGACTGACTGCCTCAGTGAAGGTCACACCTTTGCCACCTGCATCATCCTGCGGATCCTGCACATCATGCGCTTTCAAGTGATTGGTGGCCGCCGTGACCACAGTGACCGAGAATTTGGTGTCCGCTTCGCTCTCAGGCCGCCACTTGATCAGATCGCTGCCGTCCAGAAGTTTAATCGCCTTTTTTCCATCTGGAGTCAGGGTAAAATCGGCCCAGAACTTGTTTGGATACGCCTTGGTCCGGTCCCAATACTTGTCAGTCACACCCATCCGCATGCCGAGGTCGTCCACATAAATGTTGGCGCCCGCTGCGGGTGTCTGATCATACTTTGCTTGAATCAAAGCCTGCGCCTGGGCTGATGTTAATTCCGGAGCAGACTTGCAACCAGTGAGCACCGATCCTACGGTGAACCCCAGACCTACAAATGCCAGTGCCGCAAGAATTCTCAGATTCATTCCCTTTTTCACTTTCCCTCCGTTTACCGCTCAAAAACGGCTCATGTTTGCTCGACCCGTCATTTTTCACCTACTTTCCAGCACTGTCAATGGGAATGCAAGTGACCGGGCGCACAGTTCTCTAGATTTGGCCGTGGAATTAGCAAATCAAGCCAATCAAAACCCCCTAGGAAATGTGCTCCTCCCTTCTCCTATCGGGATTCATCCTTTGTAATCCTGGTCAGCAACAACTCAAGAAATCCTGTCTCGTCCGATTTCAGACATACCTGAACGTTGGGTGCTCCCTCAACTGGTCGAGTGAACCCTTTGTCATCCACCTCGAGGCGCATCGGGGTGGCGGGGCACAGTTCGGGATGGATCGAATAGGCCACAGCCACAGGGTCAAACAGAGTCGGCGTGACTGGATGGCCATCGCTACCGGCCATCCACTGGTGGTAGAGCAGGGTGAGCTGGTCGGTGAGCGGGGAGCCATGAGAAAAAATGGCCTCGCGGTCTTTGGCCTCGAGGTGGATCTGAGTCGAATCCAGCGGCATCATGAAGACCGGCACGCCTGCGGCCAGCAGTGCCTGCGCCCCAGCCGGATCTCGATTGATATTCCACTCCGAGGCCGGAGGCACGCTCGAATCGCCATAGCCCCTGTAAACACTACCGCCCATCATCACCACCCGCTTCAACTGGCGAAACGTGGCCGGATCCCGCTTGATGGCGGCCTGAACATTGAAGAGTGGGCCAATGGCGATCAACGTGATTTGGCCAGGATGGGCGCGGATTTCATCAAGCATGAAGGCGACTGCCTCGCCATTTGTTCGCTCCTCCCCGACCCCTGCATGCTTGCCCTGAGCGACATGTTTGGCCTTTGATACCGTCATGCCCAACCCGGGAGAGAAGAAAACACGATCAGCCGCCAGCGAATTGCTCGCATAAGCCGCCTGCGTAAACACATTTTCGTGCGGCGTAGGAACTCCGACCGCCACCGGAATGTCGCCGCGTCCCACCGCAGTGAGATATCGATCCAATAGCCGTGCCCGCATCTCCGTATCGCCATATTCGGTCGTGATTCCCAATAGCTGAAGTTGCGGACTGCGCAACACCAGGGCCAGTGCAAAGGCGTCATCGATGTCGTCGCCGATGTCAGTGTCCAGGATGACCAATTGGGAATTTGATCCAGGCCGGTCTGCCGCGGGAGCCGGTCGCGAGCTTACTTCGGGCAATCCGGCCACCATCAGGGCCAGCACACCCAAGCCCGATAAAAATCGAAAAACAATCATGCACAACACTCTAACCCTGCTTGCCACACCCCTGCCGAATCCACCCCAACATTAGCCCCCAGTTTCACCGGTCCCAACGGCGTAGAAACTTAACGCCGCATCGCCCTGCTCCAACAACCGAGTCCGCTTGAGCACTCCGTATCCGTCTTCCAACTTGACTTTGCGACGATGCTCCGCGATGACCATTGCTGCCGGGGCCAGTGCACCGACCGAATCCCCACCCAGCAACCCCAGAGTCGCCGCGTACTCCCTGTCAGCATCGTAGGGCGGATCGAGAAAGACCACGTCGGATCCCCCTCCAGCAGTCAAAGCCTTCACGAATCCTGCCACACTTCGGTTGTGCACCCGAAACCCCGTCGACACTCCTAATTTGGCCAGATTTTCACGGAGCGCCGCCAAGGCCGCCGGAGCGTGTTCAACAAAATCCACCCTTACAGCTCCTCGGCTCAGCGCTTCAATCCCGACTGCCCCGGAGCCAGCATACAAATCAAGGAATGCCGCACCGTCTATGCGTGGCGCCAGTACATTGAACAGAGTCTCGCGCAGCCGGTCACTGGTGGGCCGCGTGGCCAAGCCGGCAGGCGCTGCAAGGGTGCGTGAGCGGAACGATCCGGCGATGATGCGCATCGCTAACCAGCATAACGGAAACGAAACAGGCCCCGACCCACTACAATCCAGATATGAGGGGCTGGTCAATCCCGCTGGGCCGTTGGATGGGCGTGGAAATGCGCGTCCATGCCTTCTTCCCGTTGCTCGCAGTGGTGTGCCTGGCGCTGAGCGTCTCCTCCAGCATGTCGCGGGGCGTTGGACTGTTCATGGTGGTTGTGGCTGCCGTGTTTGTCAGAGAGATCGCACGCCTTTTGGTCGCCGCGTGGCTGGGGCTGCGCCTCCGCGCGGTTCTTCTGCTTCCCATTGGCGGACTCTTTGCCTACGCCAACCCTGAAAGCCAGGAAAATGCGAACGCCGGGACCGGCCAATTTGCACTGGCCTTTGCTGGACCTCTTGCCAATTGGGCCACGGGACTCGTGCTGGCCGCTATTTATCTAGGATCGAGCGGCGATATGCGCCTCCTTGGCCAGCCGTTGATCACGCCGGCATATCTGCTTCGCAGTGCCATGTGGATGCAGATCTTCATGGGCTTGATTCACCTGCTGCCAGCCTATCCACTGGATTGCGGCCGGCTCATCCGCGGAAGTTTTGCGCGCAAGCATGGCCTGGCGCTTTCTGGTCGTGCCGCCACCGGCCTGGGACAGGTGATCGCCCTCGCCGCAGTGGTTGGAGGCATGTTGTTGCATGACTACTGGCTCAGCATCGCCGGTTTCTTCATCATGATCGGCGCGCAGATTGAAGACCAGGGTGTCTTCTTCCAGTCGGTCGTGGATACGGTGCAGATGCGCGAAGTAATGCTTACAGATTTTGCCACGCTCTCACCTTCAGACACGCTGGCCGATGCTCTCGGACGCTGCGTTCACTCTCTTCAGGAAGACTTCCCTGTCGTCCGTGGCCCGCAACTCGTCGGCATCGTCTCGCGCCAGCGCATTGTCGACGCTCTGCGCAACGACGGCAATGGATACGTGCAATCAGTCATGTCCCGAGCGTTCCAGGTGGCTTGCCCTGAAGATACGCTTGGAACCACCATTCGTCGCTTGACTGCGGGCCACGGCCTCGCCCTCATCCCCATCACTGAAAGCGGCCGGGTAGTCGGCATCGTCAGCGTGCAGAATCTGATGAGCTCCATGTCTCTGCTGGCCGAGAAGCGCCGCCTTGAAAACGAGGAAGCGCAGGACTGAGAGTGATGATGCCCGCCAGCGATGAAACGCCGCTTGCCCCCGGGCTCTACCTGGTAGCTACCCCGATTGGCAACCTCGGCGACATCACACTCCGGGCCCTCGAAGTGCTCAGACGCGTGGATCGCATCGCTTGCGAAGACACCCGCCAGACACAAAAGCTCCTGAATCATTTTCAGATCGCAACTCCCACGGTAAGCTGTCACCAACACAATGAGCGTCAGCGTGCCAGCGAGCTCATCGACGCACTAAAGGCGGGCGGCCGCGTCGCACTGGTCTCCGACGCCGGAATGCCCGGGATCAGCGATCCAGGCGCATGGTTGGCCGCCGAGGCAATCGCAGTTGACGTGCCAGTGATTCCTATTCCTGGAGCCAATGCCGCACTGAGCGCCCTTGTAGCTTCTGGGCTTTCTACAACTGAGTTTCAATTCCTGGGCTTCTTGCCAGAGAAGGCAGGCGCCCGGAGAAGCCGCCTTGAAGACCTGGCGGCAGAACTCACCACGTCGCAAACGATCATCTTCTATGAGGCTCCCCATCGAATCGTTGCCACACTGGCCGATCTGGAGTCTGTCTGGGGACCTGGCTTGCGCGTGACTGTCGCCCGCGAGCTGACCAAAATCCACGAAGAGTTCCTTCGCGGAACAGTAATGCACATCCGCGAGCAGCTTGCCGCCCGCGATCGCATCCGCGGCGAAATCACCTTGGTTCTTGAAGCGCACCCTCGGGCGCTCAACCACAACGGCGCGACTCCAGGAGATCCTGCGCATGAAAAGTTGAATGAACGCATTGCGCGACTTCAGACTGAATGTGCCATTGACGAGAAGGAAGCTCTCAAGCGCCTTGCCCGGGAACTAGGCCAATCAAAAAGCGACCTTTATCGGGAATTGCAGAGGGAGAGAGCGCGGCTTAACACGGGCTCTCGAAGGACGCGCAAGGCGCGTTGAAATCACGATGGAAACCAGACCATCGCCGCATCCTCAATTGTCATTGTTTGCTTTCCTCAGAACCTCTGGAGCGGACCAACATTTCTTTGAGCATGGGGACCGCGCAAGCAAAGTCTGGAAGCAAGTTCAACGCGTGCGGCAGTAACCGCCGCTGTCTCGCAACACCGGGTTGCGGAGGATTCTGGTCCATCGCTTGCAACATTGCCCCTTGCTGCACCCGGTATGAATTTACCTTCACCCGGGCCAGAAAGAACCACGGATAATGGGTCAGCTCAATATGCTTCACCTCCGCAGCGTTGAATCTCCCGTTCACATTGCGAAGCGCCAGCTTGAGAGCACTGGCAATGGCCTCCTGCGATGTATCCCCCACCCCGCTGCGCAACGCGCCATCGGCAATCTTGATGAAATTCCATCCCTGGGTGTGGATCTTCTTCTTGAGCCGCTTTGCGTCCGAGGAACGTACGAAATTCCATCCTTCGCGGAACTCCTCTGTGGCCAACTTGAAGCCAACAGGCAATTCAATCTGCTCGCGCACAAGTACGTTCATTGCAGCAATACGACGCACCGCGGACCTCTTTCTTAATTGGCAAACTGTGGAATGCCCGCCCTTTTCGACTCACGACTGGAATCTTGCAAAACAGTCTGCGATGTTTGGTCAGGCTGGTCACGATGGTTTCGTTCCCGCCGGGGAAGGCTGCTCATAATTCGCAACAGGGAACCCGTGCTACTGCCCTTTTGATAAAAGCCGTCGGCAGCGACGCCAGAAGGAACTTCATCACCGAGGAACGCGCCGCTCATGGCAATTGTCTGGATCTCAGGAAACCGCTGCCGAACCTCCGACAACAACTCGAAGCCGGACATCCCCGGCATGTGCAGATCGGAGAGGAGAATCTCCGGCACGTCGCTCCCGATTTCAAGCAATGCGGAAATTCCATCTTCAGCGGACCGAACGTTGTATCCAATTTCAGTGAGTATGCACGAGAGTGAATACCGGATCGACGGCTCATCGTCCACAATCAGAAGGCGTGATAGTTGGGTCCTGTTTCCCTCGTTCATCTCGCGCCCTCCGGAAGATTCATTTCGGAAATTGAAGCGAGTATCCCACTTGACAGATTTCAAAGCTGATCAGTTTCGGACAGGATCACTGAGACTCTTCGATGGCCCGCTCTTGAGGATTCAGTCGTGGGGGATTTGGTTGCGGTCGCAGTTTTCTCTTCTCGACAGAGGTGGAGCGGCCGAAGGAATTTAATCCCAGCGGGTGCTGAGGAGGGCTGGGAATGGATTTCGAGAATCACGCTCAACGGGACGCAAACCGCCCTTCGAGCTACTTCCCTTGATTGCTCGGTGCACCAGCCGGCTGATCGCCCGGGTGCGGCAATTGGTCGTGAAGAATCACGCTGAGCAACGACCTGTGTACCTTGATCCGCCCGTTGTACTCGATAAACCCAAGCTTGCGAAACCTGTTCATGAAGAAGCTTACCCGAGAGCGCGTGGTGCCAATCATCTCCGCAAGTGCCTCTTGAGAGATCTTGGGAATGTATTGTTCCGATTCGCTCCCCGGCGGCATGGGCCCTTCACCGCCGACTTCAACTGGCTTCCCAAACTCGGCCATCAACAACAGCACTCTCGCCAGGCGCTTTTCGCTTGAATTGAAAAGTTGATCCACCAGGTCCGCCTGGATGCGCATGCTGCGTTCCAAAAGAAACTTGAGGAACAAGGCTGAGAATCCATGCTCATCATGAATCACTCGAATCATTTCTTCACGGCTGATTTTCAACGCTGTGCAAGCGGTAATGGCCTTTGCCGTGGCCAGTCGCTTGCCACCAGCCATCGCAAGCGCTTCCTCTCCCACAAAGTCACCTTCGCGCAGCAATGTGATCGTTGCTTCCTTGCCCGCCGTCGACACGACGGTAATGCGCACACGGCCTCTCTGCAGATAGAAGACAGAATCGGCCGGATCACCCTGGGAAAAGAAGGGCTGCTTGGGCGCCAGTTGCACCACTCTGCGCCCCAGGCCTGCATTGGTCAGGAAGCTGGCAGCATCAAATGTGGGTTTTTCCAGTTCAACCATTCAGGTCCTTATTCTCCATAGCGCGTTCATAAAGGAGCTTGCAGGTCAGCCGCACCTGCTTCACTGTCAACTTGAAAATGGAGTGTTGGCGATGCGTGAAGACCTTTCCAATGTGGCTGAAGCTGTCTGCCTGCTTCAGCCAGGCAATCAGCCATCAAAAAGCGCCCATCGGGCGCGCACTCGCCTTCGCATCTTGCAACAGAATCGCATCTGGAGAAAAAGGCGATCTGTTCAATTTTGCTCACTTTTCGGTGATTTTTCAAGTGATTTGAGCACGTTTTGAGGCTCGCGACTGCTCTGCTCCGGGCTACATTGCCAACAATATCGATTCAGAAGAGGCAACCCGGCATCAACGTATCGCCATCGAATTTCAGAAGTTAGGTGCGGGGCCGCTTCGGACTGAGGCGCAGGCCAGGCTGAATAGCGTCTGAACGGCCATCCTTGTGCTACTTCGGTTACCGAGAACAACAACTCAGTTCTTTCTCAAATCGCATGCCGCCGGCAGATTGATTTGCCAGCGACTCTGTTTCAACGCTCAACTGCCATCGCTCCCCTTGATCACCTTCCTCATGCGGGGCCGGCGATGACCCTAACCAAATCTGCCCGGTGCGCCAAGCAACCACATGCGTGTGGAGGTGGTAAGCCGGCACGGAAAAAAGGGTGAGACCGATGAAAAAGATTTTTGCGTTTGTGACTTTGCTGAGTCTGACCAGCATCGCCTGGGCAGGATCTGATCGCGAAGCGACAATCGACCGGATGGACCACGCAGGGGCCGTCCTGCACGAGATCATGGCTGCTCCTGACAAGGGAATCCCTGAAGAAGTTCTGGAACATGCGCGGTGCATAGCCGTTGTGCCTCACCTGCTCAAGGGTGGCTTTGTCTTCGGCGCTGAAAACGGCAGAGGAGTAGCCACCTGCCGGACAGCCAACGGCTGGAGCGCACCCGCCTTCTTCACAATTACGGGCGGCAGCTGGGGAGCTCAGATCGGGGTCGAAGGCATTGACCTGGTCGTGATCCTTCAGAACGAGCGCGGCATGCAGGATCTGATGGGAAGCAAGTTCGAAATCGGCGCGGATGCCTCAGCAGCAGCCGGACCGGTGGGACGCCACGCTTCAGCAGACACCGATTGGAAGATGAATGCTGAGGTCCTCACCTATTCACGAGCCCGGGGCGCCTTTGCCGGAATAACGCTCGATGGCTCCTCCATTCGCCGCGATGATAGTTCCACCGAGGCCATCTATGGCCACAAAGTACCCACAAGTCGCATCCTGCACGGCGAGATTCCTGTGCCTGGCTCGGCCCACGCCTTCCTCGACGCAGTCATGCACGCAAAGGTACAGGCAGTCGCCTCCAACTAACCACCACCCGGTCCAATTCAGTTGAATCGGCTCTTTTGTCACCGCCGCGGGGCGCCCAAAAACTAGTTGAATACCCGGGCGCCCTCGGCGGAAAGGAGAAAGTATGCTTTGGACAATCTTTGTGATTCTGGTGGTCCTATGGCTTCTTGGCTTTACCTTCCATGTCGCCGGGAGCTTGATCCACCTTCTGCTGGTGCTGGCGGTCATCCTGCTGGTCATCAACCTGGTGGCCGGTCGAAGCCGCGCCTGAAGCGGCCACCGTACCAGACACATTCCAGGGAGTTTATCCAGCCGAACCAGGGCACAATACTAACCCAGCTTGCGGGGATTTCAAGGCGCATCAATCCCCGCTTTCAGCTTCCCTCAGATTTATCGTCAGACGATTCCGCCACATTCGCGGATTGTTCTGCGCAGGCGAGCGCGGCAGCGGCTTTCAGTTCTGCGGCAAGCTTTTCCGCGGCTTCCTTCGCAGCTCGCACAGCAGCATCCCCCTCGACCTCGTCGAGGACTTCGGCCAATTCCTCTCGTCGGGGCTGATTTACGCCGACAAAGTGAATTCCAAGCCCGCACTGCACTGAGCCACCGAATCTGAAGGCGATCCCATTGACCTTGAAGGTCACTTCAACATGAACCCCCGGCCCAGTGGGAAACCTCGCAATGTTACTGACCCGGCATCCTTCGAGACTCAAGTCCACGATCCGGCACTGCACCGGCAGGCCATGACTTACCAAAAGTAGGACGGCATCTTGATCCACCGCAATTCGTGGGCGTGTCCGGTGATGGTCCGGTTCCTTGGCAACTTGAATCCCGGCCTGCGCTTCCCGCATCCATCAACCGCTCCACCAGATTCAACACTGAATCAGTGACCGGCGGTCAGCTCCCAGGGACGCGGCGCCGCCGGTTGCGCAGGCTCACGGCCCTTCAATCGATCGTATTCATATACGTCGCTCGTCGTACCCAACGATTCGTTGTAAAGGCTGATTGCGCCGGTCAACTGCCTCAGCTCTTCGCTGAACAGGTGAATCCCCTGCAATTGGCTGGCCGACGCCGGAAGCTCAAATTTGGGGGTCTTAATGAATTTCTGGTAGCCACGATCCAGAAGCCGCGCCACCTCGCCCCCAACAAGCGCACCAGGGCTCTCCGCAAACGCTGCCGGGGCCGGCTTCTCCCCCGTAGCCACCAGCACCGCCCCGGCGCCATGCTTGCTCACCAGAACCCCGCCTGAAACTCCGGCGAATGGTGCAACATCAAAACAATGCGCACGCAGGATCTCCAGCATCTGATCGAAGTTCGGATTGCGGGATTTTCGGGCCATGACCGGTTCCTGTCTGAGAGGATGATGAAATAGGGTTCGCGAAATATTTCTCTCGTACCTTCAATGTCGCACAACCGGAGCGCAGGCTGCAATTCCCCATGGAAACCAACGCGCCGCAAGCCAAACCCGGCTCGGCCCTCCCTGAGCGCATTGGCTCCACGCCGCTCATCCGCCTGGACCAATTGATTCGGTCGGACAAGTCGTTGCGCGGCCATCCAGCCATCACATTGCTGGCCAAGGCTGAGTGGGCCAATCCCGGGGGCAGCGTGAAAGACCGCGCCGCGGCATCGATGGTCGCCGATGTCCGCGACCGCGGCCTCCTGAAACCTGGCAAGACCCTGCTCGACGCCACCAGCGGAAACACCGGCATTGCCTTTGCCATGCTTGGCGCCGCGCTCGGCTTTCCGGTTCAATTGGCCATGCCCTCGAACGTCTCTCCAGAACGAAAGCGAATTCTTTCTGCTTACGGCGCCCAAGTGGAATGGACCAACCCTGACCTAGGTTCCGACGGCGCCATTCGACGGGCTCGCGAGATGGCCGGAAACGAACCGGATCGGTATTGCTACGTCGATCAATACTCAAACGACGCTAACTGGCTGGCCCACTACCGGACCACCGGGCCGGAGATATGGCAGCAGACCGGCGGGCAGGTAACTCATTTTGTAGCCGGCCTGGGCACCAGCGGCACTTTTATGGGCACCACACGGCGACTCAAGGAGTTGAATCCCACGCTCCAGGCAGTCAGTTTTCAGCCCGACTCTCCCTTTCACGGGCTCGAAGGGCTCAAGCACATGGGCAGTTCCATTGTGCCGGCGATCTATAACCCGCACCTGGCGGACTGTTCCCAGGAAATCGAAACGGAAGCCGCCTACGCGATGGCCAAACAGCTCGCGCGCGAGGAAGGACTCCTGGTTGGCATATCCGCCGCAGCCGCCGTGGTTGCCAGCCTGCAGATTGCTCGTGAAGAATTCGCCGCAGGCCGGCCTGCAGTCATTGTCACCGTCCTGCCAGATTCCGGTGAAAAATACCTGACTGAGCGGTTCTGGGAGGAAGCTTGAAAACTCTGCGCCTTCCCAGGACGGTTTACCTGCAAATCCGTGCTCACGGTGAAGAGACCTATCCCAACGAGTGCTGCGGTGCTTTGCTCGGCGTTTGCTCGCCGGGTGGCTGGCTGGTGAAGCAAGCCGTGCAAGCCGGAAATACGCGTATCGACTCCGCACACAACCGCTACAACATTTCGCCTCTGGAGTTGGTGAAGATCGAACGCGAGGCGCGTCGACTGGGCATGGGCATTGCGGGCTTTTACCATTCACACCCCGATCATCCTGCGCAGTGGTCAACCACCGACTTTGCCGAGGCTCATTGGCTGGGATGCAGCTACGTCATAACCAGCGTCCTCCAGGGCAAGGCCGCCCTCACCAACTCCTTTTTTCTCGAAGGAGCCAGCGAAGAAGACAAGCGGTTCGAGAAGGAATCAGTCCACATAGAAGACGATCCAATCGGGCACGATGAGACTTTATCTGGCCATGGCTAAGCTGAAGTTCGCTTTGACCGACTGAGTTTAATTTCGATCAATGTCGCAAAAGAGTCTTTACACACGGACGTTTAAGGCTGCATAATCCCCAAGTCTCAGAACGCCGCGCTCTTCCCTCCGGATTGTCCTTGCCCCCTCCATTGTGCGCGCTCTGCGGCCAAATCAAGGAGGAACGTGTACATGAACAAGTTCAGCCCCATTCTGTTGGGATTGTCTCTCGCGGTAGCAGGCAGTTCGATGGCCGCGGCACAGCAAACTGCTTCGTTACCCAAGGTTTTGCAGATTACCCGTGAATTCATCAAGCCCTACAAATCAGGCGCTGCACACGACAAGACCGAAAGCGCCTTTCTCGCCGCGATGACCAAGGCCAAGTTCCCCGCATATTACCTCGGCCTTGACTCGATGTCCGGCAAGTCTCGCGCCTTGTTCCTCACCCAGTACGATTCGTTTGCCGATTGGGAAAAGGACAACAAGCTCGTTGACAAGAATCCGGGTCTCGCGGCAGAACTCGAGCGCGCCAGCGTTGCGGATGGCGAGTTGCTTGAAGGCGTCGATTCCGGGGTCTTTGTTCGTGACGACGACCTGAGCTACAAACCGCATGCGGACCTTTCCCACGCGCGCTACATGGAGGTTTCTGAATTCCACGTTCGTGCCGGACATCACCGGGATTGGGAGCGGCTGACCAAGATGGTGAAGGACGCCCATGACAAAGCCGGAACCCACGCACATTGGGCCACGTTCGAGATTGCCTATGGAGCCCCGGACGGCACTTACCTGGTCCTCAGTGCCGATGACTCCATGGCCGATATCGACAGAGGCTACGCAGAAGACAAGGCATTTCGCGAAGCTGCAGGCGGCGAGGAAGGAATGAAGGCCCTCGACGAGCTTTTTGCGGCGACGGTCGAATCCTCCGACTCGCAGCTGTTTTCAATCAATCCAAAGCAAAGCTATGTGAGCCCTGACTTTATCAAGGCCGACCCGGAATTCTGGGCCCCCAAAACAGCCGCCAAGCCGGCAATGGCGCCAATGGCGAAACCAGCAGCGGCAGAAAAGAAGACCCCGTAGCTCGATCCCTGATCTAACCTTGAACAAACTGAAACCTGCGTCAACGGCTCCGGTTTCTCCGGGGCCGTTGCTTTTGCGCACCGATCACCACGCGTTCCAGGCGACTCCATTAGAATGATTATGGTGGCTTTTGCGTTTGCGCAGACATCGCCATGTCGGAGCGAATGCTTTCCCTAAATCCAATCCACCCCGGCCATCATCTATAAGACTGCAGGCGAGGAACCCGACGCAATGACCATTTTCATCCCCACACCACTGCGGCTGTACGCGGCCGGCCAGGATGCAGTCGAAGTGAGTGCTGGCACTGTCTCAGAGGCGCTGGAAGGCCTCACACAGGGGTATCCAGACCTGCGCCAGCACTTGTTCACATCCGAGGGGAAGCTGCGCTCGTTTGTTAACCTTTACTTGAACGATGAAGACGTGCGCTACCTGCCTGCGAAGGAGGATACACCGGTAACTTCCGCGGATCAGCTTTCGATTATCCCCTCGATTGCCGGCGGAGATTAGCCGATCGCTTCTTCACTTTTAACTCCTTCACTTTTTGACTTGTCCACTGTTCACCAAGAAGGCAACCATGAACACCATCGCTGACCTCTCCACGCTACCCGATCTCTCGACCGACGACCTCTCGCGCTATTCGCGTCACCTGATCCTGCCCGAAGTGGGCATGGAAGGACAGCAGAAGCTGAAAGCCGCGCGGGTGCTGTGCGTCGGGACCGGCGGTCTTGGCTCGCCCCTCGCCCTGTACCTCACCGCGGCTGGCATTGGCACCCTGGGACTGGTGGACTTCGACGTGGTCGACGCAAGCAACCTGCAGCGCCAGATCATTCACTCCACCAGAGACATTGGACGCAAAAAGCTCGACTCCGCTGCCGAGAAGCTCACCGCGCTGAATCCTGCCATCAAAATCATCAAGCACGATACCATGCTCTCCAGCGCCAATGCCCTTGACATCATCAAGAACTACGACATCGTCGCTGACGGCACGGACAACTTCCCTACGCGCTACCTGGTGAACGATGCGTGCGTTCTGCTCAACAAGCCTAATGCCTATGGATCCATCTTCCGCTTTGAAGGTCAGGCCAGCGTCTTTGCCACCGAAACCGGCCCATGCTATCGCTGCCTTTATCCAGAGCCGCCACCGCCTGGCCTGGTTCCAAGTTGCGCCGAGGGCGGCGTCCTCGGGATTCTGCCCGGCCTGGTTGGTGTCATCCAGGCCACCGAAGTCATCAAACTGATTCTGGGCAAGGGCGACACGCTGGTCGGTCGCCTGCTTCTGGTCGACGCACTCAACATGCGCTTCCGCGAACTCAAGCTGCGCAAGAATCCCGAGTGCCCGGTCT
>CAZTLV010000086.1:0-13366 GCA_964614635.1 uncultured Occallatibacter sp.
ATCCGATGATGCCGAGCACGATTGTCCACATGAGGGTCAGATGCACGTGCATCACTGATTTTGAGATAAGCCCTGCGAGGAGCCCGATAATCAAATACCAGAGTAAGTGAAACATAACGTTCCCTCCATGTTTTGGCTTTGGCAGGATTGCCCGGATTCGTTGGATCAGTCCACATCGTACCGTCGCCGGCGGGGATTGCATGGTCAATACGGCACATGTGATCGAACTAACTTGCGATTCCGCGCTCATCAGGGTTCGACGCGAACCTTTATATCTGAGCCCGAGCAACATCTGAGCCCGAGCAACCCAGAAATTGGACGGTCAAGTGTTGAGAACCTGGCATTGCACGTTTTGAGACCCGAGCCGCCTCTCTTGGCCAGGCATCCGCACTTGCTTAGCATTCAAACAAATTCTCGAATCATGTTTTTTCAGGGTCAAATCCTAGATTCGACGAGCGATTTGGCCGCCTGGCCGGATCTCATTTCTTCTCACAAAGCCTGTGGTAGGCTCAATCACAGAGCGCTTGCGCTGATGTTTTCTGTATTGTTCATTCGTTTGTTCGGGGAGCTATGCGCAGAGATCCGAAATGAATCACACAGCAACTCTTAAAGTCCTCTTCATGGAGCGGAGGAAGCGACCGTGAATGACCAGAATGCCGAAGATCGGCAAGGCGCAGGCCATACGATAAGCGACGGGCCGGCGGTGCGCCTGAAAACCGAACGGATCGCCGTGGAAACGGCCCGACATTCAACTGAGTCCCTTGAGAGACTGGTCGATGAACGGGCAAACGAGCTCGCGTCAGCCAACGACGATTTGAAAAAGTTGAATGCAGAGCTTGAGAGGCAGATTGCACAGCACAAACCTGTCGGGGAGGCGTTGAGGAGAAGTGAGGAGTTGTATCGATCGATCATCCACGCTTCCCCCGACGACATCACGATCACGGATTCCGGAGGCCGTATTCTCCTGGTGTCGCCGGTTGCATTGTCGATGTTCGCCGCTACCATGGATGAAGAGTTTCTGGGACATTCGGTTCTCGAATTCATCGTCCCCGAGGATCGGGCACGTGCATTGTCCGTAATGGAACTAAGGCGTGAAGGCACTGTAACAGGTCCAACTGAATATCGTGGACGGCGTGTTGATGGAAGCACCTTCGACATTGAGGTCAACAGTGAGTTCATCCGGGATGCAGATGGATTGCCCACTGGCATGGTGGTGATCGTTCGAGATATTACCGGCCGCAAGCGTGCGGAATTAGAGCAGGCAGAGCTCAAGCTTCGCCTTGCAGAGCATGCAACCGAGCTTGAGCGACTGAATGCGCTCCTCCATGAACAAGCACTAGAAGATTCTTTGACTGGACTGGCGAATCGGCGACAGTTTACTGAGACGCTGGATCGCGAGATTCGCCATGCCCGCCGCAACAATGGTGAGATCTCGCTCCTTATTGCCGACGTGGACTTATTCAAACTCTATAACGACACCCTCGGACACCAGCGAGGCGACGAGTGTTTGCAGCGAGTGGCGGAGGTACTGAAAGCAACGTTTCGGCGTCCGGGCGAGCTTCCGGCCCGATATGGCGGCGAGGAATTCGCGGTGATTCTCCCGAACTGCGGATCGGATCTTGCAATGGCCATGGCCGAACGATTGCAGCGCGCAATGGAGGAGGCTGGTTTCGTTCACCCATCGTCTGAGGTGGCGCCATACCTCACATTGAGCATAGGAATCGCGAGTGAGCGCGTACAGGCCGCCATCACTGCAAAAGTCCTGATACAAGCTGCGGACAACGCACTCTATCGATCAAAGGCCGAAGGTAGAAATCGCGTCACCGCCGGCACAGTGCAGCACTAGGACCGGCGCGTACACAGCGAAGGTTCCGAGATAGAGGTCAAGTGTTGAGAACTGTGCGCCGTGACAAGGCGCCGGTCCACAGCGGGAGACAGACCCGCCCGGGATCTGTAGTTGGTAAAGGAAAACTGGGCCCTTCAACCGCCGCGCTACAAACAATCCACTCTCACAAAACATTGGGCCGGCCAGTTTCTTCTTGACATGGTGTTACGTCACACGTACTATTTCGTTACACGTAGTACGTGATACGTATTAGGAAGGATCGGCGCTTGTGATGCGAAAAACTGAGGAGAATACCGACCTGGCCGAGTTTGGCCAGTTCTCTGAGCCGGCCTTGCTGATTCTTGTGAGCTTGGCTGATGAACCCCGGCACGGCTACTCCATGACAGAAGACATCGAAGTTGTCGCCGGTGTGCGGCTGGGACCGGGAACGCTATACGGAGCCCTGGCTCGGCTTGAGGCGCGCGGGTTCATTGAGCCATTGAAGAGCGATGACCGCCGCAACCCCTATCGCCTTACCGCTCTGGGTGAACGCGCGCTGCGCGCCCGTCTGAACTCCATGATGGCCGTAGCACAGACGGGGCGGCGGAGACTGGCCAGCGCATGAAATGGCTGGTGTGGCTCTATCCGGGAAGTTGGCGCGCGCGATACGGAGACGAGTTTGCCGCTGTGCTTGACAGCCAGCGCGCCTCGGTGGGCTTGGTCCTTGATTTGATCGGCGGGGCCATCGACGCACACCTGCATCCACAAGTCTTGCCGTCCCAATCCAACCAATTCATGAAGCCAAATCAAGGAGAAGACACAATGACAGTTGCCATGTTAGAACGATGCGCCGCTGGCGGGCCGAAGCTTTCGCCGGGGGAAAGACGATTCGCTTCCACTTTAGGCATCTTGATTGCCCTCGCGATGGCCTCTCTCTATCTGGTGCTCACCAAAATCTTCCGGCAGGGCCCGGCGGTGCAGGCTGTGATCTATGCGTCCGTGCTCTTCACCAGCTCAATCCGCGTTCAAATGTCCTACCTGCGGAATCGGTCGCGAACCGCGCAAGTGCTCATCCTGGGCGCAGAACTTGCGGTAATATACCTGTTCATGCTCGGCGCGTGCCTGATCGCCACCAAGCTGTAATGCCGGCCTTGTAGGCCCCTGATCCGCGACAGTGTTGAAGGGTGGCGAAAGGTGAATTGATTTCTCGGGAGGGCGGAAATCAACAACAATCACTCAGGCTCTCTCAAGGCGCAACAGTCACCGCTGCGGCGCGTACCTGCTGAAAGCGCCTGTTGTTCTGAAGGATCACAGTCAGCATGTTCGCAACGTTGGGGTTCCATATGTCGCCATGCCCATTTACCAGGTTCGAGTGCACATTGAATATCCAGAACGGGTCCGAATCAAACCCCTGATCCTCACTCTTCGGCACTTGCGCCTTTCCCGGAATGCGGGGAAGATAGTACTGCTTTGGCGGCTGGTTCGTCCCGGCAATGTCGAAGCAAATGGCTTCTCCCTGCGGGCAACCAGGTTCAGGAGCGTCATGCGTGTGCATCCACGGACTGTTCGCCGCCGAGATCAGGTTCAACCTGTCCGACATCAGGTCGGGAAGAACCAAGTTTGCAATCGGCATCACGAGCCCGGTAGCCAGGTCATTCGTCGAGGTAAACGCAATGTACAGCGGGTCGGCGCTGCAGATCGGGTGCGACCGAAAGTTCGGGCAATCGCTTTTAACCTGCCGCACCCGCTTGCGTGTCATCGCCGACGAAGTCGCCGCGTTCACATAGACGACCAAATCCGCAGGCAAAATTGGAAGGGCGCGTACTTGCTCATCTGAAACCTTCGCGTGTTGGCTGCCGGCAGTTTGTGCGGTCTTGTGCATCTGTTCGAAATACTGACGCATGAAGCCCGGGTTCCCTTTGGCATCCAGACCGTCGATTGCATTCTCCAGCACACGCGCGCCAAAGGAGTGGCCGGCGAAAATGAGAAAGGTGTTTGCCCGCACCGTCGGGTTGACGTTGACCGCATCCTTGATGATCTCAACTGCGTTTTTGATGCCGGTTCGGCCGACGTTCTTTGCGACTTGACGCCGCGGCCAGTAGCTCAGAAAGTATTTGAATGGCTCGAACGTAATCGTCAGTCCGCGCCACGCCAGATAAATCCCGACCACCTGCGGCGCTTTTCCGGGCAGTCCTGCGGGGTAATCATCGGCCAACCGCGAGATGAACCCGCTAAATTTCGCGACGTCCCCGCTAATGTTGCTGGCATTATTCTGCCAGCCATGGACGTATACCACTACAAGCGGATGCTGGCTTCCACCGTCGGCGGCGGCCGCGATCTGTTTGACAGCATCTTCCAGCTCATGACGATCCCAGAGCACACCCTTGTCGGTGTACTCCACATAATTGATCGTGTACGGATGATGGTTGACTTCGCTCGCTCCCAGCTCGAAAGCGGGCAGCATGTGCGTCTTTCCGCATGCTTCTTCCGTTGGCGGACAGCGGTACTGCTGGTCGGGAACATTGAGTTGCGCCCGAGCCGCGGATAGAAGAGCGCAGACGAGGACAACCGCACAAAACGAGCGCAACTTGAACACAGAGTACCCCAGATCGTTATATGCGTCGCTTAAACGCGAGATTGCTTTGATGCACAATGGCGAAATCACCGGAGGTTTCGGTCTAAAATGGCTCCGGGAAGCGAGCCACGATGAAAAGGATTACCTCATTCATCAACATGACCAAAGAAAAGGTTCATTCGGGGTTGCCACTATTGCAGGACAATACTACTTCCGAAATCAACCATGTTCAAGGTCAAAGAATTCTATTCGCAAAATCCCTAAGTTCAGGCACATAACGGGTCATCCGGCGCCCTTCGGTCCCGACGGCAATTTCAAGACAATTTCAGTTGGTACCAGTGAGTCTTAATGCAAGCCGGCAAAGTTCCTTCCGTCCTTGTCTGGGCGGAGCCCAGTACGCTCCTTTGCACTTGTTCAGAACAGAATGGGTCGCCGTGTTCGGGGTCTCACCCGACAAGCGCGGCGCGCCAACTATGCTGATTCCGACGGCGAGCATGCCTCCGGTTTTCACAAACTGACGGCGTGTTAGTTTCGCACCAAAAACATCAACGGGCGCTTTGCTGCTGGTCACCGTCATCCCCTACCCCCTTTCGCCATGATTGTGACAGCATGCTGTACAGCTTCGATGATCGCGGTATAGGTTCCGCACCGACACAGATTGGGCGAAAGTCCGGAAATGGTGTAAGCCTCCTTGATTTGCTTGAGGGTCGGATGGGGATTGCTTTCGAGCAATTCAGTCGCCTTGATCATCATTCCGTTTTGGCAGAATCCGCACTGCGGAGTCTGTTCCTCGATCCAGGCTTGCTGAACCGGGTGAAGCGTGGTCTTCGCTTCCTCAGCCGAGATGCCCTTTTGCTTTGCCCACCTCGCGGGAAGACCCTCGAGCGTGGTGATTTCTTGACTAGGACCGACCTCCGAGAGTGCCGTAATGCAGGAACGCACTTCTTTGCCATCGATAAGAACGGAACAAGCTCCGCACTGTGCCATTCCGCAACCGAACTGCGGACCCGTAAGCTGGAGATCGTTACGCAGAACATAGAGAAGTGGAGTGTCGCCAGGCGCCGCAACGTTTCGCCGGACACTATTCACAGTAATCGTGGCCATCAAAAGCTCCTCCATCGTTGCCGATACCGAAAATAGACGACTCTGTTGCGTCAATCAACTCTGACTTTAGCGCATCCCTTAGCAATACTTCGCCTCACCTTGGCCCTACTCAAAGGTCGGGCATTCTAAGCCGTTGGTTGGCAATTCGAACATTTGACCACTCAATATACGGTTGCTCGGCGGAAAGCCCCTGGCGAAACTCACGAAAAGAGAAATCCTCATCCGTATCTTTATGGTTCTCTCCCTCTATCTCAAAAGACGCCGAGCCTCCTGACCTCGAGAAATTGCTCTCGCCAATAATGCGCATCTTGCTCGAACATCATACGATGCTATAATTAGATGCATAAGAGGTGCCAAATGAGAACTACTATTGCGCTTGATGACGAGTTGGTCCGCAAGGCTCAAGAGTATACCGGCGTAAAAGAAAAAACGGCTTTGGTCCGAGAGGCGCTGACGGCATTGGTGCAGCGGGAAGCTGCGCGACGGCTTGCGGCGATTGGCGGCTCAGTCCCTGACTTCCCCGACATTCCGCGGCGGAGGGCACAGCGCAAATGACGGGAACGATAACGAAAGTCCTGGTAGACACGAGTATCTGGTCAAGGCACCTTCGCTCGCCAAATTCGCACCTGGTGGCGCTGCTGAAGAGTGAAAGGGTGGTGATGCACCCGTTTGTGGTCGCAGAGCTCTCACTATACTCATGGCCGGACCGCATGACCGTTCTTGCAACGCTCGAGGACATGCCCACAGCTACTGTTGCCGGGCTGGAGGAAGTACGGGAGCTGATTGAAATTAGGTCACTCTACGACAAAGGCATCGGCTTTGTGGATGCCCATCTTCTTTCCTCTGTCATCCTTTCTCCAATACCCACGGAATTGTGGACAGCAGACTCAAACCTCGCCGAAGCCGCCGACACTCTCGACGTTCTGTCGACCCTCCCACTCCCTCGCGTCCAATAAGCAGCGGCTTTCTGGGAGAATTTCACTTGATTTTCGCAGTTTCTTGGCAGAGGTGCAGTTTTATCCGGACTGACTGGTGAAGTTATTCGCCAACCCGCCGGTGTGTGGTCGATTAACGTCGCCAGATTGGAGCGATTGCAGTCGGGAATTGGCCTCATTCTGCGAAGCGATTTATGCCTGTGTCGCAGGCTTCGCGCTGAAGATGCCGTTGAAGCTTTCGCGGTACTGAAGGAAGACCAGCACCCAAAGGACACAGGCCAGAAGTGCTGGAGCAATGCCCGGCGAAAGTGTCATGTGAAACGCAAGAATGTTGTAAAGCTCCGCCGCAAGCAGCGTCAGCGCAAGTGGCACAAAGAAACCTGAGAGCAGCAGCAGTCCGCCGATGATCTGCACCGCGAAGAAGAAGGCTGCAAAGTGCGATGCGATGATGGCGCCAAAGAACTCTAACGCTAGTGGATTGGTCGGCGGCGGCTGATGGATGAAGTTAAGGAACCCATTCAGGCCAAAGACCGTAAACATAAGCCCCAACAGGAAGCGCGCAGTGATCGAAACAATCTTCATGCGTGGCCTCCCTCGAGAACCTGCGCATGCATCTGCACGGCCTGAAGGTGCGGTGCGAGAAACGCATCACGGTCCTGCCCATGATTCAATACCATGGTTCCACCCGCAGTGAGGAAGGTCGCATCCGTCACGCCGAGGAAGCCAAAGACGGACCGCAGATACGGCTCCACAAAATTGAACGAGGCCATCCGCGTCTGTGCGTCGTACATGCCTCCGGTCGCGATGATGAACGTCGCCTTCTTCCCGATGAGCAGGCCCTTCGGCTTTCCGTCCGCATAGGTAAAGGTCCTGCCGACACGCGATATCTGATCGATCCAAAGCTTTAGTACGGAAGGCACACCAAAGTTATGCATCGGTACGCCTAAGACGTACTCATCAGCTTGCTCCAGTTCGGCAAGCAGCGAGTCAGAAAGCGAGAGGAGTTCTTGCTGCTGCGGAGTTCTCGCCTCTTCCGGCGTATACACGGCACGCACCCAGTCGGAGCTGATGGGCGGGATTGAGGTTGCGTTGAGGTCGCGGTCTACGACTGATCCATCAGGATGGGACGACTTCCATTGAGCGACGAATGCACCAGTCAGTTCGCGCGAGACCGACCGGCCGTAAATTGGGCTGGAATCGATGTGAAGCAGGGTGCGCATAGCAGAAAACCTCCTATACGACATCTGACGCTTATTAGACATATGTCGATTCAAAATAAATCGACATATGTCGTTTAAACATCTATTGTGTGGGTAGAGGTATTCTGAAACCTGAATGGCTGAAAGGCTCCAATCCGAAGCTACGATTGAGACCACGGATCCCCGCATCCTGCGCAGCCGCCGCATGCTCGTAGATGCGTTGGCCAGGTTATTGATTAACAAGGAGTTCGAAGACATATCCATTCAGGAAATCGCAGACGAGGCGACGCTGAACCGGGCCACTTTCTACCTGCATTACCCGGATAAAAACGCCCTTATGCAGGCCATGACGGACGCCCGCTTCCGCGAACTCATCGCTCGGCGTGGTCTTTCCTTCACAGACTGCAACGGAGCACTCCGCGCCATTGCGCTCGGCGTCTGTGACTATCTCGCCGAGACTGCGGGCTGTCCGACGCAGTTGGCGAAAATGCCCCTCGAAGGCTCAATCATCCCGGTCGTTGAGGGCATTTTCCTCAAGGGTGCTGCCCATCATAAGACTGGTCCAGGTGTTGATTCAGCACTGCTGGCGACCGCGGCCGCCTGGGCCGTCTTCGGTGCCGCCCGTGGCTGGTTTCAGAACCCCGACCGCATCCCAGCTGAGGAGATGGCCGCGAAGATTGAAGCTATGGTAAGGCCGATCTTTCTCAGCACCTCTCAATAGCTGCAGAGTGGTAAAGACGGCAATTTCACGCCGATGCACCTATTGAATAGTTCGATTAGCTTTGACGCGATCGCGCAGAAAGCGATTGCCAGACGCGCTGGTCAGTAATGAGAAGCCTCTCGGTCGAGGAATGAAAGCGGTTACAGCTCGGATGCTTGGATGAGAGTGCACCTGGTCTGTCCTGACCAGGTGCTAAGCCAAGGTTGACGTTCTGCCACGATGTATTTTGGGCGCCTCAAGGCTCGATCGGCACGAAAGGTGGTCGTCCGGGTGTCATCGCTGTCGTGGCAACTCTGGCAATACCATTTCATCCTGCTATGGGTTTGAAGTCGAAATAAGCCAGGTTCATGTTACCGTTCGTCAATATGTGCACGGTGAGAATGTTTTTCCCTTTGCTGAGACGAGCCTGGAAAAGTCGCGATGCCAGATTCCAGTGATGCCATTGACGCCAGGCCAGTGGATCTGCCGGATCGTTTGTTGACGTGATCTGTAAAGGTCCTGTGGCGTCCTTTCCATTCACATCGACAGATATTGTTCCGCCGCGATTCGAAGTGTAAAGAAAATCGGCAGCGTAGGTTCCCGTCCGCGCTACGTCGACGGTGATGTTGAACCACTCTCCGGGTTCGGTCCAGCCAACATAGGGCAAGTCTCGTGGAGGAACAATCTTGTCGAAAGGGTTATCATCAAACCGATCCGGCTTCCGGTCGAACTTCGTATATGAAGTATCCACTCCCTCATGGATTCGGAATTCATTGAGGTAGGTCCCATCAGCCGGATTCAATTCTCCGCTTCCATGATTCTGCGGGTCGGAATCGTGATACGCCACGCCCTCGCCGCCCAGGTCATAGTAGGCGCACAATACTTTCCCCGGAATTTCCTGCGGACCGTTGTGATAGCGGCTGTCGTGAAAGGGGACGCCCTTGTACTGGATCAAAAATGATTGGGAAAACGCAGTCGTCGCTAACATCGACGCGGCGAGCAAACATGAGGCGAGGACTCTGCGATTCATTTTCCAACTCCCATGGATACCGATCAACTGACCTTGAAAAGATCAATCCCGTGCGTTTTTCCAAGATTGCCTGTGTACTTCTTGTCCGACCCGTTGTTCCAGTGCTCAAATACACCGAGGCTGCTGCATCGGATGCCATCATGCTCCGGATCGTAGAACGTCTTTGAAGGTGGATCGTTTGCCAGAGCCGCTTCACGCAAGTAATTGTCCGCATTCGCGATGTCCACGAGATCGGGCCATTCCGAAGTTAGAAAATCAAAGCCCACCGAATCGATGGCCACTCCGTCAAGCGACATGAAGATGCTGCTCGGCCAAGCGTCGTTGAATGGCGCCATCTTCCATTTGCGACGAGGCGGGCCGTCCGCATTGTCGCTTCCATAGAGCCCATCGATGAGAAAAAGCAGGGTTTTCTCGCCAAGATCCTTATGACCCAGAAAGTCCACGAACGCGGAGTAACTTGACGAGCCGTCAATGTTATGGCGAAAACCATCGTGAGCGTTCTTGTGCCAGTCGGGATCGATGCTTGTTGCCCCGAACAGATTCTTCGCGCAGAGCGTCACTCCTGAGCTGACATGTCCTTTCAATAAGGCAGCATCGATCAGGTAGGTGGCCTCGACGACCGTGGTATCGAGTCCCGAAGCGTTGCGACTGGTAATCGAGAAGGGGATGGCGTTGGGCTTGAAATCGGCCTTGAGGCGCCCGTCACCGCCGATATGGTCCACGAACGCTACGCCAGGAAACTCACTATGAATCTTGTCGTAGAGGTTGCCGGGAATAAAACGGCTGGAATCGAAGACTGTGATCGATGACTGTGGTATTTTTCCCGGACCGGTCAATTGTCGGACGAGCGAGAGAATCAAATGGGGCGACGAATTCAGCCGGTCGATCGTGCCATGGTCCGTCGTGTTGTTCAGATTCGGCTTGATCGCGATCTTCTCGCCGGATTTGTACCCCGTATTGCCGCGACCATGAGTGCGATTGAAATGGTAAAAGATTGCGCTCCACGCCTGCGCATCGCTCTTTTGATTTGTAAGTCCGCGGATGGAACTGGAAACCATGCGGTCAACCGCACCCTGGTTGTTGTTTGCGTCAGCCCACCAGGAGCCTGTCCCATCCCAGGTTACCGCCGCCGGATCGTGTGCCCAGGTGACTCGGCCGGGAACTACACCGCGAGGAACGCCCAGTGGGGAAAGCGTGGGTTCAAATAGGGATGAACGCATGCTGCTGGCGGCTGCAATAGACAAGGCGAATTGCCGACGCGTGATTTCCATTTCGTTTTGCTCCTCCACATTCTGATTCTGGTGGTTGCACAGGGGCCGTTTCCGTGATTCGCCGCATTCGTAGCCTAACCTTGAGAAAGCGGGGACGCCCACTTTGGAGCGCCCCCGGAGGAGGACCATTACTTAGCAAAACGTGTCACGACTTGAAGTGAACCGGTTTACTTATTCGTAAAGAGTGAACTCAACTGAAGTCGTTTGTCAACACCTAAGAAGCGGGCGTGATACGCTGGCCTCGAATGCACCGTGAGCCTATGAAGTCCACCAAGTCCAATCTGGTACCGAAAGCCGATTCAGTCCATCGAATCACATTGAGGAAGTTGGCCGAGCACCTCGGTCTGTCAAGAACGACGGTCTCGATGATTCTCAACGACGTCGCCGAAGCGAGCCGCTTCCCCGAGGAAACTCGGCAACGTGTCGTTGAATCGGCGAAGCGACTTGGGTACCGGCCCAACTATTTCGCGCGTTCGCTCGGCAGAAAGCGAGCCTACCTGATCGGGGTGATCGCGCCGGATTTCGGCAACGGCTTCGAGGCCGCTGTACTTAGCGGCTTTGAACGCCGGCTATTGAACACGGGTTATACGTCTTTCGTATCTACTCATCTCTGGTCCCCATCTCTTCTTCAACTCCACATTGAAACCCTCTGCGATCGTGGTGCCGAGGGCCTGCTGCTGATCAATTCCACCCCAATCGCATCGCCTGGGATCCCAGCGGTGACGATCTGCACCGACCGTTCGCCGATTTGGAGCACACGGGTTTCCATTGATAACGCCTTCGGCATGGCCACAGCCATTAATCACCTCGCTGGCCTTGGTCACAGAGAGATCGCTTTTATCAAAGGACCTGAGGGGGGCGGCGACACGGAAGAGCGCTGGAAGGCAGTTCATGCAACATGCAAAAGGCTTGGCGTCCGAGTCGACCCTCGACTAACAGTTCAGTTGGAGCGACTCGATCCCACCGGTACGCGCCATGCCGAAGAGGGTCGAATCGCCGCAGAGGAATTACTTCGTCGCGGCAAACGCTTCACCGCGCTTGCCGCTTTCAACGACATCTCGGCTCTCGGCGCTATGACCGCTTTGCGAGAGGCCGGGCGCAAAGTTCCTGAAGACGTCTCGGTCATAGGTTTCGACGACATCGAGTTCGCAAGCCTCGCATTCCCTGCGCTTACGACAATCCGCCAGCCAATGCACGAGATGGGTGCAACGGCTGCGGAGCTTCTTCTCCGCAAGCTCGCCAAAGATGAGAGTGTACAGAACGTTCGTGTTCGTCCTGAACTGATCTTGCGTTCGTCCACTTGCCCACCTTCTTTGGCACGATTAAAAGGGGCAGAAAGGCGCACGTCCAAACACCATCGCTGAGCGATGGGCCTTAAACGTTTCCTGTTCTGGAAAAAGCCGGGGTCTTACTGTCAGACTTCGCTGGAATGAATGACGAGTGGATCAAATGGTTCCCGGCGAATCCGCCAGCTCGGCAAGGCGGGAAGTTACCCGTTCGCATCCCCAGCATGAGAGTGTCCATCGCGGCGATTGCCGAGGCCTTAGTTTTCAAACGAGAGGACGAGGCCCGGCGTTCGGAGCTTACTTGTTTTAGGTCTTGCTATTTCCAGTTGCCCATCAGCACAAACGGCGCCCAGTAATAGGGATGCGCATAACCTGCCGGAGCATCTTGGCCGTCGGAGTCGTTTTGCGCAACACCAAAACCCCTGCCGCTCGCGCTGGATTGCGGGGTTAACTTCCGCTGCATTAGGTTTAACTGCGCCTCACGCAACGCCTCGACCTTTGATACCTTGCCCTGGCCTCCGACCCATTGCCTGTAAAAATCCGCCATCAGTTCGCCGGTGCTGGCGTCGTTCACCGACCATAGGGAAGAAATCACCGCCTTAGCCCCTTTCAATTGTGCCGTTGTCCCGAGCCCGTCCACCTCGCGCCCATTGCTCGAACTGCCACTCATTCCCGTTTCGCAAGCTGAAAGCGTGAGTAAATCCGTTTCATCGAGCGATAGCTTCTGATCGTCTCGGAAATCCGCCACCGTCATGTGGTAGCCCGACGTGTCCTGGTCCTTGCCGGCAAGTAGGAGGTACGACTGGTCGTCGTCGCCTGGCTCGAAGACAAAGTGGCTGGCGATATGAACCACCGTATGCGGGCTGCCCAATAGAGTCTCCATCGATTTCTCAGTGAACGCCCCGTTCAGTAAGATCGTGCCCGGCAAAACGCCCCGCGCATCTATTGCCTGAGCGTCTTTGACAATCCCGGCTAGCTCGCCAGCTACCGCCGGCAGCGCCGGTAATGCGCCCTCGTACTGGCGCGAGATCCCCATCGCCGCAGCGTTCAGGTTGTTGAAGTCGGGCTTTTCCATCAGGTGCGGAATGCTAACCGGGGTGATGGTAACAGTGTTGTAGTTCTCCACCACGTACTGCTTCCCGTCGAATAGTGCGGCGACGGGCACATACGCAACACCTCCCAGCCTGATCAAGCCATTCCGAAACGGCCTGTCCTCTATGATCGGGTGGACCTGAATTAAATCATCCAGAATGACCGTGCGCGATGGTATATGAAAGAAGAGAATTTCTTCAATGAGCGGGTTGCCCTTGAAGGCGAGCTGGTCGAAGTCATTCTTCCAGACTTCAAGCGGCTCATCGCTCAGGATTCCGACGAAGGGCAATGAATCTTTCTTCAAGGTAAATGGGGTGGGGCGTGGCGCCCATAGCTGCGCCTCAGGAAA
>CAZTLV010000087.1:0-13336 GCA_964614635.1 uncultured Occallatibacter sp.
CTTTCTTCAAGGTAAATGGGGTGGGGCGTGGCGCCCATAGCTGCGCCTCAGGAAACAGCCTGTGCCACACTGACAGCCGCCAGACATGCCTGGGTGTCGCCGCAATCAGATACTTCACGGGTCCCAGGTCAGTGATGCGTTTAAGCGTTTCAGAGGGTACAGAAACAGGGGAATCCACCCAAAGTGAGCCATCGCAGAGCCTGACAACCGTCATGCGGGTGGTGAACATGACACCCATGTCGCGGACACTCGGACCTTCGACGATCCAAACGCTTTCGGCAAATGCAGAAAGATCGGACATAAGTGTTCGGTTCGGAGAATATCACTCCGGCCAACAACGGATGATTCGCAGGCAACAGTCCCGGCGAGCGTCGCTAATCTCCAGCTGACAGCTTCAACGCCGCCAAGGCACTCATCGACCGCAGACAGAGAACGAAAAGTCGGCATGGCGACTGGAATCTCACGACCTAACTTTGGCTAAAGATCGCCGTCGCGAACGGCGTTATCCAGACCGATCTGGCGCAAGTGCCGTAAGGGGCAATCGATGATCTTGGTGCTCTGTTCTCGGCACTGGCGCCGCGGCACTCGGCTTCCCGAGGCATTGGCTGCAGAGTTGACCGATCGCAGAGAAGATGCCGGCTTTCCCAACAGGCGCTAACCGATTTGCTTGGATACGGCGTGAACAATGTGGGACAACTTGAACGGGTGGAGAAAAGCCCGACACTGAGAACCCTCATGAGCATTTCAAGGGTTTTTCAGGCCAGCTCTCAGATCTCATAACAGCAGCCGCGGAATGGTGAGGTTTATCCCGGCGCTGTGCGTTTTTCGCTCGCCAACATCGCAACTTGTGATAGAAGGGCTTAGGTCACGACTTCCCTCGAAGAATGCTCTGTCCGTCAGTCGGTGAAGGGGTCCGATTTGCCAAAACTCCAAATCCTGGCCGTGGCGTTCTGTCTCGGCGCCCCAGCGGCCTGGCCCGCGCCCCCACAAAACTCGCAGGGGCACGAACTGACAGTGATCGTTGTCAACGCCCATTCTGACCCATCGCAGCCCGTTCAAGACGCGCGCGTGTCGCTGAGGTTTGTCGCAGGCTCCGAAAAGGTAACGGACGCTCAAGACGCCACCAATCGCGCGGGGCAGGCGTTGCTGACCGTTTCTCCTGAAGCTGCTCAGCGCGGAGATCTTCGCATCGAAATTTCAGCCGTCAGCGACTTGGTTGTTTACGAACCGGCAGACGGTCAGCTAAACGGACTGCCCTCCACCGTGACAATCCGGTTGCTTCCCAAAGGCTCCGTTCTCTTACTCGGTCCGGCGCAGATTGAGGCCATACTTCATCGCCTGTCGCTTCAGGTCAAACACCTGGAACAGGAGAACCGCGAGGTCAAGGGAGCGCTGGCAACTGCGCAAGGCCAGAAACCGGACGACTTGACGGCGGCCATGACCGAATGGGCCAAGACCAACGGCTTTGAACCCGCCGATGCCAACAAGAAGATTCAGCAATGGGCGGAGGAAATTCAAAAGCGCAAGGAAGAGGCTACGGCGGATCAGAAAGCACTCGCAGAGTTAGCGCTCAAGCACTATGGCGTTGCGGCTGAATTGTTTGACGAGACTGTTAAAGATATTGACCAGTCCATGGACGAGGACGAGAAGAGGTTTCTGGAGGATCGTCGAAAAAAGTTACGTGATCTCGTAGACAAGACCTACCAAAGCTCGAATGCCTACCAGCTGAATCTTCAGTACCACCAAGCGACTCAGATTCTCGAACAGACCCGCGATCGTGCAGCATCGGAACATGGCCGCTACCCGGAAGACGCGGCGTTGCGCAGCATCTGGCTGGAAACACTCAGGAGAGCTGCGGATGCGCGAAGGGAGGAAGGCAAGTTTGGTGAAGCCAGCAGCAGCTTGGCGTTATTGGCTCAATCAATCAAGGACTATCGGGATTTGCTGCGGGACTGGTCCTCGCCGGCAGACCGACAAGACTGGGTAATGACACAGAACAATCTGGGAAACGCCTTAAACGATCAGGCTAGGCGGAGCAGCGGAGCACAGGCGATGGAGCTGCTGGCCCAGGCAGTCGAAGCCTACAGGTCGGCACTGGAAGCTTACTCCAGGACGGACCTGCCGCAGGGCCGGGCAATCATACAGAACAATCTGGGTAACGCATTACAGGATCAGGGAGAGCGAAGCAGCGCGGCGCAGGCCAGAGAATTGTTGACCCAGGCGGTCGAGGCCTTTCGGGCGGCGCTGGAGGTGCGGACCAAGGCCGACCTGCCCCAGGACTGGGCAGCGTCACAGAACAATTTGGGTATTGCCTTGAAGGACCAGGGGGAGCGGAGCAGCGGGGCGCAGGCGATGGAGCTGCTGGCCCAGGCAGTCGAAGCCTATCGGGCCGCGCTGGAAGTGCGGACCAAGGCCGACTTGCCCCAGGACTGGGCAGCAACTGAGGACAATCTGGGAGGCGCACTGTTGAATCAGGGAGAGCGAGCCAGCGGGGCGCAGGCGACGGAGATGTTTGCCCAGGCAGTCGAAGCCTTCCGGGCCGCGCTGGAGGTGCGGACAAAGGCTGACCTGCCCCAAGACTGGGCAACGACACAAAACAACCTGGGAAACGCGTTATCGGATCAGGGAGAGCGAGTCAGCGGGGCGCAGGCGACGGAGATGTTTGCCCAGGCAGTCGAAGCCTTTCGGGCGGCGCTGGAGGTGCAGACCAAAGCTGACCTGCCCCAGGCCTGGGCAATGACACAGAATAATCTGGGTGCCGCTCTCCTGGATCAGGGAGAGCGGAGCAGCGAGCCGCAGGCCACAGGATTGTTTGCCCAGGCAGTCGAAGCCTTCCGGGCGGCGCTGGAGGTCCGGACCAAGGCTGACCTGCCCCAAGACTGGGCAACGACACAAAATAACCTGGGAAACGCGCTATCGGATCAGGGAGAGCGGAGCAGCGGGCCGCAGGCGACTGAACTGTTTGCGCAGGCAGTCGAAGCCTATCGGGCGGTGCTGGAGGTGCAGACCAAAGCTGACCTGCCCCAGATCTGGGCAGCGACACAGAATAATCTGGGTACCGCTCTCCTGGATCAGGGAGAGCGGAGCAGCGGGCCGCAGGCCACAGGATTGTTTGCCCAGGCGGCCGAAGCCTTCCGGGCGGCGCTTGAGGTGCGGACCGAAGCTGACCTGCCCCAGGAATGGGCAAAGACACAGAACAATCTGGGTATCGCTCTATCGGGTCAGGGAGAACGCGGCAGCGGGGCGCAGGCTTCGGAATTGCTGGCGCAGGCGGTCGAAGCCTACCGGGCGGCGCTGAAGGTACACACCAAAGCTGACCTGCCCCAGGAATGGGCAACGACACAGAATAATCTGGGAAGCGCGCTATTGGATCAGGGACGGCGGAGCAGCGGGCCGCAGGCTACGGAGCTGTTTGCGCAGGCAGTCGAAGCTTACCGGGCGGCGCTAGAGGTTTATACCAAGGCTGACCTGCCTCAGGACTGGGCAAGGACACAGAACAATCTCGGTATTGCTCTAAAGAATCAGGGGCAGCGGTCCAGCGGGCAGCAAGCCACGGAGTTGCTGGCGCAGGCGGTCGAAGCCTACCGGGCCGCGCTGGAGGTGCGGACCAAAGCTGATCTGCCCCAAGACTGGGCAAGGACAGAGGAGAATCTGGGGTTCGCTCTAATAGGTCGGGGTGACTTTGTCGGCGCTTCCGATGCATTCGAAGCAAGCCTTGAAATCTTTCCCAATGATCAAGATTTGCTGGGGAATGCGGCGGCCGTTGATCACGACAAGTTGTATCGTTTCGAGCGGGCTCTGGAGCTTGATGAACAGATGTTCAAGATCGAGCAATCCCCGGGAAACAGATTGGATCTGGTGGAGGCAAATCTCACCGCAGCCCACTTTGATATCTGCCTCGCGCAGGCGGTGTCACTCGACGATGCCCAACTTACGGCACCTCTAATATTGATCCGAGACTCGCTAAAGCTCTCCTGTCAGTGGGGTGCGGGACAAAAGACTGCTGCGCAGGAGACCGAAAAGGCGCTCTTGCACAAATCCGATCAGTTGCAGAAGACTGGCTGGGGAATTGCCGGGACGCTCCATTTTCTGGCCTCTTCACCCGCCTTTGAAACTGGCCGCGAATCGTGGATCGCCCTGTTTCAAAGCCTCTCAAAGGGCGATGGTACCGAGATGACCGCCGCCCTGCGCCAGCTCGAGGAGGCTATGAAGAAGTGAAACCAAATGTTGAAAACTTGGCATTGCACCAATTGAGGCCAAACTGGCGCCAGAAAGTCACGCAACCGGAGCTCCCAAGAAGTCGCCGCAACGGCACATAGTTGACTTAGGTTAGGGATTCATGTACTTTGCAATACAAAGTGAATTGCAATGAACGATCTTAACAAGGCGTTGGGTGACATCAGCAGCATCCGCAGGCAGGTGGCCAATGCCACGGAATTCCGCGGCTACGGCCCCATGACCTTGGCCGGCACAGGGATCCTGGCAGTCGTGGCCGCCGGCACCCAGGCAAGTTTGCTTCCGGACCCCGTGAATCATGTCGTGGCTTACTTGAGCATTTGGATCCTGACCGCTGCGCTCTCAGCTTGCTTGATTGGCACCGAGATGTACGCGCGGACACGACGAATTCATTCAGGCATGGCGGATGAGATGATCCGCATGGCGGTTGAGCAGTTCCTACCGTCTGTTGGCGTGGGCTTGCTGGTTACGTTTGTGCTCGTTCGCTTTGTTCCAGGGACTCTATGGATGATTCCCGGGATGTGGCAAGTGGTTTTCAGTCTGGGCGTTTTTTCGTCCTGCAGGTTTTTGCCGCGCCCTGTTGTTGCGGTGGGCGCTTGGTATTTGCTGACCGGGCTGGCTTCAATTTCTTTGGCGGACAATCGGGCGCTTTCACCTTGGGTGATGGGGATTTCGTTTGGAGCGGGGCAGTTTCTTGTGGCAGCGATCTTGCTTTTTGCCGCGACGGAGGTCAGCGATGAAGCCTAAGACCGGTAACAGCGAGGCGCGCTTTGCATATGAAGGGCTTGATCGCGTGATTCACGAGCGTGCACGCCTCAGCGTACTCACGTCGCTGGTCACGAATCCGAAAGGATTGGCATTCGGCGATCTTAAGCAGCTTTGCGCTTTAACCGACGGAAATTTGAACCGGCATTTGCGAGTGCTGGAGGAAGGAAAGATGGTTGAGATAGTGAAGAAGGTTGACCGGAATCGTCCGTTGACAATCTGCCGTATAACGAGCTCGGGCCGGGCGCGTTATATGGAGTATCTTTCCACTCTCGAACAGGTGGTTCGAGATGCGGCGAGAGGGACCGAGCAACAGCCCGGGGCAGCTTCTGTGCGGGGGTTGGCTCCATCAGGGGCCTGAACCGTTTTTTTGAGATGTTACTTTGCAATACAAAGTTAAGATCAGCAAGGAGGAAATTGAGTGAGTGAATTTTCGATATCGCATTCGGGCTTACAAGCCAGGATTAAGTCGCGTTCCATGGGCGTGAAACTCATCGTAGTTTGCGGGCTGGCACTCTTGATGACCATTCCCGCATTCTTTGTCGGCGGGTTGGTCGAAGACAGGACGGGCCGCGCCGCAGACGTCATCAAGGAGATTAGCGCAGACGTCGGCGGCCAACAGACGTTCCTCGGGCCCACACTTGCCATTCCGTATACTGTTCCACCGCAATCTCAGACCGATCGTGCAAAGCATGGGATGTATCTGGTGTTTCCAGAACGAGCATCAGGCGTTCTGAAGACCACAACAGAAGAGCGACATCGGTCGCTCTTTAAGGTCCCGGTGTTCAAGGCCGATCTGAAACTCGACGCAGCATTTGATTTGACCGGGGTCCCAGCTGCGGCACCGCCCGGCGCCGAGCTCGACTGGAGCCGCGCCGAGATCGTAGTTGGAGTTAGCGATGCCCGCGGAGCTTTGGCCGACGCTCTTTTGACGGCGGACGGTAAAACTGTAGCGCTTGTCCCTGCGGAAACTGCCCAGGATATTTCCATCGGCGATGACCAAAGTCAGCACATCAAGCTCACTCTATTCGGGGCAAAGGCAGACGGCATGGCGAAGCCAAATGGGCAGTTTAATGTATCGTCTGCGCTCCAATTCTCGGGCGCCCAGCGGATTGCAATGTTGGCTTATGGAAAGACAACTCACCTTTCAGTTCAGGGAGATTGGCCAAGCCCTGGGTTCGACGGCGGATTCTTACCGGTCAACCGAGCGATTTCCAACAATGGCTTCACCGCGGAGTGGTCTGTGCCCTTCATTGCCCGCGGAGTACGAGCAGAGGGAGAAAGCAATTCGATCACAGGGCTCGACGCTACGGCGCTCGGTGTCTCCTTTATCGAGGTAGCCGATCCTTATCAATCCGTAAATCGATCGCTCAAGTACGCGGCACTCTTTCTGGGGCTTCTTTTCCTTTCCTACTTCGTGTTTGAGGTTACGACCGGCAAACGAGTTCACCCAGCGCAATATGTTCTGGTAGGCATGGCACAGATCATCTTTTACCTGCTGTTGCTTTCCCTCGCAGAAAGAGTCGGATTTGACCTCGGCTTCCTGCTTGCCGGAGCAGCAACTGTGTCTCTGCTCTCGGCCAATGCAGGATGGGTGTTCTCCAGCCGGTTGCAGGCATTCAGAGCGTTTGCGGTCTTTACGTTGCTGTATGCCCTTATCTACCTGCTTCTTCGACTTGAGGATAATGCTTTGCTCGTGGGTGCGATTGCCAGCTTCCTGGCAGTGGCAGGCGCAATGTATTTCACCCGCGGAATCGACTGGTATAGCTCGCTTCCGGGGACAGGGGCCCCGGAACCGCCGGTTGCATCGGTTGTTCCAAAGCCTGTGACCTAAGACATAACCGAGTTTTGTGAGGTTTCTTGATTGCAAAGTAGAGCGCACCAAGGACTGCACGTGGCCATCATCATGGATGGTAATGGCCGCTGGGCTACACGCCGCGGGCTGCCCCGCGTTGCCGGACATAGGGCTGGCGTCGCGGCAGCCCGGAGGATTGTAGAGCGTGCGCCGGATGTAGGCATCCGGTGGCTTACGCTCTACGCGTTTTCATCAGATAACTGGAGCCGGCCGGCCGAAGAGGTCAACGGCATTTTCTGGTTACTGCGGGCATTTCTTCGACTTGAGGCGGAGAGGCTCAGAGAACGTGGTGCGCGGCTGGAAGTCATTGGAAGGCGCGACCGACTCCCGATTCGCTTGCTCCGCGAAATCGATCGAGCAGAATCCGCCACAGCCGATGGCCATCGCCTCCAACTTCGCGTCGCCATTGACTACTCTTCCCGGGATGCAATTGCGCGCGCAGTCACCGAAATGAATAGTGTTGTCTCCGAAGCAGCGGCCTCTGCTGATTCTGTGGGACACATGCTTGGACAAGCCCTGAATGCGCAAAGTGGGGACGTAGATCTATTGATTCGAACGGGTGGAGAAAAGCGCCTTTCGGATTTTCTGCTGTGGGAGTCTGCTTATGCCGAACTTCTTTTTACCGATTGCATGTGGCCGGAATTTAGCGCCGAGGATTTGGACGCCGCCCTGAAAGAATTCCGCAATCGGGAGCGCCGCTTTGGAGGGATTGGCGCGGATCCTCTGAATTCCCAGAGTCCTTACGAAGGAAATGCCCTGGCCAATCAGCGCGACGTCTCGCCCGGTTAATAGCTACTCTATCGATACCAATGAATCAGACTACCCACCTCCGACGCGCTCGCATCTGGCTCAAAGTCTTCATCGCTGGGTTGGTGCTCAGTGGCCTTACTGCATTCCCGTTGGAGACGGAACTCCAGTGGCTCGTGCCCGTTCTCCGAAAAGGCCTGTTTCATATTCCCGCGCAATCGATAGGGTTTCTTCCCTGGATTGAACGGGTCAGCAATGCATTGAGCGTAACGAACGCACAATATCCGTTTCTTGCCTACGGCACCGACTGGTTAGCCTTTGCCCACCTTGCCATTGCCGTAGCCTTCATTGGACCGCTCATCGACCCAGTTCGAAACAAATGGATCATCACCTTCGGCCTGATCGCCTGCGCCGGGGTGCCTCCTCTTGCCCTGATTGCCGGTCAAATCCGTGGCATTCCGATCGCTTGGCGGCTCGTTGACTGCAGCTTTGGAGTGCTCGGCTGTGTACCACTGATAATCTCCATGCGATCCGTCATCGTGCTGGAACGCCTGCGCACGTTCAAAGAATAGAGAAATGCCTCAGTCAGCCATTGTCAGATCCTCCCACTTTTAGAGAAAGCATTGGATCAATCTCAACGGAGCCATTCCTGATGATCTTCCATGTAAAACCGAGTTTTGAACGGTTCCCACGGGCAAGGCGAAGAGTTTTTGCAAGAGTCGATTTTTGGCATGGGTTCAAGTTCTTAGGAAAACATCATTCACGGCGCCGGCTAGCACGCCGACCAAAGCCGGATTATCGGAACGCCGTGGGGGTTCGCGGAAAAGGGAATGACTTCCGTGCGGTGGGAAAAAATCAATGGGGCCAGCCAGCACACCCTAAGTTGAGGACCGGTTGGAGGTCAGATGTTTAAAACTTGGCATTGCACAAACTGAGGTCATTCTCTGTTGCTGCGCCATTCGAGCACGCCATGCGATCAAGGTATCCCGATTCGATTTCGTGCAGGCACTCTGAACCCAACATCAAACAGAGGCGCAGTTCGAGAACCGCCTACTGTCCCAAGGGTGTCAGTACAGGCGCACGCAGAGGCGTCGTTTCGATTTCAATTCGTGTGTCTTTGAGGAATACGACATCGCGGCCCGACCGCAGGAAATTCTCATAGAACGAGAGCGCAGCGGCATAGTAGCCAATGCCCGCTGCCAGGTTGCGATTGGCCGCTGTGATACCTACGATCCGTCCTACCAGCCCGAAGCCATTGGAGGCCACACCGGTGCCAGCCGTCAGATTGCCGTCAGAATCGAGAGCCCGTCCCGCCAGCATGGTCAGCAAGATCGGCGCGATTGCACTCGACTGATTCCTGGGGCTGATCGTGCCCTCCGCGTCGAGCGAAAGATTCTGTGTCTTTTCAGTCGCTGCGCCGGCCAATGAACCCTCCACAGGCCGCTTGTATCCCTCCGGAAACTCGACCTGTTGAAATGTGAAACGGAGCTTGCCGTTGCGGCCAAGCGAGCGCGCCGCGCGTGCGGAGGTAACCTTCCCGATCAGGGTCGCCCCCTGCGGCACGACGAGCTGCTTGTCTTTGTCGAAGACGGGCTCGACAACCAGTGCCAGCACCGGATCACCGGATTTGGCGCGGGCTGAAGACAGGTCGCCCGTCAGCAACGCATGGACCGACCACGTATCAGGACTACCTGGGGACGCTTGGTTGCCAGTCGTGCCAGATGTTGCAGTCTGGGGTGGATCGGGCGCGGCAGGAAGTTCGAGCGGCTGCTGGAGCTCAAATGACCATGCGGTATGCGCCTCGATCCGCTCCGGGTGATAGGGCAGTTGGTGATAGAGCATTTGCATGGCCCTATCTTTCTTACCGGGTGCCGTGAAGAATGCGATTCGGTCCCGCAGATTACTCTTCGCCTGTGCCCACTCGCGTGCAATGAACGAGCGCTTCGGCGAGGCACCGGGCGCAGAAAGGTGGAGCACCGGTGCACCATTGGTTGCCGGTGAGCCGACAATCGGCAGCGGTCCGGACGGAAGCATCAATTCATCAAATTGAACCAGGACTGTATGGAACGGTGTGAAATCTCCGCGCAGGCGCGCGTGCCAGCGGGCCCTGGTGTCCGCTTCAAGAGCCACCACCTTCCCATCGAGCGTCGTATTCTCAGGCACGGCCAGCTTGCCATCGGCATAGATTGGATGGAGCAGCCTGCACTCAATGGTCTCGCCCGCTTTGACCGGATAGGCCCTCGGAATCTCAACTTGCAGACTTGTGCCTACGGGGAGCTCAGGCTTTCTTTCAACCTGCGGCGCCGGCAGTTGGACGGCGGGAGGAGGCTTCGCTGCCGGACGCTGCTGCAACGTTTGTGCCGCTGAGCGTGCGGTGGTCGCGATGGCCGCGGCAACGAAAATATAGATGAATCGGCGGCTAAGACAAAACAACATTGGGGGAGGGCTCCTGCGGGAGGATTCCATCGTCTAAGACGTAACGCCTGCGTAAACGAAAGCATTGTTTTC
This sequence comes from uncultured Occallatibacter sp., assembly GCA_964614635.1. Lineage (GTDB taxonomy): Bacteria > Acidobacteriota > Terriglobia > Terriglobales > Acidobacteriaceae > Telmatobacter. The sequence continues at coordinate 10,112 of CAZTLV010000087.1, forward strand.
CAATCGCCGCGATTTGACGACGCGATACAGCTACTTCGCAACCGAGAGCATTAGCGTCAGGAACAGGTGCAACGCGACACTTTGTCGGCGCAGCGTCCCCGCACATCAAGCACCCGTATCGCCGGTAAACCCGATGTAGCGGTTCGGTTGGCGATAACTTGGCATTTCGCAAACTGAGGCCGCGGATGCCCACCCCAACGGGCTCCGAGGAAGCTCATGCTCGTCTGAGTTCAAGGTTATAGCACCAAACAATATGCCGCCCGAGTAGACTCCCTTGGAGGCCGCGATGAGCCCTGAATTAAACTCACTGGAGGATCAGATGATGCCGCGGAAAACCACCCTGTACATTGATATTGACGAAACGATCATTGCGAAGGTTTGGCCCGGGTCAGGCTTTGATCTGCGACCAGGTGTGATGACACAGCTGACCGTTCTGGGCAGGATGTATGACTGCTGCTGGCTGACAGCCTGGCCTCATAAAGAACCGAAAAATCCCGGGATGTTCCATGACCCAACTTCTATCGTGACGATGATGATGTGCTTGTATGGCACTGAGATTAACGAGCGTTATCGATATGCCGAATGGGATCGTGATCATGATGACGGCAAGGCTGAGTTCGTACTTCGGCCAGGAGCGCCGAACGACTGGTATTGGTTAGAAAATCCGCTTTTTAAATGTGAACCCGAGGCGCTTTCGGCGGCGGGAAAGTTAGACCGCTACATCTGCGTGGAACCGACGGGCCCGTGGGGTTTCCTAAATGCCGTGAATGAACTATTCCGCCGCTCGAGAAAGTCAGCTTACAACATCAAGCGCGTTGGAGGTAGGCCGGAGTGGTTTGACCCTAAACAGTAGGGTCAAATGTTGCAAACTTGGCATTTCACTTTCTGAGCGTGAAGGAACGATGATCTGCAGGCAACTTTGGGGTCGCCGACCTCTCGCCCGTTCCCTACCAAAGCGGATCTACCGCAGTGGGCAGATGCGGCTGAGGATGCCTAGTTTACTTTAGTCGGGATAACGACCTGCCTAACCTCGTTGCCCTGGCGGATGGACACCACTGCACCGGCAAAACAAAGGTGATCCAACGGGTATTGCTCCATTGCCTCGAACATTGCCTGCGCATTCTCACCATAGACTATGAGTGTGATGCTCTCCGGAGTTATCACACGGCCGCCGGACTTTCCAAGTTTTGCTGCTGAGAGAATCGCGAATATCTGTTCTAGCATCTGAGCGAAAACCTCTGGAAATTCTCTATACTTCCGTCAAGGAGTGGTTTCAATGTCAGACGCTGGCGAAATCACAGTCCTTCTCAGAGATTGGAGAGCGGGGAATCCTGCGGCAATCGATCACCTATTTGAGCTTGTCTATCCTCAACTTCGACTGATCGCCGGGGCTCTTTTTCGAGGCGAACGCCCAGAGAACCTTTTGCAGCCGACATGCGTGGTAAATGAGCTGTTTCTAAAATTAATCAGGCAACGCAGTCTGAGATTTGAAGACCGCGAACACTTCTACAGCTTGTCGGCCAGACTGATGCGCAGGGTTTTAGTGGATCATGCTCGTTCAGAAGGCAGGCAGAAACGCGACGGGGGGATCCCCGTGCCACTTCACGCGGATATGGCCTGGATCGATGCCAGGCCCGCGGAGATGATCGATCTTGACCGCATCCTGGATGAATTGGAGCAACTGGACCAACGCAAATGCAGGATGGTCGAGCTCAGATTCTTTCTTGGGTTTACCGCTGACGAGACGGCGGAACTGCTCAACACCTCAAAAGCCACGGTAGATCGGGAGTTGAAGTTTGTGCGGGGTTGGTTATACGACCGCCTCCACTCGACTTAGAAGCGTCACACTTCTTCGTACCGCCGTGCGTCCCGAGGATGACGCATTTTATCTCTGTTTCGCGCCAACCTGAAGAAGCATCGACGAAAGGCAAGATTGAGAGTCGGTCATGACGCAAGACGCTGACAACTGGCAGTTACTCCAAGAGCTTTTCCATCTTGCCGAAAATACGCCCGAAGGGGACCGTGAACGGGTGCTTGCGGAGAATTGCCCCGATCAAGCGCTGCGCAGCCGGGCCATGAAGATATTCACTGCTTCGAGCATCGAAGAATCGATCGTGCCACCAACTCCTGTTCACGAATTGACTGGCAAGATCGGACCGTACACGCTCATCCGTCACCTTGGGACTGGCGGCATAGGCGCCGTTTATCTGGTGGAACGCATGGTGGGCGGCGCTCTGCAGCGCTCTGCCTTGAAGGTGCTGGCGCCTCATTCGGTTGGTCCTGCCTTTATTGAACGATTTCATCGCGAGCAGCATATTCTTGCCTCTTTGGATCATCCGAACATCACGCGCATGTTGGATGCGGGCCTGACCGATCGAGGCCAGCCGTACCTGGTGATGGAATACGTGGATGGCGCGCATCTGGACGACTTTTGCGATGCGCAGAGGCTGGGAGTCAACGAGCGGGTGGAATTATTTCTTCGCGTCTGTGACGCGGTTGCCTATGCGCATCGCAACCTGGTTGTGCATCTCGATCTGAAGCCCTCGAATATTCTGGTCGCTGCCGATGGCAGAGTGAAGTTGCTGGACTTTGGAACTTCCAAACTGATCCAGCCTGACAGCCTGTTGACCACGACGGTCATGGCCACGCCGGCCTATGCGAGTCCCGAGCAGTTGCGCAACGAAGCGATTACTACATCCTGCGATATCTACGCACTGGGCGCGGTTCTGTTCGAGTTGCTTGCTGGATCCAGGCCAGGCCAGAACGCATCTGTGGCGGAGATGATTGAACGAGCCATCAATGAGAAGGAACCGGAACGGTTACCAGATTCCGTGACTGGAGCCGCAGCCGAACGCCGAGGAGTTTCAGAGAGCCGCTTGCGCCAGGTACTGACCGGAGACCTGGCGACGATTACGCAGAAATGCTTGAATCCCCGGCCCAGGGATCGCTATCCGACCATCGATGCGCTGACCGGCGACCTGCAGCGCTATCTGGATGGCAGGCCTGTGCTGGCTCGGCCTCAGACGGCGCTTTACCGGTTGGGCAAGTATGTCCGCCGGCACCGCGCAGGCGTGGCTGCAACGGTGCTGGTGATGGTTGCACTCGTGGCGAGTCTTGTCTACGGGGAGTGGCGTCAGAAGCAGGCACTCCGCGAGGGACAGCGGGCACTCCGCATGCAGACCTTCATGTACAGGCTCTTCAAGCTGGCGAACTCCAATTACACCG
>CAZTLV010000088.1:0-13236 GCA_964614635.1 uncultured Occallatibacter sp.
AGGCTCCAATCGCATAGTGGATGTCGATTTTGAACAGTACACACAAGGCGGTAATGATAACACCGCCCCCACCGAGCCCCGTTAGAGCACCGAGGAAGCCCGCTAGGATCGAAGTTCGAAAGACTCCGAGCGTGAAAGGAAGAACGTTCATTCAGGAAATTGCCCCCGGACGCTCTTTTGTTTGTACCCTTCCCGCCACTATCACTGTGGCCGGCTCGTCTCTCACTTGCTTCAATGGGGAGAGGTGTCTCTTAGCCGCGCCACACCCCCGGAGAAGGTCCAGCAACTGACCAACAGGCCCTCTTGGATTCGGTCCATTGAGAAGCGCAATACTGAGTTGTCGCCTGATGGGCCCGTTGTCAAGGCGAACTGACTTGACTGTTCGGGCCTTCACGGCCTTATCAATCGCGAGACGCGGAACAAAGCCGATGCCAAGTCCGGCTTCCACTGCGGAAATGATGCCTTCGGTTGAGTTTATGTCGATGAATGTGCGAAGCTGCTTGCGCAAGACGCCATTTCGCTCGAGATATTCTTCAACAAACTGACGCATGCCGGACCCGACCTCTCGAAGCAGGATCGGCTCCTGAACCAGTTCCGCAGCTCGAACCACCGATTTCTTCGTCCAGCGATGATCCGGTCTCACAATGAGAGTCAATTCATCTTCTCCAAATTCTTCAATCTTCAAATCCGGGCGGTGGGCAGGAGCCTCGATCAGACCGACTCCTATCTGATGGCTGATCAGAGATTGAAGGATTTCAGTCGTACTGCCGCCGACAATATGAATTCTCAGTTTGGGCCATTCGCGCAAAAGAATGGGAAGAAGCTTTGGCAGGAGATAGACAGCAATCGTATGGGACGCTCCAATAGTCAGCTCGACACCTTCCTGGCCTCCAAAGGGAGCAAGTGCGGCAATCGCATCGTTGGTAATTGCCTCTATCTTGCGAACATATTCCAACAGCATTACTCCGGCTGGAGTGAGGCTGGTATCGCGGCCAATCCGATCGAATAGAGCGATTCCAAGGCTATCTTCGAGCGACCTGATCTGCGCCGTTACAGCGGGTTGGGTTAGATGGAGTTCGTCCGCCGCCCGTCGATAGTTCAACATGTCCGCCACCACGCGAAACACCTTCAATTTGAAGTTCTCAATCATGGCGTCGTTCCAATCTGGTAATTGAGCGTGGAGAGCGCGAGGCGGTATTGGTATTGTGCGTCGGTGTTACCGATCGCTGCGTCAGTTTGTTGGAACTGCGCCTGACTGAGTTCGACTATCGAACTAAGGCCCAGTTCGTAACGCGATTGCGCAAGTTTCAGCGCCAGGTTAGCTTCTTTGAGAAGCTCATCTGTGACCGTGACCTTGTGAAAGGCCGTATTCGATGCCAGCCATGCGTTATGGACATCCCGAACAATCCGGTCACGCAGATCCCGGCTTCGCTCGGACGCCGCCTGAGCGCGAATGGATGCCTCCTTGGCCTGGGCCTGATAAAGAAAGCCGTTGAATACAGGAATGCTCATATTGACGCCAATACCACCCCACCAATTGCTGACATAGTATTGGGCAGGCCGGATCGGAACGCTTCCTGCAGTCCCAGCAGCACTGATGGTGGGTAGCATCTGGTCCCGTTGCGCGTGGCTGAACTTGACGGCTGCCAGTTGGGAATCGTACAAGGCTTCAAGATCGGGCCGCTGCTGGAAGGCCATCTGAACCAGTTGATCGGCGTCAAGCGGAGGCGCCTTTAAAGGCGTATCGTCTGGCACCAGGTCGTACACTTGCTCCCGGTCGAGGCCAAGGACGGCGTCCAATGCCGCCATGGTCGAGTCAACATTGCCTTGCGCATCCAGGAGCAGAAGCTTTGCCTGGGATAGGTTCACATCCGCAAAGCTCAAATCAAGGGTTGACTTGAGCTTGTTCTTCGTCAACTCACTAATCTGTGTTTCCGTGGTTTGCCGAGTGCTGACGTTCTGCTCGGCAACTCTCAGGAGCGCCTGTGCCTGAAGAGCATTGAAGAACGCCTGATCTGCCGCAAGAACTATATCTTCAGATGAAGCGAGAGCGCTCGCATTTTGCGCCTTCTCCTGGAACTTTGAAGACGCCACGAGGTTGCTTGTTCTTCCAAAGTCGGTGATTAGCTGAGTGAAGCCTCCTCCGGCGCCTGCATGCTCAAACAGACGCGAGGCGGTAAGCGAACCTGCCGAGATGCGACTCGCATTTTCCGCATCCTCAGCGGTAATGCTGGCTATTCCTGTCGGCAACTCCGCGGCTCTGGTTTCGCGGACAACCTGGTGCTGTGCCAGCGCGAGCAAATGGGCGACACTCACCCTTGGATTGTTCTTGATAGCAAGCATTTCAGCGTCGGCCTGAGTCAGGCGCGGGTGCTGAACCGGGGCACCGCTAGCCGTCTGCGTCGCTGAGATCCCGCTGGTCGCCACCGGCATCGCCGTTGGATTTTGCTGCGCAAATGCGATCGCCGAAGCGTGGGGAGCATCCGGAAGCTGCGGAGCGTTGACTGCGGACTGTCCATGCATTGACGCGACACAAGCGGTCAACAGCGAAAGCGCAATCATTGAATGTCGATGCCGCACTCCAGTTTGCATGACCATTCCTTATCCCTCCTCCGCAACCGTGGAATTCATTTCGCTCCGTCCGTGGATCATCAAGTACACCGCCGGTACCAGGAAAACGGTGACGACCACCGAAACTGCCAGTCCGCCAATTACGGCCCGAGCAAGCGGGGCATACTGCTCGCTGCCCGCCTCCATTCCTAACGCCATCGGAATCATGCCCAAAAGAGTCGCCAATGATGTCATCAGGATTGGACGCAACCTGATTTTGCATGACTGGACAACGGCCTCCAGAAGCGAATGTCCTTGTTTATGCAAGGTGCCGGCGAATTCAACAATGAGGATGCTGTTTGAGACCACGATACCAGTCATCATGATGACTCCCATCAACGACATGATGTTCAGCGTGCTCCCAGTGACCAACAGGATCAGCACAACGCCGGCGAGACCCGGCGGAATCGCCATGAGAATGATGAATGGATCGATGAAAGACGTGAACTGGGTCATCAGGATCAGGTAGACCATCAGAACCGCAATGATCAGCCCAACTCCAAACTCTTCAAAAGAGCCGTTCATGCTGATCACTGCGCCCCGCAAATTCAGGACGGTATTCTTGTCGGTCTTCGTGTCATCGAGAAGCTTCCTGATGCTGCTGCCTACACCTTGCAATGCCTCCGTCTTGGTAGAGACGTAAATGTCAATGACACGTCGAATCTGATAGTGATCCACTTCTGTCGGAGTATTGATCAGCTTTAGGTCCGCAACCGAGCTCAGAGGCGTATACCCGGCCGTGTGGTCACCGCTCGACAATTGGCGTGAATCTCCACCAGCCTCGTGGGCTTGCTGCATAGGGCTATAACCGGCTGGCTGAATGCCTCGCAGAGGAATGTTCTCGAATTTTTCCATCGACATATTGTTGAGAATTTGGTTCGCGTATTGGACCGTCACCATATAGTTGTTCCCGCTCTTCGGATCGATCCAGTAGCTTGGAGCGACCATGCCATCTGAGGTCATGGCAGTAACGACGTTGTCAACCACATCCTTCGCGGAGAGACCGATCAGGCTGGCCTTCTCGCGGTCGATGTTCAGCGCTATGCCTGGATAGTCCAGATCCTGCGGAATGTAAACACCGCTCACATTGGGCATCGTTTTGATCTCCTGGGCAAGGGTCTTGGCCAATGCGTAAGACCCGTCCAAATCCATTGAACTCACTTGGATATCGATTGGAGCTGCCAGACCCTGATTGACTACGCTATCCACCAGGCCGCCTGCCTGAAAGTAGGTGGTCAGCTCCGGCATTTCGCGAGAGAGCTTCTCGCGCACGCTCTGCATATACTCGTAACTGCCGATGCTATGATGCTCTTTCAAGCTCACCTGCACGAATGCTGTATCCATCGATGCATTGGTGGTATAGATGGCAGACAGGTCTGGATAAACCCCGATATTGGAGACGATCATGTCCAGGTCTTTGGGACGGACTACGCCGCGTATGACATTCTCCACCTTCGCAATGTAATCGTTGCTGACCTCAAGCCGCGTTCCGCTGGGCATCCGCACATCGATGACGAATTGCCCTGGGTCGGTACGTGGAAAGTAAGCGCGGCCAAGAAAGGGGGACGTAGCTGCAAGCACGAGCACGACACCACCGAGAATCCCGGCCGCTGTCAAGCCCGGTCTTCGCATCGCCCTCTTTGCAAGATCCTCGTACCAGTTCAACATCCCCTCATACTTCTCGTTGAACTTTCTCTCGAAACGAGAGAAGACGCCAGTTTTCGTCTTTTTGGACTTCTCGCCCTCCTGTTGCAAGCGGATGAATTTCGCGCAATAGAGCGGAACTACCGTCATCGCGAAGAAGTACGAGGCGAAGATCGAAAGCACCACGCCCATTGCCAGAGGAGTGAAGATGTATTTGCTGATGCCGTTAAAAAACGTAACCGGAAAGAACACAATCGAGGTTGTAAACGTGGCGGCCAGCACGGCCATCGAGACCTCCGTTCCGCCCCGCTCTGCGGCAACGGTTGGCGATTCTCCCATCTCCATATGGCGGAAGATGTTCTCAAGCACAATGACCCCGTTATCAATGAGCCGGGAGAAAACCAGAGCCAAACCGCCCAGAATCATGGTATTGATGGACCCGCCCATGTAATTGGTGATCAGTAGGCAAACCACCATCGAGAGCGGAACCGACAGCAGCACGGCAATCGTGGCGCGCGGGCTGCCTAGAAAAATCAGAATCATGACTCCAGTCAGCACCAGGCCAATGCCCGCCTCCCTTGTCACGTTTCCGATTGCCAGCTTCACGAAGACAGACTGGTCGAAGACGACCGCTGTCTTCAGTGTTGCCGGTATGTCGACCAGATGCTTGATGGCTACCTTCATTCCATCGACAATGGTGATGGTATTGCTGTTGCCGCCCTGCTTGAAGACCGGTATATAGACGGAGCGCTGTCCGTCGATACGCACGATGTTGTACTGAAGCGCGCCCGAGTCCTCTGCCTTGCCAATATCAGCCACAAGCACCGAAGCGTTGCCTACCGACTTGAGAGGCATATGATTCATTGAGTTCGCGTCGGGGAACTGGCTGTTTGCGTAAATGTTGAAGTCCTTCGACCCAACGCGAACATCGCCGGCTGGCAAAATGAGGTTCGAGTTGTTGACCGACTGCACCACGTCGTTCAGGCTGAGATTGCGCGCCTCCATCTTCAGCGGGTCAACGTAAACCTGAATCTGGCGATAGGTTCCTCCATATGGTTGCGGAACGGAAGCACCTTGAACGTTTGAGATCTGATTGCGCACCTGAAACTGCGCTATATCTTTCAGATTCGTTTCGTTGAGTCCCTGCCCCTTTAAGGTCACCAGGCAAACTGGCTGTGTCGATGCGTCCATACCTAGCACGACCGGAGGCAATGTGCCCGGCGGCAGGCGCCGTAAGTCCGCCATGGCAAGATTGGCAACGTTGCTCAACGCCGAATTGGGGTCTGTGCCCGGCTTGAAGTAGATCTTGATGAGGCTTACGCCCGTCAATGAGCGCGATTCGCTGTGGTCGGCGTTTGCGGCCAGCGTGAAGAATCGCTCAAACGTATTCGTAATATCGGCTTCAATCTGCTGCGGCGGCATGCCGTTGTAAAACGTCGCCACGACGACTACGGGCATATCGATCTTGGGAAACAGATCCACCGGCATGCGGACGGTGTTAACCACCCCCACGAGAGATACCATCAGGCACAGCATGATGATGAAGAACGGATTATTGAGCGCAAACTTCGGCATTACTTCGAACCTCCGTTGATCGCCATCGCCACCAAATTCACCGGTAGCGGAAGCGGGTGCTCATCGCGATGAAGGACTCTGATGTGTGTCGTCTTTCTCTATGCCTCACTCCCAAGCGCGGCTTTCTCGCGCCTGCCGTGAACGATCAGGTACACGGCCGGCACTAGAAACACAGTTACAACCACCGAAACTGCCAAGCCGCCGATGACTGCGCGCGCCAGCGGGGCATATTGCTCGCTCCCAGCTTCCATTCCGAGCGCCATTGGAATCATGCCGAGAAGCGTTGCCAGCGAAGTCATCAGAATTGGGCGCAGGCGGATTTTGCAGGATTGGACAACGGCATCCAACAGCGGCAGACCCTGTTTAAGCAGAGTGCCGGCGAATTCAACGATCAAAATGCTATTCGAGACCACAATGCCGGTCATCATGATGACCCCCATCAAGGACATGATGTTGAGCGAACTGCCAGTTACCAACAGGATCATCACAACCCCTGCCAACCCAGGTGGAATCGCCATGAGAATGATGAATGGATCGATGAATGATCGGAACTGCGCCATAAGGATTAGGTAGACCATCAGCACCGATACAATGAGCCCCAGACCAAACTCCGTAAATGATCGGTTCATGCTTACGACAGCACCGCGCAGGTTCAGAACCGTATTCTTGTCGGTCGTGGTCTTCGCAAGAAGCCTTTTGATGTCGCCGCCTACGCTCTGCAGCGCCTCGGTCTTTGTCGATACATAGATGTCAATCACGCGTCGAATCTGGTAATGGTCAACTTCCGTCGGAGTTGTGATCTCTTTAATACTCGCAACTGAGCTCAGCGGCGTATAGCCCGCTGCGTGGCCGCCATTCCAAAGCTCGCGCGAATCGCTGGAAGTTTCGTGGGCCTGCTGCTCTGGGCCATACCCAGCAGGATGGACGCCACGGAGAGGAATATCACTGAGGTCCTGCATCGACATGTTATTGATCAAGCTGTTCGCGTATTGGACCGTTACCATGTAGTTGTTCCCGCTCTTCGGATCGATCCAGTAACTGGGAGCAACCATCCCATCGGAGGTCATGGCGGTAATCACGTTCTGCACCACGTCTTTCGCGGACAGGCCGATCTGGCTTGCCCTCTCGCGGTCGATGTTCAGAGCAATCCCCGGGTAGTCAATATCCTGGGGGATGTAAACCCCGCTCACATTCGGCATCCGTTTGAGCTTCTGGGAGAGATCCTTGGCCAGTGCGTAAGCTCCATCCATATCCATGGAGCTGACCTGGATATCTATCGGCGCCGGAAGGCCCTGATTGATTACGCTGTCCACCAGGCCCCCCGCCTGAAAGTAAGTGATAAGCTCTGGCATCTCTGCGGAAAGTTTCTCCCGCACGCGCCGCATATACTCGTAGCTGCCAATGTCATGGTCCTCTTTCAGACTGACCTGCACGAAGGCGGTATTCATCGAGGCGTTGGTTGTATAGATGGCGGAAAGATCAGGGTAAACACCGATGTTGGAAACGACCATATCCAGATCGGACGGTTTGACGACGCTGCGAATGACGGTTTCAACTTTGGCGATGTCTTCGTTGCTCACTTCGAGCCGCGACCCGCTAGGCATCCGTACATCGATGACGAATTGGCCTGGATCGGTGCGTGGAAAGTAGGCGCGCCCAAGGAACGGGAACAGCGCAACCATTGTGACCGCAACGCCACCGAGAATTGCGGCAGCAGTGAAGCCTGGGCGCCGCATTGCCCGTGTGGCAAGGCCTTCATACCATGTGAGCATGCCTTGAAACTTCTCGTTGAACTTGTGCTCGAAGCGGGCAAAGAATGGCGGCCTGTTGGCTCTCCCTTTGGTCTCCTCATCCTGCAGCCGAATGAAGTTGGCGCAATAGAGGGGGACCACGGTCATTGCGAAGAAGTACGAGGCGAAGATCGAAAGCACGACGCCTAGCGCCAGGGGAGTGAAAATGTACTTGCTGATGCCCGAGAGAAAGCTGACAGGGAAGAACACGATGGAGGTTGTCGAAGTTGCGGCAAGGACCGCAAGCGATACCTCCATCCCGCCTTTTTCTGCTGCCTCCCGTGGTCGAAAGCCCATCTCCATGTAGCGAAAGATATTCTCCAGCACCACCACCGAGTCATCGATCAGTCGCGAGAACGCGAGCGCCAATCCACCCAGAATCATGGTGTTGATCGAGCCGCCCATCGCACTTGTCAGCAGAAGGCATACAAGCGCTGAAAGGGGAATGGAAAGCAGAACGGCGAAAGTTGCTCGAGGGCTGCCAAGGAAGACCAAAATCATAATCCCGGTGAGCACCAGGCCGATGCTCGCCTCCTTGACGAGGTTCTTGATGGCGAGCTTCACAAAAATCGACTGATCGAAGACCACCGCCGTTTTCAGGGAAGCAGGAATATCAACCAGGTGCTTGATGGCGGTTTTCATGCCATCAACTATGGTGATCGTGTTACTGTTGCCTCCCTGTTTGAAGACCGGTATGTAGACAGAGCGCTGTCCGTCGATGCGTACGATGTTGTACTGGAGCGCGCCCGAGTCCTCTGCCTTGCCGATGTCGGCCACCAGCACCGATGCGTTGCCCACCGACTTCAGGGGCATTTCGTTCATCGAGGTCGCGTCCGGAAATTGGCTGTTCGCGTAGATGTTGTAGTCCTTCGAACCTATGCGCACGTCGCCGGCAGGAAGGATCAAATTTGAACTGTTGACTGATTCCACCACGTCATCGAGGCTGAGATTGCGCGCCTCCATTTTTACCGGGTCCACGTATACCTGAATTTGCCTATATGTCCCTCCATAGGGCTGCGGAACCGAGGCACCCTGGACATTCGATATTTGATTGCGCACCTGGAACTGAGCGACATCTTTCAGGTTGGTCTCGTTAAGCCCCTGGCCCTTCAATGTCACCAGGCAGACCGGTTGCGTCGAGGCGTCCATGCCCAGCACCACTGGCGGCAGGGTACCGGGCGGCAGGCGCCGCAAATCTGCCATTGCAAGGTTAGCGATGTTGCTGAGCGCCGCGTTGGGATCCGTCCCTGGCTTGAAGTAGATCTTGATCAGGCTGACCCCCGTCAACGAACGCGACTCGCTGTGATCAGCATTGGCAGCCAGCGTAAAGAATCGCTCAAATGTATTCGTAATGTCTGCTTCGATTTGCTGCGGCGGCATGCCGTTGTAGAACGTTGCAACGACAACGACGGGCATATCGATCTTGGGAAAGAGATCAACAGGCATGCGCACGGTGTTGACCACGCCTACAAGTGAGACCATCAGGCAAAGCATGATGATGAAGAACGGATACCTGAGAGCAAACTTCGGCATTACTTTGCTCCTCCGTTGTTCTCTTGCGCTTCCCCTTTCATGTCGATGACGCCTCCCGACTCCCGCATTACGTCAGAAGATGGCGTCTCTGTCAGGATCGGAGATACCTGCTGGCCTTCGGTGTAGTTTTCCTGGCCACCAAGAACCACCCGATCACCAGGTTCGAGGCCACTCTTGACTTCAGCGAGTGTCGATCCTTGAAGGCCAACATCCACGGTCCGAATGTGAACCCGATTACTCGAATCCAGAACGTATACCGTCTCCCGATTTCCTTTGAGCACCAGCGCTTCGACGGGAATAGTGGTTACGTTGGATGCACGTGCGAGTTGCATTTCAGTATTTGCGTACATGCCGGGCGAGATTGATAAGTCCTGGTTCTCAACGTCGATTTCCGTCTCCATGGTTCTGGTTTCGAAGTTCACGTCGCGCGTGAAGCGCACGATCTTCCCAATAAACGAACGGCCGATGGCATCGACGCGAACTTGTATCGGGTCGCCGATATGAACAAACTGAACATCGTTCTCCGGGATCGGCATGCGCAGACGCAACAATCCGCTCTGCGAAAGCCGTACGATCGGAATATCCTGTTCGTTCGAGTTCGTTCCGCTTTGGATGAGCGCGCCGGTGTCGGCATACCGCCAAACGATGACTCCATCGAGCGGTGCTACAACGTTTGTATAGTTCTGTATCGCTTGAACCCGGTCGTTGTCTGCGTGGGCCACCTCTGCGTGCTGCTGCGCGCCGGCCGCGGCAGCCTTGGCCGCGTCCACCTGCGACTCCGATGACAGATCCTTACTCTCGGCATCATCCAGTTCCTGTTGCGCAATCAGGCCAGGTTGAGCCTTTGAGGTCTCAAGCAGTCTTTCATAGTCTGCATGAAGCGCAGAATGGATGGCCTGGTCACGCTTGATCTCATTTTGCGCGCGGAGCAGATCGTCTTTGGCCCGCTGCATCTCAAAACCGGTGCCCCTGAGCTGGGCATTCAGTTCAGGAACCTCCAAAATGGCAAGCGTCTGGCCCTTGTGGACCCTGTCACCGATATCCACGTTGATCTTGACCATGAACCCCGTGACTTTAGGGTGCACATCAACCACCTGATAGGGCTGGAATTGACCGGCAAGACTCAGGGTGTGCGCGATATCTCCCCGCATCGCCGCAGCTACCTTCGCCGATGGAAGTTCGGCAGCGCTCGTGCCTGCGTGCGGGTCTCCGGGTTTGCATGCAACGATGGCGGTACAAAAAGGCAAGCTTATCCCTGCAGCGAGGAGGAATGAAGTTCTTCTGCGCATGTTTCGATTGCACCTCTAAACAAGTACGATGACTTTTAGGTCTCAAGCGAATCGGCATTCTCGGCGATGAAAGGAGTGCCATGCGGCACACCTATCCATCAAGGCCGAATCTACAGTTTTTGCATTGGGGGAGGCGCTAGGCGAAAACGGGAGGGGGGCGAACGAAGTAGGTCTCTAAGTGAGGGCTGCGGAGACGATGCACAAATTGACTTGCGCGTGACATTCTCTGACCTGACAATCGCGGGTTCAATGCGCTCAAGGTCAGCAACAGGATGAAGAAAACGAAGTTAGAAGCCGTGTAGATAATCTCTGTAGATGTCCTAGTCCGAACAACTTGCGGGCTTTCCGTGGCGTTCGACTGTTCGTTTTTTGAAAGGAGCTTCGCCATCGGAATATGATGCGTAGCCGACTCGGGCGGATCGTAAAGGGAAAGCTTGTATTGAAGACCCCAAATGAAAACGCACGAGGCCAAGCAAATGAACGCGAGGGCGCCCAAATGACTAAATAGCCGAGCTTTTCTCCAACGATGCATAGCCACCAAGACTTGCATTCCGCTCGGCAGGCATGAGCAACAAACTGCCATCGCAGTCGGAAGATATCTACTTTCCTTAGATAGCACAAAACACCAGAAGGTTGCTCAACCATTTTCTATCTTTCATAAAAAACATTATCGCCGTGAGAGGACATCGTTCATTGGGTCGGGCAAACCTGAAGTATTTCTGAAGTCTCGACAATGCTCGCTAAAACGCTGGTAACCGAGCTAGAGTGTAGACCATGGCTGCTTCAGAAGACATTCGCAGCGACGATTCGCTCCATATTCTTGTTATCGAAGACGAGCGGAAGCTTGCTGACGCAATTGCAGAAGGCCTGGCCGGAAGCGGTTACCGCGTAACCATTGCCATTCAGGGGAAGCTGGGCTAGAAGAAGCACGCGATCTCGCCATTGATGTGGTTCTCTTAGACCTCATGTTGCCTCGGCAGGGCGGCCTGGAGACACTCCGCGAGCTCCGTCGATGCGGTTACAAAATGCCAGTGCTCATCCTGACGTCCAACGCGCTTTGGACTGTGGACATCAGTTGACATCTTTCAAGAAGGCCTTGGTCGAAGATGATCTGGCTTCCTGCCTTGTGAGCTGGCACGGGCTCGGATTCCCTCGAATATGCAGTCAAGTTCAAAATCAAATGCGGCATCGGGATTCTCAAAAAACGCCCCGGAATCCAACGACGCCACCAAGGTCGGATACCGATGAGCCTCCGGCTTCAGCATCTGAGCCAGATCGGGCTAGGGATGGTCAAATGTGGCTTCGCACAATCTGAGACCTGAACAGCGCCGTTCTTGCCAGACCATCCGCACACCAACCGCAGTCATCCCCGGACTGAAGGGCGTTTCAGGGTACTGCGCTGTAGTACGGACGATTTCAAGGGCTGTGTCTGAATTACGGGCCACCCACTAGGCTTGAGCATTCGGCTTTGAATGTGTGGCTTGAGAAGACTGAAGCAGAGAAAACCCTCTGTGCAGATGTGACCAGACTTTCGGCAGAACGCGGGCTAGCCTCGTCCATATTGTGCCGAAGCTCTCGCTCCGCGGACGTTGAATCCACTCTCCTAGCGGGCCAAGCACGAAAGAATCGCGAGGTTTTTCTCATGCGACTATTCCGCTCCGCACGTTTGCTTTTGCTGACGCTTCTGATCTCAGTTATTCCCGCCATTTCGTATGCACAAATCGTCATCAGCGTGGGTTTCGCTCCGCCCGAGTTGCCTGTTTATGAACAGCCGGTCTGTCTGCAGGTCAACTTGATGTGGGTTCCCGGCTACTGGGCCTATGGCGAAGGGGACTACTACTGGGTTCCTGGCGCTTGGGTTCCGGCTCCCTATGAGGGCGCCCTGTGGACGCCCTACTACTGGGACTGGTACGGCGGCAGATACAGGTTCCATCGTGGCTACTGGGGCCGCCACGTAGGCTACTATGGCGGCGTGGACTATGGCTTTGGGTACGGGGGCATCGGTTTTACGGGCGGAGAATGGCGCGGCAATGAGTTTGCCTACAACACCGCGGTCATGCGTGTGAATGAGAGCGTGATTCACTCCACCTACAACGACCCGACGAGTGTGCAGCGATACACGATCGTCAACCGGAGCCACGTTTCCTATAGCGGCGGCACGGGCGGGATTCAGCATGCTGCCACCTCTGAGGAGCAAGTTGCCAATCGCGATCAACACACAGCTCCGACAAGATTCCAGGCACGTCATGAAGAGACAGCAAAGGCCGACAAGTCTTCGTATGCCAAGGCGAATGGCGGACACCCGCAGACCGCGGTTGCCACCAAGCCACTGGGCGGTGAAAGGCACGTCGCGGCGGCTGCGCCGAAGACCGAGGCCAGGCCAGAGGCAAGAACTGCGCCGAAGACAGAGCCTAGGTCAAAGGCAAGAACTGCCACCAAGACAGAGCCTAGGCCAGAAACAAGAACTGCGCCGAAGACAGAGGCCAGGCCAGAGGCAAGAACTGCGCCGAAGGCTGCGCCTCAATCTCATGCCTCTCCTGCGCAACGTGCTGCACTGCCGGAACGTGCTGCGCCTCAGCAGCGCGCAGCTCCACAGGAACGAGCTGCACCTCAGCAACGCGCTGCGCCACAAGAACGTGCTGCGGCACCTCAGCAGCACGTCGCACCTCAGCAACGCGCTGCGCCACAAGAACGTGCTGCGGCACCTCAGCAGCACGTCGCACCTCAGCAACACGCTGCGCCACAAGAACGTGCTGCGGCACCTCAGCAGCACGTCGCACCTCAGCAACACGCTG
>CAZTLV010000089.1:0-12920 GCA_964614635.1 uncultured Occallatibacter sp.
CTACCTGGTCGCCAACGCCGTCATCCTCCCCGCATCCAACTGGTTCGCCCGCCGCTTCGGCCGCAAGCGCTTCCTGCTCCTCTGCGTCATCATCTTCACCGTTGCCTCCTTCTTCTGCGGAGCAGCTCCGTCCCTCGGCGTCATCCTCCTCGCTCGCGTTCTTCAGGGAGCGGGCGGCGGTGCCCTGCAGCCTCTTTCGCAGTCCATCCTGCTCGAGAGTTTTCCCGTCGCCAAGCGCTCTATGGCCATGGCCGCTTACGGTCTCGGCATCGTTGTCGCCCCGGTACTGGGACCCACGCTTGGCGGCTGGCTCACGGACACGTTTTCCTGGCGATACGCCTTCTACATCAATATCCCCGTGGGGATTCTCGCGGTCTTCATGATTGCGCGATTCATCCACGACCCGCCCTATATCAAGAATGCCAAAGTCGGCGCGTTCGACAACATCGGCTTCGGCCTGCTCATCGTATGGACCGGTTGCCTGCAGATCGTTCTCGACAAAGGTCAGGAAGATGATTGGTTTGGCGCACTCTGGGTCCGCTGGGCCGTAACAGCGCTCGTCCTTGCACTCATTGGATGGGTCTGGCACTCCTGGACGCATCCCCGCGGCCTCGTTGACCTGCACATCCTCAAGAACCGCAACTTTCGCACCGGCTGCTTCCTCATTGCGCTGCTTGGCATGTGCATTTACATCACCATCGCTATCCTGCCCCTGTACTATCAGGAGGTCCTCGGCTATACCGCCTTCAGCGCCGGCCTCGTCGTCGGGCCCCGCGGCATCGGCTCCTTCATCGGATCACCCATTATCGGATTCCTCGGCTCTCGAATCGATCCGCGCAAACTCCTCTGTGGCGGCTTCATCGCTTTTGGCCTCTGCGCCCTGGTCTTCGGCACGGTGAACCTCTCCATCGGTCCCTACACCCTGCTTATTCCCATCCTTCTCACAGGATTCGCACTCAGCTTCGTCTTTGTGCCCCTCGCCACCATGAGCACCTCCACGCTCACGCGTGATGAAATGGGCAACGCCACCGGCCTTTTCAACATGTTGCGCAACATCGGCGGATCCATTGGAATCGCGATGGCCACCACCGCCCTCATCCGCCGCTCCGCCCTCCACCAGAACGAACTCGGCGCCAACCTCTCCCCCAACGGCTTCATCCTCCAGCAGAAATCAGCCGCCATTGCTGGATATCTCGCCCACCGCATCGGTCCCGCCCAGGCCCGCCCCGGCTCCTTCGGAACCATTTACGGTCTCATGCAACAGCAATCCGCACTCATGGCCTACGTTGACGTCTTCCGCTGGACCGCGCTTCTAGCCTTCTTCTGCGCCGCCGCCGTCTGGCTCTTCAAGAAACCGATCAAGAACGCGCCACCGCCCACTGGCATGCATTGAGATTCGCGCGTGAGCGCAGTCACTTGCGTTCGGCGCGGAATTGGTTTCTACTTGCCGCCATCATGCAAACCATACAAGCTGAAGCCACCACCAGGAGGATCAGGAGCCTTTGCCTTTGCGTCCTCGCGGTCGAAATCGTTGCTTTCCAGCTGCTTGGTCAGGATGCTGTCTATCCGCCCCAAAAGCCCACACCTGCAAAAATCGAGTCGCAGTTATTTGTAGTCGGTGAGTCAGTTGTCCTTGAGCAATGGACGCACACTCTCAAGTTGGTGAATGCTCCGCAAAATGTGGCTCTGCTCAATCCCGGACAATGTATTCGTGTGGGAATCATCGCCACCGGCGACAATCGGGACGAGTATTTCGAAGAGACAAAACTGTCCTTCCGCGTAAGGTTCAACGGCCTCACTCAGAAGCATCCTCTGTCTGCATTAGCCCAGACCAAACAGATGAAACCCGAGGGCGGAGATTTTGTGACTCAGGTTCTTGCCGCTGGTGGAATCAAAAGCCCAGCCCTCACCATGGCGACGATGGGCGTATCGGCTGACAACTGGTGTGTCCCCTCCGATGCCACGGACGGCATCGCCACCATCGAAGCAGAGACCGAATCGCCGTCTGGTGGCAAATCTCTCAAGCCCGCCAAAGTCGAAATTGAAAGTTTTGACACGGGCAGCAAAAAGTCGTTCAAAGATGCTGCGGAATTTAGTGGCATTATGCAGACTTACTACCGTCAGCCGAATCCCGCACAACTGCTCCCTGTTTTAAAGTTTATTGTCGATTTTGAAAACCAGAACCCCAAACCTCAGGTTGCGCAGGGATTTCCAGAAGAAGCCTGTGCCTTCCTGGCTGCCGCGCTCAGGACCGAACCGATTGCAGCAAAAGATTTCCTCGCGCGCATCGGCGCTCAGTCACCTCCGACGCGCGCACTGGGCCTCCTCGTACTGCGCACAGCGGGCTACGACATCACTGCAGTCCTGAACACATTGAGCGCCGAGGACAAGCAGAAGTTCCATAGCTTGACTCCACTGGCTGATCCCTACGACCTGACTCCAACGCGTGAAGTCTTCGGTCATCTTGATCTCATGTGGTCTACATTCGGAGCCACCGGCGAGTTCAAACCCATAAACACAATTGCCACCACGCTTAGCTGGCGACCCGACTACGATGACTTCGACAGGGCGCGTAAAGCCCGCAACCGTAACCTCACCCTCACGCCTTCAGTTGTGCGTGGAGTAGCCTACACGGCAGCCGGCTGGTCCCTCGGTTCCTTCCAGCGCAACGATCCCCTCGCAGCCGACTACATCGAGTTCATGCTCGCCTCGCCCGACACCTCGCCGCTGGTGAAGTCCGAACTAACCAATCTCTCTACAAACCCTGCCTTCAAGCAGTCCACCGGCAAATGAGCTGAATCAAGACGGTACCTTTCACCCCACCAGCGCCACAAACGCCTCAGCCCCCTCGTCGTAAGCCTCGATCCGCCCGCTCAAGATGTCGTAATACCAGCCATGCACGGTCAGCCGGCCCTCTCCCAACGCGTGAACCACCGCCGGCTGCGCCTTCAGGCTCAGCAACTGGGCCACCACGTTCCCCCGAATCAGCGAAGCCAGTTCCGCAGATTCCCCATCCGCCGGATTCAACGGCTGCCGATGGGCAAAAGCCCCGTCCACATGCCGAAGCCAGCGATGTGCCCTGGGCAGCTTTTGCAGCCCCGCCGGGTCCAGCGCGGCCTTCAGCGCTCCGCAATCCGAGTGCCCGCAAACGATCGCGCTTTTCACTTTCAGCACCTCGACCGCGTATTCAATCGTCGCCGTTACCCCGTCGCCTTCATATCCCGCAGGCGGCACCACGTTCCCCGCATTCCGCGAGATGAACAAATCTCCCGGTCCTGTTCCGAGAAACAGGTCCGGCAGCACGCGCGAGTCCGAGCACGTAATGAAGAGCCATTCCGGTGCCTGCCCCTCCGCCAGCAAGTGAAACTGGGCACGCCGCCCCGGAAAAACTTCCGCTAAGAATCGCTTGTGCCCTGCAATCAGCCGATCCATCGAACCTCCAGGCCCCTCAATTCTCGCAATCCGCTATTCTGACTCATCTTTGCTCAAGCCTATCGCACTGCCTCTGCGATATGCGCACCGCCTGACAGAATCAATTACCATTCCGCCTGTAGCAATTTCGGGATTGATGTCGACCGAAGCCACTGTATTAGGAGACTGCTTTACCCATGATTCGATTCATGTGCCGAACCGCCCTCAACCTCTCTTTTCTCCCTCTTATCACGCCCCTCGTGCTCCCGGCCCAATCCATCGCGACCCTCGATCCTGCTCTCCATACCCGCGTCGACCGCATCGCTCAACAAGTCCTCGACCAGACCGGCGTACCCTCCGCTTCCCTCGCCGTAGTCCAGCATGGCAAGCTGGTGTACACCCACGCCTACGGCAGCGCCCGCCTCGCCACGGCAACCACGCCCGCCATCCCCGCTACGCCGGAGATGCGTTACTCCATCGGCTCCATCTCCAAGCAGTTCACCGCCGCCGCCATTCTGCTCCTGCAGGAAGAAGGCAAGCTCACCCTCGACGACCCCGTCGGCAGATTCGTCCCTGGCCTCACCCAGGGAGATGTCGTCACCATTCGCCAGATTCTCTCCCACACCTCCGGCTACCAGGACTACTGGCCGGAGGACTACGTCATGACGCCCATGCTCGTCCCCGAAACCTCGCAGCAGATCCTCGACACATGGGCAAAAAAGCCCCTCGACTTCCAGCCTGGGACGCAATGGCAGTATTCCAACACCAACTTCGTCATCGCCGGCCGTATCGTTGAAGCCATCACGGGCCACCCCATGATGGACTTCCTCACCACCCGCATCTTCCGCCCGCTGGGCATGCAGTCTGTGTGGAATTCCGACGAAACCAAGCTCACCAAGGCCGATGCAACCGCCTACTATCGCCACGCCCTCGGCCCTCTGCGCGAAGCCCCCAAAGAAGGCGCCGGCTGGATGTTCGCCGCCGGTGAACTGGCCATGACCGCGCACGACCTCGCCCTCTGGGACGAGAGCCTCATCGCCCAATCCGTCCTCAAGCCCGACAGCTACAAGCAGATGTTCACTGAGATCAAGCTCAAAGACGGCAAAGCAACCCACTACGGCCTCGGCGTCGAAGTCACGGATCGCGACGGCCACCGCTCCATCGAGCACTCCGGCGAAGTCTCAGGCTTCGTCTCAGACACCGAAGTCCTCGTCGACGATGGTGTCGCCGTGGCCGTCCTTACCAATCAGGATGCCGTCGGCGCAGCTTCGACCATCACTCGCTTCGCCGCTCCTGTCATCCTTGCCACACCGCCCACCCCTGCCGAGGCCCAGGCACTTGCCATCTATCACGATCTCCAGCAAGGCCGCATCGACCGTTCCCTGCTCGCCCCCAACCTCAGCGATTACTTCACAGTCGAAGCCCTCGCTGACTTCCAATCCAGCCTTGCCCCACTTGGCGAACCGCTCACTTTCCACCAGGCCCGCGAGGAACTGCGCGGAGGCATGGCCTTTCATTCCTTCGAGATTGTTTACCCTGGCAAGCACCTCACCCTCACCACATACACCTATCCCGGCGGTAAGCTGGAACAGTACCTAATCGCCCCGGCGCAGTAGTCCCAAGGTGGAGTTGATGCGCCCGCTTCACCCACACAAAAGACCCCCGGGAACTCTCAGGCCATGCGATCTCACCACCAAATCTCATTCACCGTCGCGCTCACTGGCATCAGCAAGGCCATTCTTCTCCGAGATCGCGTCCTGAAGTCGGTTGGCTTCGCCCGCCGCATTGATACCTCTGACACAGCCGCATCGCACCACACCCTCTCCAGCGGAAAGAACCTCATCGACGCAGTTTTCGTCGAGCCTTCATCCGGGCCCGCGCTCGCCGCGGTGCTCATCTGCCACGGAATCGGCGAGACCGTGCAGCGCTGGTTCCCAGTGCAACAACTTCTCGCAGCTAACGGTGTCGCTTCTCTCGTATTCGACTACTCCGGTTACGGCCGCAGCACTGGGTCCATCAACTGGACTCAGTGCGATCTTGATGCGGTCACTGCCTTCAACTACTTGCAGGAGCTCACTCCACACCTGCCCATTTCCATCCTTGGATTCTCGCTGGGCAGCGGCCCAGCCGCCGCAATCGCGCATCGCGTGCCGGCGCACCTTCTGGTGCTGTGCGCGGCCTTCACATCGTTCCGCGCCGCGGTATGCGCCACCGGTCTGCCCTCACGTCTTTCCTTCCTGGCGCCTCCCATTTGGTCAGCTCGCGACTCTCTGCGTTCCTGCACCCTGCCGGTGCTCGTCGTTCATGGTCAGAAAGACCGCCTGTTTCCGGTACAAATGGCCCGCGATCTGGTCGCCTGCTGCCCGGGACCGGCCGAGTTGCTTGTGGTGTGCAACCTTGCTCACAATCAGCCCTTTCGCAAGCCACATCTCTCCTACTGGGGTCTAATCATCTCGCGCATCATTCCAAAATTCCCCGCCAACTCTTCCAAAACGTAAGCTCGAGAATCAGGAATCCACCCGCTCCGGCTCCCACTCATCCCCCCGTTCAGGGTCCAACCGATCCTCTCGATTCTCCCGTTCTTCCAGCTCTCGGCGTTTCTCCCGCTCTTCCCGTTCCTCGCGGCCATCGCTCATATCCCGCTCCTCCCGTTCAGTCTAACCACCTCAATAAGGCTCAGGAAAGCACCGTCCCCCGCATTTCCTTTACACTTGGATTGACCATGTTTGAAAACCTCACAGACAAACTCCAGCGCGCCTTCAAGACCCTTCGCGGCCAGGGCACGCTCACTGAAGAAAACATTGCCGATGCCCTGCGCGAAATCCGCGTAGCCCTGCTCGAAGCCGACGTCAACCTTAACGTCGCCCGCGACCTCATCGAACAGATTCGCGTCAAAGCCGTCGGAACGGAAGTCCTCACCGCGCTCTCGCCCTCCGAGCAGGTCATCAAGATCGTTCGCGACGAGCTCATCACCCTGCTCGGCAAAGACACGGCACGCTTCAAGTTCTCCTCCCAGCCGCCCTCCGTCATTCTCATGGCCGGCCTGCAGGGCTCCGGCAAAACCACCACCAGCGGCAAGCTCGCGGCCTGGCTCAAAAAGGGTGGCCATCGCACCATGCTTGTCTCCGTCGACGTCTACCGCCCCGCCGCGCGTGAGCAGCTCAAGGTCGTCGCCAAGTCGATTGAAGCCAAGCTCTACGAAGGCGACCAGAAAGGCGAGCCCGCCGGTCCCGACCTCGTCCTCCGCCTCGCCAAGGAAGCCCTTCGCGAAGCGCGCATCATGGGCTGTGACACCCTCATCGTCGACACCGCCGGCCGGCTCCACATCGACGAATCGTTGATGGATGAAATGGCCCGCCTCAAGAAGCTCCTCAACCCCAGCGAAATCCTCTTCATTGCCGACGCCATGACTGGACAGGACGCGGTCAACTCCGCTCAGGACTTCCACACTCGGCTCGGACTGACCGGCGTCATCCTTACCAAGATGGACGGCGACGCGCGCGGTGGCGCTGCTCTTTCCATCCGCCACGTCACCGGACAGCCCATCAAGTTTATCGGCGTCGGCGAGAAACCCGATGCCTTCGAGCCATTCCACCCCGACCGCATAGTGGGCCGCATCCTCGGCATGGGCGACATGATGTCGCTCATCGAAAAAGCTGAGTCCACCCTAGACCGTAAAAAGCAGGAGGACCTGGCCAAGAAGGCTCTCCTCGGCGACGGCTTCACCCTCGAGGATTTCCGCGATCAGCTCCGACAAATCAAGAAAATGGGCTCTATGGAGAGCATCCTCAAAATGCTCCCATCTGTAGGGCCCTTCGCAGGTATGCAGCAGGCGGCCAGCAGTGTGGATGAAAAACAGTTCACGCGCCTTGAGGCCATCATCAACTCCATGACCCCGCTCGAGCGCCGCAACCATGAAATCATCAGCGGCAGCCGCCGCAAGCGCATCGCCAAGGGAAGCGGCACTGAGGTACAAGACGTCAATAACCTACTCCGCCAATACGCTCAAATGGCCAAGATGTTCAAGCAGATGGGCAAAGGCGGATTAGCCCGCAACATGATGCGCGGCGGCCTGGGCGCCATGGGCATGGGCGGCAAACAACGCTTTGGGCGATAGACGTCGTTCTTCCCGTCCGCATACTTCATTCGCTCCACAATTGTCCAAAGGCAAAGCATGACCCCGCTGCAGGACCAACTCGACGAGATCACCGCCAACACTCGCCAACTGGTGCAGGCCGAGCGCCTTGCCGTCGGCGAACGGGCGGTTGAGGAGTTGTTTGCGTCGGGAATCGAAGAAAAAATCCTCCCCGTCGGCGATCTCGCCCCCGAGTTCACCCTCAACGACTCGAATGGGCGCACCGTCCACAGCGCCGACCTTCTCGCCCTCGGCCCGCTGATCATCAAGTTTTTCCGCGGCCGCTGGTGCTCGTATTGCGTCACCGAGCTTGAAGCCTGGCGCGACCTCTACGGCACCGTTCGCGAGCACGAAGCTCTCATGGTCGCCATCGGCCCCCAGATCGGCCGACAAAGCGACTTCATGGCCGGCCAGCACGGCTTGCCCTTCCCGGTGCTCTGCGACCCCGGAAACCTGGTTGCCGAAAAATTTGGACTTGTCTACACCGTGCCCGATTATCACCGCGCCTACTATCTCTCCATCCTCGTCAACATCCCTTTCGTCAATGGCGAAAAGAGTTGGCGCCTGCCGCTGCCTGCAACCTATGTCATCAGCCGCGAAGGCCGAGTCCTCTTCGCTGAAGCGCACGCCGACTTTCGCGTCCGCCCCGAGCCGGAAGAAGCCCTCGCCGCCGCCTTCGCCTCGAACCACCGCTGATTGAGAATAAGCGGCGAGATGATCTACGGCCGCGCTCTGCTCTTCCAGCAATGCCGATAGATGTCTTCCATCTCCCGCGCAAATTTGCGAGTATCGCAAACACTGGAAGCAAGCAACTGTTCCCGCATCCTCGATCGAAGAGAAGCAAGCCACGGCCTTTCCTCAGGCGAGTTCGCCAACCTTAAAGCTAGAGCGACGTACCCGTCCAGGTCGCCCGCAACAAACTCTCCAAGCCCGCCCGCCCGAAGGATGGATGCGCTGGTCCGCGATGCCCAGCGGTCTCCCACAAACGCAATCACCGGAACCCCTTGCCAGATCGCTTCTATCGTCGTGGTGCCGCCGTTATACGGAAACGTATCCAGCGCAACATCCACGCTGCCATACGCCTTCAGGAACTCATAATGTTCCTCCGGGCCCTCAAACACAATTCGCTCGCGCGCCACGTCAAACCTTAAAAACAATTCCGCCACATACGCGCGCGCCGTCTCTTGTTCCAGACGCTTGTTCTTGAGCAATAGCCGGCTGCCTGGGCTGGCGTTGAGAATGCGGCTCCATGCCTGCACGACATCATTCGTGATCTTGTACTGCGAGCCAAGGCATCCAAATGTAAATGGAGCACCGCCCTCGCACGGTAGCCCCGCTACCGGAGGCACAGGATAATCCACGCTGAATGTCAGGTAGCTCTGAGAAACCCGATGAATTGATTCCGTGTAGAAACCCTCCTCGTCTCGCGGAATCACCTCGCCATCTCCAACCAGAGCATCGAAACACGGCATCCCGGTTGCCGCATACATGTTGAACCAGCCCAAAGTCACCGGGGCGGGCCGCAGCAAGAACATCGGCAGCCGCTTCATCTCGCTGTACCCGTTCAGATCGATCAGCACCTGAATTCCGCGCTCCTGAATCAATTCCGCAAGTTCGCGATTTGACAGGCGCGAAGTATCGAAGAAATGGTCCGCCTCATGCGCTTTGTACCCGTGGCGAATCGCTGACCTTGCAGCGTCAGAAAACAAGTTGATGTCGAATTCCCTGCGATCATGCTGATTGATCAGACCCCAAACAGGTTTCATCCAGTTTTCGCTGGCAAAAAATGAGGAGACATAACCAATCCTGAGTCGACCGGCCGCGGATGTCTGAACCGGCCTCGGTCGTGCTGCCAAGTCGTCCATCGGAAAGTCGTTGGCCCACACCTGCCGCGTCAGCAAAACCTCTTCATTGCCTGCCTGCGGAGCCCCTGGCGCAATTACCGCCATCATCGCCCGCGCAAGCCGTGCGCTCTCCTCGCGACGCCCGGCACACACTTTGAATTCTTCAAAGGCTTCGCCCACCTGGCCCATCTCATAAAGCGATCGGGCCAGGTTATGCCGCGCCTCCAGCCAGTCCGGCCGCAGCCTCAATGCCTTGTCAAAACATGTCATTGCGGCTGCAAAATCATCGCGCAAGATCTGTCCGCAGCCGCACGCATACCAGGCTCGCGGCAAATCACCGTGGCGGTCAAGCACGCGCAGGTACACCGCAATCGCCCCTGCCGGGTCTTCTGCCTCTTGCAGAGCATCTGCCAAATCGCAGAGCCCATCGTGATCCTTCCCAACCTGCTCTATCGCTTCTTCGAGACGAGCATTGGCTTCGTCATCTCGGTGCGCAGAGGCGAGAGCCCGTCTCAACGCAGCCAAGGTTGGAACGTGCCACGGCCGCAGTTTGAGCGCCTCCACAAGGCTCGCAATCGATTCCTCAAGTTTCCCAAATTCATGAAGGGCTTTGCCCAGGTCGAAGTGGACTTCTCCATCATCGGCAGCCAATCGTCGCGCTACCTCGAATTCGGCGACGGCTTCACCCAGCCGTTGTTTCCGCTTCAAAAACCGGCCCAGGCTGGTATGGAACTCAGGCCTGCTGCCCAGCCGTGTTGCCTCGCGTAAATTGGGTTCCGCTAACTGGTCGTTGTCGAGCTTGGCCAGCGCGTTGCCGAGAGCATAGAAGTACTCCGCCTTGTCCGGGCGAGCCAGTATGGCTTTATTTAGAAGTTCGACCGCAACTGAGTTCTGATCGGCCTGGTGCGCCAGGCAACCAAGCAGGTAGAGCGCGTCCGGTTGACTCGGATCCTGTTCAAGAACCTCTTGATAAACTTCCGCGGCCGCCTGAATATTGCCGGCACGGTGAAGATCTAGTCCCCGCCCGATTTGTCGATCGGTCTCATCCACAATCGCCAAAGTACCACGGCAAGGACCAGTTGCAGAATCAATGTGGCGCGGCTGCCGATTTATGCAGGGGACAATTCAAACCGCATCCTCACAGTCTCCATGCCGCAATCACCGCTTCAGCCTGCGCCAACCCAACTCCCCTGATCATAAACACCTTGTTCCGGGATAGCTCCCCGCTCACCAACCCCACCTTATTCCTGGCAACGCCAAACGTCTCTCCCACAAAAGCAATCAGTGCCAGGTTCGCTTTCCCCTCGGCCGGCGGCGCTTGCACTGCAATCTTCAACTGCGCCGCATCCCCTTCACCGAATAGACCAACAATAGCCGTTTTCTTCGCCCCCGGCTGCGCCCGCACTGCCAGCGTCACTCCGCCCGCAACCTCCCGCATCACGCCTTTGCTCACTCCGGGGAACCCGTCCACGGCTCCCGCTTCCCAAACAGCGCCGTCCCTACTCGAATCCTTGTCGCGCCCTCGTCAATCGCCAACGCAAAATCTCCGCTCATCCCCATCGACAACACATCGAATCCCAATCGCGGGTGCGCCACTGCCCATCGATCCCGCCACTCCCTGAGATTTGAAAAGCAAGCCCGCGTTACGTCCTCCGCCACTCCCCAAGGCGCAATGGTCATCAACCCCCGCGCCTCAAGGTGCTCCAGCGCTGGCAGTCGGTCCAATAACTCTGCAGCCTCGATTGAACCAGGCTCCAACCCTGCCTTTGTCTCTTCATTGCTCAGCTTCACTTCAATCAGCACCGGGAGGCTCTTGCCTGATTTCCCCGCCGCGTCGTTCAGTTTCTCCGCCAGCCGCAGAGAGTCCACCGAATCCACGGCGTCGAACAACTCCATTGCCCGCGCCGCCTTGTTCGTCTGCAAATGTCCGATCAGGTGCACCCGTAGATTCTCTTTTCTGCACGTCGATCTCAAGGCTGCCGCATTCGATGCCTTTGCCCCAAACTCCTGCACCCGGCTTTCCCCAAAAAGCCAGAGCCCAAGCCCCGCTGCCGCTTCGAGCGTCGCCGCTGGATAGGTCTTGGAAACAGCCATCAGCTCCACCTCGCCGCGTCTGCGACCAGCCTGCCGGCATGCCTGCCCAATCCGTTCTTCGAGCCGTTCCAGATTTTCCGCAAGCGTCGTCATCGTGCTCCCACAGAATCCCGGTCAACCCCGCCCGCATCCAAGAAAACTATGTGGACAGTAATTCTTCTGATCTTCTCCAACATTTTCATGACCTTCGCCTGGTACGGGCACCTGAAGTACCGTCAGGATGCGCTTTGGAAGGTAATCCTCGTCAGCTGGGGCATCGCCTTCTTCGAGTACCTCTTGCAAGTCCCCGCCAATCGCATCGGCGCCGCGCGCTTCTCGCCCGTGCAACTCAAAGTGATCCAGGAGATCGTCACGCTCAGCGTCTTCGCAGTGTTCACACTCTTCTACTTTGGCGAACATTTACGTTGGAATCACGCTGCAGCGGGAGCATGTCTTGTGGCCGCGGCCTTCTTCGTCTTTCACACCTGGTAGCTAGCCCGCTCAGTGTCCAAGCGCCTCGAGATACTTCTCGGCCTCAAGCGCCGCCATGCATCCTGAACCGGCGGCAGTTATCGCCTGCCGGTAACGGCGATCCTGCACATCTCCGCAGGCAAACACTCCACGCACAACCACGCCGTTGAAGGTTGTCAACACATTGCCCGTGGTCTTGATGTACCCGTCCTCGTCCAGGTCCATCTGCCCTGCAAACATCTTTGCGTTCGGCTCGTGCCCAATTCCCAGAAACATTGCGCTCACCGGCAACTCGGAAACTTCATCGTTCTTCACGTCTCGTAACCGCAGCCCGTTCACATCCTTGTCTTCAACACCCAACACCTCTTCAACCACTGTGTTGGTGCGCAACTCAATGTTCGGATGTGCAATTGCCCGCTCCAGCATGATCTTCGATGCCCTGAAACTCTCCCGCCTGTGCAGCAACGTCACCTTGCTCGCAAAGCGAGTCAAAAAAAGCGCTTCTTCCATCGCCGAATCGCCGCCGCCCACTACCGCGATCTCTTTGCCACGGAAGAAAAACCCATCGCACGTCGCGCAGCTTGAAACCCCGTGCCCAATCAGCGCCTGTTCGCTTGGCAATCCCAGCCATCGCGCGCTGGCGCCCGACGCTACGATCAGCGTCCGCGTCAAAATCTCTCCTGATGAAGTCTGCAGCCTGATCGGATGCGACCCGAGTTCCACCTTGGACAGGTGCGCAAGCTGAAACGTCGCCCCAAACCGCTCCGCCTGCTTCTTCATGTTGTCGATCAGTTCCGGTCCCTGGATTCCGTCCGGCCAGCCGGGAAAGTTTTCGACCAAAGTTGTGATCGACAGCTGTCCTCCGGGCTCGTGGCCCTCAAGAACCAGCGGTTTCAGTCCAGCGCGGCCGGTATATATAGCCGCCGTCAGTCCGGCGCAGCCGGAACCGAGAATAACGGTATCGCGAATCTCTGTCATAAGGTTTC
>CAZTLV010000090.1:0-12681 GCA_964614635.1 uncultured Occallatibacter sp.
GCAAGATGACTGCGGAGCGCGTCGCGCAACTGCCCGCCGATGACTGGAGAAAGCGGGCACCTGAATTCAAGGAGCCGCGCTTGAGCCGCAACCTCAAGTTGGTTGAGCATCTACGCGCGATAGGGAAGCAGCACAATGTAGCTCCAGGCGTAGTTGCCGTCGCATGGACATTGCATCATCCGGCCATTACCGCTGCCATCGTGGGCGGGCGCAGCGCGGAGCAAGTCGATGGCCTCGCGCCGGCGCTGACCTTCCGCCTCAGCGAATCCGAATACAAACAAATCAATGCATTCCTGGACTCAAATCCCGTGTAATTTGGGCCCAATTGCGCGCAAGTAAAAACCCCGGCCATGCCGGGGTTTTTTGCGAAGCGGGAAGCCGAGCTTGTTGGACTACATTGCAGCGACAAAGTCGGGAACCACAATCGCTGCGTTTTCCTGAAGCAACTGAGTCATACGCGCTGCCATGCCGGTGTACATTGAAGCGGCGCGGAATGCGTTGACTCGAACTCCTTCGCTGGCTTGGCTGAATGCATATTGCGCCAGCGCCATCAGCACGCATACACGAATCTGCATCGCATCGCTGCGCAGCGTCTCAATCAACTCGCGATTGACCGACGCGCAGTGACGGAAGGCGTAGTCAGCCATTTCAAGCATGACGCGGGAGTTCTGGTATATGGCCCACAACCCATGTGCGCCTTGAATGCGTTTCCAGGTTTCTTCCGGTGTTGCGTTTACCCCTTCCTTCCAAAGGAAGTGGTCGCTCAATTCTCTGGCACTCCAGTCAGGCCGCAGCCGAACAAGGAGAGAATCCCAAGACTGAGAATTCCGCCGGCGCACACTTTGCCGCCAGCGACCAAGGTAAAGAGCCACAATTGCGAGCGTGGCGATTTGAATCAATGGGAAGATCATCTGCCGTCCTCGAACCGGATTGCTGGAGGCCTTTCTTCGAAGGCCAACCCCGGTAGTCTGTGAACCGATCTACTATTCTTAGCAGAAAACGATGCCTGTGGAAAAACAATGCAATCGATTTCCATCTAGATTTCTCCGATCAGTACCCACAGAATCTCTGCGTATAAGTAACTTAAAGTAACCTCTTGCTGAGGGCAATGCTACTTTTCGGTGAGAGTCGAGGGTTCTTAAGAAAGATACAAACGAAAGTATCTAAAATAGTTACCTAAGACATTGGGCTTGCGAGGATGGCAGCAGCGAATCAACTGCTTCCTTCGATGTAGGTTGTGATAGAGGAGACAGTAAGTTACTGCTTGTCCTGCCGGTCGGTTCCAGTCCGGGATCTGGCCGTGAGGGCTGTTCGTTCGGCCCGGGCGACACCGGCAACGGCTAGCAACAGGTTCTGCATTTGTGGGGTGAATTCGCGGCGCTCTGCTTCTTTCTGGGAGAAGCAGATGGTCCAGTAAACCAGGGAGCAGATATAACTTCCCAGCAGAAGCTGGTTCAGGTGACGGTACTGTGTCCAGTTGGATTGGTGAGTATGGACCATAGCCGTTCCTAGGCTGACGAGGGAATACAACCCGAGCCCAGTGGCTACCTGCAGCTCCCGATCCCGCCAGCCAATCGAAAGCAACTGGCTGCAACCTGCCAACGCGAGAAAGAGCAGAATCCTCAAAACTGCGGTAGTCTGCTGCAAGTGAGCAATAGCCTGGAGCGCAGGGGCAGCGCCAGCTAGTGATTGAAGAGCGGAGAAGGGCCAAATGGCGGCGCCGATCACGAGGATTACTATCGCAATCACAAAAGGGGTCCGGCGGGGAAGCGAAGTACGCATTGGACGGAAAACAGACCAAGCGAGTTCGACTAGAACGCCGAATTCCAGAACAGCACCCAGAGCTGACTCAACCAAATAATAGAGGGAATAAGAGCCCTCTGAATATTGCAGTACCAGGTAAGCGATGATGCTCGAGAGAACTTCTATGGCACAGAAAGCTGTAAAGATTGGGATCGTCTGCCAGGCGCGGCGATAAAGCAGCAAGCCGACTAGTGCGGCCTCCACCACCAGGCTTCCAATCCACAGTCCGGTATCAAGATTCATCACCCGCATCCAAGCGGTACAACTCGATCCAGCGAGTCAAGTCTAGCAGCGATTCCAATACCAGCCTCAAAGAATCGACTCAACTCGTTACACCACCGTACTGTCTGCGGCAACAGCAGGCATTCGCCTGAATTGTCGGGACTCTAGGCGGCGGTGTAACCGCCCTTGGGCAAAGGATTGCCCGGCATGGCGGCGATGTAACCGCCCTTGGGCAGAGGATTGCCCGGCATGGCGGCGGTGTAACCGCCCTTGGGCAAAGGATTGCCCGGCATGGCGGCGATGTAACCGCCCTTGGGCAGAGGATTGCCCGGCATGGCGGCGATGTAACCGCCCTTGGGCAAAGGATTGCCCGGCATGGCCAGGGCTGGGATTGCGGAAACCACACCGAGAACCAACGCGGCAACCTTGAGAACATTCAAACGCATGAAATTAAGCTCCTTGCGGGTCGATAGACCATACGCAAGGGAAGACTAACCCAAAAGGTGCACGAAATCTACAACAAAAGTACCGAGAACATATTTTTTTTCTGCCGATAGAATCGATACGGGATTCTCTGTCCGGAGAATATCGGAAAAAACTGAAGAAAACAGAAGAGATATGGACAAATGCAGTTAAATACCGAACATCGCAAATTGGGACGACAGGGGTCCAAATTCGGGACAATTCGACTCAGATTCGGTGCATTTCAGTATTTACAAAGGAGTAACAATCGCGGTCGGCCAAAGGTTTTGGCAGGCGGCATGCGTTTCATCGCATGGTGACGGCGGTCACATCCCTATTTTTCAATATGTTGTAAACAAAACCGCACTTTCCGCGCTGATTTCAGGGAGTTTCTTGATTTGAGGCTTTGCAGGGGTCCGGAACCAGAGCCTAAAAAGAACTGGTTATCCTCTAGAAATGATCCACAGGACGTTCTTCAAGGGAAATGGTGTGATTTCGGAGCTGCGTCAATCGGGATTTCTGCGACGAGAAGTGCTGCGTTGAGTGAGGACGCCTCGTGCAGACCCACGAACGCGCCCTCCGGCCGATGAGCCCTTAAGTGCTATTTCCCCGCCGTTTGTTCCTTAAGCAAGGCCACCGTCTTCTTCGGGTCGATGAGGTGGAGGCGGCCGTCGGCGCTGGTTGTAGCGCTCTCTTTCATCAGCGCGACGGTCTGCTCAGGAGTGAGCTCGGGATCGAGTGCGATGAGCTTGGCTGCCAGGTTGACCACGTTAGGGGATGCCATGGACGTTCCCGACCAACGCATTTTGGCGCCGCCGGGCAGATAGCTTTCAACCTCGTATCCGTCGGCGTCAAGGACGACGGTCTTGCCGTAGCTGGTGAAGCTTGTTTCGTCACCGGCCTGGTCGACAGCGCCAACTGTGATTAGGTTTGGCTCTTCGAGCGAGGCGGGGACATCGCCCTGGAAGCTGGCATTGCGGTCGGAGTTTCCAGCTGCGCAAATCCACAGCGTGTGGGGAGCGGCCTTGATGGCGTCGTCGATGCCTTCACGCCACACTGCATAGATGGCGCTGGCCATCTGCTTGCGCTTTTCGACATCTTTTTCCGAACTGGTTTTGTCGAGCCACTGCTCAAATTCGCTCACGGAGTCGGCCCAGCTCATGTTGACCACGCGCACGTCATGGGCGCGGAAGTAGTAGCCAATTTGTTTGAAATCGGCCTTGAACTTTTCGGCCCAGGCGATAGTCGGCTCGAAGGGCAGATCGGGCAATGAGTCGTTGAACTGCGCCACGACAATTTGCGCAGCGGGGTTGCCCCGCGCCGCGATCCCCGCCACGTGGGTTCCGTGAATGTATTAGCCGAGAAAACTGAAAGTTTTCAAGAACGGCGCAAGCTGGTCGGCGGGCATGGACGAGAGGGTTTTGCGCGTTGTGGCTGCATCTTCGGAGTCGATGCCGTTCCGCAGATCGTCGAGTCCCTGCGAGAGGGAAAGGAACTTTGGGTATGCGGCTCTTTGCTCGCCGGTGAGTGGCTGCAGGTCGCCGGCGTAGAGAGTGCCCTGCGTGTCGAAGGCGAGGCCGTGCGGGCCGTGGCCGTCGGGGCTGGGATCGACGAAGAGTTGGTTGGGGTAGAGCGAAGTATCCACACCAGAGTCGAAGATGGCGATGCGCACCGGATGCAGCTTTTCCTGCGGCGTGAGCGTAACGTCGCGGGCAGCCCAGATGTCGGGCTTTTTGACCGAGTGCGCGGCGATGTACGGCTCGAGCACGGCAAGAGCGATCTTAGCGACGGGCAACCGCATTTTGAGCACTACGCGGAGATTCACCAATCCTTCCGCACTGGGAAGGTCCAATCCGCCGGTCTTTGACACCTGCGGGTCAAGGTCTTGCTTGGCCTCCGCAGCCAGCAGACCGTGAGAAATGATCTCGTAGTTGGAGCGCAGGCTCTTGACCGTCTCCTGGACGGGAGCCCAGGGCAGAACATCGATGGCATCGGAGAAGTGCTTCTGAAACGCCTGATCGAAAGCAGCGCCACTCGCAGCCCCGGCATCTTCATATGCCTGTGCGATGGAGCGCAGCCTTAGGCCCGAGGTGAGCTTTGCCGCAGGTTTTTCCTCGAGATCGCGGACTTGGTCGAGCAGAGCTATGGCGTCTTTGGCGTTCCCACCCAGTAGTTCCACTTCGGCCTTGGTGGATAACAAGTCGCGCAGGGTTTCCTTGTCGGAGATGGAGTAGCCGGAGAGGACCGAATCGACGGCGGAGCCGACCTGCCTGGCGAATGGTGCGAAAGTGGCGTCATCGGCGAGGAGAAGTTGGCTGGCGGGCTGGCTGAGAGGAAAGCTGAAGCGCGGCAGATCAGATTCGTTGTTCACGATCTTTTTCGCCTGGCTGAGCGAGGGAGCCGCGGCGGCGGCGCAAAGGAGAAGGCAGACAGCGAGTGGTCTGAGTTTCATTTGACGCTCCTTCAAAGTGTTTCGGGGAGAATCTTAGAATATTACCGCCGCCACTCTTGAAACGATCAAGCAGCACGAATCTTTGTACAGGTTCCAAGGCTTCGACATTGCGGCTGGGCGTTATCTTTATGGATGAACAGCCGAGCCCGAGGAAGGGAATGGTGTGATTCCAGAGCTGCGAACCCGCTTCAATCGGGATTATTCCGACGAAAAGTACGCCGCGCTTCGCCGGCTTCTGAATGAGAAGAGCGGTGCGAAAGTGGAGTTTCGGGTATCTGAAACTCCGGTGTTTGTGCCCGAGCCGCTCTTGCAGCAGATGGCGGACGAAGGTGCGGCGCTTGCGTCTCGATTGATCGCCGATGCCGACTATCTCGCAGCAGCGCGGCGCGCCATTCCGCACGGTTATTGCGTGGCGAACGAGACACCGCATCCGCATTTTCTTACCGCCGATTTCGCTCTGGTGCGCGATGCCGCCGGCGATCTGGTTCCCAGATTGGTTGAGATCCAGGCATTCCCGTCTGTGTTTGGGTACCAGGCGCTTCTTTGTTCGACTTACCGACAGATTTATGGTCTTCCCGACACCTTGGGTACCTTTCTTGGCGGGCTTGACGAGGCAAGTTATTGGGATCTCTTAGCACGAACCGTCCTGGCTGGCCATGATCCAGAGAACGTGGTGCTCACAGAGGTTGATCCGTTGCATCAGAAAACACTGCCCGACTTCACCAGCACGGCAAAGCGGCTCGGCATGGCGATCGTTGATATCACCAAACTGAAGGCTGTTGGCAACAAACTGCATTTTCGAAACGCGAAGGGCCGGTTAGTGCCGATCCATCGTATCTATAACCGGGCAATTGCCGATGAGCTGATCGGACGCGGTATTCGCTTGCCGTTTGATCTAACTCATCCATGGGAGGTCGAATGGGCGGGACATCCAAACTGGTATTTCCTGATCAGCAAGTTTTCCGTGCCATGGTTGTCGAGCCCGAGCGCACCCAACGCCGTCGTTCCTCCCGCCGTCTTTCTCACCGAATTCCTTGAGGGGGCGGGCCGCGCGAAACTCGCTGCCGCTTTCGTGCCACTTCCGACAGGCACCGGCCCAGACACCGTTTATAACGATCTGCTGCTCAAGCCTCTCTTCAGTTTTGCGGGCAAAGGCATCCAGTTCGATCCAACGCAGTCTCAGCTTGAGGCAATTCCTGCCGCGGAGCGTTCGGGTTACTTGTTGCAGCAGAGGATGAGCTTTGTGCCGACCATCGAGACGCCTCACGGGCTGACCCAGGCAGAGTTCCGGATCCTTTATATGTGGCCGGACGGCGGGAAATTGACCTCTGCTCTCTCTCTCATTCGGCTTGGACGGGGAAAAATGATGGGTGTGGACCACAATAGAAATCAGGCGTGGGTGGGTGCTTCGGCGGCCTTCTTTCCCCGAAAGTAGCTCCGTTACGGTTCAGGGAGACTTAGGGAATCTGCAAGTCCCAGACGGCATGGTACATAATCAATTACCTACCGAAAAACTTTCGTGCCCTACGTTTAATCTGAAATTTAAGTTAAAGTGTCGTTTAGGTTGTGAAAAGCGATAACTCTGGGAAGCAGCATGAAGGACACCTCAAAAATGAATTACCCACACAAGGATGACCTCTCACACACGGCCGCTTCGAAGAAAGAAGTCCGCTGTGCAGTCCGTTTTCCACTCTCGCTCCAGGCGTTCCTTTCTTCCGACCAGGAGGAGTCCAAGGCTCTTACGCGGAATGTTTCAGCGAGCGGTGTGCTGCTTGAGCTGCATGACCCGCTTGAAGTTGGACAGGGCATCGATTTTTCAATTCGAATGCCTGGAGACGTATTGGGCGCGCCGGCCGATGTCATGGTTCGGTGCCATGGTCGTGTGGTACGCTGCTTCTTGAGCCAGGGCCAGTACCAGGCTGCTGCAACCATCGACGATTACCGGTTTGCGGAGCGGTGAGGTAATACGCTGGCGGTTTGCAGCCTATGTTATGGAATTCTTGGACGATACTCCTGAAGGCGAAGTAGTTGACGGACCGGCAAGACCAGGCGCGATCCGTATTATTCTTGCGGACTCTCAAGCTATCTATCGAGTTGGCATCCGAAAGATCTTTGCGCTGGAAGACGATCTTCGGGTCGTGGCGCAGGCAGACTCTTTTGACAATCTACGCTCCGCAATCGAGCGTTACCCGACCGATGTTGTGCTGCTCGAAGGCGGGCTGCTCGTGGGCACGACCAGCGCCATCCCGGATATATTGCGGGTAGCGCCGGATGTGAAGCTCATTGTGCAGGCTATTGCTGCCGATGAGAACCAGACAGTGGAACTTTACCGCCGGGGTGTACGGGGAATTATCTCCCGCTCCATCTCGCCGGACCTGCTGGTGCGTTGCGTGCGGAGAATTGCCGCGGGCGAGACCTGGATCGACAATCAATCGGTAAACTGGGTCATTGATGCGTATCGATCGCAGGCGGCGGCGCTGGTAAGTCCGCGTAGCCAGCCCCGGTTGTCGCCCAAGGAAATGGCTATCATTACCTGCATTACGCAGGGTAAACGGAACAAGGAAATTGCTTTTCAGTTGGGAACAACGGAACAAGTCATCAAGAATTATCTTCGAAAGATTTATGACAAGTTAGGAGTCTCGGATCGGCTCGAGTTGGCCCTTTATTGCTTGCACAATAAGATTATTCAGGCCGATGTGGACGAAGAGACTGTGGCCAAGAAGATCGTGAGCCGGTAGAGGCTTTAGCGGCTTCGCTCCTTTCAAGCTTCGAACTGCGCGCAGCAGTCAGTCCTTGCGCGCGTCGCCTTTCCCGTCACAGCTTACGGGTTCCGATGGGGGATTGCCGGTGCAACTCACGGGGTGCTTGCCATCGACACATGGCTTGCGCGCGAGTTCGAGCAGACGCGTCAACTCTGCTACTTCATCTCCGGTTAAGTGGCCGAGGAGCTTGCCGGGCTGCTGTTGTATGACCGGATCCATCTCCCGCAATAGATTGAGTCCACCCTCGGAGATTTGTGTCCAAACCACGCGCCTGTCATGGCGGTCGCGCTGCTGGCGGATCAGCTTGAGAGCTTTGAGGCGCCCAAGCAAACGCGTGATGTCGGGCTCGGCGGTAATCATGCGGTCGCCGATGGCCGAACAAGTGAGCCCTTGCGGATGCGAGCCGCGCAAGATGCGCAGCACATTGTATTGCGTGCTGGTGACACCCCACTCGCGGCTCACGCGCTGAAACTCCCGATGGAAACAATCGGCGGTCCGCATCAAGTTCAGAAGCGCCTCTTCCTCGGGACTGGAGAAAGGCTGTTCCTGGGCGATTTCACGTTTCAGGCTCGCCACAGTTTCTCCCCATCGTGTTTGATTTAGACGATGCGGACCGAAGACCGCGGCCTTCTTGTCCGCATACAGGGTGTTATTGTTTGGCAACATCCAACTCGATGGTGAGTTTTACGTCGTCGCCGAGCACTGCGGCCGGATATTTGGATGCAATGCCAAAAGCAGTGCGGCTGATGGTGGTTGTTGCTGAGAATCCGGCATGCGGCTTATGGTCCATGCCCGAAACCGGCCCGGTTGGACCCTCCACAGCAAGCGTGACCGGCTTTGTAACTCCATGAAGGGTCAGGTTGCCGTTGACGGTGAGACCGCTGCCGTTCTTCGAGACGCTGGTGCTGACGAAGGTCGCGGTGGGGAACTGCGCTACGTCGAAAACGTTCGCACTTTTGAGGTCGTTGTCTCTGCCGCTCACACCGGTGTCGATTGAGGCGACGTCGATGGTGACATTCACGGTGGACTTTGCGATGTCGCCTTCGTCCCAGGTGACGGCGCCGCCGATATTGCCGAAGCGGCCGTTCACATGGGACAAGCTCATGTGGAGGATGGAAAAGTCGACCTCGCTGTGCGCCTTGTCAGGCACCCAGGTGGAAGTTTGCGCCAGGGCCAGAGGGCCGGCGAGGGACAGAATGCCAGTGAGTAATGCCAAACGCTTCATCGATCACGTCCTTTGGAGAGGGCCAGTGGCCGCTGCATGGTTTTGACCGGGTCCGCTGGGACCGAGCCGGGGAAAGTTGCGGGCGATAGAAAGAGCCTTCGAACTCGAAAAAACAATCGAGACTTGAGGGTACTGCAAATGAGACGCTTCAGGTGAAGTATTCGTTGCAACAAATAAATGCCATCGGACTGGATGGTGCAGAATGAACTCCGCGATGGAACTGCAGCCGGCGATGTTCACCGCGAAGGTTGCACCGGCTGCTCCCCGCCACGCGAAGCGGACTTGTGCGCATACATCGCCGCGTCTGCGCGCGTCAACAGTTCTTTCATTTTCTCGTCCGGGGCGCGCTCGGCGAGGCCGATCGATGCATTCAGTTCGAGCTTTATCTGCCCCGATGGCGAGGAAATGGTGTAGCTGCCGCACACCCATTTGCGCACCCTCTCAGTTTGCGCGCTGGCCTCGGCAAGGCCGCAGTCGAGCAGTATAAGGAACTCATCGCCGCCCCAACGGCCGATGATGTCTGTCGAGCGGCACGCCGACTTGAGCTCGCCGGCGAATTGCCTCAGCGCTTCGTCGCCGACGACGTGTCCTAACTCGTCGTTGACTTTCTTGAACCCGTCAATATCGACAACGGCTATGCAAAAGGGGCTCCGCGCGGCGATGCACCGCTCGATCCGGCCCTCGACGTAGAGCCGGCTGCGCACTTTGGTGAGAGTGTCCCGCGAGGCCAGCTCTTCGGCCGCCTCCAGCTTGGCCTCGTAGGCAGAAACCTGATTGCGGAGCTGCTCGACGGCCGCTTTGCCTTCCTCGCTCATTCGCTGGATCGAGCTCTTCAGCTCCGCCGCGCTCTTTTCGATCGAGGCGCGGATCGCGGTGATGTCCTCAAGGCTGGCGATGGCGCTCAGCCGATCGGTGACTGCGTGCATCTGGGCCGCGGAGCGGTGATCGCGGGCGCCGACGCTCTCGGCGGTGCGCGCTACGGTGAGCAGCAACTCCCGCACCTCGCCGGCTTTCTCGCGATAGTGCCGCGCCGTGCGCAGGCCCCACCCCCGCAGTTGCTCCTGCGCCTCCTTGTCGGCGGTTTGGACGGCCTCGCGGCTCATCGTCACACTGAGGCCTTCTTCAAGCTTGCGCAGATGGAGTTTCAGCTCGTCGCCCAGACCGGGGCACGCTTCGAGGCTGCAATTGCCCATCTCCACGAGCGCAGAACCGTAGGCCGCCAGCGTTGCTTCCAAGACCCGTGTCTCCGGACGCACTTTGTCGTCGATCGACGGAGCGAGCTCCCCATCTAGATATTTTTTGAGAGAGATCATCGGCAGTCCGGACGAGCGCGTTTAGAAAGCGATCACCACTCAGCCTATCGGCAGACTCTGCAGACTCTTTAGTGACTCCTGTGTCCGCGCTGCTCTCTGGGTGATCGATGTCAACCGTCGCCGGCCGATCTCTGATTGATGAGCGCTCTGCTATGCTGCCGATCATGTCTTTTGTCCGCGACTTCCAAAAATTGAGCCGCCCGCAACGCAACGCATTCATAGCCTCCTTTCTTGGGTGGACGCTGGATAGCCTGGATTTTTTTTTGCTGATTTTTTGCGTTAAAGCTATTGCCACGGATTTTGGGACGAAACCATCCGAAGTGCTGGGCGCGGTCTTTCTCACCCAGGCTTTCAGGCCGGTGGGGGCGCTGGTTTTTGGCATGTTGGCGGATCGCTATGGCCGGCGGCCGGTGCTGGTTTTCAACATTCTCAGCTTCTCGGTGATTGAGCTGGCCTGCGCCTTTGCGCCGTCGATGAGCGTGTTGATGGTGCTGCGCGCACTGTTCGGAATTGCCATGGGAGGAGAGTGGGGCGTGGGCGCGGCATTGGCTTTCGAGTCGCTGCCCAAGGAAGGGCGTGGCACATTCTCTGGCATCTTGCAGGAGGGCTATGCGCTGGGCTCTATTTTGGCTTCGGCGGCGTTTGCTCTCCTCTTCCCGCTGATTGGATGGAGGGGACTTTTTATGGTTGGCGCCAGTCCTGCTCTGCTTGTTCTGTATGTGCAAACGCGCGTGGAAGAATCGCCGGTTTGGCTGGCCGGGGCGGGCAATCGTGCCAATCGAAAGCAGGCTCCCGCTGTTCCTGCGCAGATTCTCAAATTCCTTCCGACGTTTCTGTTTCTGGTTTTGCTGATGACGGCGTTTATGAGCTTCTCACACGGGACGCAGGATGTGTACCCAACATTCTTAACGGTGCAGATGAAGCTTTCTCCGGAGACGGTGGGGCTGATCGGCGTGCTGTACGGTTTTGGTTCGATGGCTGGAGGTTATGTTTTTGGGGCGCTTTCGGAAAGATGGGGGCGCAAGCGAGCCATTGTGACAGCGGCGTTGTTGGCGATTCCGGTGATTCCGCTTTACGCGTATGGGCACAGCGCGCTCACGTTAGGGATTGGCGCGGTGCTGATGCAGTTCATGGTGCAGGGAGCCTGGGGGGTAGTTCCGGCGTATCTGACCGAGTTGTCTCCGGCGCCGGTGCGGGCTACCGCGCCGGGATTGGCCTATCAACTCGGCGGACTGATCACTTCGTGGAATGGAAAGGCGCAGGCGCTGGTGGCGGAGCGCTGGGGAACCTATCCTCCAGTGCTTGCGATTACGGTGGTGCTTGTGGCGCTGACGTTGGCGGGGCTGGCCTCGGTGGGGCATGAAGCCAAGGGAGCGGAGTTGGGTTCTGCTTGATCGGATTCAATTTGTCTAGGTGGGAACGGGGTCGGCTGAGAATTGGCCCACGTCCCAGGGTAGTACTTGAGCCCGATCTCGTTGAGTAACTCGGCGATTGAGCATCTTTCACCGCCAGCAATTCAAACCTGCTGGACGGAATGCATGCCGCAGCCGTATGCCAAAGGTCGAACACAGACCAGGAGCTTCTCCAGGAACTGCTCTGGTTGCAGGAATGCGGCAAAATGACCTGTATTGGAGATCAATTCCATCTTCTTCATCGGCGCCACAATCTCCTCGAAATATGCTCTCGCCAGTGCCGGCGGGGTCAATACATCATTGCTGCCCTGAAAGATGAAGACCGGTATTTCGAACTGTGTGCCGTGCGCCCAGGCATCATATCCCGCTACCTCCGGAAGCAGCTGCTCCAGCGAGAATCGCATCCCCCTGACAAACGCGCGAATATCCCCGAATCCCCATCCCGGCGCGTACCAGACGGCATCCTTTAGAAGCTTGATCGTGCGTCGAAATCCTGGGGGATCGGATTTCATCGTCCATTGCGCAACGGCAGTAAAGTCATCCGGAGTCCAACCCGTTGGGTCAGCTCCGATCCGCTCAATCGTCCTGACGCCCTTGTTCATTCCAAGTGCTCGGAGCCGTTCCAGTAACCGGTAATGACCCTCATCCTGTCCCCGAACCATTCCGACGTTCTGATCCGTGCCGATGTAGGCGTAGAACAAATCGGGGCGGCTGCGAACCATCTCCATCCCAAACGTGGATCCCATCGAACTCGCCAGCAAAAAGAGCTGGTCTTTGCCGAGATGTGCACGCAGGTATTCCGCCACCTCGATGCCATCGCAGGTGAGCCGCATCATGCTGATGGATCCGCTGCCACGTCGGCCCATTCGGGCGAAAGTCCTGCCCGCACCGCGCTGATCCCACTGCACAACTGTGAAATGCTTCTCCCACGCGCGCAGATGCGGAGTAAAAATCGAATAGCAGCTGCCCGGTCCACCATGAATGATAAGAAGAACGGGATTGCTCTTGTCCTCTCCCCTGATGGAGATCC
>CAZTLV010000091.1:0-12482 GCA_964614635.1 uncultured Occallatibacter sp.
TTGTGGCGTGCGATATGTCGCCATCGCTGATGCTGATGAATAATCACGACGGCACATTTCGTGAAGAGGCTTTGTTTCGAGGGGTCGCCCTCAGTGGCGACGGACGGCAGATGGGCGGGATGGGGGTGGCAACTGGCGATTTTAACGTCGACGGGCACACCGACCTGGTGAAGACGCACTTCTACAATCAGCCCACTGGACTCTATCGCAATGACGGCAAAGGGAATTTTGATGATGTGACTATCCAGGCCGGCTTGAGCAAGGAAACCAGGTTTGTCTGTTTCGGCGCTGGAATCGTTGACTTCGACAACGACGGCTTCC
The DNA here is from genome assembly GCA_964614635.1 of uncultured Occallatibacter sp. Lineage (GTDB taxonomy): Bacteria > Acidobacteriota > Terriglobia > Terriglobales > Acidobacteriaceae > Telmatobacter. The sequence goes on from CAZTLV010000091.1 coordinate 322, forward strand.
CGGATATTCTGCTCACCAGTGGCACTGTGTACCCAGAAGTTACGCGTGTGAGCCCAAGGTTTCCTTCGAAAAGCCCATCCATTCTATTTCGCAATCAGGGCGACGGCAGTTTTGCGCAAATGGGCGATGATGCTGGGCCGGGCATCCGTGCATTGCACTGTAGTCGTGGTGCTGCTTTTGGCGATTTCGACAATGATGGCGACATGGATGTATTGATCATGAACGTGAATGAACCGCCCAGCTTGTTGCGCAACGACGCGCCGGCGGGCAATCACTGGATCAAGATTCGTCTCGAGGGCACGAGGAGCAATCGCAGCGCGATCGGCGCGCGCGTGCTGGTTCGCTATGGCGGCAAGGTCCAGGTCCAGGAGCTGTTGAGCCAATCGAGCTTTCTTTCGTCGAACGATCCGCGGCTGCACTTCGGGCTTGGCTCATCAACTTCAGCCGGGATTGAAATCCATTGGCCCTCTGGGCTTGTGGAAACGTTGAAATCTGTTGCAGCAAATCAACTGCTCACATTGAAAGAAGGATCAGGCCAGGTGAATGGGCGAGCATTCATGTAAACAGTTCATATCCGCGATTTGATTTTGTGAAGAATCGAGATTGCTTACTGCTCGTTCAGGTCCACGCTATATAAGTTGACTGTGGAAGTGCGGGCACTGACCATAGGAAGGTCGCCGGGCGCCAGTCCAATGAGCCTGTAATCGGTAGCGGCAATTGGGCGGAGGTTGCTGATGGTGGCAACCTGTTCCGTCTGGCCTCCGGGGATGGCGATTCGGTAGACAGGCTTGCCTGCCTCAAGAAAATCCTGGAAAAAGAGAGAACTGCCGTCGTGAGACCAGATTGGGTCTCCGACACCATGGGTGGTGAGGGTGGTCCAATGTTGCTGACCCCGATCATATAAGAGGAGCGCCTTCTGATCGAGCCGAATGGCGGCAATGTAGCGGCCATCGGGTGAGAGCCGCGGACTGAAGAGTCCAGCGGATCCGGGAATCTCAGTCACAAGATGGGTTTGCAGATTCAAGAGGTAGATGGCTTTGGGCCGCCCATTGTCCATGCGGTCAGGCAGACGGCCAAAGACAATTGACTGTCCGTCAGCAGACCAGTCGGGATCGGCCTCGTTGCGGTCTTCATTGTGCGCTGGCGTCAGCTTTCCGCCCTCTGCGTCGATCAAGTAGAGCTTCCATGGCTTGCCCGGTTCCTCTGCCATCAGAGCGAGGCGTTTATCATCCGGTGACCATTTCATGCCGAAGATTCGTAGTGGAGGTGTGGTCAACTCGATGCGGTCACTGCCATCTACGCGGCTTCGCCAAAGGGACCCGTCGGAGGCATTTAGCCATGCCACCCAATGTCCGTCCGGCGAATATTCGGCCAGGTCGGCTGCGCTCAAATCCTCATCGAGGGCAGTGAACACTGAGGACTTGGGAAGCGCGTGCAGCAATTCGATCTGGGAGTTGACACCGATAAAGTAGATCCGATGGCTCCCCGGCGATGTGCTCGGGGCTTCATTGTCGAGGGGACCATTGGTAATTTGCCTGGGTTCTCGATCTTTGAGAAACCAGGGATGCTCCTGCATGGCCCAGATCTCGCTGTGGTGGATCTCGTTATGCCAGGACTGGAAGACGAAGATTTTGCCATCCGAGGTCCAGCTTCCACAGCACTCCGATGCAGGCTGGCTCCATCCGGGGAGCAAGGGATGGGGATTGCTTCCAGCGGCTGCAACTTCCCACAGCTCGGTGGTTTGGCGTTTGGCGTCGCGAAGGGTGAAGCGCAATCGCTGTCCGTCGGGCGACCAGCGGAGCCAGAACGCCATTCCCCCTGTGGTGACGAGCTTGCGTGGGTCACTGCCATCGGTACCAACGATTGTCAGGTCGTTGCCGTTGGCGATCAGCAGGCGACGACCGTCCGGCATCCAGGTGGCATCATGAGCCAGCACATTGGGGACGCGTCGCGCATCGCCGTTCAGCGTGGGTACGATCCAGAGAGGCTGCTCCGGGTCTGCCTGCAGATGACTATGAATAATCAAACGGGAGCCGTCAGGTGAAAGCGAGCCAATCAAAGGCGCCCCAATCTCAGAGGGAAGATTGAAGTGGCTGATCTCGCCGTTGGCCGCCAATGCGACAGCCAGGACGGGGTTTCCTTTATCCATGTGTGAAAAATAGAGCCGGGTACCGTCGCTGACGGAGCTGGAGAACGTCTCGACGTCGAGATCATTCTGGTTATTGGTGAGGACTTGCCCGGAATAAGTGACTTGCACGACGCGGTAGGGCTTGCGGACGGGCTGACGCAGAAGAAGGGCAAGGGCCAACACCACGCAAATACACGCTAACGATCCAGCAACCCAATGCCTGCGGGCAATTCCAGCGCTCTTCGGCTTCAGAATTGCGGTGGAAGCTCCGATCGGCACACTGAATTGGTGCTCTTGGGGGTCAAGCGTCTTGACTGGGGCGATGAAGCGGTAACCCCTCTTGGCAAGTGTTTCCACAAAGCGCGGATTCTCGGCATGATCGCCCAGTGCCTCGCGGAGTTTATTTACCGCAATTCCCAGGCTGTGATCGAAGTCAACGGTTGTGTCAGGATCCCAAAGCCGCTGTTGAAGAGCTTCCCGGGACACGACTTCGCCCGGTTGCTCAAGCAAGGCTGCCAGCAATTTGAAGGGCTGACTCTGCAAACGGACCCTGACTCCGGAACGGCGCAGCTCCCCTGTCTGCAGATCGGCATCAAAGATTCCGAACTGTACCCTCTTGGCTGCGCTTCTAATCTGATCCGTTGCCATGAATGCCTGGCGCACCCTGCCCCGCAGTATACCGGAAAGAGTTGGGGCCTCGCATGGGCGCGATGATCGCAAACCGGCGTGCTTCTTTTTCAGGAGAAGTACTTCTTTAACTATCTGCAAATAGTTGGTTTATCTGGAGAGTATCAATTGACGGCGAATTGGTGCGCGGTGGATTGACCGTCGCTATGGCCACGGTGTGTTGTCGGATGGAGTTACGCGGGGAAGCATTGAAGCAGGTTGAAACCCCGGAGGGAATCGTGAACCCCACCTTGGAGGAATCAGTGATGTACAAAAAAAGCAACTCATTAGCCAACAGGCAGCGGCGTTTTCGCGTGATGTTCCTGGCGTTTGCGGCTCTGCTCACGTGCCTGATAGCGCCTGCTCTGTTTGCGCAGACAGACACAGGCAGTATCGTAGGGACGGCAACAGATGCAACGGGCGCGGTCATCCAGGGAGCGGCCGTGGCGGCCACGGACACGGCAAACGGAGTCAACCTTACGGCTACGACGAACGGCGCGGGCGAGTTCAAGATTCTTGCCGTTCCTCGCGGCGACTATAACGTGGTCATCACTGCAAAAGGGTTTCAGTCGCAATCTGCAAAAGTGACCATCACCGTGACCACCACGCAGAATGTGATCTTCCAGCTGCAGCCCGCCGGAGGAGCTACCACTGTGCAGGTTACAGCCGCAGCCCCGCTCCTCAATACTTCCGATTCAACCATTGGGGCGACCATTGAGGCCCAGCAGGTAGCAGAGCTTCCGCTGAATGGCCGCAACTTCAGCAGCCTTGCATTGTTGACCCCCGGCGTGACACGTGGGGCCTACGGTGACGTTTCCACGGGTGGCGGCAGCAGCAACAACACAGAGACGATTCGCAACAACGAGAGCGACAGCGCCGGTCTTTCCGTTAATGGGCTTCGTCCCCAGGCCAACAACTACATCCTTGACGGCGTGGACAACAACGACGGCCTGGTAAACACCATCCTGTTCTTCCCATCGGTTGATGCGACGCAGGAATTCAAGGTGAATACCAGCGTGGCCCCAGCTGAATATGGCCGTGCGGGCGGCGCGATTGTGGTGAGTTCCATCAAGTCCGGGACCAACCAGTTTCACGGTGCGGTCTTTGAGTTTTATCGCGATGGCAACTTCGACTCCAACCAGAGTTACCGGTTCAACGGCGCTCCGGCATCGGCGAAGCCCGGTTTTATCCGCAACCAGCCCGGCTTTGCAGTCGGCGGCCCGCTTATCAAGAATCGCTTGTTTGCGTTCGGTGACTACCAGGCATTGCGAGAGCAACTCGGAGTGTCGGCACACTACCTGACGGTGCCTTCCGCGCTGATGCGTTCAGGAAACTTCACCGAGCTTCTGACTGCCGGCTTGTCCGGAGGAAACGGCTTCCAAACTCAATATCCGCGCTGTTATCCAGGGGGCCTGGCCAGCCAGACCAGCCCTGGATTGATCTTCGATCCAGCGACCTGCGATCCCAATGGAGTCAACCCGCCCACGCAGTTCAGCTATAACGGAACGCCCAACGTGATCCCGCCGGGTCGCCTGAATCCAGCTGCAGTCGCGTATCTCAACGCATTTCCAATGCCGACCCGTACCGATCGCTACCTGAACAATTACCTTGACACGCAAACGGAGGCGAACAAGTACAACACCTTCGATGGAAGAATTGACTGGAATGCCACCGCCAAGGACCTTGCTTTCTTCCGCTACAGCTATGATAACTCGGTGAACACCAAGACCTCGGAGTTCGCCAACCTTCCGGCGGGTGGAGGAACAGGTATCAATCCGACTCATGCGCGCGGATATGACCTCGGCTACACGCATATCTTCACGCCGACCATCGTGAACGAAGCTCACATTGCCTATAATCGCGACAACTACGGATACACCCCGCCCATGTATGGCGACTATGTTTCAAAGAATCTGGGGATTGTGAACGCCAACATCAACATGGAGACGACTGGCGGCGCGCTGATTGGCGGGTGGAAAGGCGATCTGGAATATACAGGTGATTACGGCCTGTATGCGGTTCCGCAGAACACGATCGAAGTTACCGATTCAGTGAGCATGTCGCGAGGAACGCATTCATTCAAATTCGGCGGCACGTTCCTGCATCGCCAGGTTGAGTTCTTCAACCCGCAGGAAGGGAAAGGCTACTTCTGGATCGATGAAGGGACAGTTGACTTCACCGGATATGAGGTTTCAGAACTGCTCGCCGGCGGCATGGATCAATACCAGATCGGATCACAGGCTGGGTACTTCGCCAACATCGGCCAGGAAGACGGCATCTTCGGCCAGGACGACTGGCGCGTGAACCATCGCCTGACGCTCAACCTGGGGGTTCGTTGGGATTTGCTTACTCACCCCTATGAAGCGCACAACCAGCAGTCTTCATTTGATGTGACGAACGGCACGGTTCTGGAAGCAGGAAAGAACGGCGTATCGCGCAGCATCATCAACCAGGACTACCACGCTTTTGGTCCGCGCATCGGCGCTGCCTATGACCTGTTCGGAGACGGAAAGACCGTCGTCCGTGGCGGGTATGGAATCTTCTACTTCCTGGACTATGGCGGTATCAACAACCAACTCGGTGAACAGCCCCCATTCGGTGGCAGCAACGACTATCTGGCAACGAACGGCTACTGCGTCACATTCACCGGCCAACTCTCTTCAGTGACCCCCCGTTCTGTAGACGGCGGCTACAACTGCAGTGGCTACACTGGCCCGTCAACGGTAACAACTGCGTTGCCGGCTCGCGGCTATCCAAACTTCAATCCCGCAAACCCGCCCGCCGGAACGAGCATGATTGCTGTTAATCAGAATAATGAGAACAGCATGGTTCAGGAATGGAACGTGCAGGTGGAGAGACAGTTTGGCTCCAACAATGTTCTCAATGTGGCTTACGTCGGGACAAAGGGCAGCAACCTCTCGACGTATTATCCCTACAATCTAAACCACTTTGGGACCGGCGCTCAAAACTTCCCGACTCTTGGCGGCATCAACTACAACAACTACAACGGCGTTTCGAATTACGATGGCCTGCAGATTCACGCGGAACATCGCGCCGCAAACGGGTTGACAGGGACTGCGTCCTACGCGTGGTCGCATACGCTTGACGACTCGCCGGGAGCCTTTCAAGGTCAAAGTGCGGCTCTCTACTACCAGCCGTTGGCAGGGTATGGAAATTCGAGCCAGGATCAGCGGCAGGTTTTCAGCACATCGCTCCTCTATGTCATGCCGTTCGGTCGCGGTCAGCGTTTTGGGAGCAGTGCTTCGCGCCCATTGGATTGGCTCATCGGCGGCTGGCAGACCAGTCTGATCGCGTTTGTTCAGTCTGGCACACCGACTGACCTGTCAACAGGAACGGCAGCACCCGGAAATCGTCCTGACCTGATTGCGCCCATCAAGTATCCGAAGAGCATTAGCGGTCATTGGTTCGACCCAACTTCATTTGCTAATCCTCCAACGATTACGGGCAGCGTTTCAAACGCCGCTACCTATACGCGTCTGGGTACGCTTGGCAGGAACCAGGTTTTCGGGCCAGGTTACCGCGTGGTCGACTTCAGCGCCCAGAAGAATCTTCACCTGACTGAAAAGTACACATTGGAACTGCACGGGGATGCATTTAACCTGCTCAACTCCGCGGAATTCACCAATCCGAATTCCAATCTGACAGGCGGAAACTTCGGTCAGATCGAAGGTGTTCAGGTATACAGCAACCGAGAGATTCAGTTGGCGGCTCGTTTCACCTTCTGATTCCGGTTTGCAATATCTGCGCCGCGGCAACTCTCAGGTTGCCGTGGCGCAGAGTTTCTACACGCGCAATGCATGCCCTTGACAGGGCGCAGCCATGATTCGCTTGCCCAAAAGAAAGGAAAAGCAATGACGCCGCGCAGGCACCCGCTCGTCTTCGCTGCCTTGATCGTTGCCTGCAGCGTTTTGGCCAGTGCGCAAACCAAGTCCTCTGACTCCGTTGCGCAAGCCTCACCCACGATCGCCAAGATCGATCCGCCTGACTGGTTTGTCGGTCTTCCCGATCCCATGCTGCTGGTGCGCGGAACGGGTTTTGAACACGCGCAATTCAAGATAAAAGGCGAGAGCGTGAGCCTGCTTCGGACGCAGGTTTCAGACAATGGCCATTGGGCGTTTTTGTGGATTCGAACAACCGCGGCGGCCGCGCAAACTCTGCAGATTATTGCAACAAGCGGCCAAGGTCAGGTAGAAAAATCGTTTGCATTGGCGAAGCGATCCAATGATCCAAAAGCGCATCGCGGCTTCTCCTCTGCCGATGCGATGTACCTGATCATGACCGATCGATTCGCCGAGGGAGATCAAGCACACGATCGCAGCGACGACCGCTCGGCGCCGCGCGGCTGGCATGGCGGGAACTTCTCAGGCATCGAACAGCATTTGGGCTACCTGCAACAGTTGGGCATTACCACGTTGTGGACCACACCGGTGGTTTCCAATGGTGGTATGCCCGAGTCTTATCATGGCTACGCGGCAACCGATCTCTATGCGGTGGATCCGCACTTTGGCACATTGAGAGACTACCGCCATCTTTCCGATTCGCTGCACGCAAAGAACATGAAGCTGGTGATCGACCTGGTGCCAAATCATCTTGGCGTCCAACATCCGTGGGTGCTCGATCCGCCTGCCCCCGAATGGTTTCACGGCACGCTTCAGGATCATCGCCCGGCGGCACATGATTTTTATGCCCTCGTTGATCCCCATTCTCCTGAGAGGGGATGGCATGACGTTACAAATGGCTGGTTTACCGACGCCATGCCGGACTTGAATCAACAAAACCCTCTTGTAGCGCGTTACCTGATCCAGAACGCATTGTGGTGGGTGGAGACCGCAAATCTCGATGGCATTCGACTGGATACGTTTCCCTATGTGGACCGCTCATTCTGGCACGACTTTCATACCACGCTGCGCAGCGCATATCCGCAGCTCACGACCGTAGGAGAGATTTTTCATCGCGATCCAGAAGTCACGTCATTCTTTGCCGGAGGGGCTGTACACGAAAGCATCGATACCGGCCTCGACACACCTTTCGATTTCCCCATCTATTTCACTTTGCGCGACGTGCTTACTCATGGCCAGCCAATGACGGAACTGGCCAAGCTTCTTCAACAAGACTCGCTCTACCCGCATCCTGAGCGGCTGGTCACGTTTATTGGCAACCACGATACTGTGCGGTTCCTTACCGCGGCGCAGGGTTCGGTGGCCAAGCTCAAGCTGGCGCTGGGACTGGAGGCTACTCTGCGCGGGATGCCGCAAATCTATGCCGGCGACGAAATTGGGATGACTGGGGGCGAGGACCCAGACAACCGGCACGATTTTCCCGGTGGGTTTCCCGGCGACTTGCACAACGCGTTTACGCAAGCCGGAAGGGCGTCCGTGGAGGAGGAGATTTTTGAATGGACGTCGGGCATGCTGAGGCTGCGTTCCATGCATCCCGTTTTGCAAACCGGTTTGGAGCAGAATCTTTTTGCGGATCAGGATGCATTTGTATTTATTCGCTCGGAGGATGGTACCGGCTGCGCACCAGATCACTCGAAGGAAAGCATGCTAATTGTTGTGAACAACGGGGAGCAGAGCCGGGTTCTTGACCTGGCAACGAGTCAAACGGCTCTAGCGGGATGTGCCACTTTCCTGACTGCGCAACCCACATCGGGGCCAACTGCGTCGATTGGCAAGGGCATGTTGCATCTTGAAGAGCAGGCTGAATCGATGGTGGTGTATGAAGTCCGATAGAGGCATAATCCAATTAGCCTCCGTTGCGGAAAGCCATCGGAGATGCACCCGGTCCAACACAGATTTCAAGAGGCTGTGGGCCGCAGGAACCCTGCTTCTCATCGGCACCGGCCTGGTGGCTCAGCCCGCATATTCGCAAGACTCTGCCGGACCCCACCCAATCCTCAAAACACAACACCTTCTAAATGGCATTGAGGTCGCCGGCAATGGAGTTACGGTTTGCGTAACGGCGCTTCGGGACGATGTATTGCGAGTGCGAGCCAGTAAGGGCGGAGTCCTTCCTGAAGATGCGTCGTGGGCGGTGCTGGACGAAGCACGCGAGGCAGGCGTGCCGGTGGTATCGGAGGTTTCAGGTTTCACGACAAAGGTGTTACGCGTAAACTTTGACGATCGCATGCGGCTCAAAGTGAGCGATCTGTCGGGTCATGTGCTGCAGCAGGACGAGCGCCCAATCGAGTTTCATGGCACTGCGTTCAGATTCCATAAGACGATGGCACCGGAGGAGCACTTCTTCGGGCTTGGCGACAAAGTTGGGCCGCTCGACAGGCGCAACCAGGCATTTACAGATTGGAATACGGATTCGTACGGATGGCAGGAATCGACAGACCCAATTTATAAGAGCATTCCGTTTTTTCTATCTTGGAACCAGGGGCGCGTGCTTGGGGTGTTAGTTGATAACACCTGGCGGGCGAGCTTCGATTTTGGCAAGGAGTCTGCCGACGAATACGCATTTGGCGCACCGAACGGACCTGTTGACTGCTATTTGATGTACGGGCCTAGCGCCAGGCAAGTGGTCGAAGACTACTCTTGGCTGACAGGGCCGACGCCGCTACCCCCGCTGTGGTCGCTCGGCTATCAGCAATCGCGCTACAGTTACTATCCCGAATCAAGGGTGCGTGAGATCGCCAATCGCCTTCGCGCCGACAGGATCCCAGCGGATTCAATCTATCTTGATATCGACTACCAGCAGAACAACAGACCGTTCACTGTGAACAGGGAGCGGTTTCCAACGTTCGAACAGATGATCAAAGATCTTGCCGGTGAGCACTTTCATGTCGTGGCAATTACTGATCTTCATATCGCAAGTTTACCGGGCGCAAATTATGCACCCTATGACTCGGGATTAGCAGGGGATCGCTTTGTAAAACGACCAGACGGGTCAACCTATGTAGCGCGGGTGTGGCCAGGCGATTCTGTCTTCCCTGATTTCACACAACGCCAGACCCGCGACTGGTGGGGCACGCTCTACAAGAATTTCGTAGCCGATGGCATTGCGGGTTTCTGGAACGACATGAACGAACCGGCTATCTTTGGCGTTCCCACAAAAACGATGCCTGGTGATATTCAACATCGCATCGATGAGCCAGGGTTCAGAAAACGGACTGCCAACCATCTCGAAATCCACAATGTGTATGGCATGGAGAACTCGCGCGCAACCTACGATGGCTTGATCAAGTTGCAACCCAATGTCCGCCCATTTGTTCTGACACGCGCCAGCTATGCGGGCGGGCAGCGCTACGCAGCTACGTGGACGGGCGATAACAGCTCAACCTGGAATCACCTGCGATTGACCACCGCAATGCTTGAGAATCTTGGCCTGAGCGGTTTTGCGCTGAGCGGTGCCGATGTGGGTGGATTCGCCGGGTCGCCGCCGCCTGATCTGCTGACAAAGTGGCTTGAAGTTGGAGCTTTTCAGCCGATCGATCGCGATCATACTGCGGTGGGAACCAACGATCAGGAACCATGGGCGAACGGACCGGCACAGGAGGCGATAAGCCGCCATTTCATTGAAGAGCGTTACAAGCTGATGCCGTATCTCTATACGACGGCAGAAGAGATGTCGCGAACGGGTCTGCCCATTGTGCGACCACTCTTCCTCGAATTTCCGGATGCGACGCCCGACCTTCACCCCATCGATCTCGATGCACCTGCGGAGTTCCTCTTTGGCCCTGACATCCTGGTTGCGCCTTCTCCTTACCCGGATGAGTTGGATAAGTACGAAGTTCAATTGCCACCCGGAGTTTGGTACGACTATTGGACCGGCGAAAGAATCGATCGCGGTGAAACAGTCGAGAGCCGCGATGCGGAGCAGAAGAAAGGTCCTCAGCCATTTTCGCCTGAAGCTCGAAGTAAACCAATCGTTGTTGAGCCGAGCGTTGCCATGTTGCCAGTTTTTGTAAGAGGAGGGTCCATCGTACCGATTGCTCCGTTGACGCAAAGCACGCTGGACACTCCAGTGGGACCTCTGACCCTGCGCGTCTACATTGGTCGAGACTGCCGGGGCACGCTATATCTGGATGACGGTATTTCATTCGATTTTAAGCAAGGGAAGTTCCTGCGCATGGAGAGCACCTGCTCAGTCGAAAACAACACTCTTCACGTCCGCATAGGACCGCACCAAGGCGCCTTCGGTGCATGGTGGTCGCAGATAACCATCGAAGTGTACGGCTGGGCAGCGCCCAGTACACATGCCAAGCTGTCAGGCGAAGACCTGAAGGGGACATGGAACAGCTCAATCAACGCCTGGCAGACCACCGTACCGGACAAGGGCAAGGGGCTAGACCTCACGCTCGAGCCATAACTGCATCCAGAGCTATCGGACGCCGGAGCACACCTTCACGTCTGAATCAGGAGTGATTGTTCCTCAGTGGATTGACGAAAGAAATCCAGCTGCCATTGGGAAAAGTGAATCTTCGGTCCAGGCAGGGTCTACCAGAAGTAGGCGGCTTCCATTTTAGGTGAACCGGGCTTTCCGTCGATAATCTGTGTACTCAAGACGATTTCCATGTTCTTCTTGTCACCGGCAGCTTGTGCAGCACGCTGTAATTGGCCAAGGTCGCTGGAGTCCGTGAGGAACTCACCGGCGACAATTGTTCCACCCCGCCCGATGCCGGCGATGACGACGGTGGGCTTTCCGGTGTCCGTATCGGTGAAACGGGCCACAATCGCATAGTCGCGATAGTCGTGGTTGGCCATCTGCACGCCTCGATCCACTACCCAGGTGGTCTGAGCGGGGTTTGTGCGATCGACTATCTCGTGCTTCGACATGTCAGCATTGTTGGCAAAATGGAAACGCAAAGTGTTGGTCAATCGCAAAGTCCACGCATTATCGAAGGCGCCGATAAAAATGGTGGGTCCATTCCGCAGGTCTTCAAGATTGGTTGTCCCTTCCCCTTTGATCGAGTACTGAATGCGGTTTGACTGTAGAACACCGGCAACCTTGACGATTGCATAGACGTCGTCCATGACGATGGCGGTTAGATTGTCGGTCAGTACCACCTGGTGGGTCGGTTCGGCTGCGTCGCGCAAAGCAATGCTTGAATACTGGAGTTGGTCAGCGATGCAGAGCAGGACAGGATCTTTTCCTGCGAGTACCGGACCCCAAAAGGAGTCCAGCGCGGAGCGGTGCATGAACTGCCACAGCAGAACAGACCCAACCGAAAGAAGGCCAGCTACAACGCAAGCAACGGCGAGCGCGAGGGGAGAATGGCGGCGGACCTGGGTCGACCGGGACGCAGATTGCGCTTCTGATGTCGAATGTTCCTCGGTGGTTTCCTGTTCCGACTCATTCATGACCTGAGTGTTTGGGGTCTTGGGCCAGTGGAATTGAGGAA
>CAZTLV010000092.1:0-12391 GCA_964614635.1 uncultured Occallatibacter sp.
AGTTCTGTAATCGCTGCCGCAAGCACCAGCCGCACAAGGAAACGAAGTAGAGCAGGGAACAGGGATTAGGGATTAGGGAATAGCAAGCCCGAGGGCGATGCAATTTTATTCTCTACTCCCTATTCCCTAGTCCCTCGCTTTTAGGGGCGTAAGCTCAACGGCTAAACTGTCGGTCTCCAAAACCGAACTTGGGGGTTCGAATCCCTCCGCCCCTGCCAGATTGAGTAAGAATGCGACCGGCAGGACGCCGGATGCAAAGGAACAGAAGCATGGCCACAAAAGCAGCATTGGTAAACGGGGAAGACGAGCCGAATCAGAAGAAGCCGGCACTGGCAAAGCGGCAGAGCACCAACCTGTCGCCAAATGTTGGCGAAAAAGCGGTAGGCGCGTGGAAGGAATTCACGCGCTTTTTGACCGATGTCCGCGGAGAGATGCGGAAGGTGGTGACGCCCTCGCGAAAGGAAGTTGAGGCGACAACGACTGTGGTCCTGATCGCCGTCTTTCTGTTCGGCGTCTACTTCTGGGTGGTGGACAACATCTTCGACCTCGGCCTGCATCAATTGTTGAACAAGCTAGGTGGATTGCAGCAATAAGCGCAATCGCGAAACGAGAGCATGATGGCAGATGAGTTAGAACAACCCGCCGAGCAAGTAGTGGCCCCGCCGGTTCGCAATGAGAACTTCCGGTGGTACATTCTGCATGCCTACTCGGGGTTTGAGCGCAAAGTGCGGGAGTCGATCGAGAGCCGCATTGAGGCTTTCGGGCTTAAGGACAAGGTGGGCCGCGTCATGATTCCCACCGAGCCTGTGACAGAGATCGTCAACGGGAAGAAGCGCACCGTGGAGCGGGTCTTCCTGCCCGGCTATGTGCTGGTTGAGATGGAGCTGGACAACCATCTTTGGCACGTGTTGAAAGACACGCCCAAGGTGACCGGATTTCTGGGCACTGGCGACAAGCCGGTGGCGCTTTCTGAAGAGGAAGTCAGCTCAATCCTCTTCCGCAGCGAGACGGCAAAGGATAAGCCGCGGCTGAAGATCAAATTTGAAAAGAGCGAGCAGGTCCGTATTACGGACGGTCCGTTCGCCAACTTCAACGGCGTGGTGGATGAGATCAACGAAGATCGCGAGACGATGAAGGTCATGGTGACCATCTTCGGCCGCTCCACCCCTGTCGAACTGGAGTTTGGCAAGGTTGAAAAGATTGAGTAGTTGTAGCTGCTAGCAACTAGCTTTCAGCTTCTAGCCGGCACTCAACCTAGCGGGTCCGGTTGCGAGCGAACGTAGCGGCTTCAGCACCAAAATTCAAAACAACGCTTCAAACGAAGCAAGAACCAGCAGAAAGCTAGACGCTAGGAGCTGGAAGCTGATTCCGAAGGAAACGAATCATGGCACCTCCGAAGAAAATCACCGGGTATGTGAAGCTGCAGATTGAAGCGGCGAAGGCAACACCGGCGCCACCCGTAGGCCCGGCGCTTGGCCAGGCGCAGGTCAACATCATGGAATTCTGCAAGCAATTCAACGCGCGCACGCAGAATAAGGAGTCGGCCGGTCTGATCATTCCGGTGGTCATCACGGTTTATGCGGATCGCAGCTTTACATTCATCACCAAGACGCCTCCGGCAGCGGTATTGCTGAAGAAGGCGGCTGGCATTGCCAAGGGCTCAGGCACGCCCAACAAGGAAAAGCTGGGCAAGGTGACCGAGAAGCAGGTGCGCGAGATCGCAACTCAGAAAATGCCCGATTTGAACGCGGGATCGGTTGATGCGGCAATCAAGAGCATTAAGGGCACGGCGCGATCGATGGGCATTGAGGTCGTAGCGTAGGCGCCGGGCGTAGGAGGTATTTGTAAAAAGGCTCTCCCATTCGGAGGGCCTTTTTGTGCCTGGGCGATCGTCAGAATTAGTTGGGAATTCACATTTTGGAGTTGCAGTTCATTGATTTCTTCTCTATTGTTGAATTAATGAGAGAACGAACTTTTCTTGGAGAATTCGAACTGATGATTCTTCTTGCCGTGATTCAACTGGGCGAGGAGGCGTACGGTGTGCCAATTTCACGGGAACTCGAGCGGCACCGCGGCCAGGATGTCTCAGTAGGCAGCGTTTATGCGACCCTGGAGCGGCTGGAGAGCAAGGGCCTGGTTTCGTCCAGCCTTGGCGATCCGACACCGGAGCGGGGTGGCAAAGCCAAAAGATATTTCCGTGTCACGAAGGCAGGGCTGCACCAGGTGCAGGCAACGCGGCGCGTACTGTCCAAGTTATGGGGTGAATTACCCGAACTGAAAGGGGAGCGGATATGAAACCGGGTGAGCCGCCGGCCATTGCCAAATGGATGCTGGAGCATCTGGTTCCGGGTCCGCGCAATGATGCGCTCGCCGGAGACCTGCTCGAGGATTTTCGCCGCGGCCGCCCCAAGGGATGGTATTGGCGCCAGGTTCTGAGCGTAATTTTGCTGGGGATTTTCCGAGAAGCCCGTATTCATTTTGGCTTAGTATTCTTCGCCGCTTCCTGGTCGATGCTGGTTCCGGCGTGGTTGTGCCTGCTCAACAACTTTGAGCAGCATTTCAATCTCCCTGAACGGTTTGGTCGAATGGACTGGCCATGGTCTGTCGTTTCCGACGTCGGTTTTTTGCTGGCTGCAAATGTGGTCTTCATTTGGACAGGAATGGCAATGTATCTTGTTCCGCACTTATGGGCTGCGAGGAACTTGAGGGTGCAGCCCCTGGGCAGAGGAATTCGTGCGAGTCTTCCCATACTGGTTGCCTTGTGGGCAACGCTGGTATTAGTCCCAAAATATTTTCTGGGGCAGCCTGTCGATCGGCCTGCGGCAACGCCAGTCGTGACCGACCGAATCAATGAACCGGGGCAAATTGTAGGAGCCGGAACTTCAAGCCGGTTCGCCAATCAGGACTCGACGAGTCCATCCAAGCGGCACATGATGGACTATCCGCCGCCTTCACAAGCGGAACTGATACGCCAGCACCAGCAATGGGTTGCAGAGCAACGCCCAACAGTCATTGTTCAGACCAGCAGTCCGAGCGCTGGAATCACGGATATGCGGACCGCCGCGATCGTGGTACGTCTCCCATTTTTCTTGATTGTTATTGGCGCTCTTTGGAAAGCGACATCGCGGTTCGAGAGTCGTAAACATCGTATCCTCGGCTAGGGCCATGGCATCACCGACACACATCGGAATCTCCTCAATCAGGGCGGGCTCAGCCCTGCCAAACATGACGCGCTTTGTGGGGCTTCTGGTCAGCGCCGGCCTGATTAACGCATCGATCCTCGCAATCCTGGTCTGCCATCTGCCTGACGCTCACCGCCCAACACTATTTGCGCTCTTCTTCAGGGCGATTCTTTATGTGTCTGCCGCCGGCCTGGCGGGACTTTGGGGCTCGCGATTCTATTGGAATCGCTCATCAACGCCATTCGCCACTGAGCCACCACTTTCATTCAAGCTTTTTGCATTGAGCAATGCCACGGGATGGGTCTGCGTCCCTTCAGTGGTGATTCTGTCCAGCCAGGACTCACTTGCTTCGCCAATGTTTGCAGTGCTGGGCTCGGTCATCCTCGCATTGAGCCTGCGCAAACTCATCCCCGAAGTTCAGGGACCAGCGCGGCCCCGTTGGTCCACTTCGGATTGGCCGCAGAGAGAACTTTTTGCGGAAACGTTGCGCACCCAGCCTCGCGAACTCCATGGCTATTTTGTTGCGGTCTGCATTTACCTGGCGGCTTACGACCTGCAGGACAGTTGGACCCTCTGGGCCGCTGGCTTGCTGGCGCTTTGCGGTTTCATCATCACTTGGAAACTTTCTCGTCAAACAGAATCGATGCCGGCGAACCAGGAAAATGTAGTGCGTGCTGCGCTCAGGCTGGCATTAGTCGCCGTGGCCGCTGTCCTGGTTACGACATTTGCCTTGATGTTTGGCGTAGCGAGCAGGAATCAGGCTGGTGCTTCGGATACCTTGGCCAAAGGAGATTCAGCGTCAAGCGGAGATGCCGCGAACAAGCAGCAAGCTAAGCCAACAGCAATAGGAGCCTCCGGCTACGAAAGCATCATCCTCTGGCCGGTCCGGGAGAAGAAGCAGGTGATCCCGCCGATTGCAGTCCAGACCAATCTGCTTGCTCCCGGGACGACAAAACCTCTGGTCATCCGTTTCGATGCGCCCTACTGGTACTTCCAACCCCCGGACAAGCGCCCGGGTCCACGGGCTTACCAAGCGCATGGGACCCCGCTGGTTGCCGATATCCGGTCGAGGAACTTCATCCCCCTGGTGATGGAAGCACATCAGAACCTCGGACGTCCGATTCCCATCGCTCGCTGTGGCGAGATTCAGGTGACGATTCTGAATCGCGACAACCGTCGCGGCATACTCAACGTTGCGATGCTGCTGAGGAATTCCGCCGCGCCATCGAAGTCAGCACTATACCTTGGCCAGCAACCCATCGTCACCAGCGAGCCCGCCAACTTCGCAGTCAAGGCTTTTCCTGTGACAGAAACATTACGTTTCGGAGTTCCTGCGGTCGCAAGCATCCAGAAATTCGATGAGATCACTGTGATGTTTCTGCCCGATGATGCGAACTTCGAGATTGGTCCAAAGCTCGCAATTCAGGACTTCGAGTTGTTTCCGCGTTAATTCAAATTCGAGTCGCCGAACGAATGATTAGGCGGCTCAGAAAAAGCGCCCGACGGTGATCAAGACCTTTCTGTGGCCGGCATCGCCGACTGAGCCGCCAACGGAGATGGCGCCGAATGGCGTTGCGGCGACCAGGCCGGCGGTTCCGTCCTGGCGGAGGATGGCACGAGCTTCGGGAGACCAGATTTCGCCGGCTTCATAACCAATGATGGCGTAAAGACCCTGTCCATATCCGGTAGGAAGAGCCGCAATGCGACGGAGATAGCCGGCGCGAGCCAGGTATGTATCTGTTCCGCGAAACTCGCCAAAAGATGAGGCAGAGAGTTGGCGCGGGCCGCCGAGTGCAAAACGGTAAGGCTCGGCAACGTTGGCGCGGAGATAGGAGTTAACGTCGGCGGTGAGGCCGAAAATGTTGCTCTGCTTCCACGACCAGGTGCGCGCCGTTGAGAGCATCACAAGCGGGGCGTTGGCGCTATCGACGGCATGATAAAGCGCTCCCGCTGAAGCTGCCAAACGGAAGCCCTGGGGCGAGATTGTCCCCGAAGATTCCTTGTCAAGTGTGAAATGGAGCAGGCCGGTCTGTGCGGTTCCGGACAAGTATGGACCGCCTCCCGAGCCCGTCGTCAGGCTCCAGCGCGTGTCCACTGCGCGCCATTCGGTGGAGATTTGGAATGAGTTGTTGAAGGTGCGGCCCGCCTCAAAGCCGACCGTCAAATCCTGTTGAAGGCGCTCGGCGATCCGTTTCTGATTGGCCCAGATATAGACTGGCTCGCGGAGAATGCCAGTGTGCGGTTCAACGAAGAAACCTGAAGGCATGAGGAGCCGGTAGTATTCGGCGGAGAGGTCAGTCAAGTAACCCACGCGCGCAGTTCCACGGAGTTCAGAGCCATATCCTCCGAGGTTCTGATCGACGAAACGCAGGTTCAGCTCGGTGCGGGTGACGTTCGAAGTCTGAGCACCCAAATCGAGCCCGGCGAGCAGGTAAGGCGGCCCGATGGCGTCTTTGCTGAGGCGGACAAGAATGCCTGTGTCCGGCTCGGCGTTGGTCGAGTTGGCAAAGGTACCTCCAGGGGCGGCGGGAGGGCCAAACGTCTCGTAGTTGGCGCCATATCCGCCATTGGACTGAATTGGCTTCAGGGCACCCAGGGTGGCATCAGATGAGATTTGCTGCCCTTCGAGCGGCTTCATATCGGCGAGAACCTGGCGCTTGGCTCCAGAGTCGCCCCCATTCACTTCCACCTTGTGCAGAATGCCGGGTGGGGTGAGACGTCGAAGTTCACGTGCGGCCTGATAAACCTTCCAGCCCTCGTCATCGAGCGCGTAGCGAACGAGCAAGGCGCGGTTCGCCTCTGCGGCCACGTAGCCTGCATGGATCAGGTCGCCGGCTTTGGAATAGTCAGTAGCAGAAAAATCGCCGACGGGAACGTGAACGACAATGTCGGCCAGGCTCTCTGCCTGTTCCGCGTTGTGAACGATTCCGACCGAGAAGGCGCGGTTAAGAACGCCTATGATCGAGTCGGTGTCAGTGTTGCTGAGGGCAGAGTCTTGAAGACGGATGGCAATGATGATTTCGGCGTGAAGGTCGCCCTTGAGAATATCAGTCGGCAGATTGTCGAGGATTCCTCCGTCGACAAGATAGTGGCCATTCGAGCCAAGAACCGGGGGAAAGACACCGGGGATGGAGATTGACGCGCGAACAGCCTGTGGCAGCGGGCCGTTTGAAAAGGTAATTGCATGGAAAGTGTTGAGATCTGTGGCGACGCAGCGGAAAGGGATTGGCGTCTGGTTGTAGTCCAGATCTTTCCGGTTGTAGTCGAGCATATTCGAGGTCAGGAATTCGTTCACTCCGCGGTCAGTGAACAGCGCGTTACGCAGCGAGGGCTCTGCGCCCTTCAGGCCGAGGGTGATGATCGAGGGAACCTGGCGGCGGTCCTGGCGGCGCCGGAAGCTGGAATCAACGTAGGGCGTTTGCAGAGCGAATACTGAATTGAATGCATCGCTGGAGGCGGTGGCGCGCATCTGGGCTGGGGTCCGGCCAGACGCGTAGAGTGCTCCAACAAGGGCGCCCATGCTGGTGCCGGCGATGCGATCAACGGGAACCCGGTTGTCCTCAAGCCATTGGATCACGCCGATGTGGGCAAGACCGAGAGCCCCACCACCCTCCAAAGCGAGACCGATGACCGGGCGGTTGGGCGGCTCAACAGCGGGCAAGGGAATGGCGGTCGCGGGGGGTGTGGGGTTGGAGGGTTGCTGGACAACCTGTTGGGCTGCGGAGGCGGTTGAAAGGAGGGCTGCGGCCAGGAACGGCGTGGCACATTTCCAGAACATGGTTGTACCTCCAGGCAGATCACCTGTTCTTCAAGGCTAACAATCCTGGGAGAATCTCTTCTGGCTTCAGCGAGAGATTGGTTGGGATAAGCCCCTGCCTGACAACCGGGAAGGGTCAATTCCGGTTTGGAATGCAGGCGCAGAAAAGCCCTCCCGTTCCGAAAGTCAGACTGGGAGAGCTTTGTGGTTGCCGGCTGGGTTCGACTCGTCTCCCGTTTTCGTTCATCGAAGGGGCAAACGAAATGCGCCCTACTTCGGCGGGGCTGGTGCGAATCCTTCGCGCCTGCGGCCAGGTTCCGGTTTTGGCTTGGGTTTCGGAGCTTTCTTCGGTTCTTTCTTGCCTTTGTCTTTGCTTCCCATGGATAAAAGTCTGCCACAACAGGGCGCGAAGAGAAAGAGCGAATGCGGGGCAGGCTCAAGATCGACAATTCCCTGCCTGGATCATGGAATTGATGGCCGATCGTGGGTTTCCCTCAGGGATCCATTGACACGGCTCTTGACGATTACAGGTTCAGGTGGGCATACTCGCCTCTTGTGCCGAGGCTTGGGGTTTTTCCTCTTAGCCAGCGGGAGTTCGTTTCTTATGGATCTAATTCTGCTTCGTCTTCTTTTTGTGGCCCTTCTTGCCGGGGTCTGCTATTTTCTTCATCCATTTGGCCTGACAGAATGGGTGAGTGCGGGTTTGGGCGCGGGGGCTGCCGGCGCAGTCATCATCTTTGAGCTGCGGGTGCGGGCTCTGAGCCTGCGTCGGCTCATTGGGGCAGTATTCGGCAGCGTTTTGGGAATCTTTGGCGCGGCTTTGTTTTGCCTGGTGCTTCGCAGCGCTCCGCTAAGTGGTGGCACGTCGGCAGTGTTGCAGATATTCGTCCTGCTACTGATGACCTACGTCGGATTGCTGGTGGGAGCCAACAAAGGTGATCTTCTCAACCCGGCAGCGTTGGGGACAATCTTCAGCGGAGAGCGGCCAACGCGCCGGACCGCCAAGGTGCTGGATACGAGCGTGATCATCGACGGTCGGATCGCGGATATCGCCGAAGCGGGCTTCATTGACGGGATGATGGTTGTCCCGGAGTTCGTGTTGCGCGAATTGCAGACCGTGGCCGACTCGACAGACGGGTCAAAGCGGCAGCGCGGGCGGCGCGGCCTGGACATGCTGCAAAAGATGCAATCGAACACCAACATCCAGGTGCAGATCGTTCCCGACGACTTTCCGTCGATCCGCGAAGTGGATTTGAAGCTGCTGGAACTTGCTAAGAAGTGGGAAGCCAAGGTTGTAACCAACGACTTCAACCTGAACAAAGTGGCTCACCTGCATCACGTGGAAGTGTTGAACATCAACGACCTTGCCAATGCGCTAAAGCCGGTGGTGCTTCCTGGCGAGAAAATGAATGTGCTGATCCTGAAGGAAGGCAAGGAGTTCAACCAGGGTGTTGGATACCTTGACGACGGCACCATGGTGGTGGTGGATCATGCGCGGCGTTTGATTGGCAAAGCGGTCGAAATATCCGTGACCAGCGTGCTGCAAACCGCCAGCGGCAAGATGATCTTCGGCAAGGTCGAAGAGAACGGCAAGAACGGCGATACGCCGCGCGTGGCGGCGGCCGAAATGACCCACTAGTCACCTGCGGTGCGGCAGACGCCTACGGGCTTCGTATCGAGACAACGCACCTAAGCACCCAGGGCTAGACCGTTGCCTTTGTTGCCCCCGTGGAGATGCCCCCATCAACAAGAAGCGTTTGCCCGGTGATGTAGCGGCTTGACTCCGAGGCGAGAAAGACAATGGCGCCATCGAGATCGTCAGGCATGCCGGGGCGCTTCACCGGAATGCGGTCGGAGATGTATTCCACCCATGCAGCGTTTTCGTACAGGACCTGGTTCTGCTTCGTCTTGAACCATCCTGGCGCGAGACAATTGACAGTAACGCCGTGCCGCCCCCAGTCGTCGGCAAGGCTCATGGTCAGCTGCCTGATGCCGCCGCGGCTTGCACCGTAAGGCGCGAGACCTGCGAAGCCGGAAACACTGGTTACTGATCCGATATTGATGATGCGGCCGTAACCACGCTTAATCATTCCACGCGCAACAGCCTGCGCCACAAAAAATGAACCGCGAAGATTTGTTTCCAGAATTGTGTTCCAGTCGTCCCAGGTCACATCAAGGGCGGGCTTGCGAAGGTTGCAGCCGGCATTGTTCACGAGAATATCGATCTTGCCAAAGTGGTTTTCGACTGCAGAGATCGCATTTTCGATGCTGTCCTGATCGCGCACATCGAGTCCCGTTGAGAACGTCTGTCGGCCAAGAGCGTGAATCTCTTCCGCAAAACCTGATAACGAATCCTTGTGTCTGCTGGTGATCGCCAGGTCGGCGCCAGCCCTGACGAGAGCGCGGCCAAAGTACTGGCCCAACCCGCGGCTGGTCCCAGTTACCAGTGCTACTTTGCCGGTCAAGTCGAACAATTCGTCAGACATGGGATTTCCCCCCTTGGGGTTTTGCCTTCAGGGCTCAAGAACAACTTTTAAAAGCCCAGGCTCATGATGATATAAGCGATCGAACCACGCGGCTCCATCCTCAAGCGGGACGACGGCTGAGATAAGCGGCTCCACTTGAATTGCTCCGCGCGAGAGCAATGAAATGCATGCCGCGTACTCGCCTGAGGAGGCGCAGGAGCCTTGCAAACGAATCTGACGGGTGACTACTGATTGCAGGCCCAACTCGATGGTCGGCGCGATATTCCCGACAAGAGTGACGGCACCGCCCTTATTGACACTATCAATCGCCAGTTTGACAGGGGCTGTAGAACCGACGCATTCGATTACGGCGTCTGCACCGCGTCCATTGGTATGATCGAGAATTTGCGGGATTACGTCGGCATTGCGCGAGTTGAAGGTGTGTGTGGCCCCGAGGCTGCGAGCGAGTTCAAGTCGCGCTTCATCCACATCAACAACCATTATTTTTCCCGCTCCAGACAGGCGCACAGCCTGCAAAGTAAGCAGACCGATCATACCTGCGCCGACAACGAGAACAGCCTCGTCAAGTGCGATCGGCGTCAGGGAGACAGCGTGGACGGCAACTGAGACGGCTTCAATCATGGCTGCGTGCGCGAAGGGCAAATTGTCTGGCAAATGGTAAGCGATGCGCGCCGGCACCGTCACAAACTCAGCGAAGGCCCCCATGCGGCGGAAGGTCGGGGTTGAAACTCCAATTACTTCCCGGTTGTCGCAAAGGTTGGCCTGGCCGCGGAGACAATAGAAGCATGCGCCGCAATAGACCGTGGAATCGAAGGTGATACGATCGCCAGGACGAAAGTCCGACACTGCTTTGCCGACGGATTCGATGATCCCGGCGGCTTCGTGTCCCATCACTAGTGGGGGAAGTCGTCTGCCGGTGCTGCCATCGTAACCATGAACATCGCTTCCGCAGATGCCGCAAGCTTTGATCCGAATAAGCAGCTCATCTTCACGGGGTTCAGGCGCAGGCAAATCCACCAGATCTAGTTGGTTGTATGAGGTGAGCAAGAGTGCCTTCATTTCATCTCCAGAGGATTGATGGGCAAAGCGGATTCTGCCCGGAACGACTGAAAAGCCTATCGATCAGGGTACCTCATTCAGGAACTTGGAGCGTGCTTCAGCGGCTCGATCCTGCCCAACAGAAAAATATAGGCGGCGATCCCAATCACAAGGTAAATTGCCGATGCGCCAAAGACCCAGGTATAAGAGTGCTGCGCAGAGACGATGTATCCGGTGATGATGGGCGCTGCGATTCCTGAAACCTGGTTTGAAAAGTTCATGATGCCGCCGACCTTGCCGACGTTGTTTCCCGTAGCAATCAGGGAGGGAATTGACCAGCCGACGGGTGACGCTGCGGAAAGGCCGCCAATGGATACGCTGATCCAGATGAGCGCTTGTGCCGCCGTGTGCGCGTGAGCGGCGCCAAGAATTCCAAGGCCGAAGGTGGTGCCACCTATCAGCATGATCCTGCGCACCAGGCCGGCATTCGCTCCGCGCTGAATGAGGAAGTCAACGAACCATCCACCCAAAGCCAGATCTGTGAACGTAGCGAACAGCCATGGGACGCTGGTGTAGAGAAACGAGTGAAGCAGATCGATGTGCAGCGCAAAGGAGAGATAACTGGGCAACCATGTGAGCAAAAGATAAAAAACATAGTTATAAGAGCCGAAGCCAATGGCCAACCCGATTACCTTGCGCTGTTGCAGAAGGTAGACAAGTGACGACGGCTCCGCCGGCATGCGCTCCTCGGCGTCATGACCGGCAATCTTCTCGCGAATGTAGTCGCGCTCTGCATCGCTGAGCATGGGGTCTTCACCGGGGTCGCGATAGCCCTTCCAAAAGAGCAGAAAATAAAGGAAGCTGAGGACGCCGGTTAGTGCAAAACTCCAACGCCACCCAATCTTGATCAGCACAATGCCGATAAGGGGAACTCCAACCGCAGAAGCGAATTTGGCCGCGCCATCGAAGAGGGAGGTCGCGAAACTGCGTTCTTTTGCTGGGAACCAATAGCCGATGGCCTTGGCATTTGCGGGAAAGGTTGGCGACTCTCCTACCCCGAGTGCGAACCGTGAAGCAAACAACCCGCCGAGTCCAGGGGATGCCGCGGCGCCGAATGAAGCGATGCTCCACAGAAATGTGCTGATACGTCCGATGCGCCGAACGCCAAACTTGTCTAACAGAACACCAATCGGCAACTGGCAAAACATGTAGGTCCAGTTGTATGCTCCGGAAAGATAGCCGAAGGCAATATCGGAGATTCCAAACACCGCGAAGAGCGACGCGTGTGAGACGGAAAGATTGACTCGGTCGAAATAGTTGATCAGAACGCCGAGACCCAGCAGCCATGCAATGCGCCAGCGGCGGCGGGGCAGACGTACGGGAGTGCTGCGTTCCAAACTCGTCAACCATCACCTCTTAAACCAAGTTGATGGTATCGGAGTCAGGAACGCCTGCGCCTCAGTATTTCTGAACAGACGGGTCGATTTCGTCAGACCATGCAAGAATGCCGCCGGCGAGATTGACCACTCTCGGATAGCCGGCCTGCTTGAGGAACTCAGCGATGCGCTGGCTGCGCGCGCCGCTGCGGCATTGGACGATGACTTCGCGGTCGCGATCGATTTCAGCCAGCCGGTTGGGCACGTCGTTCTGTGGAATGAGCTTGCCGCCGATCTGGGCGATCTGGTACTCGTATGGCTCGCGGACGTCGATGATGTACGCATCCTCGCCGGCGTCGATGCGCCTCTTGAGTTCCTTGACCGAGAGCTGCTCGACTCCGTTTTTCACTACTTTGCCTCCACTGGTTTCTGGGGCGGTTTCAGGCACAATGCCGCAGAACTGCTGGTAGTCAATCAGCTCGGTCACCGTGGGGTTCTCGCCGCAGACCGGGCACTCGGGATTCTTGCGCAGCTTGAGTTCGCGGAAGCGCA
>CAZTLV010000093.1:0-12119 GCA_964614635.1 uncultured Occallatibacter sp.
CAGCGGTTGCGTCGAACTCGAGGCTTCCGGACGGAACTGAGTTTCCGTCCTGGGAGAAAGCATTCCAGTTCTCGAAGACCTACTATGTGGATGGGCAGGCGAAGAACGCCGATGACAGAGGTCCGGGCAGCAAGGAGCGTCCGTTCCGCACCATCAACGCGGCGGCCCGGGTGCTGCAGCCGGGCGAACGGGTTGTCATCGCCGAGGGCATTTATCGCGAGTGCATCCGTCCGGCCCGCGGCGGAACGAGCTCCGATGCAATGATCAGCTACGAAGCAGCGCCTGGCGCGAAGGTGGTGGTAAAAGGCGCGGCAGTGGTCACGGAGTGGAAGGCGAGCGAGGGTTGGAACTTTGGTTTTGACCCGGAGACTCACCAGCCGGTGAAAGCTTGGGAGTTGCGCCTGGATCCGGCTCTGTTCCCGAACGGCTACAATCCGTTCGAAGTAGACAACGTGATCGGCAATCGCGAATGGTTGAGGTATGCCCAGGACAACATGGAGACCTACTTCCGGCGCCGCGGGATGGTGTTTGTCGATGGCAAGCCTCTGGAACCGGTAGAGCTTTCCTCCGAGTTGGCCGCGCCGTCGCCGCGGTCGATGAACTACTTCACGGAGGTGCACTGGAAGCCGCTGTTCAAGGAGTTCTCGCCGGAGGCCGGCAAGGTGTGGATCGAAACCAACGGCATGACCCTGCACATTCGCCTGGCCAATGACGATGATCCCGCCAGGCATGGTATCGAAATCACCACCCAGGAACAGGTTTTTTCTCCGGCGGAACGCTACCAGTCGTATATCCGCGTGAAGGGCATCATCTTCCAATATGCAGGCAACGGTTTTCCGGTCCCGCAGCGCGGCATGGTCTCGACCAACCGCGGCAATCACTTCATCTTTGAAAACAACACCTTTGAGTGGGCAAACAGCGTAGGTCTCGATATCGGCAACGAGGACTGGGGCGCCTCGCGGCCTCCCCAGCCGGTGGGTTTCGACGTAATTCGCGGCAACACCTTCCGCTACTGCGGCATTGAGGGGCTGGGCGGAACAGGCGGCCCGCAATCGACGTTGGTCGAAAAGAACCTGTTCGAATGGATTGGCTGGCAGGACGCGGCGATGATGTCGGAGTCGGGCGGCACAAAGATGCATACCGCGCGGAACCTTCTGTTCCGAAACAATGTGGTTCGGCATATCCGGCACGGGAACGGTATCTGGTTGGATATCGGCAACGCCAACGACCGCATTACAGGCAACGTATTCGCTGACATTCCGGGCGATGTGAATCCCCACGCCATTCACATCGAAGGGAGCAACGTGCTGAACGAGATCGATAACAACATCTTCGATCACCTCACCGGTGGCATTCTCATTCGCGACACCAACAACGTGATCGTTGCCTACAACTTGTTTCTTGATTGCGCTGAGGTGTGCGTGGATACGGTTTCCGGGATCAACGGGCCCCGGCCAATCGGCGGTCATACAAACGATGTGCACAATCTGATGGTGCACGATAATTTGTTCTTCAAGCTGGGACGCTCGGCCATTGAGTTCACAAACGCGCGCAACGAAGCCGATGGCAACATCTATCCGGCATCCGCATCGCCGTTCGGTGGCGCTCCGTATCTGCGCGTAAAGTTTCCCGAGCCGGCGGAATGGCACAACCTGGAATCGTGGCGCGAAGAACATGGGTGGGATACGAACGGAGCCTTGGCAACGATTTCGGCGGTAATGGATCCGGACAAGCTGGAGTTGACCCTTTTCGTGAAGGGAGATGTGAATCGAGCCCCTGCCTATAAAGGAATCGACACAGACTTTTTCGGCCATCCAGTCACCGGTGACAGGATGCCGGGCCCGTTCGCAGATCTTGAAACGGAAGGCGCAACGCGCACCATCGATCCCAGGTGACGAGCGAAATTCAAACGCAGGTCAGTTCCGTTCCGATAGTTTGCGTGAACCCGAAGAACCCGCAGGAGACGCAGTTCTTCGAGTTCGATCAATGATGCACTTGCCAGGCTAGGGGGACTAGGAATCCATTCTCCTAACTGATGCCGTCCCAGAATGCGCAAACAGGAGCCGGGTGCTCCAAAACACGGCTTTTAGACCCGGAACCAGACATTGAATGGTCAGATGTTGAAAACTGTACGCCGTGACAAGGCGCCGGTCCACAGCGGGAGACAGACCCGCCCGGGAACTGGTTCGCTCCACCCGGTAGCAATCGAAGCGACTGCAGAGGTAACGAAGCGGTCGGAGCCTTCGGTGCAGAGGATCGCGATGGCGATTCGGCAAGCGCACGGTTCGATAAGCGGGGTCTGGAAACGGGGCATGGTGCGGCTAATGAGGCACCGGCAGACGAAAGGGCCGGAAACAGCTAGGCTGCACCTAACCAACCGCGCCAGACCTCGACTTTACTGGCATTTGGCTTTCGGAGACCGAATTGGCTGTGGCAGCGCAACGGTGACTGATCTGGCAGCGGCCACATAGAGCCCAAGGTGGAAGGCTGTTGGATCATTAATTAGTTCCATTCAACGAAGGGTTACAGTGTATGACGCTCCCTTCTTTAGGCGAATCGTTCCGCCTTTTGCCTCGATCAATTGTTTTCCGTCCGCGGTGCGGATTCCGACAACAGCTTGCCCTTGCGGCGGAATCAGCCGAAATTCGCTGTCGCTCTTCGCGTGCAGAATTAAGGAGACGATCTTTCCAGACTTCCACTGCATATCGAGAGCCGCGCCTCCCCGAACACGTACTCCCTCTACTGATCCTTCTGACCATTGCTCGGGCAAGGCGGGAAGGAGCTCGACCTCAGTAGCTTCCGGCATCCAGCGCGTCTGAACGATAGCCTCGAGCATCCCATTTGCCGCTCCCATGTTGCCGTCAATTTGGAACAAGCCGGGCGGATGCGTATCCATGAGGTTAGGAAATGTTGACTGGCGAAACATCACCTGCAAGCTTTCATAAGCCTGCTTGGCATCATGCAGATGATCCCAATAGTTGACAACCCAGGCGCGCGACCATCCGGTCTGGCCGCCACCGAACGCGAGCCGTCTCTCCAGAGACGTTTTTGCTGCTTTCGCCAGGTCTGGCGTCTGATCAAGGGATATTTGCGTACCGGGAAAGAGCGCCCACAGATGAGAGATGTGTCGGTGACCCGGTTCATTCTCTTCATAGTCCTGTTGCCATTCCTGCAGCTGACCGAACCTGCCAATCCGAAACGGAGGCAGTTTGGCTCGCGCGTCTTCGAGCTGCTGCAAAAACGCGGCGTCCTTGCCGAGAATTCGCCCTGCATCGAGCGTGCGCGTGAACAATTCCCTGACGATTTCGATATCCATTGTTGGAGCCATCGTCACCGAGTGATGGGTCCCATCCGCCAATCGATAGCTGTTCTCCGGTGAGATTGACGGGCCTGTGACCAGATGACCTGATCCGTCCTCGACAAGATAATCCAGGAAAAACTGGGAAGCATCATGCAGAATGGGCCATGCGCGATCCCGCAGGAATCTCTTGTCTAGCGTGTAGGCGTAGTGATCCCACGCATCGAGGGAGAGCCATGCGCCACCCATGGGCCAAATGCCCCATTGGTAGCCATCGATTGGTTCGGCGTCGCCCCACAGGTCTGTATTGTGATGAATGACGAAGCCACGAGCACTGTAATAGTCATGCGCGACCCGGGTACCGGTGCCGGTCGCAGGCGTTCGGACGATGTCGATGAGATTGATCAGGGGCAATACGGTTTCCCCGAGACCGGCTGGCTCGGCAAGCCAGTAATTCATTTCGGTATTGACGTTGATGGTCCACTTTGATCCCCAAGGATTAGTGATGCCGCCGGCCCAGATTCCCTGCAGATTTGCGGGTAATCCGTCGACACGAGAGGAACTGATCAGCATGTAGCGGGCGAACTGGAAATACATCTCCTGCAAGCCCAAATCGTCAGCGCCCGCGCTGACGCGCTTCATTCTCTCATCAGTGGGCAGGGCATCGTTCGCATCGGGCGTAGCACCAAAATGCAGTGCCATGCTCCGATACCTCGGTTGGTAACCGGCCTCCTGCCGGGCGAGGATCTGCGCGGCGGTGCGCGTTCTGGCCTTCGCCAAAACTTGCTCGCACTTTGCGTCGGGATCGCCGCCAGCGAATGGACCGCCTTTGAAGTCCGTGGCAGCCGTAATCAGGATGGTGACAGAGTCGGCACCGGCGACGACAAGCTCGGATCCTTCCGGATGGACACTGCCGCCTGTGGGAATGACGAGTGTCTCGCCTGCGAAACGAATCTGATCCTTGTGCTCGGGTCCTTCGCGCAAAACGAGCGTATCCTGTCCGCGCGTACTGACAGTAAAGTCCGCCGGCCGGTCCATACTCGCTCGGAAATCGATGGTGCCATTCGCGTCCGCGGTCAGCCGCACCACGATCACTTCATCGGGTTTGGAGGCAAACACTTCGCGCTTGTAGCGCACGCCATCGACGGTGTATGTGACACGCGCAACGCCCGTCTCAAGGTCAAGCTGGCGACGGTAGTCGCCGATGGTTCCTTTGCTCGACGAGCGCAGGTAGAGATCGCCCAATGTGCTGTAACCGGGCATGCCGGCAGGGATACCGATCATGCCGTCCTGCGCAAGCTTTTCTGCGGCAGAGATCTTGGCGCCGTCAAGCCCCTGCGACTCTAGCAAAAGCTTGCGAATCTGCGGCACCGCGTCGTGCGCCGCCGGATTGAGGCGGCTCGCCCGGTCACCCTGCCACAGAGAAGACTCGTTCAACTGCAGGTGCTCGTCAGCACCAGAAGTCTGCGAGCCATCCAGCAGTGCCGCATTCTGCCGCGAAAACTGCTCATCTCCATTGTTCCTGCCTGTGTTGGCACCGCCGAAAACCATGGCCCCCAGGCGGCCGTTCCCGACCGGCAGGGCGCGATCCCAGATGGGCGCCGGGGATCGATACCAAAGCACCGCGTGCGAGTCTTGCGCAGGCTGCTGGCCGGATAGACCAACGTGTGCAAGCAGGACCGCGATACTTGCCTGCACCCATATTTGTGTGATTCGGTTCATTCTCGCCTTATTCACCAGTTAGTAGGGTCTATGGGTATCAGTCATGCCGGGCCAGGCATCGGTTCGGAAGGGAACGGCGGGCAGCCCAGCTCCGTTATACAAAGTCGCCGCCGGGTTGGACTGCCAGGCATAACGAACCTCCTGCGGATCGGGAACCTCGGTTGAGGACACGACGACCGAGTCAACTTCGATCCGGGCATCGGCCCAATGCCACGTGTGGTCCATGCCAGCGACAGAAAACTCTTCCAACTTTGTGCCCTTCACCACAAGGCCGCCGTCGGTATGTGTGAAGTGGATTTTGATAGAGCCCGGGAGCCTCTCGGCCGAGGCGAAAGTCGGCCCTGCATAGACAACCTTCTTCCCGTATTGATTTGCCAACGCACAGATGGCAAGCCGTTCGCCCACGGGCTGCTTGTCTTTCGCGTGGATGTTATCGGGGTCGCCAGTATCGATCATTTCGGCAAGACAGGAGTTGGGGATGGCGGCGGCCGCGATGGCCTGCGATTCGCGCGTTTCAGTCCATTCGTCTCCGGTCACTGGTACAGCGCTTCGCTCCTTGAAGGCCGGCAGGCCGACAATGTAGAACGGGAAGTCACCCTCTCCGAAAAGCTTGCGCCAATCGGCGACCATCACCGGCAGAAGCTTCCTGTACTGGTAGCCACGCGGCGAGTTCTGTTCGCCCTGGTACCAGAGAGCGCCAGTGATGGCCAGCGGTGCGATGGGCCTCAGCATGCCCTCGTAGAGCACCGTCGGCATCACGGGCCAGTTCTCGTACGCGATGGGCAGTTGAATCGGCGGGCGAGCGTCCACGCTGACTTTGCCCTTCCATTCGCCTGCCATTGGAATCGTGCTCTTGTCGCCCAACGTCAGATGCAATTCTTCGGGCTTGCCCAGAAATCCGCCGATGGGGCTGGTCTTGAGGACGCGGATGGCGATTGTGTTGCGTCCCGGCTTGAGCGCGCTGTTCAAAAAGTAGACGCGCGGATTCTCCACCCAGGAACTACCACCAACCTCTTTCCCGTTGACGAAGACTGTGTCCATGCGCTCAATGGAGCCGAGGAAGAGCATCACTCTTCCGGCCGGCAGTGGATCGGGTAGGAGAAATTCCTTGCGGAACCAGACCACGGCGGGCTCGGTCGGCACGCCCAACTCGGCGAAACCGCCAGGAATCGTGACTGTTTTCCAGTCCGAATCGTCGAATTCCGGACTTCCCCATTTGTTCTTAAGGCCGATGTCGTACTCGTCGTACCAGTGCATGACGAAGTTGCCATACTGCGGTGCGTCGGTGGCCGCGAGCCTCTCGACCTCGGCCAGCGGAATATCGAAATCGTGGAGTGAGCGCAAGGCCGCGGCGCTAGTCCAGGACTCGGCAGGAGTTCCGCCCACACTGTCGACAACCAGGCCGAGCGGCACATGTGTTTCCTCTTGCACCTTGCGCGCAAAGTAGAACCCAACCGCTGAAAACCAGTCCGCTGTGTCGGGCGACAAAACTGACCACTTCCCTCCGATAAGGTCCGTATGCCGGTAGGCGGGGTTTCCCACCACCGTGAAGAATCGGATCTCAGGGAAGTTGGCTGCCTTTGCGTCTTCGGTTCCGGTGCGTGCAAAGCGCAGCGGCAGGCCCATGTTCGACTGTCCGCCGCAGAGCCACACGTCTCCGACCAGCACATTCTTCAGCTCAACCGTTTGACGGCCTCTGATTGCGACGGTGTATGGGCCACCCATCGGCGGCGGGTCGATCTTCACCTCCCAGCGTCGATCGGCGTCCGCGACGCCAGACGTCCTCGTGTCACCGATTTGGACCTGGACCTTGTCGCCGGGCTCTGACCAACCCCAAATCGTATTCGGCTTGCCGCGCTGCAGCACCATGTTGTCCCCGAAGAGTGGGCTGACGAAAGGCTCCGTCTTGGGAACTTGCGGTGGCATCGGCGGCATGCCAGGCGTGCTCTGGGCCGCAGCACCAGGTGCAAGCGGAAGCAAAACGCTGGATGCGGAAACAAAAAGACGAATGTATTTGAGAATCATGTTTCTGAGTCCTCTGCTGCTTCAGCCACTGAGATTCATTGAATGTCGAATGGAATTCTACTCAGGAAGCGTTTTCGTGCCCACCACCTGAAATGGCCCCGTGACTGTTGGTGCTGCCGTATTCGGTTGACCTCCTCCAATCGATACGGTGTAAGCGCCTTCCGCAACGATCGGTTCGCCCGCCTCGCTCACCATACTCAAGTCGCGGTCCCTAAGCTCGAAGCTCAGGTGCTGGGATTCACCGGGCCTCAAGTGAACGCGCTTGAAACTGCGCAGAGCCCGTAGCGGGGCTCCGGGCACATTTGGAAAGCTGAGGTAGAGCTGCACAACTTCGTCACCCTCGCGTTTTCCAGTATTTGTGACCGTCACTCCTGCGGTAAGCGGATCTCCCGCAGTGATCGCGTCCTTCGGGAGCGTTAAATCGCTGTAGGAAAAAGTTGTGTAGCTCAAGCCATAGCCAAACGGATAAAGCGGCTTGTCGTGAAAGTAGCGATAGGTGCGGTTCTGCATCGCATAGTCTTGAAAGGGCGGCAACTGGTTGACGCCGGTGTAGAACGTCACCGGCAAACGGCCCGCGGGATTATTCTTTCCCGAGAGTGTTTCGGCAATTGCCGAGCCTCCTTCTTCGCCTGCATACCAGGACTCGAGGATTGCGTTCACATGTTCGTTGGCCCAGTTCACCGCGAGCGCACTACCATTCGCCAGCACAAGAACCACCGGCTTCCCCATCGCCGTGACGGCTTCAAGCAAAGCCTCCTCAGGTTTCGGCAGATCGATGCTGGTGCGGTCGCCGCCTTTGAACCCGTCCTCGTTGACCGGCATCTCTTCCCCTTCTAGATCGCTGGTAATGCCGAGGACAGCAACAACAACGTCCGCGTTTTTGGCCGCGGCAATCGCCTCCGGACTCGGCTCAGGATCGTACTTCGCCCAAAGCAACTGGGCCTGGATAGGGCCCTTCTCGTTCAGCTCATACCTAACCTTGATGGCCACTTTCTTGCCTTGCTCCAGGTGAATATGCCCGGCCTTTGCCTGCGCATGTTCGGCGTCGAGATACTCCAGGGCCAGCGGCTTGCCATCGACGATGATCATCGCGGAGTTGCCCTTGGCGCGAACGCCAATGTTGTACTCGCCGGTTTCGGCAGCAGTGAGGAAGCCGTCCCATGTGACGGTTAGCGGAAACTTTCCTGCGGCCTCCTGAGAAACGCCCTCGGTCGTCAAATTGACGGTCGCCATTGTCTTGGTCGCAAGCACAGCGCTCCCTTGCGAACTATCTCCCATAGAGAACTTGGCGGTAAGTCCCGGCCGGCCCTCCGACGTGGTCAGAGCCGAGGTTGGGATGATGTCTCCGTCGGTACGCAGAAACTGCGTTCCGGGCACAAACGTAATCAGGGCCTCAGGAAATTCCGCCTTGAGTCCATCCAATATCGAAACAGTATGCGACGGAGAGCCGTTGTAATTGCCGAGCAGGTACTTTGTCTGATCCGCCAACGGACCAATTACCGCGATCTTGATTGCGCCCTTGTTTAGCGGAAGAGTGCCATCATTCTTGAGCAGGACCAACGACTCGTTTGCAAGGGTGTGAGCCAGTGCGCGATGTTCGGCGCTTTCAAGCTCTTTTTCGTCGATCTTCGAATACGGCACCATCTCGGGCGGATCGAACATGCCAAGTTTCATCCTTGCGGTGTAAAGCCGGACCAGCGCGGTATCGATCTCGCTTTCTTTCAAGATGCCTTGCTTGTACGCATCGAGATAAGGTCGGTAATCGTGATCGTCACTAACCTTGGCAAAATCGATGCACTCGTTGTCCATTCCGCGCTGGATGGCCAAAGCGGAAGCCTCTGGCTGAGTCTTCGTATAATGGTGATCCCGGTAGATGTTGACCACTGCATCGCAATCCGAAACCACATAACCCTGAAAGTTCCACTTGCGCCTCAACTGGTCCTGCAGCAGGAACTCATTTACACAGGCTGGCTGCCCATTAATGCTGTTGTACGCGCACATGACGGAGCCGGCCTTGGCCTCGGTTACGGCTGCGCGGAACGCCGGCAGGTAGGTGTCCACTTCGTCATGCTTGCTAACCACCACGTCCGCGGTATGACGTGTCGGTTCGGGTCCACTGTGAACGGCGAAATGTTTCGGCGTGGAGATGACGCGAAAGTATTTCGGATCATCGCCCTGCATGCCTGTCACATAAGCGACCGCCATACGGGCCGATAAGAAAGGATCTTCACCGTAGGTCTCCTGCCCTCGTCCCCAGCGGGGATCGCGGAAGATGTTGACGTTCGGCGCCCAGAAGTCGAGACCTTCGAAAACATTGCTGTGTCCTGCCCGCATTGCCTGGAGATGTTTTATGCGGCCTTCGACACCAATCTGGATGGCCATGCTGTGAATGGAATCCGGGTCGAAGGTCGCGGCCAGTCCCACGGGTTCCGGATACTCGGTGACCCCGGGACGTAGCACTCCATGCAGGGCTTCGCTCCACCAGTCGTAAGCCGGAATGTTCAGCCGCGGGACTGCGCGAGACTGATTCACAAGCTGAGTGACCTTTTCTTCCACGGTCATGCGGTGAACGAGATCGGTAGCACGCTGTTCGGCTGGCAATGCCGCGTTCAAATACGCCGGATGGTCAGAGCTTTGTGACAACAGTCCGTGAACACACATCAGTCCGGCTATTGCAATCAGGATCTGGAAGTTTGCTATTCGCACGTCTCTCCTGTTGGAAAAGATTGGATATGTTTGTGCTTTCGTAGACGATTACACCCCAAAGGCACCTGCATCGCACTCTTCTCAAGGGGACAATAATTTGAAGGCCTTGAGGAACTTCGCTCAAAGAGCCATGGCGCAACTCTATTCTCCCCGGCTGCGATCTGATTTTCGACTCCTGCTGTTCGGCACTGAGCTTCGGAAACACTGTTCTATTGGTTAAAAGAAACAGGCGCAAGTAAGCGTTTTCCTGCATGTCGGCTATTTGACCGCACTCAGGGCCAGGCGTGGCTAAACATCCGAATCCTAAGCTTCAGGGGCATCGAACGAAAAGTCGCATTTTTCGGTTCAATATATCGATTTATTAGATATATTGATCGCAATGAAGACAACCCCTAAACTCGGCTGAATACGAGAGATTGGATTGCACCAGGCGCAAAGATTAACTAAAACTGGCCGAGATCAACGAGGCGTAGATCACCGCCAGAGGGTGGCGCAGGCCCGGACCACTTGCGACGCTATTGCACCTCTATCGCGGAAACGATCGCGTCTCCTTTGGTCGGTTTGAACTCGAGAATCACCATGCCATCCCTCGAGTTCACTTCGAAGTGCTGTTGATACGCGGTCAGCGCAGCACCCACGGCGGCTGCCACATCCAGATTGTTCAGAACCTTCTGCCCATTCGCGAAAACATCGAAAATGCGGTCGCCGGAATGGAGTGACGGCTCAACAAACGTGAGGACTACGCTGTGCGGGCCGTCAGCCACCGGAATTCGATAGGTGAATGTTCCGGTGCGGTAAGTGGTCGCCACCTCTGGACTCGTAGTCCCGGCAATCGACACCGGAGCTGGAGCTCTGAACCCATTTCCAGGGCCGGAGATCATCTGCGCAATGCCGCCCTCGAAGAACGTATCCGAGCCAAAGCGTTTGTCCGGGCTTGCGCCGGCAACCAGTGCGCCGCAATCAATCGAGGTGCTCTTCGCGGCTGCGTCGGAAAGATGCCACTGCACTTTATCCTCGACATCTCCTTTGGGGAACGTGCCAGTCGCGACAATGTTGTTTGCGCCGGGATTTAGGGCTACACCATTCCAGACGCAGATGCGATCCGGGCAGTCTGCAAGCACACCAACCTTCTTTCCATTTACGTTCAGCGAAGTCTTCGGCGCGTTGCTGTACACCCGCACATCGGCTATCCGGTAGGCTCGCTCGGTATAAAGGCTGGAGTTGATGTGGACGGTTGGCGTTGCCGTCCAGTTGGCCTTGTAAAAGAAGTACGCATCCTTTCTG
Organism: uncultured Occallatibacter sp.; assembly: GCA_964614635.1. GTDB lineage: Bacteria > Acidobacteriota > Terriglobia > Terriglobales > Acidobacteriaceae > Telmatobacter. The sequence continues at coordinate 11,036 of CAZTLV010000093.1, forward strand.
TGCTTGTGGTCAAAGGTCACGATGCCCTTGGTATTGATGTCCTGGGAGTTACCTTCGCTGCGCGTGGTGGTTCCGAAGTCGAAGGAGTTCCAGAGAAACGTCCCCCACAAGTACGGCTTGTTGCGCAGCGTGGACCAGTTCTGCTCGTGAATGTAGGACTCGTATTCTTCCGCCTGGGGCCGATTGCGCGACTCCGGGCCACCCAGCACATTGTCAGAATGCAGCGAGATAGCGCCTCCGGCGCCGTATTCTGTGACCGCCATGGGTTGTGCCGGCCGTGTGTGGTGCAGGGCGTCAAGGTGAGGGCCCAGGTCAGAGGGCTTGTCGTAGTACCAGCCGAAGTAGAGGTTCGCACCCGACAGGTCAGTGACCGCAGCTGTGATCGGCACGGTGTTGTTTGGCCCGGAACCTCGCCCCTCACAGCAGGTGGCCAGCGTTGAGGGCCGGTCGGGGTCCAACTCATGCGCGAGCTGATTCAGCTCTTTCAGCAAGGGTAGGGGATCGGGCCCCGCGCCTCTCTTGCTCCCGACAAATCCGGGCATGCTATTTCCAAAATCAATCTCATTGCCGATGGACCAGGTGATGACCGAGGGGTGGTTGAAATTCTGCGCGATCTGCTCCCGTAACTGTTGCCGCGCGTTCTCACGAAGCGCATCCGTCGGTTGTAAGCTATCGCCCAGCGTCCACTGGCTTACCAGCGGTATCTCGTCCCACAGAACAAGTCCGTCGCGGTCTGCCAGGTCGTGAATCGGCTGACCGTGCTGGTAGTGGGTCAGGCGAATGCCGGTCACCCCCATCTCGCGCATCATCGCCTCGTCCGCGGCAACGTCCTCCGGTTCTGACGCCCAACCCTTTCCTTCACGATCCTGGTGATAACCGACCCCGTGGACGGCCACGTGTTTTCCGTTCAGAAACAGTCCATTGTCTGGATCGAATCGAACCTGCCGAATGCCAAAAGGAACTTTGACTCGATCCGCCAGTTGCGAAGACTTGTTTGCGAGTTCCACCACTAGGTGGTAGAGATAGGGATCCTCCACGCCTTGCCAGAGATGCGGATGCGGCACAGCCACGTTCGCGGTGCGCT
>CAZTLV010000094.1:0-12115 GCA_964614635.1 uncultured Occallatibacter sp.
CAGCCTACAACAGTGCCTTTTGAACCTCGTGGTGATCGCCCGGTCTTTTGCCGGGACTGCTACCAGGCGCGTAAGGGCAGCGGTGGCGGCGGTGGAAGTTCGCGCGGTCGCGGTCGCTAGGTGGTTCTGAAGCGGTCCGATAATGAACGACAGCGGGGTATGTCGGACCTTCACTTCACGCAAGCAACTCTGATTGAAACTCCTCAGCAACGTCTCACCGGGCTCAGCTGGCCTTCGACGTTCTCTGGCGGCTGGTTCTCTGCCTTTTCTTTTTCGGGGCTCACCGGCGACAACCTGCAGCACGGGCAGCCACAGAAAAATGGGGCTGCCTTTTTTACCGCTCAAGCGTGAAGACAACCACAATGTCTCGTCGCAAATCACCATCCGGGCCCCACTTTACCCGTACTCCTCGAGTTCTTCCATTTCCGAGATCTGCTCAAGTCAACCTGACCGAAGGACACTCCTTGTACCTCTCGGTACGTTGGCTACCGAATCCGGTCCAATTCACCAGGATTGAGGACTTATCCTATTAATATGGTTTCGCAATTATCCTTCGCCGGATTTGCCTGGAAAAATCTATGGCGCAGGCGTCTCCGAACCGCGCTGACGCTGGGCGGCATCGCGATGGCCATCGGCGCATTTGTCTCCCTGGTCGGTTTCTCGCGTTCATTTGAGCATGAATGGATGCGTCTCTATTCAAGCGCCGGCACTGACATGGCCGTGTCAGAGACCAGTTTCCTCAACACTTCACTGGATGAGTCGGTAGGGGTAAAGCTCCGCACAATTCCTGTCGTCGATCGCGCTTCGGCCATGATCTTCAACCTCATGGATCTCACCCCGGAAATCAACGCCATCGTTTTCGGCTTTGAAGCCGACTCCTACGAGCTCGACGCCCTGACGCTTCTTTCGGGCCGGCGCTTTCAAACGGGCAAGCCAGAGGTTCTCCTGGCAGATGTCCTGGCCAAAAACATGAGCAAGAAGGTTGGCGACGCCCTGGAGATCCAGGGAACCACCTTTACAGTCGTCGGCGTCTATCACGGCGGTTCTGCCCTCGATGCAGATGCGGTGATCATGCCTCTGGACCAGTTGCAGAAGCTCTCGAATCTGCAAGGCAAGGTTGCAGCGTTTCACGTGCGGCTCAAACCCGCGCCAGCGGGTGAATCGCAAGAGGCCTATTTGAAGCAGGCTCAAACTGAGATTGAGGCTGCGCTGCCCGGCATCCATGCCACGCCGGCGGCAGAGCGAGCTTCAAACAACCAGCTCGTCGGGCTGGCGCACGCGGTCGCCTGGGGCACCTCGACCATCGCCATGATGGTGGGCATTCTTGGAATCGTAAACACAATGGCCATGTCGGTTTTTGAAAGGACCCGCGAAATCGGAATCCTGCGCGCACTTGGCTGGAAGAGCTGGAGAATCCTGCTGCTCATTCAGACCGAGGCGGGTGTGCTCGGCCTGGTCGGCGGCGTCTTTGGCATCTGCGTCGGATGGGGCGCGCTGCGCGTGCTGTCAGTGTTGCCGCAAACCGCATCCGTCGTCTCGGCGTATGTTTCTCCCCTTCATCTGTTGGAGGCGCTTGGCATTTCGATCCTCTCCGGTTTGGTAGCTGGAGCTGTTCCCGCCTGGCGCGGCGCGCATCTGTCACCTGTTGAGGCGCTCCGCCATGACTAGCCCTCAACTGGAAGTACGCAAGCTATGCAAGAGCTACGACGAAGGCCGTATCGAGGCGTTGCGCGGAGTGGACCTGACCATCACGGCGGGCGAATTTCTCACCATCAGCGGCGCCAGTGGAAGCGGCAAATCCACGCTACTCCAGTTGCTTGGTGGACTCGACATTCCCACCAGCGGCGATGTCCTCTTTCAGAATGCGTCGCTGGGGTCTGCGGTTGATCTTGATACCTATCGGGCCAATGAGGTCGGCTTCATCTTCCAGGCTTTTTATTTGCTTCCCACTCTATGCGCCCTTGAAAACGTTCAGGTGCCAATGCTTGGCTTGACGGGCAATAAACGTCAGCGAGCCGAGCGCGCCGAAGCCCTGCTGGTAGAGATGGGTCTGGAGCATCGTCTCAGGCAATACCCGAATGAGCTTTCCGCAGGGGAACGTCAGCGCGTGGCCATTGCCCGTGCGCTGGCCAATAACCCCTCTATCCTGCTTGCTGACGAGCCGACCGGCAACCTGGACAGCGTGAATTCGGCGCGCATCATGGAAATGCTGATTGGCATTCAGCAAAAACACGGGATGACCCTGGTTGTCATCACCCATGAACTTGACATCGCCAAAGCTGCTCCACGACATATTCGCATCCGCGACGGGAGGATCGAGGCGTGAGGTTTTCCCGATTATTCCTGGGAACCGTGCTGATTCTTGGAGCCGGCGGCCGGCCAATTGCAGCACAAGCGCCAGCCACATCAACGTCAGACGCACCCAATGTTCTATCCGTAGCCAGGCAGGCAGTACAGGCAGCCGACTTTCACGCCATCGGCCACCTTGTCCGCGTGGATGCAACCGGTGCAAGAACTACTTATGGTATTTCCATCAAGGCACGCTGGTTCCCCGGAGTGCTCCGAGTATTGGTCGAAACAACCCCGCCGGCAAGCGAAGGCCCGAAGGCCCGGTCTCACATCCTGCTGGAAATGCGCCCGGACGGGCGCAATTCAATCCAGATCGCTCATCCCGGAGACACAACTCCTTCCGCATTGCCCTTCGATAAATGGGGCGACGGGCCGCTAGGTCCGGGATTCAGTTATGAAGACTTCATGGAAGAGCAGTACTTCTGGCCGGTCCAGGCTCCGCTCGAGAAGACTCGCTTCGGGGCCAGGGATTGCGACCTTTTGAAAAGCACACCCGGTGCGGCCGATCGGACACATTACGCCGGTGTGAAATCTTGGCTGGACCACAGTATCGCCTTTCCTGTATACGTGGAGAAATCCCTTAAAGGGGCAGGAACTTTGAAAGAGTTCACCTACTCCGGTTTGCGCCACGATGGCGGAGTTTGGTCCGCCCACCAAGTGGAAGAAAAGACACACGGAACCGCCGGTTCCGAACTGCTCATCATCGATCGGGGCACCGCCAAAGCAAATCTCGCTCTCAGGGACTTTAGCTCTGAGCAACTCGTTCGTTTTTAGGATTGACTATGCTTTTCCTTCTCTGGATTCCCGGTTCAATTGCACTTCTGGTTGCGGTTGGATTTCTTTATCAATGGATCGGCGGCCACCGCGACAGGTTGCGATTCGCGAGTCCAGGCCGCTGGGTAACGATTGGACATAACTGCAAGCTGTACCTGGTTGAAAAAGGTGCTCAGGGAGCCACGGGTCCAACCGTGATCTTCGAGGCTGGCATTGCCGCAACCAACCTGAACTGGTATCACATTCAGGATCATGTCTCCCGCTTCGCCGGTACCGCGTCCTATGATCGCGGCGGACTGGGTTGGAGCAGCCCGTGCCGCACCGCCCGCACCCCAGGCAACATCGCCGTCGAATTGCACGACATGTTGCAGCGCGCTGAGATCAAAGCACCCTACATTCTGGTCGGGCACTCGTTTGGCGGGTTGGTCATGCGCCGCTTCGCGCTGCTCTTTCCTGAAGAGGTGGTGAGCGTGCTTTTGGTCGACCCCATGCGCTGTGAAGAATGGCCGCCGCTCGCTCCGCAAAAGCAGTATCAATTGGACCGTGGAACAAGGCTGTCAGGATTTGCCATTCCGATTGCACGATTTGGACTCGCGCGCCTGGCCGTCACCTCACTCCTCTGCCGGTCTGGACGCACTGCTAGCCGATTGGCCGGCGCCGCCGGTGATGGCGGCCGCCACGTCCTGGGAAGAGTCACGGAAGAAGTGGGCAAAATGCCCAGCGAAGTCTGGCCCATTGTCGCTGCTCACTGGTCACGTCCGGGCTTTTACGCGGGCATGCGCAGCCACGTTGAGGCGGTTCCGGATACAGTTCGCGAAATGCACGATGCCGAGCCGATCCGCGGAATCCCGGTCACGATCCTCACACCTGGGAAGTCGACGCCACTGTCTAACGAAAAGCTCGAGCAAATCGGAGACAGTGTGCGGCAGATCATTGCCGAAGAAAGCGCCCATTGGATCCATCTCGACGAGCCCGATCTGGTGATCGATTCGATTCGAGGAATGGTTGTGGCGGCAACATCAGAGCCAGTCGCGGCAGCATTTTAACCAGCGTTGAACAAAAGCTAAATCAGCGAACTATTCTGCTGACACTTTTTCGCCAGCCTCAAACCGGGTCCATGGACCCGACTTCATGTCCTTCAGAATTGGCTTCAGGTAGCCGTATTCGGGATGTGCCGCGAGAAATGGCGCGGCAATAAAATCCTCGCCGCAGGGATGTCCGGCGTGCGCAATCAGAGTTAGCTTCGCTGCCAGGTCAGAGTCCGTGACCTTCCCCGTAACCGATCCTCCGGGAAAATAAGGGCCCCAATTAAACACGGGTACGCCTTCTTTCACCGTGTCCACGTGGCCGCACAGCGACCGGCCATCCGCCTCGACCTTGCCGGTATAACTGTCGACATGGTCTGAGAGAAACTGCTCCGCAATCTGTATGTCGATTTGCCCTTTGGCCTGCTCCATCTGCTTCTCGGCGGTGATGCGGCGGGCGTTCGGCGAACTGGATAAATTGGCCGGATCAAACTCCGGTGTCTCTTCTTTCAGCACCTGGGGATCACGAGCAAAATTCGTGCTTACAAAGTAACCGTCCTTCGATCGCCACAGCGGCGTGTTCTTCAGTCCGAGTTCAAGGTAGCCAATCTCCCCCGTTTTTCGATCACCGATCAGCCAGTCGTTGGCATAGCCGCCATTGTTTCCTTCCTTGATGATTGCCGCGTACTCGTCAATTGAGCCGGCATATTGCAGCGCCTTGCGGGAGCGCACGAACTCCGGCTTCGCATCCGGATCCCAACCGACAAACTGAGTGATCGTGGTCTCGGTAATCATGATGCCTGCATCGTTCACACCGAAATCGTCCTGGCTCGTGATCACCCCCGGCTCGCCGTCCATGATCATCCGATGTCCTGCCTTTGGCTGAATGTCAAAGATCACAGTCCAACGCGAGCCTTCGGCGTATGTCGTCCAGTTGTTATGCGCGATGACGATCTTTCCGCCCTTGGTGTAGCTTCCGGTTGCGATGAACGCCGAGCAGCGGCCTGAGGGAAGAATGGTGGGAGCGTTCACCGCATGCTGGCGCTTATCCAGCCAGGGCACATAATACTGCGGGAGCTCGATGCCCGCATTCACCGCAACGATGTCCCAAACGTCGAGCTTCACGCCCTTGGACTGTGCGCCACGGGCGATGCCCTCCAACTCTTCTTGGTATTCCGCATCGATGTGCGGCCAGAGCATCTTCCGGCTGGCTTCGCGGAAGAACTCCCAATCACGGTGCGTTTCGTGAACGTTTTCCAGTTTCACCACCGCGAGCATGTCGGCAATTTCAGTGGAGAGCAATCGACCGTGCTGAAACCCGACCTCTGCTGGTGTGCCTTCCAGGTGGACGTAAGTCCAACCGCCACTCTTGAAACGGTATCCCGGCTCGGCGCCGGTCTTCGGATTGGTTGCTGGGCGTGAATCTTCAGCGCAAGCTAGGAATGCCGCGGATACACAAACAATTGAAACCAGGCAAACGCTCACAGCGCGGCAAGTCAGGCGAACCATTTGCAATCCTCCGGAATGCCATGAAGATATCACGAAGGATTCGGGTTACCGAACTGCTCAGCGTTTCTTTGCTGACTTGGAGCCTGGCTTCTTTGGCGCAGGCTTGTGTGGTTTCGCCTTATTGATTCCTTTAGCAGTCTTTGGCGCTGGTTTTCCTTTGGTCACCACTGCCTTTGCCGCAGGCGGCTTGATCGGCTTCTTCGCAGGTGGTTTTACAGGAGCCTTTCTTACCGGGACCTTGATCGGCACTTTTGCATGGGCCTTCAATGGCGCCTTTACTGGAGCTTTCACCGGAATCCTGGTCGCGCCTGATTTACCAGGAACCTTTGGACCGGCTTTAATGGGAGGAGCAGGCTTTGCGGTCTTGCCACCTTTGGCAACAACCGGAGCCGGCGCAGGCTTCTTCAAGGCCGGCCGCACAGCCTGGGTCGGCGCGGCCTTGCCCTTCACCGCCGGCGCTTGAACTTTTGCGATCGCGGGACCGGATTTGGCGTTAAGTGCCGTCGAAGCCTTCGGCTCCTGCTTTGCTGTGGCGCCTGGCGCTTTGCCGGCCTGCCCGCCGCCCTTCACAGGGGCAGCGGCCGCGGCTCCCTTTGTCGCCTTGGCTGGTGGGGTCTTCATCGCCCGCTTCAGAGATGGTGGAGTCGGTTCATCCTCAGCCGACAGATCATCCTCTTCAGAATCGGGTTCATCACCAATCTCCGAATCAATATCCAACTTGGGCAGGTTCAGGCCAAGATCAATCTCGTCGTCACTGCCGATTCCCAGATCGTCATCGTCGTCTCCTGCCATTTCCGCGTCTTCATCGTCCTCGAATGCCTGTTCCTTGACCTTGGCTTCCCCGCGTTTGGCTCGAGGCCGCTTGATGGTCACTTGCGGCGGGGGAGCAGGAGGAGAATGCGGCTCAAGGAAGGCACGCATTTCCTCCGGCGTTGCCAGCTTCTCGTCGATCAGCTGCAGAAAAACGGCATGCACGATGTCGTTGTACCCGGCAAGCTCTGGAGTGATCCGCATCTCCTGCATCAGCGCATGTGGAATCCGCTGACGAGCTTCAGGCCATATCTTCAGGAATTTATCAAATCGGTCCCGGACCGTCTGATCCTTGCTGGTGAAGCCGAGCCAGAGAATGGCTTCAGGATCGTAGGCGGTAAAAATCTTGTAGCTGGCGGAAGGTGTCGCATTCGCCTTGGCAAGCAAGACCTTCGCGAACCCGGCGGCCAGCGAGTCAAGACTATTCCACTCCGCCACGAACCCGGGGCGCAGCATCAGCTTCTTCAAAGCGGACAGATCCTTGGGAGACATGCGCGCCGTGAGCAATTGCATCTGCGCCGCGGACATATCGGGATGAACCCCCTGAAGCAGCAGTTCGACCGCCAAGGCATGCAAGGCCGTCAATTTCTCCTCATCGGCCCTGGCAACCGTCCAGGCTGGGAACAAGTATTTCATCCAGCCTTCGCCTTCCAGAGCCCTGAGCACTTTCAGCCCGTCTTCCTCGTGACCGATCTGCTCAAGTTCCTGGCTGCGCGCCTCTTCAGACAGGTGTTCAATAACTCCTTCGCCCTTTGCATTTTCATACCGGGTCTTGGTTCTCGGGTCGAGCTCCCATCCCAAGCGTGCAATGTAGCGAGTGGCGCGAATCATCAGCGCTGGCTGCTCAAGGAAGCCATAATTCGAAACCAGCCGCAGCGAACGTGCTTCGATATCCGCCGCGCCGTTCAGCGGGTCCATCAAAAGTCCGAATGAGCCTTCATTCAGCGAGATAGCCATTGCGTTTACGGTAAAGTCGCGTCTCCGCAGGTCTTCCTGGATTGAGGCTGGGTGGATGATCTCTTTGCCGGGGCTCGGGTACTCAGAGCGATGAGTGCTGTTCACATCCACTCGAACTGTTCCGGGGAAACAAAGATATAAACTCCTCGACGCTTCGTTTTCGCCCCAAACCTTGCCGCCCAGTTTCTCGATTATTTTCTTTAGCTTAAGCGCATTCCCATGCACTGAAACTTCAAGGTCGCGAACGGCATGGCCGCTGGTAAGGTCCCTGACGGCGTCCCCGGTGAGGAAGAGTATGGTTCCGGCCTCCCGGGCGGCCTCGCGCATTTGTCTGAGAGCATGCTGTTGGTCGGCGGAGAGCCGGTTTTCCAAAAGATAGATGTAATCAGCCATTTCGTTTCCTGCTTCCGCCGTCTCAAAACTCTGCCCAGCATCTAACTTCCAAGTGCCTGATGTTGTTGCGCTTACAGCGCGGCTGGCAGAGGCGGCAAACCAGTACATTAACACAACTCGGCACGAATGGCTAGCCCCTGTTGGCTTCGGTGGAGGGCTTTTTCGATTCGCCACAACCCCATCACCATGCGACAATCCAGAGCGATGGGCTCTGTCCGCAAACCGGTGATTGTGCGCAAGTTCTCAAGAGACTGGTTGGCCGGGTATGCGCTGACCAACTTCGGCCACGAGACGCCGGAATTGGAGATTCTCGACCTTTCAGGCAAGGTACTGTCCATTGCCTGGGAGCAGGTAAAGTGGGTTTGCTTCGTCCGCGATTTCTCCACGTCGGGTGACCAGGCCAACCCTGAGCGCCTGCTCCAGAAACGATTCGCTGTCCGGCCGCGGGCCGCCGGTCTTTGGCTCCGGATGACCTTGAGTGATGGAGAGGAACTCGAGGGGCTTGCGCCCAACGATCGCTCCCTTGTCGAGGGATCTGGCCTGCTATTGACCCCGCCCGACACCCGATCGAATACGCAGCGCATTTATGTCCCCAGAGCGGCGATCCAGACCCTCCAAGTGGTCAGCCTGATTGGAGCAGCCTCGAGGCGGCAAGCCGCAATATCGCGGAAACCACAGGAGCAGCCCGGCCTGTTTCCCGGCGATCCCGACACAGCGTAGCCGGTTGCCTTCCGGTACAATCACTTCGATGAAGTTAGGTGAGTTAGCAACCCGGTTGGGTGCGGAACTTCGCGGAAACGCGCAGCTTGAAGTCACCGGTGTCAAAGGCATTGAGGAGGCCGGCGCTACTGAAGTCACCTTCGTCGCCAATCCAAGGTATACCGCCCTCGCTCGAACAACCAAGGCAGCCGCTGTCCTCGTCGATCCCGAATTCCAGGAAATTCAGACAGCGACCCTTCGCATCAAGAACCCATACCTGGCTTTTTCGCGCGCGCTCGCCCTCTTCTATCATCCTCCCGCTTATAAGCCGGGCATTCACCACACCGCTGTCATCGATTCAACCGCGATCATCGGGGTTGGCGCCCATATTGGCGCGTATGTGGTGGTGGGGCCTCGAGTCCGTCTTGGAGACCATGCGACCCTGTTGCCTCACGTCGTGCTGTACCCCGGAGTCCAGGCGGGGAAACACTTCTTCGCTCACGCTCATGCTGTGGTCCGCGAAGATTGCGTTCTCGGCGATCACGTGACGCTCGAAAACGGCGCAATCATTGGCTCGGATGGATTTGGCTTTGCGAAGAACGAGCATGGCCAATGGGAAAAAATCCCTCAGTCAGGCCCGGTAAGACTTGGGAATCGCGTCGATGTTCAGGCGAACGCCACAATTGATCGCGCAACAGTCGGCGCAACTGAAATCGGCGCCGGCAGCAAGGTGGATAACCTCGTCCAGATAGGACACGGCTCGCGCGTGGGTGAAAACAGCCTGATCTGCGCCCAGACAGGGCTGGCAGGTTCATCGGTCATCGGCAACAACGTGATCCTGGCCGGCCAGGCCGGAGTGGCGGGTCATTGCAGCGTCGGCGACGGGGTAATCCTTACCGCGCAATCGGCAGTTTCGCACGATGTCCCACCCGGCAAGGTCATCTCCGGCTCGCCCGGCTTCGACAACCGAGTGTGGTTGCGCGCCGTCACCATCTTTCAGCGCCTGCCGGAACTTCTCAAGCGCCTGGACCGTGTCGAAAAGAAAGTTGCGGCACAAAGCACATCAGAAGGCGTTAAGGAAGAGACGGGCAACCAGGGATGACGCTTCAAAGCTTGAGTCGTGGTTTAGCAATCAGCACGATCGCGGGGACGGCATTGCTGATCGCCTCCGGGTGCCACTCCTACCACATTGAGACCACGGTGGAGAACCGAACCGGAGGGGCAATTCAACTGCTCGAAGTGGATTACCCCAGCGCAAGCTTTGGGGACAACAACCTGGCTGCCGGCGGAGTCTTTCACTATCGCATTCAGTTGCAAGGCAGCGGTCCGCTCAAGGTGCTGTACACCACGGCCGATGAGCGCCAGGTGCACATCGACGGTCCAACGCTGGTTGAACGCCAGGAAGGTACTCTGGAGATTATTTTGTTGCCGTCGGGCCAGGCTGAGTTTCATCCCAGCTTGACCGCACAGCCCTGAGCCACGAGACAAACTCCCTCAGCGCACCATGCTTTGGAAGAGCGGTGAGTGGAGCAGGTTATTAAAATCGGCGTCGCTCGTCGCAAAGTGAATCGACAGGCGCCCCGAATCTGACGCGATATTCGTTGAGCTCAGTGCCTGTTTTTCAGCATCCGACCCGCTCATCTTGCGCAGCATCACCGCCGCGGTAAGGAGCGACGAGAATGTGGCTGCGGCAAACGAGTCGCCGGTCGAGATGGTGAGATCAAACTTTACGCCATGCTGAAAGTCCATTCCGTACCACGAAGCCTGCAACCGTTTGCGCACCGTCTCGTAATCAGCCACTGAACCGGCCTCGCCAAGCACCTGGCGCATCATGGCCTGGGTTCCCTTCTCATCCAGGACACTCCAAAGCGGTTCGGAATCAATCGTCTTCATCGCGTCCATCATCGTCCCGTTGGTCAGCAGGCTGGGAGCGACGCCATCCCGGGCGTCGAGCGCCTTCTTCACGGCATCCTGACTGCCGAAGACCATGGTCGACGCATCGACAAAGCAGAGCACCATTCCTGTCTTGGCCAAAGGATAGATTTTGTTGGTTCGCACCAGCGTGTACTTGACCTTCTGCTTGCGAAAGTTGGCAAGAATATCCTGCTCATCGAACTGCCCCTGGGCGATGCCGACGGTTAACATGCCGTCGCTTGTTGGCGACGGGCGGAACAGCGCAAAGGCCAAATCGTCTACGTCGTGGTTGTCGTTCAAACCGGACTTTCGCAGCGCATCGTCAAATTCCTTCAATTCAGGCGGCATCACACGCTCTCGCAGGTCCATGGCCGCGGCGGAATTCTGCATAGCTCGGTAATCGATCACCACCAGTTGCTGCACTTCGTGGGGAACGGCGGTGCGCGCATCAGTAGATAGCTGTGCTGCCTGGCACAAAGTAGCCGCAGTCAACACCGACGCGGCAATCGTCATCTTCAAAAAAGCCTTGAACAATTTTCATCCTCCGGAAACCGGCAACCTTTTGCAGTTCCCTGCGAAAGGCCGGTCGCCAATTGTCGGTCATCTCTTCAATTGAAAACCCAAAAATCCTTTGTAGCCAGTGTTTCTGATTACCCGGCCAACCCAAGGTACCTGAGGGCTAAAGCCTCGAGCCCTCGTTGTTTTCTCCTGAAAAATCGAAATCACGCTTTTCAGAAAACTTTCCCGCTTCCTTGACTGATTAAACTTGTCCAGCCTTTTCTCCCGGCCAAGCAAGCGGAAGATTCAGCCTGTGCTCCAGGATTTTCGCCTGGGGATCGAACTCATTCAATTGACGCATCCACTCGCTCTCACGCTCAAACGCTGCCTCTGGAAGCAAGCCGATGACTTCCCCCTCAACCGGCGCAACCTTGTGCTTCAGGGCCAGGACTGACACCGCGCGGTAAACCTGGGAGATGGGAGTCACCTGAAAATCGGTGATGTTCATCGATAGTTGAGCCCGCCCATGCGCCAATACTCCCATGGCCTTTACCCCTTTCAGGCCTCCATTTGCCGCTCGAATCTCCTTGGCTATTGATCGCACAATAGAGACATCTGCGGAATCGAAATAGATGTTGTAGGCCACGAGAAATTTGCGTGCCCCCACCGCGCAGGCTCCAGCCGTGGGATGCAGTCCCGGTCCGCCCAGGTCGGGACGTCGCGAGGTCTCCTTGCGCACCGCATCCCTCAATCCCTCAAACTGCCCTCGCCGCACCTCTTCAAGGTTTGCCCGGTCGGGGCGTGCCGCGGCTGCTTCGTAAAAGAACACCGGCACGCCGTACCTTCGCCAGATCTCCAGCCCGGCCTGGCGGGCAAGCAAGGCGCACTGCTCAAGTTTGATTCCGGCAACTGGCACAAATGGCACCACGTCGGCGGCGCCAATGCGCGGATGAACACCCTGCTGGCGAGTCAGGTCAATCAAGTCAACGGCCTTGCCTACTCCGCGGACTGCGGCCTCAACCACAGCGGACGGCTCGCCGGCAATGGTCACGACGGAGCGGTTATGGTCTGCATCCATTGACCAGTCAAGCAGGCTCACCCCTTCAACGCGCATCGCGGCCACAATCGCCTCGACCCGCCGGGCATCCGTGCCCTCTGAGAAGTTCGGAACGCACTCCACAACCGGT
>CAZTLV010000095.1:0-11720 GCA_964614635.1 uncultured Occallatibacter sp.
CCGAGGCCTGATAGTAATAGTGTGCGTCGGGCGTCTGAGCGTAGCTGGAGCAGCAGGCCGCCACAACCAGAATCGGCACCAGGGCCACTGCGCAGGCCGCCTTGCGGGCCTTAAGCCGTCGCGCGGATGGATCAGTACGCATGGACTGCTGCCCGCATGCCGCACGCTGGATTGCGTGTCCGTCTTTGCGGAGACCTGCGCAGACGTAGTGCGGGTCTTTCAAGTGGCGCGCGGCTTCGACGCTGCCGATGCTTACTCGCGCGTTCCCGTACCAGGACAAGGCGCGGCACCCTGGTCTGTGCTCGGCGCTGGGAGCGTCTTTCGTTTTGGCGTACCGAGTGAAGCTAGCATGCAATGGTTCGGCGACGAGGCCGCTCGAAAGAAATACGACGAAGCGATCGAGGCGCTCTCCGTCCTTGGGGGGGAGCCTGTGCGCTTCGATTACGAACCATTCCGCAAGGCGGCAAGCTTGCTTTATAGCGGCCCATGGGTTGCGGAGCGGCTGGCTGCGTTGAAGGACTTCCAGAAGGATCATCCCGACGCGATGGAGCCGACCGTGGGAGGGATTATCTCTGGAGCCGGCCGTTATAGCGCCGTCGAAGCTTTCGATGCGCAGTACACACTGGAGGCACTGCGCACTGAAACAGCCAAGGTCTGGGAGAATGTCGATTTTTTGATGCTGCCTACTACCCCCACGCACTACAGCATCGAGGAGGTGCAGAAGGCCCCTATCGAGTTGAACAGCAACCTCGGTTATTACACAAACTTTGTCAATCTGCTTGACCTCGCCGCAGTCGCGGTGCCCGCGGGCTTCAAGGCCAACGGGCTGCCTTTCAGCGTGTCGCTCATCGGCAAAGCATTCACGGACGACGGGCTGTTACAGATTGCCGACGCGCTGCATCGCAAACTGGCAATCACGCTGGGAGGCTCGGAACGCAGACTTGCAGACACCCCTGCGATCACTCCTGCGACCGCGCCTCACGGGTGCATCCTGATGGCTGTCGTTGGGGCGCATCTCACCGGTCAACCACTGAACTGGCAGATGACCCAACGACGCGCGCGCTTGGTGCACGCTACTCGCACGCATGGGGATTACCGGCTTTACGCGGTGCCGAACACCACGCCCCCCAAGCCTGGCCTGGTCTATGCCCCCGGGCTCGGCGGCCAGGGAATCGAGGTCGAGGTCTGGGCCATGCCGGAGGATACGGTGGGCAGCTTTTTGAATTCCATTCCGCCACCGCTCTCGCTGGGCACACTTCGACTCGCCGACGGCTCAACCGTAAAAGGATTCTTGTGCGAGCCCGCGGGAATTGCGGGGGCGCAGGAGATCACCCATCTTGGCGGATGGAGACAGTACGTTCAGGGGTTGATTGAACTATCGAGTCCGAAGAATTGAGCCCGGAGATGATCGGACTCTACTCATCGTCGTCCGAGTCATCATCGCCACCGGCTTCATCTCCCTTGGCTGATTGAACTTTCTTTTTGAGCTTCCCGGCAAGCGCGTTTTCAACTGTGACATGAAAACCCACGTCGGCCGGATCTTCATCCACCTCATAGCGAGCAAGTGGCAATCCTTGCCGATCCACTAAGAACTTTGTGAAATTCCAATGGATATCGCCTCCCGGAAGACTTTGCTTGGCGTCGGTAAGGAAGCGATAGAGAGGGATCTCGTTTACGCCGCGCAGCGACGCACAAGCGAAAACCTGGAAATTTGCGTGCGCTGTCTCCCGATAATACTTGCGCAAAGCGGCGGGGTCCTTCAGCTCTTCGCCGCCAAAATCGGCTGAAGGAATCCCAATGACTACGAGGCCTTGATCGGCATAGGTTTTCTGCAACTCGTTGAGTGCGTCGATCTGGTCGCGATAGATGGATTGGCTGGCCAGATTCACAATCAGCAGCAATTTGCCTTTGAAGCTGGAGAGCGGCATTTCCTTGCCATCCAAATCGACCAGCGAGTAGTCATAGACGGTCTTCTTCGATTTGGAGGTTTGTGTCTTCGGATCTTCGGACGGGGCCAATAGAGGACAAGCAATGAGAATGACCAATATGAAGACAAAGAAACTACGCTTCATCCGCGACCCCCATGATTGCATTGTGGCACCGCGCGTCTAAAGGCAGATAAGGAATCTAGGATCCAAAAAGCTTTTTCTTTGCCGTATTCACTTTCTTTCTAGGGCGACGAAACTTGACCTTCGCTCGCTATGCTCGATGGATTGGAGATGCTTTGGGTCGGCCATGACCGTTCTGAAACGATTTCGGAAATACATTCGACATTGCGATTAAGGCGAAAGTTGATTCGATCTGGTGCTAACACGCAAGAAGGTCTGGGTTATGATGAAGCTCAACCCAGCATCTCTTTGGATATGCGCCGATATCCCAATGGCGCTGAGCCTGGGATATTCAGCATGGATTTCGAGCAATTACGGACGTTTCAACAAGTTTGCCGGTTGAGCAGCTTTTCGCGTGCAGCAGAAAAGCTTGGAGTCACGCAACCGGCGATCTCCGCGCAGATTCGCTCACTCGAGAAGGAAGTTGGCGCTCGTCTTTTCGACCGCGATGGCGGCAAGGTGACATTTACCGCGGCCGGACGACTGTTCGAGCCGTTTGCCGATCACTGTTTGCAATGTCAAAGCCATGTCATTGTGGCCGTAAATGAGCTTTACCGATCGGCGCGCGGAGAAGTATCGGTGAGCGCCAGTGAAGCCACCAGCCTTTATGTTCTGCCGCCCGTCTTTGCCCTGTACAAAAAGCAATGCACGCACGTGAATCTGAGCATCGTGCGCTCCGAGCATGCCCGCTCGCTCGAAGCGGTCTTCAACCGCGATGTCGATTTCGCAATCGCTTCGCTTCCGATCAAAGATTCCCGGCTGGTGATTCAACCCGTTCACCGTGACGAGATCGTGTTGGTGGTCGCGCCCACACATCCGCTTGCGGCGCGAGAAGCGATCAAGCTCAACGAGATAATGCAATTCCCATTGCTGTTGCTGAAACGCGGGCGACAGCGCACCCAACTTAACAACTTCTTTCAACATCACGAATTGCGGCCGCGGATCGCCATGGAGCTCGATTCGACCGAGTTGCTGAAGCGCCTGATCTGTGCCGGAATGGGCATGGGCTTCTTGCCGCATGCCAATGTTCTGGATGACGAACATTCCGGCTTGCTGAAAATCGTGAAGGTGGAAGGCATGAAGCTGCATCGCGAATTGGCGCTTATCTTTCGCAAAGACAAGACGCTCACGCGCGCAGCCCAGGCATTTGTCGAGATTGCGGCAGGCATGAATGGGGCGGCAGCTTATCCGCCCATGCGCATTCCAAAAGCGAAAAATTCACATTGAGCTGAATAAAGCGTGTGCCACAGGTCGATTCATCGTTTCAGCATCATCGCAACGAATTGTCGAAAACAGATTAACAATGGAGTCCAATTATGGTCCGGGATCTTAGTGTCCTTCCAAATTGCTTGATTGGTTGTCTCGTTATGGCAGGCCTTGCGTTTCCTGGCTTAGCCGAAGATGCGAAGTTTCCCCCGAAGACGGGAGTGGAGACGCCGGGCATCCAACACCCCGTTGATGAGTTGCCGCCTGTGGCCACGTTTATCGTGAAAGGCCACCCGGACTGGCTTGCCGTCACCGGCGATGCTGTCTGGGTGGCGAGTTCCAATGTGAATCATGTAGTGAAGCTGGATGCAAAAACCAATCAGCCGGGAACGATCGTCACGATTGCAAAACCCTGCTCGGGGATAGCAATGGATTTCGGAAGCTTGTGGATTCCGAGCTGCGGCGATCATACTTTGGTGCGCGCGGATGCGGAAACAGGCGCGATTCAAGCCACGATTCAAGCTGGCCCGGCCGATTCAGAGGGCGGAATCGCCACCGGTGCCGGGAGCGTGTGGCTGGTTACATCCAAAGCGAGCGAACTAGATCGTATCGATCCGACGACCAATCAAGTTGTCGCTAAGATCACGATTCCTGCAGGTTCCTTCAACCCTGTTTTTGCCAATGATTCAATATGGGTGAGTTCGAACGAAGGAAATGCTCTCATTCGGGTAAGTCCCGCCACTAACACGGTGGTAAGCTCGACGCCCATCGGCCCCAAGCCACGGTTTCTCACTACAGGCGCAGGTTCGGTCTGGGTGCTGAATCAGGGCGATGGAAGCATTTCGCGCGTGGACGCGGCCAGCGGCAAGTTGATCGCGACCATTCCCGCGGGTATTCCTGGGCTCGGCGGCGAAATCGCTTTCGGCGCGGAGTCGGTGTGGGCTACAGTATTTGGGTTCCCCATCACCAGGATCGATCCGGCCACAAACACAGTGGTGCGTCAATGGCGAGGCGTCGGCGGGGACAGCATCCGCTATGGGCACGGGTCACTCTGGCTCACGAGCTACTCGGGCGAGAAGGTTTGGCGGTTGAATGTGCCGGCGAATTGATGAATTGCAGGCGTGCACTGGTCTGGGTTTGAGTGTCGTGGTCTTTGACAATCGCGTAAATTGAACAGGCCGGGATCGACCTGGGACGCCTAAAAATCCCGCCGGGGCGCCCGATTTCAGGTCCTTTTGGTTGGCATTTTGTTTTTGCTTATATGCGGCATAAATAAAATCAATCAACATTGAATCCTAACCTTTGACTGGGATATGGTTCGACCATGCGATGGTTCGCTTCCGACCCAATGTTTTCAAGCCTGAAACGAGTTTTTGCGGACCGTCGCACGTTTGGCCTGCGCGTCACCTTTGCATTGGCGGGTCTGAGTTGCTGGTCGGCGCTGCCTGCTTCGGCCTCGACGCCCACATTCACAGTTGGCTGGTCGGTTTACGCCGGATGGAATCCGTATTTTTACATGGCCAAATCCGGCATTCTGAAACGCTGGGCAGATAAATATGGCGTGGTGATTAAGGTTCAGCGTTTCGACTACGCCGCCTCGCTGGATGCGTTTGTCGCCAAAAACATCGACGCCTGCACCATGACGAACATGGAGGCCCTGGACATGCCGGCGGCCGCTGGGGTTGATTCCACGGTAGAGATTGTAGGCGATTATTCGAACGGCAACGATGCAGTGCTGGCGCGCAACAATGTGGCTCTCGCGCAACTGCCGGGCAAACCGATCCTGTTGGTGCAGAAAACGGTTTCGGAGTATTTACTGGAACGAGCCATGGTGCTGAATGGGCTCGACAGCCAACTTCCCAAGCTGAGGTTGCTCAATACCAGCGATTCAGATATTGTCGGCGCCTTCTTAGGTGACAAGCGAAACCAAGTCGCCGTGACTTGGAAGCCGCTGGTTTCGGAAATCCTCGATCAGGACCGCGGCGTGAAATCGCTCTTCGACTCCTCGCGTATCCCCGAAGAGATTCTGGATTTGTTAGTGGTTCGCACAGATGTGCTCAAGCGGCCGGACGGCTCGGGGTTGAAATTTGCCAAGGCGATCGCAGGCGCATGGTACGAAACCGTGGCTCAGATTGCTGCGGCCAACGCGCAAGCCATCAGTGGAAGTGCGGCTGCCTCGGGGGACAGTGTTGCTTCTTATAAGGAGCAGTTGCGCACGACCTACCTGTATTCGACTCCGCAGGCTGCAGCAAAATTTGCGCAGGGTAACGAACTAAAACAGAAGATGGATCTGGTTCGCCAATTCTGCTTCCGGCACGGACTGCTGGGTCAGAACGTTCGGTCTGTCGACGACGTTGCCGTCCTCTACCCGGATGGCGCAATTCAAGGATTGAAAAACCGTGTGCGCCTGCGTGTGGATGCGAGCTATATGCAGCTTGCCGCACAGGGAAAGTTGTAGCGATGGCGCAGCCCTTTCGCGTATCGGACCTGACCGGAATACAGGTGCGTCCAGCGCGCCTGTGGACGCATTCGCTTTCCTGGATATTGTTTGTTGCGGGGATTGCCTTGTACGCGCATTTTTCGATTCTCCGCCATCGCGAAAATCCGGAGGATCGGGTTATTCCCTCGGTAACGCAGTTGATGCAAGGACTGAAGACATCGGTACTCGAACCTGCGGAAGAGGACGATCCGCTGGACCCTGGCGCTTCACTCTATCAGCAAGTGCGCCACAGCATGATCTGGAAGGACACGGCATCGAGCGCGCGCCGGTTCTTCAT
This sequence comes from uncultured Occallatibacter sp., assembly GCA_964614635.1. Classification (GTDB taxonomy): domain Bacteria; phylum Acidobacteriota; class Terriglobia; order Terriglobales; family Acidobacteriaceae; genus Telmatobacter. The sequence goes on from CAZTLV010000095.1 coordinate 6,092, forward strand.
CGCATTATTGCTCTTGGTTCCGGCGATTCTGATTGGGCTGCACATGGCTGTGTTTCCTTACGCGGGGGCATTTTTCCTGCGTTTTGTGCTGTTTTTTGACAAGATCGTGGCGCTTTCGCTCTTGCCGATTCTGTTCATTGTTTTCGGGATCGACGAATGGTCCAAAATCATGCTGATGGTGATCGGAGTTGCGCCCACACTGATGCTGGACTCATACAACATCGCGGGCGGAGTGCCCAAGGAGCAGGTCGTCAAGGCGTTTACGCTGAAGTCGTCGAATCTAGATGTGGCGTACAGGGTTGTTCTGAAGCAGGTGTTGCCGCAGTTGATCAACAGTGTGCGGCTCAACCTGAAGCCACTGGCGCTGTTTCTGTTTGCAGGCGAAATGATCGCCTCGACCGACGGACTAGCCTATCGCATTGCCATCATGCGCAGGCACATGGGCATGGACATCATCATTCCCTATTTGCTGTGGGTGGCGCTGCTTCTGTTTACGCTGGACGCGCTGCTTCGCTTTACCAACAGGAGATTGCACCCTTGGTATCAGCCGCACTAAGGCCCGTCATGGCGATCGCACCGCACTCCCTGCCGCGGCGCACGGAGATAGAGCTGCGCGCAGTTTCGCAGTCTTATCCCTGCGGGAACAAGGGAAGCAAGACGGTTCTCTCCAAGTTGAATCTGAAAGTGGGGGCCGGCGAGTTTGTCGTGGTGCTCGGAGAGACCGGTTGCGGGAAAAGTACGCTGTTACGCCTGATTCTCGGTCAGGAGTTCCCAACCGAGGGAGCCATCGAGGTGGATGGCAAGCCGGTGACGTCGATCGACGCGCGTTGCGGTTATGTGCCGCAAAAGTATTCTTTGTTTCCCGATCGTACGGTGCTGGGCAATGTAATGTATGGACCAGAGAACGCGAAATGCGGGTACCTTGCGCGGTTTCGTCCTTCGTTTTTTGCCTACCGGCGCAACCTGCGCGCCGAGGCTCAGGCGTACCTGATCCGCATGGGCTTGCGTCCGCAGGACATGGACAAGTATCCGCACCAGCTTTCCGGCGGGATGCAGCAGCGCGTAGCCATTGCACAGGCGCTGCTGATGCAACCCCCGGTCTTGTTGCTGGACGAGGCATTCAGCGCGCTCGATCCCTCGACGAGGGCGAGCCTGCACGAACAATTGAAGGCGGTCTGGCTGGAGTCGAAACCAACGGTGATCTTTGTTACGCACAACACGTCGGAGGCGCTGTTACTCGGCACGCGGCTCATTCTTTTGGGACGGCACCACGAAGCCCGTGATGGGGAAACCAATCTCCTTCTGGACATGGAGATTCCCGCATCGCAGTTACCGCATTCCGCGTGCGTGAAGAGCCGGGAGTTTCAGGATCTGCTGGAGCATGTAAAGCAACTCGCATACAAATCCTCAAGTCTCTGCACGGACGACGCGGATGCAGATCCAAATGTTGAAGAGGGCAACCTGGGATGAAACATCTCGTTCTGATTGGAAGCGCATGTGCGGCCATACTCGGTGTGGCAATCGTCAGCACGGGAAGAGTCGCGGCTTCAGGGGACCCGCCGCCGCCGTCTTCGCCCAAATTCTATGCGTCGAGAGTGACGGATGTCCTCAACGACAATTGCCTCTCTTGTCACGACGAAACAGCGAAGGGCGGCCTGCGCCTCGACTCCTATGCGGCCATCATGAAAGGCGGTGCGGATGGCGCGGTCATCGTTCCAGGCGATCCGGAAGCCAGCATGTTGATTCAGGCCATCAGGCGAAACGGCGACCTGAAGATGCCGCCCAGGAAGGCGCTCGGCGATGCCGAAGTTGCCGACCTTGTCGCTTGGGTAAAGGCGGGAGCTGTCGGTGCCGATGCAGCTTCGTCATCTGCCGTGGCCGCACCGCAAACGCCAACGACAGGCGCGCAAGCTGCGGCTCCTTCGGTATTGCCGGCCAAGCTCGACGCCGATTTCTTTGAAAATAATGTTCGGCCCATTCTTGCGAACAGCTGCTATAACTGCCACGACGATACTGCCAAGGGCGGCTTGCGCGTGGACTCGAAGGCGGCCCTTGAAAAAGGCGGCCAGCACGGCCCCGTGGTGATTCCCGGCGAGCCTGACAAGAGCTTGTTGATTCAGGCTGTGCGGCAGACCGGCGATCTAAAAATGCCGAAGGGTGGAAAGCTGAAGCCGGACGAGGTTGCCACTCTGGTCGAATGGGTGAAGACGGGCGCGAAATGGTCCGCGAATGCTTCGGCACCCAAGGCCAACACCACCGCTTCGACGGGCGTGATTACCGAGAAGCAGCGCGAGTTCTGGTCGTTCCAACCGCTCAAGACCGTCACCCCTCCGGCCATCCAGGACAGCCGTTACGAGCACTGGGCGCAGACTCCAATTGACCGCTTCATTTTCGCCGGGCTGCATTCAGCCGGCCTGCAGCCAGCGGCGCCTGCGGACCGCACCACGCTGATTCGGAGAGCAACCTTCGACCTAACAGGACTTCCGCCGACTAACGAAGAAGTGCAAGCCTTTCTCAACGATAAGTCGCCGCACGCATGGGAGAAAGTCGTGGATCGCCTTCTAGCTTCTCCACGATACGGCGAGCGCTGGGGACGTCACTGGCTTGATGTGGCGCGCTACTCCGAAGACGATGTGCGCGGCCTCGATCCCAAGGGCCGCGGCTACATGCCGTTCAACGGCGCTTACCGATATCGCGACTGGGTGGTCAAGTCCTTCAACGACGATCTTCCTTTCGACCGCTTCACGATCATGCAATTAGCGGGCGACAAGCTGCCCTTCAAATCGCCGGATGAGCGCAACAAGAACCTTACGGCGACAACATACCTGGGTGCGGGCCCCTGGGTGTGGGATCAGGCCGAGCCGATTCAGGGACGCGCCGACGAGCGCAATGAGCGCGTAGACGCTGTAACGCGCGGGATGCTGGGGCTCACGGTCGGTTGCGCACGCTGCCATAACCATAAGTACGATCCCATTGCGCAGACTGACTACTACAAGATTGTCAGCATCTTCGCTAACTCCACTTACAAGGAATATCCGGTGGAGTCGCCGGCTTCGGCTGCGGCCTATGCCAAGAAAGACCTCGAAGATGCAAAGCTCCACGCCGATCTGCGAGACTACACCACCGATTTGAGCAAGCAATTGGCCGGCGCGCTTTCTGTTCAGACTTCGGCCTATTTGACGGCCGCATGGAACGTGTTAGGTAAGCCGAAGAAGACGGTCGATGAAGTTTCCTCCAAAAGCCAGCTCGATCCCGAACTGCTACAGCGGTGGGTAGATTACCTTCCCAAAGATCATACCTTTCCTTACCTGAACGACTGGAAGGCAATGGTCGCATCGCCGGACAGCACCGAAGCCGATGCGAAGGTTCTGGGAGATGCTTTTCAAAAACTGGTGCTGCGCGTGCGTGCCGCGGAAGCAGAGATAGAAGAGCGGAACGATGTAATTCGCGCTAAGAACGATGTGCCTAAGCACAGGCTGCTTGACGCCAAGCCGAGCGAGTTCGACACCTTCGATCAGTTCTGCCCAGGCTGCGAACTGGAGATAAAAGCTCTGCCGGCTGACGAAGCCAAGCTGTATGCCGAGCTCTTCATCAGTTTGTCTGGAGAGCAGGAAGAGAAGTTCAAGCCGGGCGTGATGGTCTTTACCGGATGGGGCCTGATGCGGCGGGTGGGACCGCAATTTCAAGCCTACATCGAGTCGCAGCAGAAGCAGATTGCTGATCTTGATAAAGAGCTGAAGGACACCACTTACCCCTTCGTGAACGGCATGGACGACAAGCCGAAAGTGGTAGACATCAACCTGAATATCCGCGGCAATCCGCATGCAATGGGACCGGTGGTGCAGCGTGGGTTTATCACCGTGCTCAGCCCGCCGGATAAGCAGCCCTATTCGGAAGGCAGCGGGCGGCTCCAGTTTGCCAACGACATTGCCAGTCATCCACTGGCGGCGCGCGTCATCGTGAACCGTGTCTGGGATTGGCACTTCGGAACAGGCATAGTGAATACTCCGGATAACTTCGGCGTGATGGGCGACAAGCCTTCCAACCCCGAGTTACTCGAGTATCTGGCGTCGGAGTTTGTCAGTCACGGACACTCTATCAAGTGGCTGCAGCGCGAGATTATGCTTTCGGCGGTCTATCGCACCAGCACCGAAGAGTCTCCCGAGGCCCACAATAAGGATGGGGCCAACCGGCTTTACTCGCATTTCAACCGTCAGCGGCTCGATGCCGAGGAACTTCGCGACAGCATGTTATTCGCTGCGGGCGATCTTGACTTGAAAGACATCGGCGGGCCGTCTACGGACTTCACGCCAGAGAATTTGCGCCGTACCGTTTACTGCAAGGTGAGCCGGTTCCGCCTCAACAATTACCTGATGGTTTTCGACTTTCCCAATCCAAGCTTCACTTCAGAACAGCGCTTTTCCAGCAATGTTCCTCTGCAGCAGCTCTACTTCATGAACAATCCGTTCGTCTACAAACAGGCAAGCGTACTGGCCGAGCGCGTACACGGCGAAGCAACAGACGACGCTCGCATTACGAAGGCTTATGAGTACCTGTTTCAACGCAAGCCAACTGCGGACGAACTACAGTTAGGGCGGAAGTTTTTGAGTACGACGCCGGAGAAACCGGGTTACACCGTGAACGGCGAACCAATCACGGCATGGGATGAGTACGCACGCGCGTTGCTTAGCTCCAACGAATTTCAGTTTATGAATTGATCACGAGATATTGGCCAATTTATCGGCCGACTGAGGAGAAGAACATGTTTCATACACCGCCAAGTCGTATGCTAACTCGTCGCCAGGCACTTAGAACAATGGGCTGCGGTTTTGGCTATCTGAGCCTGGCCAGTCTTGTTGGTGAGTCACTGGCCCGCGCCGAAAGCGCAAGCGACAGAGCTTCGTGGATGATTACTGACAAGCCGCGCGCCAAACATGTCATCTTCCTCTTCATGAACGGCGGCCTTTCGCAGATCGACAGCTTCGATTACAAACCTGCGCTTGAAAAATATCACGGGCAGCCAATGCCGGGCGGCGACCTGCAGCACGAGCGCAAAACGGGCAACCTGATGAAGTCTCCATTCTCCTTCAAGAAATATGGGGAGAGCGGCATCGAGGTCAGCGAGATCTTTCCAAATCTTGGCGAATGCGTGGACGACATGTGCTTTGTGCGCTCCGTGTACACGGAGATTCCAAACCACGAGCCGGCGCTCGAAATGATGAATACGGGTGCGAATTTTTCCGGGCGGCCCTCTATGGGATCGTGGCTGACTTACGGCCTTGGCAGCATGAACAAAAACCTGCCAGGCTTTGTGGTTCTATGCCCTGAAGTACCCACCACGGTGGGGCCGCCCCTGTGGTCCTCTGCATTCTTGTCGCCGATGCACCAGGGAACCTATGTCTCCGATGCGGTATCAAAATCGGAATTCGATCCGCAGAAACTGATTGCGAATATCCACAACGACCAATTCGACCTGACGCAGCAGCGTAAGGAACTAGATCTGGTGAAACAGTTGGACCAGATGAACATGAATGCAGCCGCAGGCGGAAGCCACGACCCGCAACTGGAAGGCACGATCGGCGCCATGGAAACGGCGTTCCGTATGCAGACCGAGGCCCCGGATGTGTTC
>CAZTLV010000096.1:0-11588 GCA_964614635.1 uncultured Occallatibacter sp.
CCTGGGTCCTCATGCTCTTTGCAAGCAAGAACTTGAAAAAGAAGTCCGCGAACCCCGGTTCTTCATGCATTTTGCTTGTCATTTCCTCCCTGGTGATCTTGAGAGCGGTGCAGGTGTTGACGGCGGTCGCCGTTGACAACCGCAGTCCGGGCATCGTCGCGAGGGATTCTTCACCAACAAAGTCTCCTGCGGACAGCAGCGTGACCGTTGCCTCTTTGCCGTTGGTAGAAACGACTGTAACTTTCGCTCGACCCCGCTGGAGATAAAAAACCGAGTCTGCCAGGTCACCTTGCGTGAACAGGCTCTCCCTCGGCTTGAGGAGAATCAGTTTTCGGCCAATTCCGTTGTGCGCTAGAAAACTCTCAGAGTCAAATGTTGTGTCGCTTTTATCAGCCAACAACGTAGAGCCTCTTTCGTACGGGGGCGGGTACCGTGTGTTGACCGTGGCGGGAGGACCGACGACCACGGAGGTTGCGCTGAGAAAGCAAGAACAGGGCTTGCAGCGCAACCTGTCAGACAAGGCGGGGCCCGAGTTGCTACCGGGGAGTGGAAGCGGGTTCTCGGGTCAAGATTCAAGCACATGAGCATAGCTGTGCCCAAGGCCCTCATATTATTGCTCTGATGCCAAATCTTGTCTGAGCTATATTGCACTTCAGTGAGAACTCTCTAGGCGCCGCACGTACCCCATCCGAGTTCTAGTCCGTTGCATTTGTCGAGTGTTGAGAACTTGGCATTGCACTTTCTGACTGTCCGCCGAAGCGCACGCGACGGTCATGAGGCCGGATTCCACAAAGCTTGCTCAAGACTGAGCCATCGGGGGTAGTTTCGGGGGTATCGAGTTTCGATCTGGGCGCTGTTTCTTCGTTGATTGCTGGATTTTAGCGAAAACTTCGAATCCCTCTCCCCCCGTTTTAGCGAGAAATGAAAGTTATTCAAAGACTTACGCACAAGAAGTAAAGAACGCGGAACCGCGAGAGAAGGAGTATCGCCTTAGAGACGGCGGTGGCCTCTATCTGAAGGCAAGATTGATCTAAGAGGGTAACCAATTGATATAAGAACAGTTACTAACAAGTGAGTTTCGCTCAGAACGAGCATCAATGAACGACCCAACTTGGGCCCATTTCAGAAAATCCCTGTTCAAATCGTGCCCGCCACTGAGGGAGATTTGGACATCGAAGAATAATCGAGCCGGATTGCCCTTAACCTGGCTGATGGCTTGCTTCAGTGCACAATCAACGAAGGCAAACTCTGAATGTATGAATGTATTGTTGGATAGTAAATTCAGTGGGGTAAGCATGAAGCGCAGAGATTTCTTGACCAAAGGTACGCTCGCTGCTGGACTAGCGAGTTCTCCAGGATTCCTCAAGCCGCTGCTCGCGGACGAAGTCGATTCCACGGAACCAAACAAGACTTCTCGACGAACAGCGCATGTGCCTGAGGAGATTCGTTCTCCGGAGTATCTTCGCCGTTCCGGCAGCGACGAGAATCTTCCCAAGATGCCGGAATATGCGGCATCGTACCTCTCGCCCGAAGTGAAGGTCTTGCCGATGCCAATCGACGAACGGCTGCGGCGCGGCATCGTCCCACAGCAAGGCTTCTGCAGCAAGATTCCCGGCACGACCTTGAGCGAGGGCCTTACCTCCGGCAACGGACGCATGTACATCGAGGTAGCATGCGATCCGTTCTCGGAGCAGATCCTCTTTCATCACGAAAGCCTGCTGGTGCCGTGGAAGAGGCCGTTTGAGGCTCCCAAGGCAGCAGACGTTTTTGCGCAAGTGCGGCAAATGGTGCTGGACGGGAAGTATCAGGATGCGATTGAACTTGCGTTCAAAGAGATGAACAAGGGCCCCGTCAAGCAGAATACAGGCCCGCACCCCACAATCCCTGCATTCCTGATGCGCCTGGATTTTCCAAAGACCGCGCAGGTCACAGATTATCTGCGCACGGTGAACTTCGAGAGCAGCGAAGTAACGGTGCACTGGAGCGATGAGCACGGCGAGTGGGTTCGTTACGCCTTCACTTCGCGTCCCGACGATGTTGTTGTTCAATTGCTGACTGCCCCGAACGGACAAAAGGTAAACGCCCGAATCGCATTGCAGAGATACTCGCGGAGTAGACGCCCGGGAGGGTTGTTCGGGGGAAACATGGGGGAGAGCGTCGTTAAGCAGGACTTCAACGTAGAACGGCTCATTTACAAGTGTGTATTGGATCCCACCGCGGATAACAGCGGCTACGCAGGGGTAGTGCGCGTGGTTCGCGACGGCGGCACGGCTCGGATGGACGGAGACACACTGGTTGTCAAGGACGCAGCGTCCGTAATGCTTCTGACGCGCATCGAATGGTTCGCCGACTACAGCGAGGACAAGGCGGAAGAGCTGCGGCAGGCTGTAGAGCAGTTAGGCCCGGATTACCAAGCGATCCTGGAACGTCATCGCAAAGTCCAGTCGGAAGCTATGCACCGGGTCGTTGTGGACTTCGGCGGTGCCTCTCAATACGGAATGTCCTCAGAAGAGCTGCTGGCCGATCAGAGGTCGCGGCGGGATTACTCGCCCGCGTTGCTGGAGAAGATCTTTGAGATGGGTCGCTACTGGTTCATGTACACCAGCGGCAAATACCCCACGATGGCGGCGGAGACAAACGCAAACATCAACCTGCAGATTGCGCTGGGCGTGCAGGCTGATTTGCGCGAAGGCATGGATGCCTACTTCAATTGGATGGAGAGCCTGGCGCCGGACTTCCGGGTGAATGCAAAGAATATTTTCGGGATGCGCGGCACTCATTATTCACTTTGCCCGCAACAAGGCGTCGGCGTTTCGTTTCATTACTCCTGGGCCGAGTCGACCGGAGAAATCTGGCCTCATCCCTATTGGCTTTCCGCCGGAGGCTGGTGCGTCCGACCGTTCTGGGACCACTATCTGACAACAGGGGATATGGAATTTCTGCGCAACCGTATCGTGCCGGCATATAAGGAACTGGCGCTGTTTTACGAAGATTTCCTTACCGTCACGGGCAAAGATGGGAATTACATCTTCGCGCCATCCTTCTCGCCGGAAAACAATCCGGCAAACACCGGCCCAGGGGCCATGATAGCGATCAATGCGACCATGGACATCACGGTTTGCCGGGAAGTTCTGACTAACCTGATTGATGCTTGTGAACTCCTGGGCAGCGATACCGACAGCATCCCGAAATGGAAGGCCATGCTTGCCAAGACGCCGCCGTACCTGATGGAACCGGATGGCACCTTGAAGGAATGGGCATGGCCTACGCTGCAGGAGCGCTACAGCCATCGGCATGTCTCACATCTTTACGGCGCCTGGCCTGGAGACGAGATCGATCCGGATCGCACGCCGAAGCTCGCTCTGGCGGCGATGATGGCCGACCGGAGGCGAGTGCCGGAGAGGCTGGCCGCGCATGGCCGCTGCCATCGTGCGTTGGTTGGTGCGCGGCTAAAAGACTGCTACATGGTCGACACCGAACTTCGACAACTGATTGAACAGGGCTACGTCGCCACGACGCTTCGTTGTTCTCACGACCCTTGGGCCATTCCCATGCCGGATGCGCAGGGCGGAATTCCCACCATTGTGATGGAAATGCTGCTGTACTCGCGTCCCGGCGTCATCGAGGTGCTGCCTGCTCTTCCGGAGACACTCGTCAAGGGTTCAATCAACGGAATGCTGGCCAAGACCTTTGCACGGATCGACAAATTAGCATGGAACATGGAGACCCGAACGGTAGAGTTGACAGTGACTTCGTCCAGAAAGCAGGACATCACTCTGATTTCCCGCTACGGCATCGAAGACATCGTCGCGTCCGCAGGTGTGCTGGTTGCGCCGCTTAAGCCCGCGACAGCCAACTGCGACCTTCACCTGCCCAATGGAAAGCAGGTGACCATCCATCTTAAGCTGGGCACTCACAAGCCGAATGAGTGGGTCGAACATGGTGCATGGACCTGATGCAGCTCCATTCTGTGTCTAGAAGTAACCTTAGTGAGTTCTCCTCCGATACTGGTTAGGTGCGCCGGGCGTGGGACTGTTGTCGGTAACCGGCGCTCCGCTCGCATGCGCATGAGCCAATGCAGCGGTAAATGTGATGCCGGTTCCAGAGACCTGTACGCCGGCCGCGTGTGCATGAGCGAGCGGCGCCCCAACGGTGATCGTGCCGTCCCACCTGGTTACGACGGCGACATCCGCCGTCTCGGAGTTCGCGCCGATATCGATGGTAATTGTCTGGCTTTCGCTGAATCCCGTCACGTTGGCGACAGGGATCACGGTTGCGCCCGCGCCGGTGGCGGTCCGCACCGTGGTGGCTCCGGAGGTGCCTACCGTCGCGATGACGGCGGTCTCCGGGTTGGTGCCGGTGTCGATGGTGACCGTCTGACCATCGCCAAAGCCCGCCACGCTGGCAACTTTGATATTGTTCGCTCCGGCGGGCGAACCGACCAGCAGAGTGGTAGCGGCCTGGGTCAGGAAATCGGCGCAGTTGCTCCCGGTGTCAGCTCCGTCGGGAAAGCGACCAGTGCTCTTATTGATGGCTGCCAGAGCGACGGGACCGAAGCCTGCGGCTGGACTGGGCGAAGGCGCGTAGCAGCCACTCTGCTCGATTCCGGAGGCGGCCTGATATCCCGTTGCAGCCCATGGATCAACGAGGCCGCCATAGTTGAGGCTGTCGACCACCAGGCCCACAGCGTCGCGCAGCACCATGCTGCCTTCCCTGACAGGGATGACGCGACCAAATAAAGGCGCGTTGGTGGTAAGTTCGGGGCCCCCGAACCACTGATTGGGCTCCTGCGTTCCCTGGTACCCGGCATTGGTCACTAAGGCGTCGCGCACCACCGAGTCGATCTCATGATTTTTGGCCAGCGGGCTGTCGAGCGTGATCCCGATGCCGAGCGCCTGAACGGGTTCGTTGCTGGAATGGGCAAAGGCCGCGGCCGGCTGGAAGCTGATCCCGGTGCCGCGATCACTGACGGGAAGGTTGGCCGCGTGGTTGAACTTGAGCGGAGCGGCCAGGTCGAGGCCTGTGCCCGGGGAAACCACCCCCTCGTCGCGACTGTGGGCATGGGCGAGGACCGGCGTAAAGTCAATCGCGACGCCGTTCGGCCCACCACCACCGACTGCGGTGACGGTCACGAGCTCCTTGTTTGCAGGGGTGCCAACCATGATCTTATCGCCGGAAGTAAAGCCCTCCGCGCGGCGGACCTTGATCGAGGTTTCGCCGGTGCTCACCGCTGCCGTCAGATTAGTTTGATACGCCCGGGTGCCGACGCGCGTCACAGTAACGGTCTCAACGCCATGGCCAACACTGTCGATGTCCAGCCTGATCTTGTCACCGGCCGAGATGTCGGAGACCGAGGTTACCCGGATGTTAGCGGTTCCGGCGGGCGCATCCGCGGCCAAGTAGGCTTGCGTGCCCGGCTTGCCGACTTGAGTGACCGCAGCTACTTCGAATTGCTCCCGATCTCGAGCGACAGCAGGGTAGGTAGCGCCATGACCGAGGGCGATCTTTTCGCCGACTACGAATCCCGCAGTGCTCGCGACAGGCACGTTTGTCGAGCCGGCAGGAATAGTAATCACCGGCCCCTCAGGAAGGGGTTGCCAGAGCGTAGTGTGGTTGGCGGCCGCCGTTCCGAGCATCACGATCTTGCGAGTCTCTGTGTTGGAGCCGGAATCGATGCTAACCGTATCGCCGGCGGAGATGCCGGTAGTGTTTCTGACGTGGATGGTGGTATCACCCGCGCGCGAGGGAGTCGCCAGCCCGGAGTTTGAGAGGCCAAGCAGGTAGAAGCCGTGAGCCTTAAGCCTAGTCCCGGCGGGGATCTTGATCGTCGAGAAGATGGCTTGCTGGGCCGGTCGCTCGGTCAGGGTCCAATGGGAGATGTCGACGTCGGTTTCGCCAGCATTGTAAAGTTCGATGAAGGAGTCTGTCGAGTTGGTGGGAGCGCCCGAACTGATGCGGAACTCGTTGATCCTGACCGGGCTGACGTTGCGCACCTTTTCGGCGATGGACTCTGATTGCTTCACACCGCTGGTAGAGTTCGTCCAAGAGGCGTTACCTACCAGGTCGCCATTGAATGCAGCCGACCCTGACGTTATCGTGAAGGTCGCGCTCACGCTCACACCTGGCGTAATTGGGGCATCAAAGGTCTTGGACGCCTCCGTGGTGCCCGAAACGAGGGCGGTCCATTGCCGGCTGGGCAGGAAAAATCTCAACGTGACGTCCCTGGCGGGCGCAGCCGTGGTGTTCGTGAAGGTCACCGTGGTGTCCTGCGAGGACCCCGGCGAGAAAGTCTGCAAACTCGGCGGAGTCGCGGATGCCGATGCCGGGGCCACTCGTAGCAGCGCCACGTCGTATCCGGCAGCGGTGATGTTGGCCTGCACCGCCTGGTCGGTGGCATCCGACGGAAAGGTACCAGCGGCCGTGATTGCGCCTTCATAGAAGGTGCCCTGCGAGCCATTGCTGTTGTCGCCGCCGTTGCCCAGCAGGATGGCGCCCTGCTTGCGCATCGGGTCGTAGGTGCCGTTGACGCGCGGTCCATCGAACATGACTTTCAATGCACCCCGCTGCGCGTCACCACCCAAGGAGGTCCAGTGGTGTGGTTCTCCCTTGGCCATCGCGGTCACGAATCGCCAGTCGATATTGGGCAGGCTGCAGGCTTTGGAGCCGTCTGGGTTGACGCAGCCCACGAGGTTGTTCTCCTGATCGGTCATGATCCACGGGCCGGGCGCACTGCCGTGAAACCAGTAAGGCGCGTCGCCGAAGTAGACGGTTTCCATGGTGCCGTTGTCGTCGTCGCGGCTATCGATCTCGGCATTGCCATAGTCGAAGCAGCAACCGGCGTTGAAGTGCCGGCCGTTGATGACCCAATACTGACCCTCCGCCTGATCGTCGACCGCGGTGCCCTTCGCGTCGTCCTCGCGCAAGCCCATGCCCGGCTCGATGAAGACGCCATATGCCTTGTGGCCCATGATCGTAATCGGCGCCATGTCGGCAATCGGAACGTTGTTAAACCCGCCCATGGCCGGGCCGTTGAATCCGCCGCGGGGCGCCTGGGTGAGGTCGTTGTGCTTGCCGGATTGATCGTAGATGATCGTGATCCAGCAGTACGTGCCGGCGCAGAATGCGTCCTGCGCTGCCGCGTCAGCGTATCCGCCCGCATCCGGAATTGGCGACGCGGCAGGCTGAACGACGCCAATGTCCAAGGTGTTGCCGTCGGACCCTCGCAAAACTTTATAGAGCGGCCCGTTGTACGACGCGTACAACGCCCGCGTGGTGCTGTGGGCGGCTACGCACGGGTCCCCGGCGGCGGCATAAATGTCGCATGGACCTTGCGGCCTCTGCAGAGAAACATTCGCTCCCGCTGCGGCCTGCTGATTCATGGTCAGCATGGCACCTATCACAAAGAGCTGCATTGATACCATCCGTGCGAGATTGATTCCTGTTTTCATCTTCATCCTTTTGCGCCGCCGACCGACGTGCTGGACAATCGCTTGCTCACGTTCCCTAAACTGAGCCGTTCGCAACACTCAAAACCTTCCGCACACCTCGGACGGCGGGTTTGCGCGCAATTTATTCTCTACCAGGGGTTCGCCCGAAGTATAGACCTGGGGCGCCTCGGATCACCAGTTGCATATTGGTTGGACCCATTGATATGCAACGAGAGAAGGGCGCCAGTCACGCGAGGATTCCAATCAGATGCGGCATGAACAAGAGCGGCGATCGTTCCATGTCATGCGATCTCATATTCATAGAGGTTCACGCTCACGGGCGGAACCTGCACAGTCTCCGGAAGCGTGTCTTGCGCAGATTCAACGATTTTGACCGCGGGCTCTTTGCCCGCTTCATTGCTTGAGTTCACGCCGGGCGGCGCGATTTGATACAGCTTGCCCGGTCCGCGCAGCTTGACGCCGCCGATCCTCGGAGTGAAGCTGTGTTCGTCTTCGGTGGGATTCACGACCGAGATGAGGAGCTTCTTGCGATCGCTGGAGAGCGCCGCCAGAATATCCAGAGGATAGGTCGGGCTTCCAGTGGGCTTTGTGCCCCTGTCGACAAACGGCGTGCCGGGCACCAACGGCTGCGGCGAATCCCCGTCGACGGCAACCGGAAAAGAGCTGAGAAAGTGAGTCTGCAAGAGCTTCATCACCACTCCCTCGGCCGCAAAGCCCACGCCTTCGCCGGTCGAGTCGGTCAACATGCGCAAGCCTCCGGTCGCACAACTGGCTTCAACCATGCCGGAATGGCGGAAGATCTCATGCAGGCAAAGTGCGTGAGAGAGCGGCACCAGCATTCCAGTTGGTTGCATGAAGCCGTTGCCTCCATTTCCCGACGCCGAGCGCAGTCGATTGCCCCACTCATCGAAGATGAATTTGATGCCCTTGTCTTTCAAAGACGGCATCTTTTCCACGTACTTGTCCCAGGCATCGAAAGCTCCGCCGATGCGGTTGGCCAGACGCCGGGCCCGGAATTGCAACGGGTCGTGAACATCCACGAAGAGCTGCTTCTCAGCGTCGAATGCCAAGCCCGGGTAGGCGTAGGTATGCTCGGAGAGATAATCGATGTTGCCGTCGCACTTTTCCAGGAGCCATCCGTCCCAGTCATTGAGGCCGCCAAATTCGTAAGGGAGTTTGGCAAGCATGGGCGCCTCCCAGGGATCCGGAAAGAAATTGTTTCTCTTTTCCGCGCCTCCCACCGACTTTTCACAGACGCTTGCCCCGGCGACGGTCACCTTGATGCTCGGGTCCACCTTCTTCATGGCTTCGACTATGTAGTTGTGCTTGACCCAATACTGGTCGAGCGCCATGTAGCCGAACTGCCAGTCGCCGTACATCTCGTTCCCGATGGTCCAGAGGCGGACCTTGAAGGGCTCAGGATGGCCATTCTCCGCGCGCATTTTGCCCATGCGCGTCTCGACGGAGCCATTGCAGTATTCGACTTCTTCGGCCGCTTCGCGTGCCGATCCGAATCCGCTGTTGATCGCCAAATCGGGCTCGGCTCCAACCAGCCGGCAGAAAGCCATGAACTCATGAAGGCCCATGTCGTTCGACTCCACCCTGTCGGACCACATCACCTGTAGTCGCGGCGGGCGCTTATCCCGATCGCCAATGCCGTCGCGCCAATCGTAAGCGGAGACGAAGTTGCCGCCGGGCCACTTGAACATTTTGAAACCTTCTTCTTTGAAGAGGCGGATCATCCCGGAGTGAAATCCTTCGACATTGTCGGCGGGCATCAACGAGGCGGCCCCGATGTGGAACGCACCGCTGCCATTGCCGAGGATCTCGAGGAGCGCATCCACGGTGTCGGTCTCGGGGGTGAACTTTAACGGAAACTCTTTGTACTCGCGCGAGAGCGGCGGGATATGGATGGTCTGAGATTCGCCGGAACCTGCTCCCCACATCAAGCGAACCACAACCTTTGCACTGGCATCGCCGGCAAGATAGATGCGGCCCACGTAGGTCTTGCCTTTGCCGAGGCGCAGTTTGGATTGCCGAATGCCGCACGGCTCCGAGCCGTGAAGCTCGATGCGCGGGCTGTGTTTGCCCGCAAACGGCCGCACCGCGTCCATTTCAACAGTTCCCGGCGGCCCCACCGGTTTAAACGGCTCGCCTAGAATCCGGCGGAATGGAGAACTGGCCGGCGCCGGCGCCGCGTCTGTCACCGGGTTGGCAAACTTCCTGTCGGTCAGCATCTCGGCCCACACCTGTGTTGTGGCCGGCTCCATGTACCCCCCGAAGATCAGCGGATTGATAGGCTCACCGCTCTTCAACGCATCGATCGAGACATTAAGGCTTCCTGACGGTTCGGCGAAGGCCGTCACGCCTTTTTGCAACAGGGCGGCGCCTGCCACCGAAGCTGCTAAGAACTCACGTCGATTCATTGGCATCTCCTGTCTCCCTTAATCCCGGCTGGCTCGCTGACTTGGTGGGCGTTCGATTTGGCCTCGAACAGTTCAACAAGGAAATTACCACAGAGACACAGATGACCGATTTCCCTCTACCTTCTCCTTCAGAGCTCGGACGAACCGCAACGCCTTTCACTAAAGCGGACTGCTCTCGGTTCAAGCGTGTTGCGTGGTAAACGCAAACGTATTTCTCTCCTCCGTGCAGTGGTCGCGATCCCTGGGGTTCCCGTTGGGCAATTTGGGATAGCTGAAGCCCCAACCTGAAACTAACCTAGTTACGATGAGACCGTCTTCAAGCGGGAAGACGAAAAGCAGGCTCAACGTCAAGAAAAGCGCCTGCGCAAACAAGCCAAGACACTCGGCTTCGAACTCGTACCAATCACAGCATGAGTGTTCTGTTCGTGAGCGGGAATGTTTTCGTAAACCGACCATCAATCGTGGGATCGTTGCGAGCGATTGGACTGTGTGAGGTGTTTCTGGAACGTGCTACCGATTAGGCGGCCGCTCACCCAATGTTCTATTTGAGCCTCGGCAATTTGGCTTGAATCGAGGCGGGATGACAGTCGTGATCAGGTGGTAAACGATGCAGGCCAGTTTATGCGCAGTTGCGGTTTCGGCTTGAAATGCGCCCAGGCGCGCACGCAAACGTCGGTAGAAGCGTCCCACATGGGTCTGGAGTCTCGTGGCCTGACGCGCAGCTTTCTGGCATTCACCATTTCATACGGACGATCCGCAGCGCCAGATTGCGGCAGTGCTCAGCGAAGAATTGTGCGATTCATAAAATCTCTGCGTTTCGATGCATCGATGAATTCGATCGTTTGATGTGAAGAATCGAACTTTTTGCCCTCGGTTCAGGTCCGTTAGGATGGGCATTGTTTTGCTCCGGACACGCGAACACTGATCAGCTCTGGCACAGAGTAGAATGCGTTTTACCCGGCTTGAGCCGATATTTGGGCGTGGTTCGGATGGGAAGGAATTTGAAGATGAGATCCGTAGTGCTTGCCATTGCCATCGCGGCAGTGCCGTGGATGAGCGCAGTCGCGAATACCACAGCGAAAGTTGAGCAGGGACAGTTGCAGGGCACAAAGGAAGAAGGCCTTACGATTTACAGAGGTATTCCTTTTGCGGCCCCGCCCGTTGGGGACCTGCGTTGGCGCGCCCCGCAACCCGCTGCGAAGTGGCAGGGAGTGCGCCCTGCGGACAAGTTCGCGCCGCAATGCGTGCAGAGCATTCAGGGGATAACGACGAGCGAGGATTGCCTCTATCTGAATGTCTGGACTCCTGCGAAGTCGCCTTCGGCCCGCGTCCCGGTGCTGGTTTGGATTTATGGCGGCGGATTCAGCGTCGGAGGGACCGCTGTTCCCACTTACAGCGGCGAGCAACTGGCGCGGAAGGGAGTTGTACTGGTCAGCATAAATGGATCGAGATCCTGGGGCCCGCAGCCTGCGTAGGCGGTGGCGGCGATTTGCGGCTACGTCACTTATTCCGACCTGGTCGAAAACTTAGTGGGAATGATCCGATGGCCGACAACTTGCGCTTCGATAATCACGCAATTTCAACAAATTCGACGTGCTCGTCGGATTGGCCATAAACTGAAGCATCACTTGGAGCACATGCCGATGCGGATCGCGAGCATAGGTCATGCTATCTTCGCCGTCACCATGATCGGTCTCGGAGCCGTGGGCCTGCT
>CAZTLV010000097.1:0-11315 GCA_964614635.1 uncultured Occallatibacter sp.
GCTCCACCAGGTGCTGGTCCACCGGATAGCAGGTGGGCTGCACCACAAACACATCAACACCGCGAACGTTCTCAAGCAGTTGGAAGTAAACTTCGCCGTCGGCAAAGCGCTGAATCTTGACTTCGCCTACCGGAACTCCGATGTGCCGGCCAATCTCCTCAGCCAACGGCTTGTTGGCCGTACCGCTGAACAGCTTGAACCGTTTGTCCTCGCTCAGGTTCCGAGTCCGCTTGCGCTCGACTGCCGGCTTGGCGTCTTTCGCCTTGGCGTCCCCTGAAACTCCGCCCAACCCCGGTTCCTTAGGTGTAGTGCCATCCCGGTTCACGTTTGGCTGGCTGTCTTCAGCAATCACCGTCGTCAACGTTCCCACTTCCATCTCCGATTACCTCCAAGCTGGTTGGCTTTGGCTGCTTTCTGAGTTTCACGTTCAAAAAACCTGGCTGGGCGACTAGGATTCGAACCTAGACAAGTGCCTCCAAAGGGCACTGTCCTACCATTAGACGATCGCCCAACTTTGGCTGCCGTTCGCGAGTCTCTCTCGCAAAACAGTTGCCTGTCAACAAACTTATTGCAAAAGCATTTCGCGCCAGTAAGGGGTGCGCGGCAGGGTGCGGGTTAAAGTACTCCGAACGCCGGCCGGCCTAAGTCTTTCCTGTGCCGCTTCCGCGTCTCCACGGGTCTGGTACAACCCGAAGAGAGCTGAACCTGACCCTGACAGCAAGGCCACCAACGACGAAGAGCAGGCTGCCTCCGGTGTGCCCGGGCCCGCAAGAATGCGCTTGATTTCTGCAAGGGAGGGATGCTGGGGAAAGACGACGCGTTCAAAGTCGTTTTGGATCCAGCTACTGATCCCGGTGCGGACAAGCGCGGACTCTTGACGTCCGGCCAGGTCCTCTCCATTTGAGAGGACACCGGAGGAACCAACTCCCTGCCGTCCTTCGAAGAAATCTGCACGGATCGCTTCGTGAAAAAATCCGCCAAAGGCGCTGGCATAGGCGCGGTTCAACTCCTTTAGTTTATCTGCACTTGCCTCAGCGGTCAAACCCTCGGCTGCACACAGCGCGTCCCAGTCGCGAAAGGCCTGAGGCGTTGAGACGCCAATGTCAGGGATAGCCACCACACACCAGACCGGCTCGATATCCGGCAACGCGGAGACCAGCTGTCCCCGATCCTGCCCCAGGACGGTCCCACCGACCAGAAACAGAGGCACATCGGACCCCACCTGGGCCGCTATTTCAAGACGTCTCGCCTCCCAGGAATCTCTGCCTTGGCGAGAAAGGCACCCCGCACCCAATTCGTTTTCCAGGCCAAGCAGCGCGGCAACGGCGTTGGCTGATCCTGCACCGAGGCCACCCTGGACAGGCAGCCGCTTATCAATGTTGATCTCGACTTCGGCGCTAACTCCAAGCGCATCAAGGGCAAGGGCCACCATCTGCCAGGCGGTATTGGTGCTGTCCAAGGGGACGCGGACGTCATTCGAGGTGACACGCAACGAGGTGGTGGGAGCCAACAGCGCAGAAACCCTGACCACGTCGTAGATTTCAAGGGTTTGGTAAACGGTCGAAAGGCCGTGAAAGCCATCCAGGCGGGGCGCGCCAATATAGAGGCCGAGGTTGATCTTGGCGTGCGAGCGAACAGCAGTGGGCATACTGGTTCATTGTAGAGCCGGACTTCCAGCGTGCTCGAACCGGCCGGGCCGCCAAATCATGATGTTTTGTTGGAACCGAACTGATTACAGCTTCGTAATCTTGGCGTCTGAATAGACACAGGTTTCACCGCCAGGCAGTTCTCGAGCTTCTTCCCTCCCGCTTTGCTTTGAGAATTGCACCGTCGATTATCCATGGCCGGCAAGGATTTGCGGGAGGCCGGCTGGATATCGAGCGGCCGTCGAAAGGAGGGATTATGGCATTCCGCTGCATAGTTCCAATCTCTCTCGCGATGCTTCTTAGTGCTCCGGCTCCCTCCTTGCCTGCGCAGCAAGCCACCTACTCCGCGCCCATGACGGAGCGATACGGCAAGCCTTATGTCATGGTTGAGATCAACGGGAAGGGACCATACCGCTTTATCATTGACACCGGAACGGGCACGGAAGTCTTTGTGAGTCCGGAGCTGGCAGACGACCTGCAGTTGCCTCCAACGGGGGAGTCCGCGATGCTCAAAGACCCAAGCATGCAGGGCGGGCAGCGAGTGCCTATCGTTCTGCTTTCATCCATCAACATTGCAGGGGTTGAATTCCGTCGGGTCAAGGCCCGCGTCCATTCTGTGCCTGGGGAAGCCGGCGCCTGCTATGGGTTGCTGGGATTCACCCTCTTCCGCGACTATCTACTGACGCTCGATTTTCCCAACCGCCAGGTGCTGCTTACGGTGGGCTCGCTGAAGCGGGACGGAGAGAAGACGATTTTGCCCTTCCGCATGCCGTATGGCGTACCGATCGCCAGTTTGAGCGTGAATGGGCAAGCCGTCGAGGCGCAACTCGATTCTGGCGGAGGCGGCCTCACCCTGCCAGAGACGCTGGCGGCACATCAAAAATGGGACGTCGCTCCAATCGTCTTTGAGACCGGCGAAACGCTTGCCACACGTTTTAATATCAAGGGCGCCAAGCTTGACGGGGATGTGAAAGTGGGCAAGTATACCTTCACCCATCCGGTGGTCGAGATTCATCCGGCGTTTCCGTTAGTGAACTTCGGATCGCCGCCGATGAGCAAGTTTGCCATCACGTTTGACCAGAAAAGCCTGCTGGTGCAGTTTCTCGCGAAAAGCGATCATCTGAAGCTAACCGCTCCGTCCTGCCCTACGCACCTGACCAACCAACCGAAGCCGGAGCCAGAGAACACAGCCCATGCACTGGTGCCTTTGGGCTGACCATTCCAGGCCGGTGCAATCATCCCTGACTCAAGGCAAGAGCCTTTGCCGCCCGCAAAGTGGCCACGGGGTCGGCGCTGGGCTTGAATTCCATGGCCACGGTACGCCGGTAATTAAGTTGTGCGAGCTTGCGATAGATGTTGGTGTAGTTGATTTCGCCGGTGCCAGGCTCGTGGCGGCCGGGCACATCGGCGACATGGATGAGACCGATCAGGTCAATGTGCATTTCAAGTTTTTCAATCAGATTCCCCTCGGCAATCTGCTCATGGAAGATGTCATACAGAAACTGCACCTGGGGATGATTGACCTGGCGCACAATTTCGATCGCTTCAGCGGCAGAAGTGAGGAAGTATTTTGGATTCTCCTCTGGATCGATACATTCGAGCAGAAGACGGACCGGCTGGCCGTCGATCTGGCGGCCCTCAACCAACGCCGCCGCGCGCTTGAGGGTCTCAATGGAAATCTGATGTTGAGCTTCACGGGTCACATCCGGAACCACGTTCCCTGAGAGCACAATCATGGCAGGGCAGCCGAGCGTTTCCATGGGAACAAGCGCCTGGGTGAGCTCGGCCAGAAAAGCATCACGCGTGTCTGGATTGGCCACGCCGTGGCTGAGACCGGCCGTTGCATCGAACTTGATTCCGATCCTCTTGCGGGCTCGATTGGCACGGGCAAAGTCTTCAGCAGACCAATTGCGATATTCGCCGACCAGTTCAACGTTGGTGTACCCGGATTCAGCAACCATCGCCAGGCGGTCTTCGAACGGCAGATCGGTGAAGACTGTCCAAAGCATTACCGAGAGTTGAAACGGCGAGGCTTTGGATGTCGACAGAGCCGCTGCCGGAATTGCCTGCAGAGGAGAAGCAACCGCAGTCAAAGCCGCGGTTGCCAGGACTTGCGTAAACGATCGGCGGTTCATGCGGCCTCCTAAGATATCGGCTTTATTCCAGCTTCTTGCCCGTCTTGCGTGAGCGGCAAAGATCTTTCCAGTCTTTTTCAGTCTGGTCGGCGTAGAGAGCACCGAATTGGCCGAGGGCTTGCGCAAAGCCATCGCCACTGCCGAGGTATCCCGCGATCACCAGAGGGTCGCCTGAGCGGGCGTGACCGCGCGCCAGCAGTTCGCCGCAGACTTCAGCGTAGGCCGCAAGGCCGCCCCCGGACATGTCGTCGATGTCGATGGATCCCTTGTGGTCGTTGAGTTGGCGCACCAGGTATTGGCGGCCGGCAATGTGCGTCCAGCCCAGAAACGGGTCAGACTGCAACTGCATGGCTTTCTGTCCTTCAGCCACGCGCTGCCCATTGTGGCGCGGCGGATGAGCTTCAGGCAGGTAGTCGGAATAGCCGGAGGCAGGCTCCTCTTTGATTTGCAGAAAGAGAGCATCGGTCGGGCCGTTGCCCTCGAAGTAGACGCAGTAATCGCGAAGCCCCACCGAGCCTGTCCCAACCACTTTGAAGGCTACGTCCATCGGGCGATAAAACGACAGCAAGTGCTGGCGCTGGGGCTCGAGCATTTCATGATAAGGCCCTAGTGAAGCGAGAATGAGAACCGCCTGGGAACCAGTGACGCGGGTCAGGATGGGCTTGGATTCCTTGAATCGCCGAGAGGCTCCAGGATTATTGGAGGTTGGTTCAGTGAGCTGCTCGAGCGTGTGCTGCGGCGTTGCCCGCTGCGCCTTCAACAGCGCATCATGGATGGGCTCAACGGTTCCAATGCGATGCACCTGGAATCGCCCGACCTCAAGATGCGGCATTTTGGCAAACGCACGCATCTGCGTGATGTAGCGCTGAATACACAGTTCCACAGCTTGCAGGATCAAGCTCTCCTTGTGGCAGATAGCCCTTCCAGCAAGCGTGATTGAGGCCGCCATGCGCTTCAAGTCCCACTCAAAGGGCCCACGAATGGTCTCATCGAAGTCGTTGATGTCGAAGACGAGCCGCCCGTCGGGCGCCGCGAATGCTCCGAGGTTGCGCACATGCGCGTCTCCACAAAGCTGGGAGATAATCCCAGTATTCGGGAGCACCGCCAGATCCGCGGCCATCACCGGAACGGCGCCGCGAAAATATCCGAAAGGCGATTGCGCCATTAGTTCATATTTGAACTTGATCAGTGCGGGAACGCGACCCTGCATCGACCGGTCAAGAAGAGTTGAAGAGGAGACCTTTCGCGCCTTGATGTTGAGCGTGTCATGGGCCTGGCGGCCTACCTGCTTGCGCCGCGATTGGCCCAGATGGCTGCGTTCTTCAGGAGTTGCCCAATGCATATAGCCCGGACCATACAACCCTCTGCCCCCGGAGTGCAACCGAAGAATCCGCATACACCGAGTGAGTTACACTTTTCCCAGTAAGCTCCTTACCCAACCGAACCCAGAAAACACCTGGCGGGATCCACTCCTGGAGGATTTCCCCTTTGACGCGTACTGCCGCTCTTTTTCTATCAGCCCTGGTTGTCTCCTGCATCGCAAGTCCTTCTCTTCATGCGCAAGCGCCCGACGCACAGACGCCCCGAAAGCGTCTGACGGTGGAGGCCATCTTCGCCCATGGCCCAATCGTGGGGCGTCCGCCCGAGGGACTCACCTGGTCGCCTGATGGAAAGCATCTGACCTATCTGGATGGAGGCGAACTCATCGATCTGGATCCTGCCACCGGGAAGCCCCACGTGATGGTGAGCCGGGCTAAGCTTTCCTCCATCTCGGGGAGTTCAGGTGGCTCTGAGACAGACCGCGATCATCGCGACAGGTACAAGATGGCAAGCTACCTGTGGGCGCCAGATTCCTCACACCTGCTTTTCGATTCCGACGGGCGGCTCTGGCTCTACGATCTGCACAACGGTACGGGAGTTGAAGCCGGGTTCTCGGGTGCTGCATCAGGCGACGATCCAAAGTTTTCGCCCAACGGCGAATTCGTCTCGTTCATTCGCGATCACGGACTATCTGTACTTCATCTCAAGGAGGCCGGTTCCCCGCCCGTAGCCGTGGCGCCCGCACTCAACCCAAACACGCTGAACGGCGAAGTGGATTGGGTGTACGAAGAAGAGCTTGATACGCGCAGCAACTATTTCTGGTCGCCTGACTCGAAGAACCTTGCATTTTTGCAGATGAATGAATCCGATGTGCCGCGCTATCCCATCACCGACTGGATCCCGACGCATGCCATTGTGGACTTCCAACGCTACCCTCAGCCTGGCGATCCCAACCCCGCCGTACGCGTAGGCGTGGTGAGCGCAATGGGCGGCAAGACAGTGTGGATAAGACTTCCCATCAAGGACGGTCAGGATTACATTCCGCGCTTCGGATGGGTTGACCGCAAGACAATCTGGATTGAGACCCTGACTCGCGATCACCAGCACAGAGACATCTATTTTGCCGATGCAACGACAGGGTTGGCGCACTCGATCATTCAGATCACCGACAAGATGTTTCTCGATGACAACTACGACGTTTCAGCAGGCTACGGCACCGTCGTGCTTTCCAATTGGACCGATGGCCATAACCATCTCTATCTCTACGGCTACGATCAGGCCAATCCCATGGAGGCTGCAGGCACGCTGCTGAAGCAATTGACCAAGGGTGATTTCGAAGTGGAAGAGATCTATCATGTGGATCACGCCGCGAAAGTAATCGACTATGCCGGCAACGAGGGCAACCTGACCGAGCGCCAACTTTGGCAGGTGAGCTTTGAAGGTGAACGGAAGCAGCTGACCACCGCCGCCGGATACCATGAAGGAAATTTCGCCCCCAGCGGCACTGCGTTCACGGATGAGCAGTCCTCGCGCATGGAACCGCCAACCGTTCGTCTATGCAAAGCGGCTGGCGAATGCAACACGTTCTGGCAGACGCACGCGATGGATGCCTACCATCTGCGCGCACCGCAACAGCTTGAAGTGAAGGCTCACGACGGCACCACCCTCTACTCGACGCTGCTTCTGCCCGAAGGCACGACCAATGCGGGAAGTGTTCCGCTGATTGTGAATCCTTATGGCGGGCCAGGGCCGCAGCCGGTATCGAACCGCTGGGGCGGCGACAGCCTGCTCTTTGACCAGCTGCTGGCGCAGCATGGATTTGCGGTGCTGCACTCCGACAATCGCGGGACCGGCAATCGAGGACGCGCCTTTGCCCAGGCGGCCTGGCACAACTTCGGCCCCATTCAGTTTGAGGACCAGATGACAGTGGTGGATGCTGTGCTGGCACAGAACCCGCAACTCGACAGCAAGCGACTCGGCTGGTGGGGTTGGAGTTGGGGCGGCACGTTCACCCTGTATGCGATGAGCCACACCGACCGCCTCCGCGCCGGTGTTGCGGTGGCGCCGGTGACCGACTGGCGCGACTATGACTCCATTTACACCGAGCGCTACATAAGCCAGCCCGCGGAGTTTCCTGAGGGCTATCGCGATTTCTCAGTCGCAAACACCGCAGCCCATCTGAAAGGGCGCCTGCTGATTGTGGCCGGAACCGGCGACGACAACGTGCACTTGGAAAACACCGTGCAGTATGTGCAGAAGCTTATTGACGCGCAGATTCCCTACGACCTTCAGATCTTCCCGCGCAAGACCCACTCCATTTCGGGACCCGATGCGCGGACGCATCTCTACAACCGGATCCTGGCACAGTTTGAGATGTATTTGAAGCCGCCGGTGCAGTAAAGACGAGCGGGAACGCAGAGCTCTTTGACCGGGGGGCTTGCCCATCAGCCAATGAGCGGTTGCGGGACTCGACCTAACTGGAGCTGTTTTCGCCGAAGCTTTCCTGCGCTGCCGGCTAGACCCTGAACGTCCGGCGGGGCAGCCAACTCATTGTGGAATTGACTCGGCTAGAGTTCGCGGCGGCGAAAGAGGTCGTCCTTATCGCGGCCAGGGCAATTTGAACAGCCCAGGCAACAAACCAGGAGCACGGCCACTCCAACCGTAACGGCGATGGCCAGGACGGTGCCGTTCGATGCCAACCAATGAATCAGGCTTTGCATGGATCTATGCCACCCGTAATCGACGCCAGAACTAGACCGCGGCAAGCCGCCGCGGCTGCAGGTTCGAGTCTCTAAGCGTCATTTTCCCGATGCCGCAAGTGTATCATCGCAAATTTCTTGAAGTGACTCTTGTATTTTGGAGAACAAAAAGCGAAAATATGAACACGATGGTCACCAGTCCCAATCCCGGCGATCGCCCGCAGGGCGAAACGGACCTGGAGATTCAAGCTCCGCCAGACGCGTGGTCTGAAGAGCTGGATTCCGATGAGTTGGAATCCTCGCGGAGAACGCTCGCGCCACCCTCGGAGCCTCCACAGGTTAGAAGCGATGGGGATCAAGGCCAAGGCCTGTCACTGAACTGGTTGTTTGTCGATCTGAATTCCTACTTTGCCTCAGTTGAACAGGAAGCTCGACCTGAGTTGCGTGGGCGCCCCGTGGCTGTGGTTCCCATGATGGCTGACACCACCGTCTGCATTGCCGCCAGCTACGAGGCCAAGGCGCGGGGCGTAAAAACGGGAACCCCAGTAGGCGACGCGAAGCGCCTGTGTCCTGACATCACATTGGTGGAGGCGCGGCACGAACTCTACGTGGACTACCATCACCGCATTGTAGAGGCGGTAGAAAGTTGTTTGCCGGTGACGGCCGTGCTCTCGATTGATGAGATGGCTTGCCGGTTGATCGGCCGGGAACGTCCGCTGCTTGCCGCGATGGAGCTTGGGCGCAAAGTGAAGGCGTGCATCAGGGAGCAGGTAGGCCCGATGATGCGCAGTTCAGTCGGGTTGGCGACCAACCGCTATCTCGCCAAAGTAGCCAGCGACATGGAGAAGCCGGATGGCCTGGTGGCGCTCCCGCTGGACATCCTTCCTGAGGCCCTGCGCCAGTTGACGCTGCGCGACCTGCCGGGCATCGGCACCAAGACTGAGAAACGGCTCAAAGACAAGGGCATCCAGACCATGGAGCAGTTGCTGGCGCTTGATTGCGAACAGGCTGGGGAGTTGTGGGGATCTGTTTGGGGCGAGCGACTGTGGCACTGGCTCAGAGGCCAGGACTTCGACATGTCCGAGACCGAGCACCTGAAGTCGCTGAGCCATCAGCACGTATTGGCGCCGGAGATGCGGACTCCGGAGAAGGCATGGGCGGTGGCGCATAAGTTGCTGCACAAGGCCGCAATGCGGTTGCGGGCGGCAGGATTGTGGGCCAGCAAAATCGGGTTGGCGATTGGATATGCGCTGCCAGGCGGCCAGGGGAAGGCGATCAGCAACTTTGGATTGCCTACTCGGGGATGGAAGAGCGAACTGAAACTGAGCGAGTGCCAGGATAACCAGACGCTGCTTGCGGCGCTGAGCCGGCTGTGGGCGAACCGGCCTGCTGGACCGCAGTTTGACCACCCCTACTTTATCGGCGTTCATTTGAACGGGCTGGTGCCGAACAGCCTGCATTCTCTGAATCTGTTCGATGGCAGCGAAGACGAGCAGAGCCGGGTACGACTGCTGGCGGCGATGGACCAGCTCAACAACAAATACGGGCTCAGCACGCTCGCGCCGGCCACGATGCTGACCGCGTTTAAGGCAGCTCCTACGCGCATTGCTTTCCACAGCGTTCCCGACCTGTTTTAACCTGGCGGTCACAACTCCCCACCATCCTTCCGTTTGATTCGAACTTTTTCGTCTCCGGCGCGTAATCTCTGCATCCCCGCGCACGCGTTTCTGCGGATTGGAGAGTAGAAGCGACCTCATGGCCCACGATTGGCAGCCGGATTTTGAACAACTCGTGGACGCGCATCAGTCGATGGTGTTTTCGCTTGCCTGGCGGATGACCGGCGACCGCGGGCTGGCCGAAGAGATTGCGCAGGACGTTTTCCTGGAGTTGGACGGGCACCTGGGCAGAATCACTTCAGCGGATCACGCATGCCATTGGCTTCGCCGCGTGACCATGAGCCGATCAACGGACGCGCTGCGGCGGCGGAGGGTACGCGGGATGGATTTGTGGGTGGAGATGGAGGATCGGCACATCATGAAGCCTGAGAACCACTCGTCTCCCCTGGGCGCGCGGCTGGAGCAACTGCTGGCAACTCTGCCCGAGGCGCAGCGAGCGGCACTGATCCTGCGCTATCAGGAGGACCTGACGCCGGAGGAGATTGCAGCCACGCTTGAAGCGCCGTTGGCCACGGTTAAGAGTCACCTGCAGCGCGGGCTCAAGCTGTTGCGGGCCAAGGCCGAGAGCCATCTGAAAGAGTACGTCCGTGTGAAGGAGCAAGTGCGTGGAGTTTGAACCCAACGAAGAGTTTGAACGGGAATTGCGGCAGGCGCTGCAGCGCAGGCCGGCACCGCCAGGGTTGAAGAGCAAGGTGATGATGCGGCGGCGCGCTCGCAGCTCGAGCAATATTTCTGCGATTTGGCAGCGCCTGGCAGCCTCGATCTTGCTGGTAGCGGCACTGGCCGGCGGGTTTGCCTGGCACAACCACGAAGAACAGCTCAAGGACGAAGCGGCCCGGCAACTGGTGCTGACCGCGCTTCGCATTACCGCTCACGCGCTGAACCAAATGAACTCGCAACTCGCGGCGCACAGGCGTTCACCTCAGGAGTAAGGAGAAGCTTATGAAGAATCGAATCATCGCTCTTATCTTAGGAACCGCGGTAGTTGGCGCAACCGCAATGGCGCAAGACTCGCAGCTGCCCGCACCGCCTGCAATTGAGAAACAGCTGGCCGCGCGTGCCTCCAACGTCACTGAGGTCACCCTGGGCAAGAACATGCTTGGATTCGCTTCAAAGGTGATGAACAACAAGGACAAGGACGAAGCGGCAACCAGGCATTTGATCGAAGGGCTCGATGGCATCTACGTCCGCGAATACGACTTCGACAAGGAAGGCCAGTTCACATCCGATGAGGTTGACCAGCTGCGCAGGTATTTCGAAACCAGCGAGTGGACGCCCATGGTGCACGAGCGGGATCGGAAAAACAACGAGTCCACCGATGTGATGGTCAAGCTGGTGAATGGCGAGTCGCATGGCATGTTCATTCTGGACGTGGAACCAAAGGAACTGACCATCGTTCTGATTCTCGGGCCCATTCACATGGATGAGCTGGGCCAGTTGAACGGGCTCGCGGGCTTGGGTGCTCTGGGGTCGATTGGCGGGATGGAGCACAGCCCTCGCGGCAAGGGCGAAGAGGTGAAGGAAAAGGACAAGACAAAAACGATGGATAAGGACAAGTCGGAAGGTAACCAATGAGGCGGCTCTGGTTGATTCCAATGGCCCTGGTTGCCTTGCTGATTCCGGCAGCGGTGTTGGCAGGTGGCGGTGAAGGTGGCTACGACAGCGTGGTGCGGTCGATTGAGGGCCGCTATCACGTTCGAGCCACGCGAATACCCTTTCTGAGCCTCATCAGCCTGGTTTCAGGCAAAGCAACACATGGCGGGGTCAGCGGCTTGCATTTGGCTGAAGATGGGTATCTGCTTGACGAACCCTACCACAAGATATAGTATTCCCTTATGG
>CAZTLV010000098.1:0-11276 GCA_964614635.1 uncultured Occallatibacter sp.
TGGGTGGATTCGCTGGAATCGGAGCGGCAAGGATGGGACTCTGGGTCTTGGCCGTTGCCTTCGCCCTCTACCTGGTTTCCGTATTCTGGGGCGAGTTGCTTTGGAGACGCTCCTTGACTGCTTAGTCGAAAAACACGTCTCTGGTAGAGCTGCCCAAGCAGCGACGTCGGGCGGCAATAGGATTGGTAAGGGAAGCAGGCCTCTGTTTACCCGTCGTCGGCGTTGTGCCTGAACGTCGAACCAGTCCCAGAACATCCATTTCTCACCACCGGGAATGAGCCGCTCTCTGTCGCTCAATTTGGGGTCGCGGAGGTCGTGGGCATAGACCAACAAGGCCTGAGCGATGGTGTTCCTCCAGACGAATCCATCTGGCGTGAATTGCTTGTAACTGGATGTGGGCCATTAGTTTGGCGCGTAGGGCTCGATGGAGACTACTTCAAAGAATGGAAGCGCGGCAGCCGCATGTTCGTGTGGCGACTGGGCGCGTGACTCCGGCGTCTGCGCCAGACCAAGCGCAAGCGTTATGGCCGCTGCCCAGTATCCAACTGCTTTCATCATCTGTCTCTAATGCGACCCAATCCGTTCAGTGATGTTTTGAGCCACCACGCTGGGCAGTTCGTCGATGCGAATTGGAAATTATTGTTTTTCAGACGGGACAACGGAGTCAAGCGACTGCACCGCTTCGGTTGATTCGTCAACAGAGTTCCGACTCTATCGTTGCCCTCAATTCGGCCTCAGAATGTGAGATGCCAAGTGCCTGTTGAAAAAGTCGACCGAAGGAAAATGCGAGAAATAAGATCGCTCCAGGATGCCCTAAAAGCGATTTTCTTGGGTCGCCTAGACATTTTCTATCACCCATTTTTCTTCGTTTTTTGAGAAAGCTGACTTTTTCAACAGGCACCCAAGTTCTCAACATTTGACTACCAAGGTCGGGATGCTTGTGAGCCCGAAACGCGCTTGAAGCCCTCCTCAATATTTGCCAATTGTGTCAACATGGGAGTCCAGTGAAGCGATTAATCCATTCCTCAGTGCCTGGGATCAATATTTGTTGCAACAAATAACTTCTTCATTCATCCATTCTTGTAGGCTGGATTCTGCGCACATTGAATCCTCCTTTCCGATTCTCACTCATCCAGCGTCGAACCTCGGCTTTGACGACACCAGGAACCGGCCTGTTGGCCTTGAAAAGAAAGGACTTCTCAAGATGAAGCGATTGGCACTTGTCACCGGCATCTTCGCCCTTGTAGCTCCTCTGGCGACTGCGCAAACCTCAACCTGGATCTCAGATCCACCACACAGCGAAGTAGAGTTCAGTGTCATTCACCTGAGCGTCTCCAACGTCCATGGGCGCTTTGGCAATGTGGCCGCAACGATTCAATTGAACGAATCTGACATCTCCAAGTCCACCGTCAACGCAACCATCGACGTGAGCACTGTAGACACAGGTGTTTCATTCCGCGATAACGACATCAAGAGTCCACACTTCCTCGACGTCGCAAGCTTTCCGACCGTTACTTTTGCCAGCACCAGCGTGGTGAAGAACGGAAGCACGCTCACGATAAAGGGGAATCTCACTTTGCATGGTGTTACCAAGCCTGTCGTTCTTGAAGCAGAAGGCCCTGTCGGGCCTGTTCCTGGGATGGATCACAAGCCGCACGCAGGCTTTTCCGCGACCACAAAGATCAGCCGTTCAGCCTTCGGCATTGGAAGTACATTCCCTGATGGCGTGGTCAGCGATGAAATCAAGCTGACGATCGATCTTGAAGTTGTAAAGCAGTAAGTGGCTTGCCCGATCTTGCTTCAGCGATTGTCAGTGTGACACGGCGGTTTGGGGTGCCGAAGAATGCTCAATGGGTTCGATAACCTCATTGTGTCATCGGCATGTGGCAGCAATACTTTGCCTCAGGCAATTCGGCCTCAATGAGTGAAATGCCAGGTTCTCGTCATTTGACCGCGCAAGTTCTGCGTTGATCGGGCTACCACGACGAGTTATGAGGAGAAAGACTACTCTGTTAGCATTCCGTAGGCTTTGACGGGTGGCGCCAGCACGCACTGCAAGGCGCCCACCCCGGGGGAAGATTATTCATGAGGAAGAGCATCTTCCGTTTCTGCGCCCTCGCCGCTCTTACGTGTAGCGCCCTCAACGCACAGGATCTTGCGGGAATTTGGCAGGGCACGCTACCAGCAGGGGAAGATCAGAATCGGGTCGTTCTTCAAATCGCCAAGAAAGATGCTGGCGGTTGGGCTGTCACGGCATTCGATCTCGAGTTCCTCCACGACGACCTGCATGTTGACTCAATCATTCTCAAAGGTTCGAACCTCAAACTCACCACGAATGGCGGCAAGGGCGCCTATGAAGGGAAAATCAGCTCGGATGGAGCCTCCATCGCAGGCACATGGTTCTATGACCATCGCTCCGTGCCCCTCGAGCTGCGGCGCGCAACCGAGGAAACTGCATGGCATGTTCCGTTTCTTTATCAATACCACCACAAAGACGTAACGTTTGCGCGGCCCTCGCCTCTCGAGCCCAAAATTCCATTCACGCCCAAGTTGGCGCTCGACTATATGGAACAGGGAGCCGAGGCATGGACTAGCGAATGGAAATGCGTAGCCTGCCATACTAACGGTTCATACATGGTTGTGCGTCCTTTGCTGACGCCGCAGTTGGGCCATCCCCAAAAGGCGCTCCGCGACTTCTTTGTCAGCGCGCTCCAAGCTGAGCTGGCAACCGATCCTGCCGACCTCCGTCCGGAGCTGGATTCGACGCAAGCGGTTTATGTGGCCGCGGGCCTTGCGATCTGGGATAATCACGTGACGCACCGCCTGTCGCCAGAAACCTCGCAGGCACTTTCCATGATGTTCAAGCTCCAGCGCGGCGATGGAGACTGGACTATCAGCGACGACATCAACCCTCCGCTTGAATCGAGCCGATTTCAGTTGGCCACCGTTGCCGCCAGAGCCGTCGGGAATGCTCCGGGTTGGCTTGCTCAGCAGCGCGGCACACCGCTTGCGGAGAAGATTAACCTGCTGGAAGACTGCCTTCGCTCTGAACGCAAGATGCAGGGGGATTATGATCGAACCGACCTGCTTTGGGCCGCAACCGAGCTGCCTGGCCTGTTGGATCCCAGTCGGATGCAGCAGCTGGTTGAGATGATCTTGAGGCACCAGAAGCCCGATGGCGGCTGGTCGATTCGCAGCTTCGCTTTGCCCGAAGAGTTGGGAAAGGGCAATCGCGCGGAGAAGCTTAGGGCGGAGCTCGAGTTTGCCGATCCGACTAGCGATGGCCACATGACGGGCCTCGCCATTATTGTTCTTCGAAAGGCGGGGATTGCAGCGGGCGACCTGCGGATCCAGCGCGGCGTCTCTTGGCTGCTCGCTAACCAGCGCTCCTCCGGCCGATGGTGGACCCGGTCACTCAACCGCGATGGCTGGCAGTTCATTAGCTACAGTGGCACATTGTACCCGCTGCTTGCCCTGGCTATGTGCAATGAGTTGCCGCCGCCTACCTAGATTCCGGTATTCTTGTTCGCGCCCGGACTGAATACGATCCCGAGGTTTCCGGCCAGCCCTTGATCCAGACCGGCACCAACCAGCACGATGGACAAGCGCCTAAGCTAATTGACAATTGGCCCAATCTTCTTGCTTTGGATCTCGGCACCAGGGTCCGCGAAAGCCCTTTATATGTGCCGCTCTTTAGTGGTATTTTTCGGTGCGGTTTTCCGCTCATTTCGCAAATGAAGCTTAGAATGCGAATTGAAATACGCCAACCCACCGAGATCGTTAACCGCCAAACCAAATTCTTGGAAGAGGTTTTATGACAAGGAACGCAGGCAATGTGAAGCCACGGCGTGAATTTCTCAAGCTGGCCGCGTTTACCGGTGCGGCAGCGCTCACGGGAAATCGAGTGGCAGCCGCACCGGAACAAAGTGCTGGTCCACAAGCAGCGGACAGTCATCAGAGCGACAACAAGATGGAGTTCCTTCATGTCAGCGGCCGTCACATTGTCAATGCGCAAGGGAAACAGGTTCGCCTCCGGGGAACCTGTCCCGGCGGCTGGATGAACATGGAGGATTTCATCAATGGGCATCCAGGCGCGGAGCATACTCTCCGGGCACAGATGGCAGAAGTGCTTGGTCCAGACAGAGCACAGTTCTTTTTCGAGCGCCTGCTCGACTACTTCTTCAACGAAGACGATGTGATCTTTCTGAGAAAGGCCGGCGCCAGCGTCGTCAGGATACCTCTTAACTATCGACACTTCGAGGACGATGCCGCTCCTTTCAAATACAAGGAGGCGGGTTTTGCCCGTCTCGATAAAGTGCTGAGCCACTGCGAAAAACATGGTCTCTATGTCATTCTCGACCTTCATTCGGCGCAGGGGTGGCAGAATGTCCACTGGCATTCTGACAACGCATCGCGCATCAGCATTTTCTGGGACGTTCAGTTCTATCAGGATCGCTTCGTTGCCCTGTGGCAGGAGTTTGCGCGGCGCTATAAGAACAAGGCCGTCATCGCCGGCTACGACGTGCTCAACGAGCCTTGCGCGAACAACGCCGTGGGCGACTATCCATGGAACGTGGGTTCCAATTACAGGTCCAATTTTGACCGCATGAATGCCGTCTACCGGCGCCTGGTTACAGAGATTCGCAAAATCGATTCTAGGCACATCATCTTCCTTGAAGGGGATGACTACGCAAAGGACTTCTCGGGGTTCGAGAAACCCTTCGACGATAACCTCGCTTACAGTTCACACAACTACACCGTGCCCGGGTTTGGACCCGGCCGATACCCTGGCATCATCCATCCGCGATCGGCTGCGGCGGACACTGGTCAGGAATGGGATCGGGCAAAACAGGAGCGCACCTTCCTCGATGCCGATGGAACGAAGTTCACCGAGCGGCATAACGTTCCGCTGTGGGTGGGCGAATTTGGGTCTGTCTTTAACGGGCCTGCCGATGAGAGTGGCGACCGGCTTCGCGCGTTAGACGATCAAATTGGCATCTTTGAAAGTCACGAGGCGCACTGGACAACGTGGAACTACAAAGATGTTGGCGTTATGGGTATGCTGGCACTCGATCCTGCATCTCCGTACATGGAGCGCATCAGCGGCTTTCTCCGCAAGAAGCTTGCTCTTGGTACCGACGATTGGATGAAGTGGCTGCCGCCAACGCAGGTAAAGGATGCAACGGCTCAGCTCGCAGACCAGATCCGTCAAGTGGTTGATGATCCGCAGGTGGATGCGGGACTCAATGTACGGTGCATGAGCCAGACCCTTTTGTGCTTCTACACGGGAACC
Source organism: uncultured Occallatibacter sp. (assembly GCA_964614635.1). Taxonomy (GTDB): domain Bacteria; phylum Acidobacteriota; class Terriglobia; order Terriglobales; family Acidobacteriaceae; genus Telmatobacter. The sequence goes on from CAZTLV010000098.1 coordinate 5,294, forward strand.
ATGATGCAGCCGCTCTACGCCAGCCTCTTCAAACGCCTGTCAGAGAATGAACTGGACCACATCCTGTCTTCCTTTTCGGCAAAGCAGTGTGTGCCAAACCAAGATTTGGTGGACGTCCTCGGTAAATACATGGCCATGCCCCCTCAGAGGTCGAGTACTGGCGGCTGATTCCCAGCCGACGCAATGCCGAGATCCGTGCCTTTCTCGAAATACCATCCGAGAATGGCAAAAAATCTTCGCAAGTTTGTAGAATTCCGCCTCCGCCGTTCGTTGCAGTAATGAAGGCGGATCAAACTACCCCGCCCAACTCAGTTCAGGAGAAAAAGGATGCCGCACTTTGTGATTTCTGGATACCTCCCCAAAAACTTCGACCCCTCCACCATTGACGAAGCCATGGTAGAAGGAATCCACGCTCTCAACCGCGAAATGGATGCCGCGGGAATCACCAAGTTTTCCGGTGGCCTGGGCGCAAGCCATACAGTGCGTACGCAACCCAACGGCGACCTGGTCGTTACTGATGGCCCTTACCTCGAAGCCAAGGAATTCGTCGGCGGCATGATGATCATCGAAGTCGCCAATCTCGAAGAAGCGCTCTCATGGGCACGCAGGAGTGCGAAATGCACGCGCATGCCGTCCGAGGTACGCGAGATCTTCTTCGTACCCGATCCCTCCCAAGCCTAAAACCCCGCCAGCAACACACCTCAACAAGTCCTAACCAACAGGCGTGCGGTGGCCATAAGCTCCCGCGCGCGAGGGAACCCTTATGCGCAAAAACAAAGTTCGCAACATCGCCTTCCTCGTCTGCTCGATGCTACTTGCGGGACTATGCGCGCACCACGCGCCAGCGCAAATCCAAGCAAGTCCTTACCCCAAGATGGCGTCGATCGAACAGTACCTCATGAACCACGACGCAGAAATTGCGCTGGCACGCAGCGCTGCTCCGGACGCCATTTCGCACGGTGCCTCCGTACTGGTACTGACCAGCCACGGCTACGAGCCCGCCGTGGAAGGTAAGAATGGATGGACCTGCATAGTTGATCGGGGCTGGGGCGGAATGTTGGACAACCCCGATTTCTGGAACCCAAAAATCCGCGCCGCCGGCTGCCTCAATCCGTCAGCGGCTCGTTCATTCCTTCCCTATGACCTCAAGCGCACCGAGCTCGTCCTTGCGGGCCACTCCAGGGAAGAGATCATCGCCGCGACTCAAGCCTCGATTGCGAAGAAAGAACTGCCGATGCTCGAGCCGGGAGCGATGTGCTACATGATGTCCAAAACTTCCTATCTATTTGATCAGGGCGACCACACGATGTCGCACGTGATGTTCTATACGGCGGACGACGGAGCACCCTGGGGAGCCAACCTCGCCAACTCTCCCATCTTCGGCGTCAGCTACTGGTCCGCTTCACCTGACACCTACCCGCAACTGAGGACCTTTCCGCGGATCTTCGTCTCCCTCATCGCCGCCGACAAATGGTCTGACGGCACACCCGCCATGCACATGTAGTTTCGCCATTCATGACATGGCGGTGCACGCGGGAATGCCGTACTCTAAGGGGTATGAGCGATGTGTCCCAAGCAAGCGATGTCTTCCAAGCGATCGAGAGCGTGTGGAAGAACGAATCCGCACGGCTCATCGCGGGCATCGCTCGCGTCACGCGTGACATCGGCATCGCCGAAGAGCTCGCGCAGGACGCACTCGTCTCCGCGCTCGAGCAGTGGCCCAAGCAAGGTATCCCCGAAAACCCCGGCGCATGGCTGATGAAGTCCGCCAAGTGGCGCGCCATCGACTCACTTCGGCGTGCGCAAAACCTCGTACCCAAACACGAAGAAGTCACGCGCGAACTCGAAGCGCAACAACAGCGGCTCGGAGAAGAATTGGAACAGTCATTCGATCAGGTCATCGACGACGACATTCTGCGTCTTCTCTTCATCGCGTGCCATCCGGTGCTGGCCATCGAAGGCCGCATCGCCCTCACACTGCGCATTCTCGGCGGTCTCACCACAACTGAGATCGCCCGAGCATTTCTCGTACCTGAAAAGACAATGGGCCAGCGCATCACCCGGGCAAAGAAAACCCTCGCCGACGCGAACGTGCCGTTCGAAATGCCGCGCGGGAAAGAACTTCGCGAACGCGTGCAGTCCGTCTTGCTCGTAATCTACCTCATCTTTAACGAGGGTTACACCGCGACCTCCGGTGAAGAGTGGTCCCGCGCCGCGCTCGTCGAAGAAGCGCTTCGCCTCGCACGCACGCTGGTGAAGCTGATCCCTGAAGAGCCGGAGACCCACGCGCTCCTCGCCTTGATGGAGCTCAACGCCTCACGCTCCGCTGTGCGTCGAGGAGTCAACGGCGAAGCAGTTCTTCTTCCCGACCAGGACCGTGCCCTCTGGGATCGCACCCAGATCCAACGAGGTCTTGCCGCTCTTGATCAAGCGCAAAGACTCGGCGGCAGTGCGGAGCCCTATGCGCTCCAGGCCGCCATAACCGCCTGTCACGCACGCGCACTGAAGGTCGAGGATACGGACTGGCAAAGAATCGTTGCCCTCTACGATGTACTCCTGAAAACTAAACCCTCACCCATCGTCGCGCTCAACCGCGCCGTCGCCATCAGCATGGCCGATGGCCCCGCAGCCGGACTTGCTGCGGTCGACACAATCGACGGTCTTTCCAACTACCATCTGCGCCCCAGTGTTCGCGGCGACCTACTGATGAAACTCGGTCGCAGCGCGGAAGCGCGGGAAGAACTCCAACGCGCAATCTTTCTGACTGATAACCTGCGCGAGAAGCAACTGCTCACTGAGAAGCTGAACCGGATCGAGAGCGAAGAACATTCCGCATAGCCATGCTCAGTAGAATCCACGAGCCTTTCTACAAGACGGAGACCGGCTTAGGAACAGGGTCAAACGAAGATTAGTTCCGGTAAACGCCGTTTGGACCGGGAATGCTGGAGGGCACAGCACTGCCGCTCCTCAAATAGCGAACTCTTCAGGTCTCAAAGTGCGCTAAGCCAAGTTTTCAACACTTGAGGACCCGATCTCCGGATTGCCGGTTAGAGCGAAGCCACAGGTGTCGTTTATTGTTTGTCTATCAAGTGTTGTGGGATGAGTGATTTAGACGTTCTCCAACCAGGCGCATTGAAAGAAGTATTGAATTTGTGCGGCAAATTGCCGTACAGTAAGGTATTGATGAGAGGATTAGAAAAATGCCGGTAGCTGAACCCAAAAGGGATGCACGCCTGGAAGCTCGGGTACCCCGTGCAACTAAAGCTCTCTGCGAGACTGCGGCCGCAATTCAGGGAAGGAAGCTGACCGACTTCGTTGTTAACAGCGTGGTCGAAGCCGCTCAGCGCGTCGTTCGTGCAAGCGAGCTATCAGAGCTGACGCGTCGCGACAAGATCGCCTTTGTGGAAGCCTTACTGAATCCCCCAGCCCCAAATGCAAGACTGCGCAAGGCCGCCGCTCGGCATGCACAGGTGTTTGGGAGGTAGCTTATTTCCAAGTCAAAGTTCCAGGCAATCGAGCCGTTCGGACCTCATCACAAGAAGCTCCGGGCGGCTTTTTCATGTGGCTCATTAGAACTCGACAAATACCTGAAGGAGCGAGCCACACAGGATATCGATCGGCGAGCTGCTGCTGTGCACGTACTCTTGGCAGAAAGCCGGATCGCCGGCTATTACACCCTTTCCGCCGACAATATCGACGCTAAGGATCTCCCCGAGGGCATTGTTTCCAAATTGGACCTGCCGCGGTATCCGTACATCGGTGCGACGCTCATCGGTAGATTGGCGAGGGATTTGGTTTTTAAGGGGCAGGGTGTTGGGGAGCTGCTTCTCGCAGACGCACTGCAGAAATCACTTTATATGAGTAGGAATATTGCGTCTGCCGCTGTAGTGGTGGATGCCAAAGACGAAAAGGCGCACCAGTTCTACGTGGATTTCGGGTTTATTCCATTCCCTGACTCGAAGAAGAAGCGCCTCTTCCTCCCCATGGCCACAGTCGAAAAGACTTTTACTCGCTGACGGCTGCTCAAGGCGTACCAGAAGATGCATGCGCGAATGGCACGCATCCGAGACTCCTGCCTGCCAGACATCGGCGTCGTCGGTACTGACATAAAGGGATTCGTTGCCTCAGACAATTCGGCCTCCGAATGTGGAATGCCAAGTTCTCAACAGTTGACATCAGGCGTCTTGAATCTCCTTTTTCGATAGGAAGGTTGCCAACCAGCGAGGATTCCTTGCCACTTGCGACAAGGGTGGAGTAATGCAGGTTCGCGGAACCGCATCTCGTTGTGAATGCTACCCTCTATTTGCGGGGCGGTCCGTTGAATCACGTGATTTATCCCGACCTTAAAGGCAAGTTCTCACTCATCACCGGTGCAAGCCGTGGTAACGGCATTGGTGCGGCAGCTTGCCGCGCGCTGTCGATGCAAGGCACAGATATCTTGTTTACCACATGGCAGGCCCACGATCGAGAACAGTCGCACGGCGCTGATGAGCCGACAGAAGTCCGTTTGGCGAAACCGGCTTTTCACCGCAGGCTCCGGAGTTCATAAATGCCTCAGATGGCAGAGGCGCGATGAGTCTCGCGCCAATCGCTTGGCAAACCGACCACAATGCCACACATGTAACTCACATTGCCAATCTGCTGCGGAAACTCATCCAGAGGGAGGGAGGCCGTACATTGCTACGGAGTGCTCTGAATTATGGAGTCGAGCAACGGGTGCCGCTTTGAAGCAAATGGATTTGCGATGGTGACTCCAGCCCAGGTAAACCCATCTTGCATATCTTCCGAGAGAAGCAGGCGGCAACTAGCATCTGCAGCCGTGGCGAGAATAACCGAATCCCATATTCCAAGCCCATGCTGGGAAGCCAAATCGGTAGCAACGATTACGATCTTCGCCGTAGTGTCCACTACTTCATAAGAATCGCGCCAACCGAGAACAGATAAACGAGCCTCTTCAGGTGATCGCCCTCCTTTTCTCGAAAGGACGGTGAATAATTCGCCTAGAGTCTGGACTGGCAGCACAATCAAGTCTTGCGGAAGCTTCTGCAGCAACTCAAGCGTTGCTTGTTTCTTAACGATCCCGTTCAGTCCCTCGGCATACACCAGGACGTTGGTGTCGAGTGCGACTCTCATTGTGTTCATCGTGAGTACATCTCTTCTCGCGTCCAATGGCCAATCTCCATAACAGGCTGGGCCTCCAGTCTGGCGAGGAGCAGCGATCGCGCCTTCTTCGCGAGCTGACTGCTCGCCGCAATCGGCGCGATCTTGGCTACCGGAGTTCCGTGGCTAGTCACGATGTAGCTATTGCCCTTCTTCACTCCCTGCAAGAGTTGTGAGAATTCACGGTTGGCATCTGCGGCCGAGATTGGCTTTTCCATATAACCTCCAGATGTAGTGATATTAACTACATTCGAGAAAGAGTGCAACTACCTTTGTTCGACTAGACGAACCATTTTTCCGCTTTTGAACTGGCTCCGTTGCATTGCCGTAAGCGACTCTGCCTCAGAATGTGCAGTGCCAAGTTGTCAACACTTGACCTCTTTTTTGAGAGGAAACCAGTCAGACCTAGAGCCACAGACACAATTAACAAGAACAGTGCTAGACGCTCTGTGAGCGTTCCAATTCCATGCTGCAAAGACAATGGATGTGAACTTCATCCGAATCCTGATTTTGCAGTTACCCTCCCGGCCATGAGGAGTCGGAAATGATTCGAATCAATGATCGGGAAAATCCAGCTGTTCGACCTCGGATTGGCCGCAAGCAGCCGAAGGAGCAGTAGTGGACCACGAAGGATATACGAACTATGCGATCAATCATCGCGCATCCTCAACAATGCCCGTCCCGATTGTTTTGGATGTCGGCGCATTGCCCGCCATTCTGGCGGACACTTCGCTATCGGGAAGTGGACTCAGAGCGCGGCAAGGCTAGTTATCGCCAATCGACGCCAATGGCGCTTAAAGTCGGATATCATCCTGCGCTGCTA
>CAZTLV010000099.1:0-11167 GCA_964614635.1 uncultured Occallatibacter sp.
CCCTACACGACGCTCTTCCGATCTGACGGGCAAGACTTTGCGGTGCATCGGGCTGATGGGCAGGTACTCGATGGACTTCTGGAAGCTCGGTGCCTGCATTGGGTCGGGCTGGGCTTCGACGTATTCGTGCGCTTCGACCGGGAGGACGTTGCGGAACCAGCCGATGGTTGCTAGGAGCATGAGCAGCAAGCCGAGAAGACTGACGCCTGGGCTGGTGACCATGCCGGTGACGAGGAGCGCGACCCCCAGCGCTAGCGCCATGGGCCAGGCGGTGGGGAGCGGCATATGAATCTTGTTTCCGTGTTCCATACGTTCCTCAGTTCGCCGATCTTTTTATGTGGCCGCGTAATTCCGTGTGTTGAGGTTCGTGCCTTCCCAGGTCTGAACATCCAGACCTGGGGCACCCAATTTCGTGCTGTAAAAAGCGGCCACTTACTTACCTGCCGACGATGTAGACGACGGTGAAGACGACGACCCAGACTGCGTCGACGAAGTGCCAGTAGATGGAGATAACTTCGAGGCGCTCGGCGTGATGTTCGTTGACTTTGCCCATTAGAGCAAAGATCAGTGTCAGGCCGAGCATGAGAAGGCCGACGATGACGTGCGATGCGTGCAGACCGACGAGCGAATAAAAAGTTGTCCCAAAAAGATTGGTGCGAATGGTGAGGTGGTAATGGTATATCAGGTCGTACCATTCGATGGCAGTGGCCGCGAGGAAGATGCTGCCGAGTAGGACGGTCGCGGCGAGCCAAGCTGCGCAGAGGCTCACCTTTGCGGCTCGAAGCGAGTGAACGGCGAAGTGGACCGTGATGCTGCTTGAAAGCAGACAGACGGAGGCGAACCATGGGATATCGAGGACTTCGCGAGGCGTGGGGCCGGTGAGGCTCTTGCCTATATAGAAGAGGTAGGCGACGACGAAGATGATGAAGATGGCCGATTCGGCGATGACGAGGCAGGCCATGCCGACGATGCCGCGCGACGGCTGCTTCCATTCTCCGATTTGTTCATGCGGCAGTGCGACGGCTGTGCTCATATCGATCCTTGTTCGGCGATCGGCTTCCTTTTGAGGGTTTGATGAATGCGCATTAGCTTCGATCCCTCAGGGGCTAAAGCCCGCTGCTGCTCTGATATCTTTCGGCACGACTGAAGTCGTGCCCCGACACAAGACTCTCGATGCGTTGGGCGAATTCGGAGACTCCGGGGTTTGGTGCATGGCCTATTCATAGTGCGAGTCGGGTTCTTCGGGATGTTTGCGGTCCCATAGAGGACGGCGGCTATCAACGGTTGGAATGACGGCGAAGTTATAGCTGGGCGGCGGCGAACTGGTGGACCACTCGAGTGTCCACGCGTCCCATGGGTCTGGTCCGGCCTTTTCGCCTTTGAAGTAAGAGGCGACCAGGTTCCAGACAAAGATGAGTGTCGCGACGGTCTGGAATATTGCGCCGCTTGAGACGATCATGTTCCAGATCGCCCAGCCGCGGTCTGCTTCGTAGGTGTAGATGCGGCGCGGCATTCCGAGCAAGCCAGGCACATGCATGAAGTCGAAGGTGAGGTGGAAGCCGATGACGAAAAGCCAGAAGTGCCACGTGCCGAGTTTTTCAGAAAGCATGCGGCCGGTCATCTTGGGGTACCAGTAATAGAATGCCGCGAAGATCATGAAGAGAATCGCGCCGACCAGCACGTAGTGGAAATGCGCGACCACGAAGTAGGAACTGCCGAGCTGCCAGTCGAAGGGCGAGACGGAGAGCATGATGCCGGTGAGTCCGGCGACGAGGAATTGAAAAAGAAAACCGATAGCGAATTTCATCGGTGTAGTGAAGTGAATGTTCCCGCCCCACAAGGTGGCGAGCCAATTGAAGATTTTAATTCCGGTGGGGACCGAGATCACCATGGTGGCAAAAGTGAAGAAGGCATTGGGGCCAGCTCCCAGGCCGACGGTGAACATGTGGTGCGCCCAGACGCTGAGGCTGATGAAGCCGATGCCTACCGATGCCGCTACCATGGCGGGATAACCGAAGATGGCTTTGCGCGAGAAGACGGGGATTATTTCGTTGGCGAATGCGAAGGCGGGCAGGACGAGGATGTAGACCTCGGGATGTCCGAAGATCCAGAAAAAGTGCATCCAGAGAACAGCGGAGCCGCCGGCTTGAGTATCGAAGAAATGACCGCCTAGGTAGCGATCGATGCAGAGCATGATTTGCGCGGCGGTGAGCGGGCTGATGGTGACAAAGACGAGGCCGCTGGTGACGAGATAAAGCCAGACTAGGAGAGGCATGCGGCTGAGTTTCATGCCGGGGCAGCGCATGCAAAGTGTAGTGGCGACGATGTTGAGTGCGGTTCCGATGCTGCCGATGCCGCTGATAAGGATGCTGAGAGTCCAGTAGTCGGTCGAGTGGCCAGGCGAGAAGACGCGCGAGGTAAGTGGGGCGTAGGCGAACCAGCCGACGTCGGGCGCAGTGCCTGCTCCGTAGAGTCCGCTGCCGGCGAAGTAGCTGAAGTAAAGCAGCAGCCCGCCGAATGCCGCTACCCAGAAGCTGAACGCGTTGAGGCGCGGGAAGGCCATATCGCGTGCTCCGATCATCAGCGGGACAAGGTAGTTGCCGAAGCCGAACAGGATGGGCATTCCAACGAAGAACACCATTGTGGTGCCGTGCATGGTGAAGAGGCGGTTGAAGGTCTGCGGCGAAACGAAGGTGTTGTTGGGGACGGCGAGCTGCACGCGCATGAGGAGGGCTTCAATGCCCGCGACGACAAGGAAGATGAGCGCATAGGCGATGTACATCAGGCCGATTTTTTTGTGATCGACGGTGGTGACCCAATCCTGGACGTGATAGAGCCAGTCGCGTCGGAGCGCTGGGCTGACTGTGACCTGTATTTGCGTGGCCATGGGCTCCTCGTTTTTCGATCCTCAATGAAGCGATGTGAGGTACTGGGTTACGGCATCGAGATCATGTTGGTTGAGGTGCATCGCTGGCATCAGGACGCCGGGCTTGAAGTGTGCGGGGTCGTCGATGAAGGCGCGGAGATTCTTTGCGTTGTTGGGAACTGCCCCGGAGGCGATGGTGTCACGGCTACCGACGTGCGAGAGGTTGGGACCGAACGTGCCGTGCGCCGAAGTGCCAGAGATGGTATGGCAGTTGACGCACGCATTAGCTTCAAAGACCGCACGCCCGGCAGCGGCAGTTGGAGATTGCAACGCAGTCTGCTGTTGCTTCCTGATCCAGGCGGAGAACTCAGCGGGAGAGTCTGCATAAACGCGCAGGAGCATTTTTGCGTGTTGGACGCCGCAATATTGCGCGCACTGGCCGAGATAAAGGCCGGGTTTTTCGGGATCGATCCACATGGTGTTGACCTTGTTTGGAATCAGGTCCATTTTGCCGGCGAGGCGGGGAACCCAGAAGCTGTGGTCGGTGTCGGCCGACGACATGGTCAGGTAGGTGGGCATCGGCTGCGCCGGATTGCTGACGGGCACATGGAGTTCGTTGGCGGTGACGATGCCCAGCTTGGGATAGCGATATTCCCACCAAAATTGATGGCCAATGACGACCACGTCGAGGGCGTTACTAGGCTTTGCGGCGGTTTGGGTAACAAAAACAACGCGCGCGGTGGCTAGAAAGAGGACGACGACGATGAGGATGGGAAGGACGGTCCAGGAGAGCTCGATCTGGGTGCTGCCATAGATCTGCGCGGGCTCCCGCTGCGTGTAACCGCGGCGATGGCGGTAACGGACGAGGGTATAGAGCAGGAGACCGGCAACGATAAGGAAGATCACAGCACAGATGGCGAGAACCAGCATGGAGAGCCCGAAGATTGACCGGGCCGGGGTCCCTTGTGGAGCGAAGATGCTGGTTGAAGACTGGTCGAGGACGAGAGCGAGAAGGCGCGGCCGGAAATGAAAAATCGCGCCTGAGACGCCGGGCGTGAGACCGCGCGTACCGCACAGAACTGCGGGATAGGCAACATTGGCAACAGGCAGTTCCAGAGAAAACAACATCAAGAATCCTCAACAGCATTAGGTCGCGATTAAAAGTTCCTCGGAACGCCTCGGGGCGTTCCTGGTCGATTGCGAGGGCCAGAATCATGCTACCGGCGCGAAAACGAACTGCGATACCAGAAGGGGAATTCGTGCGGTGAAGATCAGATGATCGGGCCCGGGGCGTGGTTGCGTCGGGCTGAACAAATTCATTTTCCGTCGATGTTGGGCGAGGTCGGCAACTGAAACTGCACGAGCTGAGATTACCACTTTGTCGCGGGGCTGGGAATCAGGTTTCGGATCGGTTTCGCTTGATTTGAACCGGCTAATAAAGCTTTAAAAAGCAGTGAATCCTTCGTCGAGACGTGAATGCCGGGTTCACGGTGCCTAACTCTCACTCGATATTCGCCGATGAAGTGAGTGCAGCCGGCACTCGTTTGCCTCGAATGTCAATGAGGCTTGGGAACCGCAGTGGCTGGAGATTGCAGTGGAAATGGAGCCATGGGGAGCGGGCATGGCATTCACAGTTCTTGTTGTTGACGATTCGCCGACCATGGTGATGAGCCTGAAGACCACTCTGACAATGAGGGGCTTTCAGGTCGAGACCGCGTCGAACGGCCGCGCGGCACTGGACATGCTGCAATCGGGATTCAAGCCCAACCTGGTGCTCACCGATATCAACATGCCGGTGATGGGCGGTATGGAATTGATCCGGAACATCCGCGCCATGCCCAACCTGAAATTCGTTCCCATACTGACGCTGACCACGGAGACCGAGGCCAGCAAGCGCGAAGAGGGCAAAAAGGCTGGAGCCACGGGCTGGCTTGTAAAGCCGCTGTCGGGGAACGACCTGATCGCCGTAATCAAGAAGGTTTTGCCGGGAGCATAGAAGATGGCATCAGCGACTCTGCGAGCAATCGAGGAAAGTTCCCGCGCGCCATCGAAGTTGGCGATGCCGGATAAAGGCGTGACGTGCCCGAACAGCGACAAGCGGTTTGGGCGCATTCGCAGCCGCCTCGGCCGGGAGTATCTTTTCCGTGTTTTTATGCTGGGGCTGTTTTGTCTCGCCGTATATCACTCGATGGGTACGGCGCTCGCCCCGTACAGATTCCTCTTTGCAGCGTACGTGGTGGTGCTTCTGGTGCTTCCCGGTTTTGCTCTCAGACGGTGGAACTTGAAGCAGGCGTGCGCGGCGGTGTCGGAGATGCGGGACTTCGGCGAGTTGAATTTCACGCAGATTTCGAAGCTGTTGACCGGAATGAAGACGATTCACGCCGAGGTGGCGGACGTCCGGCCATACATCGACGTGATGGATCGCCAGATCGGCGACTCGCTCTCCGAATCGGAGCGCGAAGTGATGCACGCAATCGAGGAGATCGGGATTCTGAGCGAGCATGCCAACGGGCAACGCCAGCACATTGCTCTGTCGATCGAGAGCGGGAAGGCACTGACAGAGGGCACCCATGCGCGCGTCGAGCGCAACAAGGAAACCGTTGGCGCAATCGAGGTCCAATTACATGAGCAATTGGCGGAAATGCGCGCGAACTTCACGAGGATCGAGGGTCTGGCAGGGGAAGTGCGCGAGTTGACGCCATTGATTAAAGTAATTACCTCGATTGCGCAGCAAACCAGCCTGTTGGCCCTGAACGCGGAGATTGAGGCAGCGCGCGCGGGAAGCGCAGGCCGCGGCTTCGGCGTGGTGGCGTACGAAGTGAGGAAGCTCTCGGTGAGCTCGACCAAGGCGGCGGCGGATATCTCGGAAAGAATCAACTCGACCTGGAAGAGAGTGAATGTGGAGATGGCCGAGGCCAAAGCATCACTGGAGCGGCATGAGAAGGATCGAGGAATGCAGGTCCTTGTGGAGGGACTCGGCGAGATGCAGCGCGAGTTCTCGACGAACGGAGAGCTGTTGCTCGATGTGATCTCCGGAGTGGATGTGAGCTACGAGGAATGTGTAACCCGGCTTTCCAAGGCTTTGGGCCATATCCAGTTTCAAGACGTGATGCGGCAGAGAATGGAGCACGTTCAAGAGGCACTGATGGAGATGTGCGGGCATTTGGAACAGCTTGCCGACAAGCCAAATGATCCCGAGTGGGACGGGAAGTTGGAGCAGACATTCAAATCGATGCTGGACGGGCATCTTGGCCGGTACCGGATGGCCAGCCAGACGATGACTCATTTTGCGGTGGCCGGTGGAAGTAAGAAAGGCGACCATAGCCGTCCCGCCATTGAGCTTTTCTAATCCGGCACATTGGAATCCACCGGTTTTACGGCGCCGCAATGGATGGGAAATTGCTCGAAGGTTGTGTGAAGGATTGCGGACATCGGTAATGGGCTCGACTTGAGGGGTGTAAGTTGCAGGCGATCGAGGACACGCTGCCAGCGATCGCGAGAGAAGTGGAGTTGAACGTGGGAATCATTCTGGAGCAGGGCGAAAAGACGAGCTGCGTGCGGCTTGAAGGCTCAGTCGATATCTCCTCGGCTGAAGAGCTGAAAAGAATTCTCGTAGATGCGCTGAAAGCGGGGGGGGAGATACGAGTCATGCTGGGCGATGCCACATATCTCGATGTGACCGCGGTCCAGCTGCTCTGGGCGGCGGAACTGGAGGCCGGCCGGATGGGCATGAGATGGGTATTCGGCGATGCGCTCCCTGAACCCATCAGGGGGAATCTGGATGAGGCTGGTTTTGATCCGTCCCTTTTCGCTATCGGTGCGGCCGGGACCGCGGGAGAAAATGGTTGAATACGCCAGACAATATCGAGCTCTTCAAGCAAAGCTTCCGCGAGGAGGCGCGTGAGATTCTAGTCGACCTGGAGTCGGCGCTGCTCGAGTTGAATGAGAACCACGGCGACATCGAGCTGGTGGGCCGGGTCTTTCGCGGCTTGCACACCATCAAAGGCTCGGGAGCCATGTTCGGCTTCGAAGAGCTGGCTGCCTTTACACATAATCTCGAGACAGCATTTGACGCCGTACGCAACGGACGGGTCGAGATCAATGGCGAACTCATCGATCTGACGCTCGCCGCGCTCGATCAGATCAAGGCCATGCTCGATGGGAAAGAGGGCGCCCCTCTTGAGATTGCGGCCCGAGAGCAGATACTCGCCAAAGCGCGGCAACTGTCCGGGATATCCGCGAGCGCGACGCCGGAGCCAAAGATAAAAGCGGCAGGGAAATCAACCTGCGCTGAGACCAGGATTGTCCGCGATTGGCGGGTGCAATTTACGCCTGGACCCGATTTCCTGTTGAATGGATCCAATCCCTTGCTTTTGATACAAGAGCTGCGCCAACTGGGCGGTCTTTCCGTTCGCGCCAATTTGGCGGCGATTCCAACGCTCGCGGAGATCAGTCCGGACCACTGCTACATCACCTGGGAGATGGTGTTGTCAGGGTCGTGCGGAGCAGACGCCATTCGCGATGTCTTCATCTTCGTTGAAGACAGTTGCGAGTTGAAAATTGAATCGCTGTCGGCCGGGGCAGAGCCGCTCGATTCCGCAACGGAGCCAGTACTGGACGCGCAGGACCAGCGACCTTCCGGCGCGGCCATCCGCCAAGCGGATGCAAAAAGCGTCGGCGCCACGAGCCTTCGCGTGCCGGCGGCAAAACTGGACCAGTTTGTCGACTTGGTTGGAGAACTAGTCACCGTTCAGGCGCGGTTGAGCGAACTTGCGGGTCGCCGCGACGATTCTGAAGTTACCGAAGTGGCGGAGGAGATCGAGCGATTGACTTCGTCGTTGCGCGAGAACTCGATGAACATCCGCATGATGCCGATTCGGGCGACGTTTGAGAAGTTTCGGCGCCTGGTCCATGACCTGGCCCGCGATCTTGGCAAGGCTGTCGATCTCACCATCGAGGGCGCCGACACGGAGCTCGATAAGACAGTCATCGAGCAACTGGGCGATCCGCTTCTGCACCTGATTCGCAACAGCATGGATCATGGTATTGAAGCGGCAGAATTGCGGAGTTCGCGCGGCAAGCGAGCTACGGCGACCATTCACCTGTCGGCGCGCCATGCAGGCGGCAGTGTCCTGATCGGAGTCAGCGACGACGGGGGCGGCATCGATGCCGAGGCAGTGCGGGCACGGGCGATCGAGAAGGGCCTGATCGCCGCCGATGTGCAGCTGACCGCCAATGAAGTATCCGCTCTCATCTTCGAACCGGGATTTTCAACGGCCCGGCAAGTAACCGACGTTTCAGGACGCGGCGTCGGCATGGATGTCGTGCGCAGACGAGTTGAAAGCCTGCGCGGTTCGATTGAAGTGTCGAGCGAACAGGGAAAAGGAACCAGCGTGACGCTGCGCCTGCCCCTTACTCTGGCGATTATCGACGGCCTTCTGGTGCGTGTCGGGCCCTCATGTTTTGTTCTGCCTCTCGCCAATACCCTCGAATGTATCGAACTGTCCCGCCGGGATATTGAGCAGGCCAACGGGAAGCATGTAGTCCTGGTTCGCGAAGAGATCATCCCCTATATCCGCCTCCGCGAGTATTTCAATGTTGTCGGCCAGTTGCCGGAACTGGAACAGATCATGGTTGTTGAAACCGAAGGCGGGCGCTACGGCTTCGTTGTCGATGAGGTCCTGGGCGACTGCCAGACAGTGATCAAAAGCCTGAGCCGGTTTTACCGAAATGTTCAAGTGATCTCCGGAGCGACCATTCTTGGCAACGGTTCGGTCGCACTGATTCTCGATCCGGAGCGATTGGCGCAGGAGGCGGTGCGCAATACGGCGCCCGGCTCCCGGCAGCCCGGCGCGACCCATTTCGCCCGCTCGGCTTCGGTGCCGAGACGCGAAGCTCGGGTTGTCACAGAAGGCCACGCCGCCTCGGAAGGCCAGTCAAGGAGCGATACATGCTGAACAATGTCAAAATCGGGGTCAAGCTGATTGGTGGATTCGCCGTTGTGGCGCTTATCTCGGTCGCGATCGGTATCGCGGGCATTCTTTGTCAGCGCACGCTAGCCGACGCCAACGTCCAGCTATATGAAAAGTCGACCGTGCCGGAGGGCCAGCTGATCGGAATGACGGCATCGCTCCAGGGGCTGCGGCTGGCGTCGAGAGACGTCATCCTCAGTCCGGACAAACAGAAGTATGCCTCTAAGGTAGCTACCCTCAAGGACGAACTCAGCCAGCAATCGCGGGAGTTTGAAAAGACGGTTGCCACCGGCGAGGCGCGAAGCCGCTACGAGGAATTCAACGAGGACCGCAGGAAGTACGAGGTGTATCTCGATCGCATGGTGTCTCTGGCCGTTGCGGGAAAGGAAAAGGAAGCTATTGGAATCATGTACCAAGGCGATGCTCTGGCGGCAGTGACCGCAGTGCAAGAGTCGTTCAATAAGATGCGTGACGGCGCCCTGACATCGGCGGAGAACAGGATGCGGGACAGCTCCGCACTGGCTTCGAGGACTGGAACGATCATGAGCTTTGCGACGCTGACGGGCTTGCTGCTGGCGCTTGGTCTAGGCTGGCGGCTGACCGGTTCCATTACCAGGCCCGTGAATCGAGTGGCCCTGGTTCTGGAGGCGCTTGCCGCCGGCGATCTTAGCCGGCCCATCGAACAGACGACGTCGAAGGACGAGATCGGGCGGATGGAGCGGTGCCTGGGCACGGTGAGCGAGAGCCTCGTCCGCACCATTCTGGAGATTCGTTCGATCGCCGGCGAAGTATCCTCGGCCAGCCAGGCCATTGCGACAACCTCGATGCAGGTTTCGAGGGGCGCGAGCGCCCAGGCTGCGGCCGCGGAGGAAGCGTCGGCCTCGATGGAGGAGATGGCCTCCATCATCAAGCAGAATGCGGACAATGCGCAGCAGACCGACAAGATCGCCACCAAATCGGCCGTGGACGCTCAGATAAGCGGCAAGTCGGTTCTGGAAGCGATCTCCGCCATGAAGGAGATCGCCAGCAAGATATCGATCATCGAGGAGATTGCCCGGCAGACCAATCTGCTGGCGTTGAATGCCGCCATCGAGGCCGCGCGTGCAGGCGAACATGGCAAGGGCTTTGCCGTGGTGGCCGCCGAAGTCCGCAAACTTGCCGAGCGCAGCCAGAAAGCGGCTGCGGAGATCAACCGTCTTTCGGATACGACGGTCACCGTGTCGGAGAAGTCGGGCGCCATGCTCGAGTTGCTGGTGCCCAATATTCAGAGGACCGCGGAGCTGGTGCAGGAGATATCCGCGGCCAGCAAGGAACAGGATGCCGGCTCCGAGCAGATCAACAAGGCGCTTCAGCAACTGGACAAGGTGATTCAGCAGAATGCCTCGGCCTCCGAAGAGATGGCTGCCACGACCGAAGAGCTAACCGGACAATCCGAACAGCTGGTGAGCGCGCTGGCCTTCTTTCGTATTGGAGATAAAGGCCACGCCGCGGCGTCGCCGGCCGTTCGCGCCAGGCATCTCGAAATCGCCGAAGCCGGACCGGGCGTGAGCGCAAAAGCAAACGGCCACAGCGCTCAAGCGGAAGCCAAGCCGGAGGGCAAATCGGGCGTGAACCTGAGGCTGCAAGAAAGGAACGAAGACGCAGATGGCGAATTCGAGCGCTACTGACCGGGAGCCGGGCGGTGGGCAGGAAGACTCGAAGTCAAACGAATTTGAAGGCGCCGGCCCGATACCCGGTGCAGGACAAGCAACGCACCAACCAGCTGAGTTTAGTGTTTTCCATTGGTTCCGATCCCGCCGTAAACGGGTACCCGGCGCGCGGCAGGAACGAATTCAAGCACTGAGGGAGGGACGGATTTCATGGCGACTACATTGATGAACAAAGGCGGGAAGAAGCACGGAGCGACGAACGGACGCATATCGAACGGGCACGGCGGTCTCAACGGCTCGACCGGAACGGCTCGACAGGAGGCGGATAACGCGCTGCTGGTTTCTCAGGAGATCATGCGGCTGCTGGACGCCTCGAAAGATGGGCGTCTCTCGGAGCGGGGCAAGGCGGACCAATTCAGCGGTGTGTATCGCGAGATGGTCGAGGGCATTAACGAGATGCTCGATGCGATCCTGCTTCCGATCGGTGAGGGCAATCGCATCCTGGCGCAGATTTCAAGCGGCAAAATCGATGAGCTGATTGCACAAACCTACAAAGGCGATCACGAGAAGATGAAGCTAGCGGTGAACAACGTTGCCGTTGTGCTGCAGAGCTTGCAGAAGGAATTGGTGCGGCTGACCGAGGCCTCGAAGGAAGGCCAGCTCAGCGACCGCGGCAAGCC
>CAZTLV010000100.1:0-10809 GCA_964614635.1 uncultured Occallatibacter sp.
AACTGGCAGACGCAGCGGACTCAAAATCCGCCGACCGCAAGGTCATGGGGGTTCAACTCCCCCTCCCGGCACCATTTCTTTAATGCGTTAAGTCACTAATATTAAATAGCTTGCAGCGACGAAGATACAGCGCTAGAGCGATGTCGTAGCCAGAAAGTGAGATTTTCAGGTACAAAAACAGGTACAGAGCGCATCCTCTTTGCCGTGTGTGATTTAGAAGGAATCGCTGCCTTCCCTCGATCAATTTGCTTCGTCTCGCTTCTCTTAATTGCGCTCGATTACGGAGTGAGCAGCGGACAAATGGTCCGCACGAGCCTGTGGATGGACGGGGACCCGCTTGGATAGTACGAGACGGCAATGAGTGATTTCGGAGTAACTTCCGCGCCGAATGCTCCTATTTTCGACCGAAGAGATTTGTGTTCGCCCCGAAGAGACCGACGATCTCCATCGAAAACAAATCGGTGCCGAGTTCGAAAGAACCATCCTAAATGAGATGCCCTTTAGGCCAGCTCTAACGTTGAAGTTGTTTCTGCTGAGGGTCTGCAACTCTGGTATTCTTCGGGCACGAACTGGTGGTCATCAGTGGAGGAGTCATCTTGATCAGATTCCTACAGAGTCTCCTTATAGTCTTGATCCTCGCCGTGTGTGGAACAAAGGCGTTAGCCGCATCGTGCACTTCTGCCAACGGCTTCAGCCTTGGGGAACATCGCCCAAAACCGACTCTCGGAATTCGGATTTTCGACATGAAGGTGAGTCAGGATTCTCCAATGCGGAAAATGGAGCGCATCCGCGTGGATTTCGCTGAGGCGCTTAGAGCAGACCTATTGAGATCCGGATATTTTGGGGACGTTGCGATTCTTGCAGAGGATTCTGATCAAATCCCCGACTTCACGATGATCGGTACGTTTACTCAGGCAACCATCGGGACAAACGGATTTAACCTCTACAACATCCTGACACAGGAGGTATACGACACTACGTCCGCTGTGAAAATCGCTGGCGGAATTCTTCGAGGCAAAGATCCCGAGCCCGTGACTACGTTTCAGTGTGCCATTGAATGCTGCAAGCAGTTCAAAGGTAGCCCTTTGCCAGAAACACCGATGACTGGGATGCAGAAGATTGACCGATCCGTCAAAGATGTCGCTGCATATATGGAGAAAATCTACTCGGGAATGGGAAAAGCCCAAGTGCGGAAAGGCCGACAATGATGACCTCAGCCTTCGCTGCCCTTCTTTTGCTCGCATCTCCCCTGTTTGCTCAGGAAATTGTTCAGCCAGTGGATATTTCTTTGAGTAATCTCCAGAGCATTCATATCGAAGCGGATTCAGGAAACATCTTGCTTAGGTTGTCTGATTCACATCATCTAAAGGGCTCGGTTCATTACCTTCTCGCACAAGGCGTCCGTCCAAGCAGCTTTGCCGAACTGACGACGATCGAGGGTTCAACGCTTGTGATAAACCTTCTTCGCATTGGCGCTGCAATCGGGCCTACACAAGTTCAGTTGGAAGTCCCTAAAGGCATTTCGGTCACCCTAGATGGAAACTCGCTTTCAGCCAAGGCAGAAGGATTTGAGTCGCCGCTGGATATTAGATCTTCTTCCGGGAACGTGGAAATCGTCAACCCGATTGGGCCTACTTCCGTTGACCTTAGCTCTGGTAATATCACTGCGACTCTCAATGCGCAGCCCAAGGACGATCTCTATTTTCGCACTGATTCGGGGCTCATACGATGCTCGTTAGATGACGGTGTGTCATTGAGGTCAATGCTGCGTTCCGGATCTCAAATCTCCTGGGGTACCGGCGTCGAGACCTTCCAAGGTAGCCTTGAGCGTTCCCTGGGCAGTGGCGGGCCGCTGATGTTTGCATCAAGCCGGTTGAACAAGGTTCTGGTGGATCTAACCCCCTCTGTGCTTCCAGTCTCAAATGCCCAAACCGGGGTTGTCCTTCACCTTAACGCAGACTGGGTGTACATGAACGCGGTCGTAAGAGACCAAACAGAGCAATCAATTACGAATCTCCGACGAGAAAGCTTCGATGTCTTCGACAATGGGGTACCCGTTGAATTGCGCCACTTCGAATCGACTACTGAGCCATTCCATCTCCTCCTGCTTTTTGACGTCAGCGCAAGCATTAAGCCTCACCTCGCGTTGATTCGCGATGCCGCAAAGCGCTTCATAGATCAGGCAAATAACGGGGATGAGGTCGCCATTGCTACCTTTAGTTCAACATCGCAACTCGTCCAACCTCTCACCGGTGACCGTGCACTCGCCAATCGAGCATTAAGCGCAATCACGCCTGCGGGTGGAACTGCAATCTACGATGCGGTCTACAGATCGATTACTGAGTATATGAAAGGGACAACGGGCAGAAAGGCTATCGTGTTGTTCACGGACGGCATTGACAATAGCCTTTGGGGGCAAGATTTTGGATCGACTCACTCCTTCAACGATCTGCTCAAAACCGTGAAGGGTTCTGATTGTCTGATTTATCCGATCTTTGTTCGGCCGGTGCCGGATCGCAGGACACAAGTCAAGCCGGACACCGATTCCAAGCCCACCAGCATCGTTGAGTTGCTTGCGAATGCCACCGGGAAGAATCCAAAGCTGTTATGCGGCAGTGAGACAGATCCCAACGCAACCCCAGTTCCTTGCCCCATTGACCCGTATCAAGTCATCGCAGCGGGCGAAAACCATCTAAAGAAGCTCGCCGACCAAACAGGAGGACGCATGTATAGTCCAAGACGTATCGAAGATCTGGCCATTGCTTACATCCAAGTCGCTTCTGATCTAAAAAGCTCGTACACTCTCGGGTTCCCAATCAAGATCGAAGATTCCAATCAATGGCATGAACTCAAGATCCGCATTCGTGATATGCCCCTCGCCATCGTCCGAACGCGTCGTGGTTATTACTCTCCCGGAAAAACGAACTAGTGCGGCGTTCATTGGAAACGTAAGGTTATGGTTTGCTCTGCGGAGGTGCGACGGCCTCTCCTTTTGCATCGGCTTTTCGAGCCACCAGGGTCTTCCGTGAAGAGTGCAAGTGAGCGATCTCGGCTCCATCGATCTGAGATTTATCCCCGCCTATCCGATCCAGAACATCTACCAAGGCTGTACCCTTGTAACCGGCTTTATCGGCATATTGCATGCCTGCTTTGTCCGCTGCAAACTCGTACTCATCCTTGAAGCCAACGTAGAACAAGTTCAACAGCGCCTCTCCGCCGTGCGCCATTCCGAATTCCACGGCCTGTGATGTCAAGCCAGCAAGCTGCGCGCCTGCTTGGTTTTCCTGAATGTATGTATAATTCTGTTGGCTGGGGGTAGTCTGCGCATGTATCAGGCCGCCTGGTCCCCTGACAGTGGTCGAGAATGCTGCTGTCCGTCCTGCCGGAACCATTGCAACAGTGGTTGATAATCCCTTGGCTGTATAAACCTGAACGGCTGCACTGGCAAACGCGCCGGCCGCCTGGATACCCACTGCAAGCACATACCCCCAGATGACTTTGTCCCGCTCAGAGGCTTCCGTCTTCATCATATGGCGCAGGTTGATATGGGCGATTTCGTGGCCCAGCATCACCGCAAGTTCGTCTTCAGATTGCAAATGACGAAGGAGTCCTGTGGTTACGTAAACAGCCCCATTTGGCGAGGAGAATGTAGTAACGTCTGGACTGTTGAGGACGTAAAAGTGAAACGGCAAACCATGTTCATTTCCCGATGCTACGATTACTTTCTGGCCAATCTCGGCTACGCGGGCACAGACATCGCTATCCTCATAAAGTGGTGTAGAGTCCCGAATAACCGCGTCCAACTGGTTCCCCCTCGTGACATCTGAGGCGAACACACAAGAGGGGGGAAACGCGCCCAGAAATAGAGCAACTATGAGAATTCTCATTTCGATCCTTTCTTCTCTGTTAACCATTTGAGGCGATCTTTGACGAACAATTCGGCTCCAATCTGCTCTGTGTAGAGTTTCAACTCGTTCTTGCCTTCCTCGGCCGTCTCCTGAGCTTGAGGAATGGCAATCGACATCCGAGTGTCGGAGTCTATTGAATTGAAACTAACGACGACTCGATGCACGGCATATTGTGAACCGATTTGGCTGGTGTGCGTCGTCAAAAACGCGAACGTCCCCGTACTGCGATCGGAGGCCACAATTACTTTGCTTTGGGTGATCACATGCAAGCCGGCAGCCCACGCTTTATCAATTGTCACTGGCAGATCTCTGGTCACTGACTGCGCCGCACCAGACGTTTGCGCCGCTTCAGACGACTGATCAGCTTCAGGCGATTGCATCGAATCAGACAACTGAGTCGATGCAGATATCTTGCCAGTGGCATCAAGACCAAACAATACGTTCCA
Organism: uncultured Occallatibacter sp.; assembly: GCA_964614635.1. GTDB lineage: Bacteria > Acidobacteriota > Terriglobia > Terriglobales > Acidobacteriaceae > Telmatobacter. The sequence continues at coordinate 4,355 of CAZTLV010000100.1, forward strand.
AAAATCCTGCTTTCCTCGATAATCAGAGCCGACTGTAATCAAGGCATCAGTAGCCCCTGTCAATTTTTTACGAATGGTATCGAAGATCGCCGATTCCAGTAGGCCATTTGAAGTAAGCGGCACCGGCGAGAGATTCCCGGATTCGAAGATCACGGTTCTTGTCAGGACTGCTGTTCCAGATGCTGAGGGTTCAAACCAAAGCGTTATATCCGCCACTCCAGGGTAGTAGTTCTTTCCCAACCGGGGAACGAACTTGCCGAGATCAGCGCTCCGGATCGTAAAGGACATTGTTACGACACCCGGTTCAGGGCTTGAGGCATTCAGAACAATATTCTTTGATGCCTTTGCTACAGTTACAGCAGCTTCCTCTACGTTCAGAGGCGGGGCGTCGAAACTCGTGTGAGGAGAGGCCTCTGCGCTTAGGGGCATCCATTTCTCTCCCTTTTCAATCGCATCGAGAATGCGTTGCTCAATCAGGCCGTTCGAATGGGAAAAAAAGCCCCCGCCGTTTGGTGCAGCGCGCACATACAGACGGGTACTGGCCCCAACCTCTTCGATCCAAATTGTGACATGCAAGGTGAGCGACTGTTTTTCAATGTCCTTGGCGTCCAGAACCAGATCCTTTACGTCCGCCGCGCTAAGCGGCATCGAAAAAGTCACTAGGTGGGCAGCGCTGTCGATCGTGTTAACAATCACCGGTGCCGCCTGAACCAGAGCGACGCAGTTCTTCCATGCGGTTTGAGCATTTAGGCCTACGACTCGACTACGGTTCAAGACGTAGGGGGACTCCTGCGCACCAGCGATGGCTGCTGCGAATGAGGTCAACACAACTACAACATGTAAGAAAGCCGCTTTCATTTCAATCAGTGCACTCCAGCCTCAGATGTTCGGAATCCGTTTCTTTCCCTGATCTTCTTTAGTCGCTCAGGGAGGGGAGTTTTATTGTGAGTGTCCATGTACGCTGTTCCCATGGCCACGTCTTCCTTGAGATCATCCAGACGGCCACGCACCGCATCTTTGGAATATCGTTTCCCATCTTCATCGGGCAAATCGTACATCAAGAAGCGTTCATAGCAATTAAGTGCACCTTCATCGCTCCCCTCGGCTTCGAGAAGACTTCCCTTTTCGAAATAGGCTTTGGCAAGGTGCGAATCGAATTTGATCGCCTGGTCAAAGTCCCCCAGTGCTGCAGAGTGATCCCCCTTTTGATTCTTGAGAAGACCTCGGTCAAAATAGGCAACTGCAAATCGAGGATTGAGGGAAAGCGCCTTTTCGTAGTCCACGAGAGCGGCAGCCGAGTCTCCGAGCAAAGCATGAAGATTGCCTCGATTTACAAAGGCCTCTGCCATGGACGGATTATTGGTAATCGCCAGGCTGAAATCTCGAATTGCGTCGGGATACCGCAAGAGAGATCGATTCGTGTTGCCCCTGTTGAAGTAGGCTTCAGAATAGTGAGGGTTGATGCGTATAGCTTTGTCGAAGTCCTCTAGCGCTTTCTCCCCACTTCCATTAGAACTTAGCGCAAAGCCCCTCAAATTATAGGGATCTTGCAGGGTCGGCTCATCACTGATGATGTTGTCGAGGATGGCAATCGCAGCATCATACCGCTCTTGGCTAATCAGGAACTGCGCCTGGGTCCACATGCTGAGAAAAGTTGTAACTCCGGTGGGGCCTTGAAGATAGGAAACTCCCTTCGGTATCCCATCGCTCAGTTCAAGATCAAACTCCCATATGGATTCCGACCCTTGGCGTGCCGCCAAAACGAGCTTGCGGAAGGCTGCTGTATTTCCATTAGACAGATCGGCCACTATCGACTGCATTCGTACCCCGCCCCGTACTCGCATTTGCAACCCATCTTCTTCCTTCTCTTGTTCAAGGATTGCTTGTTCGGTTGGGGTTTTCACGAATGCCACAGGATACTCTGTTCGCCAATAGGAAAAGTCCTGGATGGGCGGGACTCCTCGCAAGGCGGCCGTGAGCCCAGAAAGCTTGGCCAATGCTTCAAGTCTTGCGAACACTGGCCGCTCAATGCTTATTTGCGGATAGTGATTTTCGAATGAACGTGCAAATTCGGAAGAAGGGCGAGAGTAAAATGCTGCCAGGTTTTCAACTTTATCGCCACCCACGCGAGCCGACATCACTTCGGTCGAGATCCCGGAGTGAAAGTACTTCAAGAGTACGACTCCGTCAACAACATGGCTCATATTCAGGGAAGGGGCATACCAGAAACGTGACATGATCTCAGTGAGTGTTCCAGATTCTCGAGCTTCCTTGGTTGCAAGATCGAAGTATGTCGTCAGTCCATCGATGGGCAGAACTTCAAGGTTCATTCCGACCTTTTTCATGAGCAGGTCAGCATCAAAGCAAGTTTGGCCGAAAGCGGTTCCCTCAACGCCACCAAAAAACCTGACGTCTTGGATGGTTGCTCCATCGCCCCCGCCGCGGGGATCAATTGTGACACCTGGAAAATGGTCGGTGTAGATGAACCCTGCTCGAATCGCGACGACCAGGTCGTCCAGAGTGAGCGCGGGGATTTTGGCCTCACGCTCCCCAATCAAAATCCAGTCTGAGTCTGCATTCCCACACAGGAACACAAATGGTTTTGTGATTCCTCCGAGGAAGTAGGTGACTGCCTCCTTCACACGGAAATCGACTCCTCGCGCCACTGCCTTCCGAACCACATCTCCAGCCGTTGCCATAGAGTAGGCAACATAATGTTTCGTAGCTTCTTCAGCGTTGAGCTTTGAAGCGAGAACGGTGGCCGCAGCCGTCTTGAGGAATTCCCGTCGATGCATCTGCTCCGCTCCTCTATTTCTCCTGCGGTGTTGTGCAGTCAGGTAGTTTCGGCGCAGAAGGATTCGTCTGCTCATCGGGAGTATCTTGGGGCGTCCCATTGCCAAAGTTCAAATCACTCTTTTCCTCATGGCTGCTTGCCAGACACACTCCCCCGCGAGGCGGCGTGTTGAACTGCATCCCCATAAGTTGGGATGTACCTTCCTGAATGCTCGTGCTCAAGGCGGTAGGCAGCGGACGAGGAGGGGCGGGCGGCGGGAGAAAGACACGGGGAGGAGGCTTCACTGGATCTTGATCGACAAGATTGAGCGCGGGCTGGCTAAACTGGAGCGAAGTATTTGGTGGAGGCTTGTAGCCTCCTGCTGGCTGGAAACCACTCGCGGGGCTAACTCCCCCGCGAGGTGAGTTGGCGTACTCTATTCCCTCTATGGCTGAGTCGGGCATATGCAAGCTTAGCGGATCAGTCGGGGTGCCGGGCGCGGGCATGATTGTAATTGATCTCGCGCCAATATGGGATGCGCCGAGTATACCCACGTCCATTTGAAGTGGTTCACCGAACGTCGAGACATTCACAATATTCTGACCGACGGCATTCAGTAGAGGACGTTCAATTCGAAACATCTCTGGATTGGGTTTGCCAGCGTCAAAGGCTCCTTGCAACCCCTCAGTAGCCCTATTTAGGTATCGCTCTGCTGGCAGAGTTATCCGCGTAACCGGATCAGTGTTCCAGTGCTCGGCAATTTCGTGCTGGGATTCTGGACTCAGCGGAGCACCGTTGATTGTGATTCCCCTAACTCCGAGAAATCCAGCAGAGAATTCTGCCAATCCACCGCCAAGGGAGTGCCCGACAATTACGAACGAGGTGCCCCTTGGAATGGATTTGACCTCAGCCTCAGCAATTTCCGTCGCTCTCCGATATTGGAAGGCGAGAGGAGTCATATTTGCTCCCTGGTAAATGTTGTTTGCCCAATCCGGAATTGCCTTGGCTCCGCCTTGGGTGCCGGCAAACACCAGGGCCTCTTCAAATCTGTCGTTTCCGAGAGGCCTCTGGTAAACGGCCCACTGAACCCCAGTTGGAGCATCAAATCCGCTCTTATCTGGAACCTTCATCCAGCCATTCACTTCAGCTACATTGTTGTGGTAGACAGCATCGGACAGTCTTACATAGTCCTCAACCCAAGCAGTTCCTGCCCGATCAGTCAAATCTTGCCCCTGAGCCGGCATCACATGAACAAAGCCCAGAACCAATGTGCTGATGATTAAGAAGCGCAAGGGAAGGGTACCCGAGCAGCGGTAGCCGACTTCACTCTTAACGCGTAAGGTTGCCATATTTGCACCCCATGCAACGAAAACTTCTCGGGCAGAATCTGAGGGTCACTTGGTTAAGCCGTCCGAGGCTCTTATGCCCTCCCCAGGGAACCCGCTGTCACTTATCCGTCTTCGGATCAGCGAGCAACACATTCTGTACTGTCCATTCGCCCGCTCTATTGCTGATCCGCAGGCAAGGTCATCTTCAGATCGTCCATGTTCCGCAGGTCAAAATCCTTCAGGTTGAAGTCGATCTGCACTGGCCGTCCATCCACCTCAGTGTGGAGCTCAACCGAATTAGTGGTGTTCTGCACGAACGGCGTCCCATCCGGCAGTTTCGCAGGAAAGACGAGGATTACCGGGTGGAACGCCCGAAAATTCGATAGCCCCTTAAGGAACTTCTTTTCATCAAAAACGATGTACGAAGAGATCTTGTCGTCCAAAAACTCCGTGGGTCCAATCTTTTGTCCGCCAGCGCCCTTTTTGACAAGATAGGTCGCGCTTCTGATTTGTTTTGAGTCCCACAATAGCGGAGTCACCGTCGACTTGGCGGTGTAGCTAGCCACCAGAACGATGACATCTTGACCGGCAAATGGCTGTACGGCCTGAAGGTCCGTCAGCATGCCCGGTTGGATCAGCTGACTCCTGAGGATCGCGGTCTGCTTTAGGGAAGGAATTAGTCTTGCCTCGGCCTGGTAACTCGCATGGGTCAGCCAAAGCACGTCAACCCCTCTCGACTTTTCCTGGTGACTCCTGACAATAAAGCTCTCGATCTCCTTACCGTAGTCGGCAGTCTCCCACTCCTGCTTCTCCCGCCATGACCTGTTTACGGGTGCACTGCTGCCCGTGATGGACCCTTTTTCGGAATCCGACTCGGCCTTGCGTTCCATCTTGTCAAGCTCAGTCTTTCCCTCCTTGCCGCGAAGCAAGTGCTTCATTTCCCAGCTTAAGGAATTCGCCACAGTCTCGGCGTTTTCTTTCGCAATCTTTGCATTGCTCTCGCCAAAGATCGCAAAGGGATTCTGGCCTCCATTGAAAATGTCGCACTCCCAATCGCTCAATACGAGGCGACTCGCGTTTTCGCCAGGCGTTTTGGCGGGACCAAGAATCTGTCCGCTCACACGCATCTGCCCTGCATTTCCGAATCCACCGACGATATAGCGTCCGAGACGACTGCCCCCGCTTAAACCAACGAGGTTCCCTTCAAGCACGTAATCCGCGTCTGAAGTCGCGTCGGGAGCAACTATCGCTACGTCGGAAAAATACTTTGTCTTCTTCAGTGCCTTCTGAAACCGCTCCAGGAGGATGTCTCGAGGCTTCTCGACCGAGCCGGCATTCGAGCCAACACCTCCACCGCCGACCTCGAACACGGCTACTGCAATTTTGCGACCCTCTGCAAACCCCTTTGGGTCGTAGACGTTAAGCAGTGAGCATCCGGGCAGTTGCCCGTGAGCATGACAGGCACCGGCCAGCAGGGCTCCTGTCGCGACCACTTTCAAAACCACACGAGAAGGGTGAATCAACGCACGTCCCCCCATAATGTTGAGATTGTGCCTGAGCTTACTCTCATTGCCTTATCGGGAATAGTGAAAAAATCGCAGATTGCGACCCTGTAGGTTCCAAATGCTGGGGAACTCAGGCATGGTGCATATTCTGGCGCCTCGCTTGCTTTTGCATTACGTCATTACAAGTGATTAAATAATGATGGTTTGACACAATGCGTACAACAAAGCCAATTGAGAGAACGATGCATTACGTCCGCCGGACAGGAATTGTGAGGCCTCGCGACCTGGAGGCCCTTGGCATTCCGCGCGAGTATCTGCTGCGTCTCCACCGTCAAGGAAAGCTGAGCCGGACCGCGCGCGGGATCTATGCTCTGCCGGACGCGGCGGTCACGGAACGCCACTCCTACGCGGAAGTAGCAAAACGTGTGCCGGAAGCGATTCTGTGCCTGCTTTCTGCGCTGGCCTTTCACGAATTCACGACGCAAAGTCCGGCATCAGTCTGGATTGCTCTAGGCAAAGGGGCAAGAAAGCCTGCCATCCTGTCGCCTTCACTCCGGGTGGTTCGTCTCACGGAACCTTCGCTCTCCGAAGGCGTCGAAGAGCATACGGTTGAGGGCGTGCCTGTGCGCGTTTACTCAGCCGCAAAGACCGTGGCAGACTGCTTCAAGTTCCGCAACAAGATCGGCCTGGACGTTGCAATCGAGGCGCTGAAAGACAGCCTCCGCCAAAAGAAGGCCACCATCAACGACATCTACCGTTATGCCAAGATCTGCCGCGTGAGCAACGTCATCCGCCCCTACATGGAGGCGCTATGACCCGCGAACCGGCGAAGAATCCCGCAGCCTCAAT
>CAZTLV010000101.1:0-5322 GCA_964614635.1 uncultured Occallatibacter sp.
TGGCATCGCAAGTATATTACGCGCCGCTTATAATACTTTCGGACGCGATCAACTGCCGTAATCGGCCGCTTTGCAGTGGACGTGGGATGATGAATTATGGCTAGCCAATCTTTCTTCGAAGAGCTAACCTGCAAGAGATCACCGATGAGGAACTCGCGGAATTTCTAGCCTAAAAAGATGGACCCATACGAGACAGGCGCAAAAGGCGCTTCCAGGACAGGACGGTCATGCCGATGCTTGCGAAGATAATAATTCTCCCGAGCGAAGATGGATTGAACGTAGTGCTCTGGGGACAGTGGGTTCAAGGCTCGATGCGTATCCGATACTTTGCCGACCGCACGAATATGATCGCGACGCTTGAGAATCTGCGGCTCATTACTCCCCAGCAGTCGAAGGTGCTAGAGCAATTTGTCTTCAGCGATTCATGCCCGCTCTATTCAGCGGAGATCGATGAACAGACTCTCGAAGCGCATGGCTTTCATTTGGCTTGACTATTGGCCTCTACAAACTTTTGAGTCGCCGCAGTTCTCTCTTTATTTCACGTTCGCCTAGCACGGGAATTCGGACGATTGCTGGAGCTGAGAAATCTCGCAAATGCGCGAAGAAGGATGGCTCCCTCTCTAGTCAGTTGAACGTTGCCGCGCCGGGGAAGAAAGATGCGAAAGCATAGTCGATTTTCCAGCGTTGAGATGAGTTTTCGCAGTTCTCTTGCCGAGAGCGCTAGTTTCTTGGCAGCGCGAGAATAGTTCAATTCCTCGGCGAGTATCGCAGCACTTCTCAACAATCGAGTTGGTATGTACTCCGGCATACTCATCCTCTTGCTCTATCGGATTCTCTGGAGACACCTAACCGACAGCACTAGCTAACCAGTTCTACTCCGCCATGTGAGATCCTCGATCAGAACTGCTAGACACGCAATGCCCTAATCACTAGCCGCGCCACCGCCTTTGCCGTGTACTGCTTCTGGCCCGTGATCAGACTTCCGTCACGGACAGCACGTGCGTTAAACTGACCGGAAACGATGAAGTTCATGTCTGGTAGCCTTGTTTCGACTGCTGGATTCCCTGACTCACGGCTTCGTAAACGCACGAGCCAATCAGGTGGCCGAGCTCGGTATGCTTACCCGCATAAACGAGTGTGGGGTCATCGTTTGACGGCAGAGGAGAACCTACGACAATACAGTCAGTTCCTGTACCCGTGGCGATTGTAGTTCCAATACTGCTTGGGACATGTCCGTCCAATACCGCTGCTGTTCGTGCCTCGGCTACAAGCGACAGGGCCTCGATCGAAGCGCACTCGCTCAGCGGCTGAGAGATCTGCAACAGGATATTGATCGTTCCGGGAGAGAAGGTAGTGGCGCCCGGTAGTTCACCTATCCTCAGTGCATTTCTCAATCCAATCGTGGCAACGCACCTGACCGAAAGCTTATCCCGACCCCGCCGTATTTCCACGAACTCAGCCAGCGAACAACCTGTCAGAAAACCCACGCCATTAGTGTCTGTCGTCCACTGCTTGCGTCGCTCCTCGAAGAAAAGCTTCGCGTCGACTTCCGGCAGCAAATCCGCGTCGCTGATCTGGTGCCAGAAAACGCGTTGGGCTTGATGCCAACCGCCTCCAATCAGCGTCCAACCGACCATCGAATGTGGGACACAAAGGTCTACTTCCAACCAACGGCGGCAGGCTGAAAGCCGAGGTGCCCTATATTCCAGCATCAATGACTTACTAGCTATTATGGCTTCTTTGTGAGGATGAAAATGGTTCAAGGGCACGATCAACTGCCTCCTTCAGGGCCTATTCGGAGCGTTTTTGAGTGATGGGAGCCCGGCAAATAACGAAAATAATGCGGGCGAACAAGCAGCACGCTGTAATCCGGATTTGCTAAGGACTGCAACGATTTCCCCGCGACTATCCTCAGGCGCATTCGTCGAATCTTGGCCATCGAGCCTTCCTCCAAACTGGACGATCGTTGTGACCCTTTCATGCGGCGAGTACTAGGGAAAGCACATGGGTCAACGCGTTCACTAATTTCTGGTTTGCGACGCGATCTCGCACGGCAATCCGGAGATATTGGCTGGTTAAGCCTTCAAAGCTTGCACAGTTCCGCACAACGATTAGGCGATCAACAATCAGACGACGCCAGACTTTGAACCCATCCACCCCGCCGGGCAGCCGAACAAGAAGGTAATTTGCAGTGCCTGGGAACACTTCTACTCCGAGTGCGCTCATCTGTTCGGTCAGCCATCGGCGTTCATGAGTGTTCGCTTCTCGTGTCTTCCGGACAAGTGCGCTGTCGAGCAGGGCAATGCGGGCGGCCGAAGCAGCCAATGAGTCCACCGGCCACAGGGGCAGGATGGATTTCATTCTCGCCTGATTCTCCGGGTGAGCCACAGAGTAAGCGACACGTAGTCCGGGCATCGCGAAGAACTTAGTAAGGGAGCGAAGAACGACCACGCCGCAGACATCCGCCGCCAGCCCGGACAGGCTGACCTCCGGAGAATAGTCGACGAACGCCTCGTCGAGAATTGTGGTCACGCCGATGGACGATAGAGCCGATTGCAACTGCGTGATGATATCCGCCGGCGTGAGCCAACCCGACGGGCTGTGTGGATTAGCGAGTAAAACGCTATCCGCGGAGTAGTGTTTTACCCCTCTCAGAACGGCCTCTGGATTTACCGAAAAGTTGTCCTGTTCTCGCAGCGCGAACGTTATGCGCTCGGTCCCGCAACTCCTCAGAACCCGCTGATACTCGCCAAATGCCGGCACCAGAACGAGGCATCTTCGAAGGCCGAACGCGCGTAACGCGGCGTCGAGCAGGGGCATGACACCATTGGCAATGCAGATTGAGCCGGGATCTACTCCTGCGTATTGTGCGATCGCCTGTCTTAAAACGGGGTAATCCGAGTCAGGATATCGAACGAGAATCTCGCGGCCCCGCAGCGATTCACAGAGCGCAGTTACGATGGCGTCGCTGGGCGGGACGGGACTTATGCTCGCGCTGAAATCAAGCAGGGATTCTTCCGAAACGTGAAACCGTTTGGCGATTTCGCGAAGCTGGCCGCCGTGCGACGGGAGAAAATCATCCAACATGTCGGATTCTCCTCGCGAAAAGCCAAATGGCGACGAATCCCAGCAGCGAGGCTACCGTGACGATTCGGAGCGCTCGATTCCCTTGAAAGCGATCCGGTGTCCGAAACTCGGCGCCAAGGTGCGGCGATAGGATGAGGTTGCCGTCATAGCGGTTTGCACCGCCTAACCGCACCCCAAGTGCCCCGGCCATCGCGCCTTCTGGCTGCCCGGCGTTGGGGCTGGCATGATGGGAACCGTCGCGCAACCAGATGCGGCCAGCCTGCAGACCAGAAGCTCGGCCTGAGACCACTGCTGATGCCATACAGATCAGGACTGCGGCCATCCGCGCGGGAATCCAATTTGCCAGATCGTCGAGACGGGCCGCGAAGCGGCCGAAGTAAAGATACTTTGCATCGCGGTGACCAATCATCGAATCGAGAGTGTTCACAGCCTTATAGGCAATAGCCATGGGGACGCCTCCCAATGCAAAATAAAACAGCGGTGCGATGACGCCGTCGGAAAGGCTCTCGGCCAGGGTTTCGATGACCGCGCGACAGATCTCCGGCTCATCAAGGGAAGCGGTGTCACGCCCGACAATGCGTCCGAGATGCCGACGCGCCAACCCGAGGTCGCCGGAGCCCAGTGCACGGATTACTCGTGCTGACTCGTCCAGCAGATTGCGTGTAGCCAGACAGGCGGAGCCCAGCCAAACTTCGACAAGTGCCCCGAAGATCCGCTCCTTTGCGTAGGCTATGCGGATCGCGCGCCATGCTATGAACGCAGATGTGCCAGTCACAGTTACCGCGAGCAGGCCACCAGCCGCAAATTCCCAGCGCCTACTGAAATCAAACCTGAAAAGCACACGCTCGCCAGTCGTAATAGTCCATCCCATGGCTCGAACTGGATGAGGCAGCCATTCCGGATCGCCGACCAGCCAGTCGAGCGCATAGGATGTCGCCAGTAGCAGACTACGTTCCATTAGCGAGGCACCTCCGGGCAAGCAGCACAAAGCCAATGATTCAAAATCCCAAAGATGCTCAACATCGGAACCCATGCTGTCATTGGCAGGGCTCCGCACCAGAGAGTGGCCGGTCGTAAGAATCGACTTTTACCAAGGAGACAATCTCTTCACGATGTTCCCATCCGTCCCGTTCAAGGTCGGGAACATCTGAAAAGCTTTCCACATAGCCGAGACACAGGTATGCGACCAGTTCTAGATGAGATGGAATGTTTAGGAGCGTCTTAACAGCAGCCGGATCAATGATGCTCACCCATCCAACGCCGATGCCTTCAGCGCGTGCTGCGAGCCAGAGATTTTGAATTGCGCAGGCCACCGAATAGGCTGCGGTCTGCGGCATAGAGTTACGCCCGAGCCCATGTCCGCGCTCACTCATCGCATCACAGAGCACACAAAGATGTTGCGGCGCATCGAGCAATGCATCAAGTTTGAGCTGACCGTAAGCCGCATGACGTTCGGCGGTGTAGGCAGCCGCAGCTTTACGATTGGCGCACAAGAAGTTGTCATGCACAGCTGCGCGCAGTCCTGCGTCGCGCACTACAACGAACCTCCAAGGCTGCATCAAGCCGACTGACGGTGCCATATGCGCTGCATTCAACAGTCGCAGCAAGATGTCGTTCTCCAGGGATCGCAGCAAATACCCAGAGCGCACATCGCGTCTCTCGCGAATCGCGCGATACACAGCATCCTTCTCATCTTGCGTAAACACGCTCTTGCGCTTCGTTATTACGCTCTCGACCATTGCGGTCCTGCTTTCTGCATGGGTTTGTGCAACGCTTGTTCTTCTCTGTGCTGAAGTGTGCGGATATAGCGAACCGCGATCTCGTCATCCAGAAAATCCGTCACCATTGGGGGACGACTGGAAAAAATGGCTTCTTCCGTAAAGAACCATCTGCCGACAGCTCCCATCTGTGCGAGGGTCTCCGCGTAAACCACAACCGCGGGAACAAGGTGGATGCTTCGTCGCAACAGAAGGAAGGAACGATGATAGCCGTCCCTTAGAAACCAACGCCCGCCGTAGGACGCGACCTCGATGTAGGGGCTTTTCGTAGTCGCATGGATGGGAAGAGCCAGGTCGAGAAGCTGCTGCCAGCTCGACCCATCCACCATTCGGAAGTGATCTCCAATGGTGAACTTAAGTCGACGTTGAAAAGCGATGAGCTTCCGAAGATCAACGATGGCAAGCTTCCAGTCGAGACCGTCAAATTCACCGCTGTCCGCAACGGCTTCTTGCCGAG
>CAZTLV010000101.1:5422-10752 GCA_964614635.1 uncultured Occallatibacter sp.
TCGGCCTCTGCGAAGCCGAAGAGCTTTGTGAGCACGTGCCGCATGACGCCGCGGTGGGTAACGATCGCCACTGTGTCGCCGGGCGCTTCGCGAAGCAGAGCCGCAATTGTTGTTTCTATTCGGGTGGTGAAGTCAGAATAGGGTTCGCCCCCGGGTGCGCGGCGTAAAGGAAATTCCCGTAGCCAGCGGCGGGCCTCATCGTTAAATCTGGTTTCAATTTCTTGCCAGCTAAGGCCTTCCCACTGTCCGAAGTAGATTTCACGCAGTCCCGTAGAAAATTCGACTGCGATTCCGGAGCGTTTCGCGATAGTTCCTGCCGTTTGCGCCGCACGGTGGAGATCGCTCGAAAAGAGCCGCGCGATGTTCAATCTTGAGACCTCGCCTGCCACCCGGATCGCATTCCGCTTCCCGGAAGCATTGAGGCGCGGGTCGCTGTGACCGCAGAATCTACCGGCCAGGTCTGTTTCGGCATGGCGAACTAAGACGACTGTGCTCATCCGCGCCACACCCCGCAAATGTAGACGGCGATCAACGTCAATTCACTGGTCGCGCCAAAGCAGTCACCCGTGACGCCTCCGATGCGATGCTTGTAGTAGAGACCGGTAAGAAGGGTGACTGACAATGCAGCGACGACCGGCCAGACGATTTGGATACGCAGTAAGTAGCTGAGCACGCACAAGGAAGTCAGCGTTCCCACGGCCAGCGATGTGACAGATATCTTTCCGGCGAGCCGGCCACCCTGGCCTGCACCTTCGCCGGCGTTGGAGAGTGCGGCGCCGAGGGGAAGCATGACCCAGCGGCAGATGATTTGAGCGGAGATCAGATATCGAAGCAATCTGGCGGCCGGTAGATAAACAAGGAGCAGTACGCGCGCAGCGAGGGAAAACGCAAGAGCCAGCGCGCCGTAAGTACCGATACGGCTGTCCTTCATGATTTCGATAACTTGCTGTTTACTCCATCCACCGCCGAAAGCGTCTGCTGCATCAGCGAGGCCATCTTCATGAAGCCCTCCGGTGACCAGCGTCGAGAAAGACACGATCAGGAGCGCCACGATTGCAGACGGAAGATGCGGCGACAGAAGTCGGTAGACTTCGGCATCTCCCAAGCCAATCACCAGGCCCACCAAGGGAAAAAACTTCGCCGCACGACTGAGCGCATCTGGCTTGTAATTAAGCCAATCGAGGGGCAGCCGGGTAAGGAACTGGAATGCCGCCGCAATGTCAAGAAAGACTTCGTTCATTCGTTTGCCTTGCTCACTCCGGCTGCCGAAAAAGTCGCCATCTCGGTGAATAACCGGACAGCGGATTCGATCACGGGCATGGCCAGAACCGCTCCGGTGCCTTCACCGAGCCTCATTCCCAGGTTGAGGATTGGTGTCAGCCCTATGTGTTTCAGCAGATGGCGATGTCCAGGCTCATCCGAACAATGCCCGGCGAAGAGATATTCCTGGACTTCAGGCGCCATTTGGAACGCAATGGCCGCCGCTGCGGTCGAAATGAATCCATCGCAAACGATCGCCATCCGTTTGGCCGCCGCCGCAAGGATGAAACCGGTCATAGCCGCGATTTCTAGCCCTCCCACACAGCGCAAGATCTCAAGCGGCTCCGGTATTGCTGCCGCCGCTTCAAAATGCAGTTGCAATGAGCGCCTGATGATGTTCAGCTTGCGGTCTTTCCCAGCCATATCAAGTCCGGTGCCACGGCCGGTCACTTCGCCGGGCGGAAGCCTCGTCACCAGGCAGGTAATCGCGCTGGCAGAAGTTGTGTTGCCAATGCCCATCTCCCCGACCGCAACCAGATGCTCGCCTTTTTCACTGGCCTTCGCAGCCATGCGAATGCCGACCTCGATGGCAGCAGTAACCTCGTCGTGCGAGAGTGCCGGTTCGCGGCGCATGTTTCGGCTGCCACGGCGAACCTTCGCACATTCCAGTCCAGGCGTGCCTGTGAATTCCGCATCGACGCCCACATCGATAACCGTAAGTTCTGCCTCGTGCAGTCTTGCAAGGACATTGATTGCGGCACCGCCAGTCAGGAAATTGCGAACCATCTGTGCTGTCACTTCTGGCGGATACGCGCTTACGCCTTCTGCGACCACTCCGTGATCAGCGGCAAATACATATACACCGCGACGGAGGGGCAAAGGGATGTTGCCTGGATAGATTGAAAAAAATTGAACAGCAAGGGTTTCTAACCGCCCCAGACTGCCGAGCGGCTTGGTTAGGCTATCGAGCCGATGCCGTGCCTGGGTGGCATGTCGCGCTTCGCAACGCTTGATATTCGAGATGACATCGACGAGAGAGGGTGGCAGAGTCTTCATTGCGGGCACCTCTCGCTTTGGAAACGCCGTACCGCTTGGCGGTGGACCCGGAACGCGGCTATCGTTTCAAGCACGGCGTCGGTCCTGATAATGCGGTTGCCAACTCCCCCTCTCAATGCCATCATGGTCGCGCTCCAACAGTTCCCTTGAGCGTCAGAGGAAGTCCAGCCACGAGCAGCACTACGTTGTCGGCAATGCCCGCGACTTGTTGGTTCAGTTTCCCCAGAGCATCTCGAAACTTGCGCCCTGCAGGATAAGGCGGCACTACTCCGCTACCAACTTCATTCGATACCAACACTACCGATGTACGCAGAGCACGCAATGCTTGCAGCAAATCCTCGATACGGAGTGCCATGCGACTCGGATCAGCTCCCGCCTCCTGCTGAAGGTTCGCTACAAAGATCGTCAGGCAATCGATGATCATCACATCGAACGCTGGCGCGTGCTCTGCAATCAATCGTCCGATTTCGAGGGGCTCTTCGAATGTGCACCAGGAGATCGGGCGCTCCGCCCGATGACGGCGAATCTTTTCCGTCATCTCCGCATCGCACGGCTGCGCTGTCGCTACATACGCGACACGCGCAGCTTCTATGGCGAGCTCCTGCGCCCAGCGGCTTTTACCGCTGCGAACGCCGCCGAGCACGAGCGTGACCGTCTTGCGGTCCATCTCCTGCATGGAACACCTCTGCCTGCGGAGCGAAGCTCCGCTGAGACAGCGGGATCAAATAGTAGGCAGCTTTCTCATCGCCGGTGCATGCTTCGACCGGCAGGGGAATGCTCTCCAGCTCTCCCATCGAAACTGGATGAAGCCCAGGTTGGCATCTGGCCGGTCTCCTGACTCACGCATCTTCGAATTCGAGATACCTTCCCGGGCGATTCGCAAAAACCCAGCCCTTGCGGGCGTCAACCCAGTGGTGTTACTTCTCGAATTCTCCGCGTTTACAGTTGCGGGGCAGTGCCGGATTTTCGCCGGCTTCCCGTACACCAGATGCCAAATTGTATATCCGGTACTCCTCTTCAAGTCAAGGTCCAAGTCGCCGTAGAAACTCCGGAGCTTCTGCGGATCCTGCCCGAGTATCTCGAAATGCACGATTAGCTGCCCCATGGTTGCTCCTTCTTTTTCGTCGTCGCGATCTGGCTTGGCTCTTCCGCAGCCAACCGAACCGCCAAGCTGTTTCATCGATGTCTGTTCATCGACGTTGCGGCTTCTTGAGCGTGTGGGTCCGGCCGAGTGCGCGGTTGACTTGGGGCTGGGGCGAGCGGGCCGTTTAGTGCAATTCTGACCATCAGGTCGTCTGATTGCAGGCGTAGGATTCGGGGGAGATAGTCGGGTTTTCTGGAGCAATATGCATCGCGGCATTCGAAATAAGGGCTGTAAGAGGAGATCTTGACAAGCTTTAAGCGCCTTCGAACAGGCATGTAGAAACTGATCGAGTGTGCTGCCGCGGTGCAGTTGCCAACTTAGCTTTGGGCCCATTCGTTGATTGGCATGCGTGGTCGAGTCAGGACAGAACGGATTAGCTGAGATCAAAGGAGACCACAAATGACGACAAGCACAATCCCGCATCCGCCAATCGTTTCCCGAGACGAGTGGCTCGTCGAGCGCAAGAACCTTTTGGCTAATGAAAAGGAACTCACCAAGGACTACGACCGCGTCAACGCCGAGCGGCGACGCCTTCCCATGGTCAAGATCGAAAAGGACTATGTGTTCGACGGTCCGAAGGGCAAACAGAGTCTCAACGATCTCTTTGACGGCCGCCGTCAACTCATTATCTATCACTTCATGTTCGATCCGGGGTGGGACAAGGGCTGCAGCGGCTGTACGCGCTTCGTCGACGCCCTCGGCAATCTGTCGCCGCTGAACGACCGCGACACGACCATTGCCCTCGTCTCCCGCGCTCCTTTGGTCAAACTCGACGCCTACAAGGCGCGACGAGGGTGGAGCGTCTCGTGGTTCTCCTCCTTCGGCAGCGACTTCAACTACGACTTCCACGTCACGCTCGACGCCAATGTGACGCCGATCGAATACAACTATCGGCCCAAGTCCGAGATGCTGGCCCGCAAGACCCCCAACGGCACGGAGGGTGAGGAGCATGGTCTCAGCGTCTTCTTCACCTTCGACAACGAGATTTTCCACACCTATTCGGTCTATGGGCGCGGCACCGGGAATCTGACGGACGCTTACGCCCTGCTCGACATGACTCCCTATGGGCGCCAGCAGGACTTCGAGGATTCGCCCCCCGGGTGGCCGCAGAAGCCGACTTACGGGTAGGTCGAACGAATCACGGGTCTGTTGTTTTAGATAGCCGACCGGACCAAATGGAGAAATCATCGTGACACCACCAGCGAAGACCCTGTCGCCACGTCCGGTAATTCAAGTCTCAACGAAAGGAAATAATATGACGACTGAAAGCCGCTGGAGAGCTGACGAAACTCAGATCCGCGCCCTTATCGATGATCGGACAGAGGCAATTCGCGCTAAAGACAGTGTCAGGGCTACGTCTGGCATTGCGCCGGACATCTTGACGTTTGATGTCGTAAATCCGCTAGAGCATATCGGATCGGATGCATCCAGAAAGCGCGCGAAGGAGTGGTTCGCTTCGTTCCAGGGTCCGATCAATTATGAGACGCGGGATATGAACATTACTGCGGGTGACGACGTGGCCTTCGCTCACGGTCTCTGCCATGTCAGCGCGACGAAGACAGACGGTGGGCAGCTCGATATGTGGTGGCGCTCCACCGTTTGCTTCCGCAAGATTGATGGGAGATGGATGGTAACGCACGAGCATAATTCGGTGCCTTTCGATCCGAAGAGCGGCAAGGCGTCGCTTGATTTGAAACCGTAGGACGTAGCGAATTCTTGGAGTGACAACGATGAAATATTTGTGTCTGGCGTATGGTGACGAGAAGGACTGGAACGTCCTGACGAAGAAGGAACAAGATGAGATGCTCTCACAGGACGAGGTCCTGCGGAACAGGGGAGGTCTCGTGGCTGCGGTGCAAACAGCGGTGAC
>CAZTLV010000102.1:0-4407 GCA_964614635.1 uncultured Occallatibacter sp.
CGCATGCAGACCTTCATGTACAGGCTCTTCAAGCTGGCGAACTCCAATTACACCGGCAAGCCCGCAGCCACAGTTCCAGAGTTTCTTGAGCTTGGTGTGAAAATGCTCCCCGAATACATCAAAGACCCTTCAGACCTGCGCGAGGCGCAGATGGGCCTTGCCGAATCAATGTACGAGAATGGGGATTTGATCAGCGCACAACGAGTTCTCACGCAAACGGCCGCCAGCGCAAAGGCTGCGAACGACATTCCCGCGGAAGCGGAGTCTGAGGCATTCTCAGGCAACATCGCCTACTTACAGGGGCAGATGAGCACCGGTGAGACGCTCACCGCTCATGCCCTTGAACTTTCGCGCAAGCCCGGCGTTCCTCCCTCCGTTCGCGTATGGAGCGCGATCTTCTACGCGTGGAACCGCGATGACAACGGCTACCGCAGCGACGAAAACCTGCGCCTCCTAAGGTTTGCGGTCCAGGAGAGTCGCAACAACAACCTCTCTCCGCGAGAGACAGCAGATGCGCTTTGGAATCTCGGCCAGGACGTCGAGCTGCGCGGCAACATGGACGAGGCCGAGGCAGACTTCAATGGTGCAATGGAGGTGTACGGACAGGACCCATTCGCCCTGTGCGATCAATCGGAGATCTACGGCGAGCTAGCCTGGGTGAAGCAAATGCGGGGTGACGTGCAAGACAGCCTGCCCCTTTATCAGCGGTCCTACGATGGGTACAAAACTTGTTCGGGCGCAGAGAGTCGCGGCGCCCTCACCGAGCAGGAAGCCTGGTCCGGCGCGCTCATGAAGCTGGGACGAGCCAAGGAAGCATTGCCCATGATGGAGACGGCAATGCCAACTTGGAGGAAGATGCTGGGCTCAAGTCCCGACCTGGCCGAACCGCTCTTTTATCTTTCCAAGGCGTACGTTGAAACAGGTCGCTTTGAAGATGCTGAGAAGGTGGCAAAGGAATTGGTCGCGGTGCAAGAAGGAAAGGTTGCGCCGACTGACCGGCGATTCGGCGCATCCCACCTGCTCTGGGCTCGGGCGCTGGCCGGGCAGCATCGCTATCAGGAAGCATTGCCTCACGCCGAAATAGCCGACAAGTTGCTCGCGATCGGCGCGGTTTCTCTGGGCGCAAAGCAAATGGGCGCTGAAGCTCACAGTGTTTTGCTCGAAATCCAGATGAAACTTGCGGCAGAGTAGAGCGGGGCGCGAAGCATGACTTCTCGCGTCTTGGATAAATCAAGAAATTAGTCGGAATCATGATGCATTTCTTCGCTAGCTAGCGCGAACCATGCAGGAGATTCCCTATGCTCGCCCTAGATCCAGTCAAGCTCGCCGCTGCTTTCTGCCTTGGTTCACTCGGTCTTGTCACCCTTGGCCAGACCCGTCAGACCGCCGTGCCCTCGCCCCCGAAGGCTGCTCCGTCAACACAGGCCGTGATCCATTACGGCCAACTTCCCCTGAGTTTTGAGCCAAATCGCGGGCAGACGTCCGCCAACGTTCAATGGCTTGCGAGAGGACCCGAGTATACGCTCTACCTCGCCGGTCCTGACGCAGTCCTGCAGATCAACAAGATTACGCCTGCCAAGCGCGACTCGGCCGACCCAAAGAAGCTCCAGCCCAGCATCAGCTCGTCGGTAGTTCGGATGAGTCTGCTTGGGGCGCAAAATGTCCAGCAGACGACAGGCGAGGACCCGCAAAGCGGCAAGGCCAACTACTTTACTGGAAACGACCCTGCCAAGTGGCAGCATGATGTGCCGATGTACGGCAAGGTTCATATGCAAGGCATCTACCCTGGCGTAGACCTGCTGTATTACGGGCATCGCGGACAGCTGGAGTACGACTTCGTGGTGGCGCCCGGCGCGGATGCCTCGGCGATTAAGCTGCGTTTTGATGGCACAAAGCCGACTCTGGCCGTCAACGGCGATCTGGTGTTGCCGGTCGAAGGTGGTCCAGAGATTCGCTTCAACAAGCCGGTGGTCTATCAAATGGTGGATGGCGTGCGGCAGCCGGTGGAAGGCAGCTTCGCCATCGCGGACAATAAGGCGGGCGGGCAGATCAGCTTCCATCTGGGGGGATACGACCATAGCCGGGAACTGGTCATCGACCCCACGCTGCTCTTCGTCGGCGTTCTTGGCACCGGCAACTTTGAAACGCAGGCCGACGGAATGGCCGTGGATGCGGCCGGCGAAATCATCCTCACGGGATTTACTGGCGACGTGAACTTTCCAGTGACTGTGGGAGCCTTCCAGACTGTCTGCAATCAGTACTCCGCAATAGCGGCAGCCAACAACTTCACTCGCTGCGGGTATGAAGTCTATAACGGCTCAGCGTTCGTCACCAAGATCAGCGCCGACGGCACATCGCTGGTCTACTCGACCTATCTTCATGGCCTGTCCGGGCTTGAGGCTGGGCAGTCTGTGGCGGCGGACGCAGCAGGGGATGCGATAGTTCTGGGCGAGACGGGGTCATTTGATTTCCCGGTTACTTCCGACGCCATTCAACCGCTGTGTATGCCGTACTACTATCCGATCGGCGTCGCCGGCGGCAGCCCATCCGATTTCTACCAGCCGGCCGCACAACACTGCGATGGGAACTTTGCAGGCGGAGGCACGGAGTGGGTATCTGGCGGTCCCACGCTGTTTATCGCCAAGCTGAATCCAACCGGATCGGGTCTGATTTACAGCACCTTCTTCGGAGGCACCAATCCCACCTATCCATCCGGTCTGGCGCTCGACAGCTCCGGCAACATCTACTTCACCAGCTTTGTGCAAGGCGCGGAACTCACCAATAACATTTACCCCAATAACGGTACCGTTCAGTTTCCGGTGACGACGTCGGCCTACCAGTCCGTGCCGGTGGCCAATACGCCGCAGGCCACTACGTTTTCAGAGCTTAGCGCCGACGGGCACACGCTGCTCTACTCCACATTCTTTGCAGCAACCTCCGCCTCAAATCCGGCATGGGTCCAACCGCTGGCCCTGGCAGTAGGGCCAGACGGAATTGCCTATGTGGGCGGATGGACTTACTCTGACGCCGTTCCCACAACTCCCGGATCTGTCAGGCCGGCGTGCGTTGACAGCAGCGTCTATAACGGCGGCAATGAAGATGGCTTCTGTGAAGGCTACACAGGCTTTCTTGCTGCATTCGACACAACGCAGTCGGGAAGTGGATCGCTCAAGTATGCGACCTACATTGGTGGTCCCGAGATCCCTGGAAGCAATTCTCCCCAGAATCAGGTCCTGGGCCTGGCAGCGGATAGTGCAAACAACGTTTACGTCACCGGCCTCACGGTCAGTCCAAACTATCCCACCACCACGGGTGCGTTCGACTCCACCTGCACTGCGTTGAACCCCGGGAATGGCTGGTGCAACGCCACTGGATTTGTCACTAAAATCGACCCCACGGGCAGCACCTATCTCTGGTCGACTTATTTCGGCGGCAACAATGACTCATCGAGCCAGGGGCAGGCCATTGCCCTCGATGCCCAGGGACGGGTTTACCTCTATGGCTACGACAGCAACTATACCTATGACCTTCCCCTGGTCAATCCGCTTGAGTCTCGCCCTGGTAACGGTTCGAGTTATGCTTTCGTGGCGACTTTGTCCGCGGATGGCACTCAGTTGCTGTTTTCCACCCCGCTAGGCAACCAGAGCTCTTCCGCGGCCAACACGTATCCTGTCCCTTATAACGGCATGGCGCTCGACGCAAATGGCAACATCTACTTTGCCGCGTACGGCTCCGACAACGGTACCTTCACCGCAACGCCTGGCACCTACGCCACAACGGCAGTTGGGGGCAGCCCGCGCAGCTATTTCGGCAAGATTTCTCCGGTGTTGGCGCCATCAGCGACAACCTTGAGTATCTCTCCGTCAACCACAACTACTGGCCAGACAGTGACCTTCACCGCGACAGTGGCTGGAACCACACAGTCCACTCCCGCGCCTACCGGAACCGTGACACTGACGAACACTAGCACAAGCCCGGCAACTACGCTGGGAACTATCTCTCTAGGATCGGCAGGTTCCGGAACGTTCACCACGAGCGGGCTGGCGGCCGGGAGCTACAGCGTGTTTGCGACCTACTCCGCCGACTCAAATTATGATGTCAGTTCATCTCCTGCAATGCCGCTCACAATCAGCACGCCGGCGACGGTGTTGGTTCCGAACGTGGTGGGGCTGACGCAAAGCGCCGCTACAACCTCGATTACAGGTGCGGGCCTGGTGGTTGGGACCGTATCGATGGCATCGAGCAGCACAGTGCCTTCGGGCAGCGTGATCAGCGAGGCTCCGCTGGCGGGAACGTCGGTGGCGGTGGGCTCGTCTGTGAACCTGGTAGTCTCGACCGGTCCGGCGACGGTCTTGGTTCCGAACGTGGTGGGGCTGACGCAAAGCGCCGCTACAACCTCGATTACAG
>CAZTLV010000102.1:4507-10647 GCA_964614635.1 uncultured Occallatibacter sp.
ACAGTGCCTTCGGGCAGCGTGATCAGCGAGGCTCCGCTGGCGGGAACGTCGGTGGTGGTGGGCTCGTCTGTGAACCTGGTAGTCTCGACTGGTCCAGTGTCCATTGGAAACTTCACAATCACACCAATACCAGCACAGGAAACGGTCAGCCGGGGAGTGCTTGGTGCTTTTATCCTGGAACTCAATTCGGTCAAAGGATTCAATGGGAACGTGACACTCACCTGCTCCGGAGGCCCCGCTGGATCAACTTGCACTGATTTCCCAATGACCGTGAAACTGAACGGTACTGCCTATGCGATATCGGGAATCCTGTTTCCAAAGAACTCGACACCCGGTACCTATACCCTCACGTTTACAGGAGTTTCCGGGTCACTGACAAACACTGCGACTGCGAAGTTTACAGTCAAGTAGCGACTCAGCGGATTCGGGGTTTTTTGGCTCTCAACTGATTCAGGACTTACCATCAACGGC
This sequence comes from uncultured Occallatibacter sp., assembly GCA_964614635.1. Classification (GTDB taxonomy): domain Bacteria; phylum Acidobacteriota; class Terriglobia; order Terriglobales; family Acidobacteriaceae; genus Telmatobacter. The sequence continues at coordinate 4,979 of CAZTLV010000102.1, forward strand.
CATCACTTTCGAGTGCAAGTCTCGAGAGCGGTGGCCGCTTTTGGCGAGTCCTTGCCCGCAAGAGGCAGACCGCGAGAAAGGCAATCTGAGCATTAATCCTGATTGACCTGCCATCCGGCGGGTTACCTTCCAGCCAACCCCACACCCCCAAATAGCTCGATACGACCCAAAGATTGATTGTCAAATGTTGAGAACCATTGCTCTTGTTGAGGACGGGACAGGTGCGTTCTGAGCCAAGCATCCGCGTTGCAATCGCTTTGATTCCTGGACCCTGGGAATTTTTCTCCTGGTTGGAACGCCAGGCCTCCTCTTTGTCACTGCTGAGATTCTGTCGCCGGCGTATGATGCGCGCGAGTAAGAAACTTGCTCATTGCCGCGCAGATGGATGTTTCTGTAAACAAAGGAAAGTCTGTCATGAGACGAATCAGCTTCGCTGTCGCCTTCATCCTTGCCTCGCTGCCGTTTGCAGCCACCGCACAAACTCCCGCCTCATCCTCGACACCGGCAGCCGCTAAGAACATTCTCGTTGCCGGAACCTTCGACAAGTCCTCGATCGTCCTCGCCTACTATCGCTCGCCCATATGGGCGGCTATTCTTGCCGACCGCCGATTTGAATTGAATCGCGTCAAAGCCGCCAATGATACGACCAGAGCCAAAGAACTGGAAAAGTATGGCGGGGAAAGCCAGGATCTCGCCATGCAACAATTGGCCGGAAAGGCTCCCATCGACAACATCCTGGCCGTCCTGCAGCCTGAAATGAAGGAACTCACCAGCAAGATGAAACTCTCGGCCATTGTTGAAGCGTCCGCCGCTGACCCGAAAGCCGCCACTGTGGATGTCACCCCTTTGCTTATGGACTGGCTCAAGGCAAGCTCGGAGACCCGCAAAATGGCGGAGGAGATGCATCAGCAACCGGCAAGCAGATAGGCAGTCCCCCCTGCTCACATCCCGCCGCGGATCCGCACCTCAGGATCGATTGGCGCTTGCCGAATGTGTCGATGGCAATCCGGCCCCCTGCGTCAGATGTTGAGAACACTCTTTGAGGAGAGTTTCCAAGCGACAAGGAAAGACCGCAGCTTGGCGACCACTCCTGAATCGATTGAGATTGATTTCGCCGGCAGGTGTCTCGATTCCCTGCCCCAGCGTCTTGTGCAAAGTTTCAACGCCTCGGTCGCATCCGCTCACGGCAAGCATGGTCAGTGCGGAATGGCGAAGACAGTAAATTTCAAACGGCAATCGGTGAGCGCAAGCTGCTTCGCCCTTGGTGGAGCGGTCCGATGAGAACCAGCATTCGAAATAGGCTTTGGGATCTTGGCAATAATTGACCCTACCAATTATTCCCTGAAAACATTGAATTCGATCTTGACAATCCGTGAATACCTATTTACTCTATGCCTCTAGTGAACAAGCGTATGACTGAATCGACTACACGCGATCTGTTTCCTGGCGCACTCGAGATGATGATTCTTGAGTCGCTTCGCCGTCAGCCTGCCCACGGATACGCGCTGGTCCAGCACATTCAACAGCGATCCAACGATCTGCTTCAAGTGGAAGAGGGATCGCTCTATCCAGCACTACAGCGGCTGCTCAAGTCCAAGCTGGTAAAGGCCGACTGGGGTGTGTCCTCCACAAATCGCCGGGTCAGAACCTACCAGATCACAACTGCAGGCCTTCGCCATCTGGAGCAACAGATTTCCAGCTTCGAACGTATGTTTGAAGGAATATCGCTCGTCCTCGATCCAGGTAAATCCCCAGCCCGCTAGGAGCAACGCCGAATGAACTGGATGCCGGCTATCTTTCGTCGCCGCAAACTCTTCGACGATCTCTCCGAAGAGATGCGACTGCACATTGAAGAGCGTGTGGAACAGTTGAAGGCAGAGGGCAAGAGCGCCAACGAAGCAGAACGGCAGGCGCGGATTGCATTTGGCAACCTGGCGCTTGCAGAGGAGCGCAGCCGCCAAGTGTGGCAGTGGCCCACGATGGAGTCGATCCGGGCAGATGCGATTTTGGTGCTCCGCCAACTACGCCGATCACCAGGGTATGCGCTTGCCGCCGTCCTAACGCTGGCATTAGCAATTGGGGCCAATGCAGTTGTGTTCAGCGTGATGAATGCAATCATTCTGCGCCCGTTGAATGTGCCGCGGGCGCAGAGCCTCTATGAGCTGCAGTATGAAAACCAGGACGTGGCGAACATGTCCTATCCGAACTATCTCGATCTGCGCGACCGAAACCGCAGCTTCGATGGCCTGGTAGCGTACAACATTTCGATGGTGGGGCTGGATACAGGTGGAAGTCCGTCCAGTTCATGGATGGAAATAGCGAGCGGGAATTACTTCGACGCCTTGGGTCTTCAGCCGTATCTCGGCCGTTTCTTTCATACAAGCGATGAGCACGGGCCCAACAGCGCTCCCTACATTGTGCTCTCGTACGCGTATTGGCATACCCATTTCCAGGACGATCGCGGCGTGGTGGGCCGTGCGGTGCGCCTGAATGGGCATCCCTTCACCATTCTCGGCGTCGCCCCGCCTGAGTTCAATGGAACCCTCCTATTCTTCAATCCGGATTTCTTTGCGCCGCTGGTGGAGGACCCGCTGCTGGTCGGCGACGATCTGAACGCGCGCGGGAACCAATTCATCTTCGCGACCATGGGCCATCTCAAGCCGGGAATTACTCCGGCGCAAGCTGTTGCCGACATAAACTCAATCGGGGCTGATCTGCAAAGGACGTATCCCAAAGACCTTGGCAAAATGGCATTCGTCCTCAGGAGCCCGCGTCTGTATGGCGACTATCTTGGGCGGCCGGTGCGGGCATTTATGGCTGGGTTGATGCTGCTGACGGGGCTGATCCTGCTGGCTGCATGCGCCAATCTGGGAAGCTTGTTCGCAGCGCGCGCAGCGGACCGGTCGCGGGAGGTAGCCCTGCGGCTTGCCCTCGGGTCGAGCCGGAAACGCATCCTTCGCGGCCTGTTCACGGAAGCAATCATGATTTCGCTGGTTGGAGGCGGCGTGGGATTGTCGGGCAGCGTGGTGCTGTTGCGCGCACTTAGTGCTTGGCAACCGTTTCCCAGCATTCCCATCCACTTGGCGGTGAACCCAGATGCAAAGGTGTATGCAGTCGCAGTCCTGCTGGCGCTAGTTAGCGGAATCCTCTTTGGTGCTGTGCCAGTAAGGCAGGTGCTGCGTACGAATCCTTATGAGGTGATCAAGGCAGGATCGGGAAGCAGGGCCGGTAAGCGGGTCAGTGCACGCGATGTGCTCCTTGTGGTGCAGATTGCCATATGTGGAGTGCTGGTCACTTCGTCGCTGGTCGCGATCAGGGGATTGGTGCGCTCGTTGCACGCCCATTTCGGCTTTGAAATCGAGAACACGATGGTGGCATCGACGGACTTGAGCATGTCCGGCTACAGCGGAGACCGGGTTCCAGCGATGCAGAAGCGCATGATCGAGGCCCTTGAGGCGCTGCCCGGAGTCGAGGCAGTTGGACTAACCGACGCGTTGCCCCTGGCCGTCAGCGGCGAGGGCGACTCGATCGTCTTCACCGACAATACGTCCGATCTGCGGCCATCGAACGCCGCAACCGACGCTGCGATATTTAACATCTCTCCTGAGTATTTCCGCGCAGCCGGCACAGCCCTGCTCTCCGGGAGAAGCTTCAACTGGCACGATGACAAGGACTCGCCAAGGGTCGCTGTGGTGAATCGAGAGTTTGCGCATAAGCTTTTTGGATTCGCATCGGATCCAATCGGACGCGTATTCAAGATACGGGATGGATCGCGCATTCAAGTCGTGGGCATCGCAGAGGATGGGAAGTATAACAGTCTCACCGAAGATCCAGTGCCTGTCATGTTCTTCCCAATTCTGCAATCACCTGCCACCTCCACAATCCTGATTGTGCGCTCGCGCCCTGGCGCAACCAGCGTTTCGTCTCTTTTGGGCGCGGCCATGAGGAGCACCCTGCGGCAACTGGATCCGGGAATGCCTTTGGATATCGAAACCCGGGGTAAGCCAATGGATATCACGCTATTTGGTCCGCGCATGGCAACAGCATCGCTGGGTGTCCTGGGGATGATGGGTGCGCTGTTATCAATCACTGGCATCTTCGGCATGGCTGCGTATTCGGTGAGCAAGCGGCTGCGAGAACTCGGAATCCGGGTCGCTCTGGGAGCTCAACGAAAAGAGCTGCTGCAAGCTGCTTTGGGGCGTGCCTTGAGGCTATTGGCGATTGGGTCGGCGGCAGGATTGATATTGGGGATTCTGGCGAGCCGGGTGCTGGCTTTCATTGTTTATCAGGCCACTCCACGCGATCCGCTGGTGTTGGCTGGGGTCGTCCTGGCGATGGCCTTGCTTGGATTAGTGGCAACGTGGATTCCCGCGCAGCGAGCGCTTTCGGTCAATCCTCTGATCCTTCTTCGCGAGGACTGAGCCAGCAGGGTTCCCTGCCGAATGGCCGCATCCTGGTCGAATTCGGTAATAGTGCTTCGATCCGCTGCTGTTTATGACAAATCATCAAGGCGCGAACCGGTTCGCACCTTTTTGGATTTCCGGCGAGTCACTGGCTCTTCGCCTGTTTGACGGTCAACAGCCGAAAAATGGCATTTCGCATTCTGAGGCCCGTTCCCTCTGGGCGTAGCCTGGCGGTATTGGTCAAACAGTTTGATGACTTGGGACCAATATGTCGGCGCGGGGAGGAGAATCAGCGACCATACGGCCGGCGGCAACGGCCAGCTTCAAGAGATAGGATGCTATTGAGAAGGATTATGAAAAGCATATCTCGCCGTCAGTTTGGAGTGTCAACTGCCGCCGTTGCGGCCGCCGCAACAGTCGGCCTGTCGGTGCCGAAAGTTGCACCGGCAGAAGCGCAGGCGGCGCCTCGATCCTTTTCGAGAGACTTTGTGTGGGGGTGTGCGACGGCCGCATACCAGACTGAGGGAGCCGTAACAGAGGACGGCCGCGGACCTTCCATCTGGGATACCTTCTCACACGAACCGGGCAAGATCGCGAATGGAGATACCGGCGACCGAGCCGACGACTCCTACAACCTTTACAAGGAAGATGTCCGGCTACTGCATAACCTGGGCGCAAATGGATACCGGATGTCCATCGCCTGGCCGCGCATCTTCCCTGCCGGCACAGGGCAGCCCAACCCCAAAGGGATGGATCACTACGACCGCGTTGTGGATGAGTTGCTGGCCAACGGGATTTCGCCCTACATCACGCTCTTCCATTGGGATCTGCCTGAGGCACTGCCGGGCGGCTGGGAGTCGCGCGATACGGTGAAGGCGTTTGCCGATTATGCCTCCTATGTGTCCCGTCGGCTCTCGGACCGGGTCAAGTACTTCATGACCACGAACGAGTTCGGCAACATGTCGGACTCGGGCTACCGGAATGGTGCGTTTGCACCGGGGCTCCGCCTGCCCGCAGGGCGGGCGAATCAGGTGCGGCACAACGTGATCCTCGCGCACGGATTGGCGGTGCAGGCAATTCGATCGAGCGCCGCGCCTGGGACCAAAGTGGGGCTGGCGCAGGACCCTCCGACGTTTTTACCGATAACTGAAACAGCGGAACACATCAAGGCTGCACGCCTCGCCACGCGCGATGCCAGTTCGTACTTCCTGACGGCGATTCTGGAAGGCAAATATCCCGAGAGCTACCTGGAACGCGAAGGGGGGA
>CAZTLV010000103.1:0-10633 GCA_964614635.1 uncultured Occallatibacter sp.
TCCACAGCAGAGCTGGGTTGGGACGGGTCCCTGTTGCATTGTAAAAGCCGAGGGTTAGTTGTGCCTAGTATTGCGTGGAGACTGAACAAATCGGCAAGTTTTCCGGGGCGATCTTCGCCTGGTGAGCACTCTGATCCGGCGCTCGGCCGACTTGCAAACAAAATTCGAGCGCTGATTCAGTTTGGACGCTGAGTTTGCAGGAAACGTCAACGCGCAATCGCCGGTCCATCCCGGTTTTGAACCCGTTAACGAACAACGATTACCGGGAACTCCGGATTGAACCTGGAGGTGCCAATTTCTTGTGGGTTACGCTAGTTTGGAGGTTATCATGGCGGGCGGACGTCATGCATACCTGCTGAACCTGAGTTTGATTGCGGATCCTCCCGGAAGGAGAGAACAAGTCCTGATGAAGAAGTCCCTGATTCTAGCGGTCCTTGCCCCATCAATCTGGAGTTGCGCTCAAGACGTTCATATTCGTGTCTCGCCGGATGTGAAGACGGGCATCGAAGGGACGACAGAGTTTCCGACGATCCAGATGGCCATGGACCATCATCCATTTGCCGGTGTAGGGGCGGATGGGAGGCCTGGACGCGTCATCATTGAGATTGCACCGGGAACTTATCACGAGCGGGTCATCGTTACCCAGAACCATACCGACATCACGCTGCTGGGGATGGGGAAGACTCCCGACGAGGTGGTGATCACGAACAGCCTGAATGCCAAGCAGGCGGGCGGGACGTTCTTCACGGAGACGGTGGAAGTGAACGGCGAGGGCTTTGAAGCCGACAACATCACATTTGAGAATGCTGCCGGCAACACTGGACAAGCAGTTGCCGCAGCTGTTCGCGCCGACCGGTCCATCTTCAAGCACTGCCGTTTCCTTGGCCACCAGGACACGCTTTTTGCCGACTACGGACGGCAGTATTATGTCGACTCCTATATTGAGGGCGGGACGGACTTTATTTTTGGCAATGCGACAGCGGTGTTTGACCACTCAGAGATACATGCCAACGCGCGGGGATTTCTGACGGCGCAGTCGCGTACCGCGCCCGATCAAACGACAGGTTATGTGATCGTGAACAGCAAAGTGACGAGCGAGATTGAGCACGCGGCGGGGACGGATGCGGCCGCGCTTGCGAAGGAGGTGACCAGCCTGGGGCGGCCATGGCGGCCTTATTCGCGGGTTGTTTATATCAATACGGAGCTTTCCGGGGATGTGCTGCCGGAGGGATGGAATGCCTGGAACAGAACGGTGGGGACGCCGCTGGCTTACTATGCGGAGTACAAAAACACGGGGCCGGGAGCGAATCCGTCGGCGCGGGTGAGCTGGTCGCAGCAGTTGACGGCGCCGGAGGCGGCGCAGTATCAGCCAAAGGTGTTTCTGAAGGGTAAGGATCGTTGGGACGCAGAGAAGGAAGCGGCAAAGCTGCCGTAGCCAGCTTTTTCTGGTGCGCTTGTGAGCAGACTTTGACTTGCAAACGGTGCGCAAGCCCTGACACACTAGGGAGTGGACACCCAGACAATTGTTATTCTTGATTTTGGTTCGCAGTACACGCAGCTGATTGCGCGGCGGATTCGCGAGCTGAACGTCTTTTCGGTCGTGCTACCCTGCACGGCAACGCTCACAGAAATTCAGGCATTTCACCCGCTGGGGATCGTGCTGTCGGGCGGGCCTTCGTCGGTGTACGACGCGGATGCTCCTGCGGCGGACGCGGGGGTACTGGCGCTGGGCGTGCCGGTGCTCGGCATCTGCTATGGGCTGCACTTCATCGTTCACCATTTGGGCGGCAAGGTTCTGTCCGCGCCGCGGCGCGAGTACGGGCACGCGGAGGTGACGATCGAGGACGCGGCGAATGCGCTGTTTGGCGGGCTGCCGGAGACGCTGCAGGTGTGGATGAGCCACGGCGACGAGGCGCTGGAGCTGCCACAGGGGTTCCGGCGGACAGCTTTGAGCGCGAATGCACTGGCGGGGATTGCGAATGAGGAGCGCCGGATCTGGGCAGTGCAGTTTCATCCCGAAGTGCACCACACGCCCCTGGGGTCGCAATTGATCAAGAATTTCGTTTTTTCGATCTGTGGGGCAGCAGGGGATTGGACGCCAGCGCACTTTATTCAGACAACTGTGGCCGGGATTCGTGAGAAGGTGGGCGCGGGGCACGTGATTTGTGGGCTCTCAGGAGGGGTGGACTCTTCAGTGGCGGCAGTGCTGGTGCACAAAGCCATCGGCAAGCAGTTGACCTGCGTGTTTGTGAACAATGGCGTGCTGCGCAAGAACGAGTTTGAGAGCGTGCAGAAGAATCTGCGCGACAAGCTGGGGTTGAACGTTGTTGCAGTAGATGCCAGCGAGCGGTTCCTTGCGCAGTTGGCGGGAGTGACTGACCCAGAGACGAAACGCAAGAGGATCGGCGCAGAGTTCATCGCGGTTTTTGACGATGAGGCCGCACGGATCGCCAAAGATGCCGGCGGGGTGGACTGGCTGGTGCAGGGAACGCTTTATCCGGACGTGATTGAATCGTCCAGCGTGAAAGGCCCAAGCCAGACGATCAAGAGCCACCACAACGTGGGTGGGCTGCCGTTGGGAATGAAGCTCAAGCTGATTGAGCCATTGAGGGACCTGTTCAAAGACGAAGTACGGCGCATTGGGCGTGACCTTGGGATGCCAGACGATGTGCTGGGACGTCAGCCGTTTCCCGGTCCCGGTCTGGCGGTGCGCATTCTGGGGGAGGTTACGCCGGAGCGCGTGGCGCTGCTTCAGGATGCTGACGAGATTGTTGTTGCGGAAATCAAGTCGGCAGGACTGTACTCGCAGATCTGGCAGAGCTTTGCAGTGCTGCTCCCGGTGATGAGTGTGGGAGTAATGGGCGATCAGCGGACCTACGCGTACACAGCTGCGGTGCGGGCGGTGCATTCCGAGGACGGAATGACGGCAGACTGGACTCCACTGCCATACGAGGTACTGAAGCGGATTTCCAGCCGGATTGTGAATGAGGTTCGAGGTATCAACCGGGTGGTCTACGACATCACGTCTAAGCCGCCGGGCACCATCGAATGGGAGTAGTGCTAGCCGCACGGGAGTACGTGCCTGAGGTGCGGTTTGCCGATGCTGGCTATCTCCACTGAAGGATGGCAGCCAGACGAAGGCATCGGGGCGCCAGGTACGCTCATGCCGATTTCGGCTTTGTGTACCAGCCGAAAACGACGGTTCCCACCAAGATCACTGCCATCATTCCGATCCAGGTGAGGCCCGCGAGTTTTCCTACGAGCGATTCGCGGGCTTCGACCTCGCGCATGTTGCGACCGGCAACGACAAATCCGGATTGTGGACCATTGACGCGTTGCATGACCGCGGCGATGCGAACGTCGCGTCGAGGCTGCCAACTGAAGCGATCTTCAGCGTGGATACGCACGTAGTCGAAGACGCCCGGCGGGGGAGTGGGGGCCTTGCCCTCAAGGACCGCCTGGGACGCGAGTATGTGCCCCTGATCGTCATAAACGATGACAAAGGGAGCCAGGCTGTGCGCCATGTCGACGTTGCCGGGCCCGCCGACCAGGAAAGGCAGTGCGCCTTGACGCAGCATCTCCTGGATGCCGCCGCTTTGAAAGACTGCGACTAGGTCGGTGGCGATGGCGATCTGCGGATCGTCGGCGCCCAAGCGCAGGACTTGCTGGGGAATTGTGTTCAGCGCAAGGGCCAGGCCGGTGGCAAGGGCCGCGAGCACAAGAGCGTTGAATAACAGGGCAGGGCGGAAAAATGAATCGCGCAACATGACGAGATGCTCCTTGGCGAGGGATATGACCAGATCGCGGAGGATCAACGAGGCCAGATCCCGAATAGGGCGCTGGCGATCCTGCAAGGCATCGTGGAAAGTCTGGCGCATTGCGGGCGCATAGGCTTCACGAAATGGCGGTGGATAGAGCCGCAGCGCCTTTGCGTAAAAGGCTTCAATACGGTTGGCAGAGCGGTCAGACGGCATCATGAGCGGCCTCCTTGCGGGAGCAGGCCGAGTGAGCGCGCGGAGGTGATGGCGGCGTCGAGTCTTTCCAGTTCCACGGCAAGGGTGCTATTCCCCAGGTTGGTGAGGCGATAGTAGCGGCGACGCTCGTCGTCGGAGAGGCCGGACTCCTCGACCATCCCATCGCGCATCATTCGATCGAGCGACCCGTAAAGGGTTCCAGGACCGAGCCTCACGCCGCCGCCTCGCGCTGCCATGGCGTCTTTCATGATGAGATAACCGTGTTTTCCACCCCAGCGGCGGGTGCCATTGGTTGAAGGCCAGCTTCTTTCTCCTTCCGCGAGGGAGAGCAGGATGGCAAATACGGCGGGAGAGAGCGGTGTGGCGGGTCCGGGTTCATTAGCCATGCGGACAATATATATCCGTCGCAGATGTATCCGCAAGGGAAATAATTTCATCATTTGAAAAATGGGCAGTTCTGAAGTCAGGCACCTGGGTTGACGGCAGGCTGCGGTCTCAGGGAGGCTACTTCGCGGCCAAGCGCATCAATGCGGGAGAGCAATTCGGCGTGACGCTTGTCGTCGGCAGAAGGGTAGAAAGCCTCGACGTAAAAAGTATCGTTGGGATCGAGCTGGCATTTTCGGACCTGGTGGAAGTCCTCAAAGCCTTGCTTATGGATCACCGAAAGCAGTTCTTCGCGGGTGAGAGCCTCATGTTCGATGGCACGCTGGTCGAGTTGGCCGTTGAGGATGAGGATGGCAGCGCGGCCCTCCAGAGCGCGGGTAAGACGCGGAGAGCTAAAAAGGACCCGGACCACCAGCCAATTGATTGTCAGGAGACCAAAAGCGCCAATGACGCCGCCTGTGACCGAGTTGTCGTCTCCGATGATGGCGTTCTGCACGGTGTTGGAGAGTGAGAGCAGAACGACCAGGTCAAAGGGACCCAATTCGCGCTTGCCGAAAACGCGCAGCAGGACAACCAGAACGAGGTAGACGATCGCGGGACGTGCCAGCTTCTCCAAGATCGGAAGCGGCAAATGGAACATGCTGTCGAAAATCTGAGAGTGGGGCATGCAATCGGCGATAATGCTGTTTTTCGAATTTGCGAAGCGGCGATGCAGTTCTAAGGAAGCTGCTGTGGCTTTTCAAACCGAATGACACAATTTACTTCACGCGAATCTGGATCGGCTTGGACGTCAAAAGAAAACTTGAGCCCGGCGAGCATTCGTTGAAGAGGCGGGTCAGCATTTTCTGCCTTCACGATGAAGTTGGAAACGTATGTTGCGTCGAATGGATCGCCTGGCAGCATCTGCCAGCTTCGCATGAGCCGGCTTCGAAGTTCATCCGTCGCGTTTTCGAATTTGACATAGGCCAGATGGTAAACCGGTCCCGGGTCGATGTCCACCGAATAGCTAACCGTACCGGAGGCCTCGTCAAATTCTGGGTGTGGCGTGACTTTGCAATCGAGGTGTCCTTTGGCCTTGTAACGGGATACTATCGAAGACCATGCCGAACTTAGAGTCACTCCTTTGAAATGTCCGTCGCTGCGGAGTTGCACGGTTTTGTCAATTTCTGCCTGTGTCACAAGAGCGTCAGGAGGAATGTGGATGGCCGAAAGCTTGTAGGCCTTGCCTTCCTCAACAGTGACCACGAAGGGGACATCGATGGCATCGAGCGCAGCAACGGGATCGCCAGACCAGGCAGCGTTGACTTTCGCTGCCGCATAGCCTTCATCGGCATAAAGCGAAGCGAATTTGTGCTCCAGGTTTTCGCCAGCATTCTCGGTGTCGAATGGAGACCTTACCGTGTGCTGGGCGAGAAATCTGACTTTGTCTTGCATTGCGGGCGATATGCCTTCCAAGCGAATCGCTCCCACGCGAACTGTGGACGACGTGATTTGGAAAGTCATTTCTGTAATCTTGCGCGAGCCCGCAACCCCCGTGGGTATGGCTACGACGGTGGTCTTGATGCCTTCTGCTGCGAGCGTCTCCTCGAAGAATCTTCGCACACCATCCAGCAGCGTACCTTCGGCCGGGACCTTTCCATGATAGAGCGGAAACCGGTCGTGAAGCCTTGCGTCCAGATCAGCGCCTAGTTTGAGCGGAAGGTTATCCAGGTGAATCGGATAGAGCATTGTGGCGGGCTTGAGGAAGAAGATCAGGTCCTGCCCGTCGAATTTGAAGCCAACGTTGTCGAAGACTCCTGAGTCCGCGAGCCGCGTCGTGTCGTCACCCATCTCTGCCGAGGTAATAACGTTGCCTTTTTTCAGGCCTGCGGCGGCAAGCAGTTCCTGGTCAGAATAGTCCGCCGCGCCCTTGAATTGAATGGTCTTTGGCTGAAATTTCTGAGCTACGCCATGCAGGGGGATGAAGAGAAGAAACGCCATTAACAGTGGCCGAATTTGGCTTCGTGGCATTGTAGGGCAAGGTTAACAAGGCAAGCGTAAGTTGTCATCCATGATTACCCGATTTACTTGCAGGCGGCGGCCTTGGCGGTGAAAAAATCCAGGGACCTTTGCAGGCCTTCCGTCAGAGATACGCGCGGCTCCCAACCCAGAAGGGTTCTGGCCTTTGTAATATCCGGGCGACGGCGGGTTGGATCGTCCTGGGGCAGGGGCTCAAAGCGCAGTTCGCTCTTTGAGCCAGTGACATCGAGGACAGCCCGGGCACATTCAAGGATGGTGAATTCGGTTGGGTTGCCGATATTGACCGGCAAATGTTCGCTGGATTTCGAAAGCAGTAGAATCCCATCAATCAGGTCGTCGACGTAACAGAAGCTCCGGGTCTGATTTCCGTCTCCATACACGGTCAGGTGTTCGCCGCGCAGGGCCTGCATGAGGAAGTTGGAGATGACGCGGCCGTCGCTGGGGTGGAGGCGAGGACCGTAGGTATTGAAGATTCGTACCAGGTGGGTGTTTAGGCCCCGATAACGGTGATAAGCCATCACCAGCGCTTCGGCATAACGTTTTGATTCATCGTAAACCGACCGCGGACCGACGGGGTTCACGTGGCCCCAGTACTCCTCGGTCTGGGGATGCTGGAGAGGATCGCCGTAGCACTCCGATGTTGAGGCATGAAGATAACCCGCGCCATGTCGGGCTGCGAGTTCGAGCGTGTTCTCAGTGCCGATTGAGCCCACGCGAAGAGTTTCGATCCCGAGGCGAAGATATTCCGGCGGACTTGCGGGCGAGGCCATGTTGAAGACATAGTCGAGTGGGCAGGGGCTAATGTGCGCGCTGAATGGATGGCAAATATCTTGCTGTTCGAAGTGGAAGCGGGATTCGGTGGATAGATGGGCAATGTTTTCGAGATCGCCAGTCGAGAGGTTATCGACGCCGATGACGGAATGGCCCTCACCTAACAGGCGATCTGTAAGATGGGATCCAAGAAACCCGGCTGCGCCGGTAACAAGTACGCGCATGAATAAACCTTCGAGCTCCCGAGCGCGAAACATATTCACACGCACAAGAGCCGTTCTGTTGAAGGATGAGCGGCTGAAGTTTCCCTTTACATTACCATATTGCGTGGTTTGCCCTGTGCCGCCTGATAACTTGCCGGCCGCCCTACGCTGACATATGTAAATCCACGTTCGACCATCTGTTGGGGCTTATAAAGGTTGCGGCCGTCAATGACAATGGGAAAACGGACTGTGTCGTTGAGGCGCACGAGGTCGATGTTGGCGAATTCCTTCCAATCAGTCAGGATTAACACTGCATCGGCGTCTTTAGCCGCTTCGTACAGGTTATCTGCATAGTGCAGCTTTTCAGAGGGAGGCAGTACTTCTTTGGTGCGCTCGATGGCCGCGGGGTCATAGGCCGTTACGGTTGCGCCGGCTTCCACCAGTCTTTTGATGATGTCGATGGCGGGAGACTCCCGGATATCGTCGGTGTTGCCCTTGAAGGCAAGGCCCAAGGCCGCCAATCGCTTGCCTCGAAGGGTCCACAATGAGGCAAGGACCTTATTGAAGAAGATGTCTTTTTGTGTTTCGTTAATCTTGCGGATTTCCTGGAGTAATTCAAACTCCACACCGCGCTGTTGTGCGACCCAGTGGAACGCGGCCACATCCTTGGGAAAGCAGGAGCCGCCATAGCCAAGCCCGGCATGAAGGAACTTGGTGCCGATGCGGCTGTCAAGCCCCATGCCGGCGGCAATATCCTCAATGTCTGCGTCGACAGCCTCAGCCAGGTTGGCCACCGCGTTGATGAATGAGATTTTCAGAGCCAGGAATGCGTTGGATGCGTGTTTGATGATCTCTGAACTTTGGGTGGAAGTAACGAGCAGTTTGGCTGGAGCTGAGGCGCTGCAAGCCCCGGGAAAAGCGTCTGGCTTCTCGTAATAGCGTCCGCTGACCAGAGGTTCGTACACGCGACGGAGAAGGCCGGCGGACCGTTCATTGCTGGCGCCCACAACGATTCGATCCGGGTGGAGGAAGTCGATGATGGCAGTGCCTTCGCGCAGGAACTCCGGGTTTGACACCACGTCGAAATTCTCAGGGTCTACGCCATGGCGATGCAGTACCCGGCTGATCCAGGCGTTGGTGTAGACCGGAACCGTACTCTTTTCTACGACCACTTTGTAGGTCTTGATGTGGCGGGCGATCTCTGAAACAACGGCCTCGACGTAGGAAAGGTCGGCGGCGCCCGTGTCGCCCTGGGGGGTGCCGACGGCGATGAAGATCACTTCGCTTCTTTCAACGGCGCTTCCCAAGTTCGTTGTAAACGTGACGCCCTTGCCCCGATGTTTCGCGAGCAATTCAGGCAAGTGCTCTTCGAAGATGGGCACGCCGCCATCGAGCAGGGTCTTTACCCTGGCGTCGTCGTTGTCAACACAAAGGACGCGATGGCCCATTTCAGCGAAACAGGCCGCGGCCACAAGACCCACATATCCTGACCCAATGACGCAAATGGATACTTGATTTTGCATATTCCTGCGATTTCTCCTGATTGGGTTCCCTAGACTGGCATTGCGTGATGTTGAACTCTGGTGGCTATTCGCCTTTCAAATGAATGGCCCATTGACCGTCCAGCCGATCAGGTACTGAAATCGCGCTGCCGGGTTCGTAGCTGGATTGTTTTCGGGTTATCCATATCAATTCTCTCGCTGGGGCAAAACCATTTTATCCCAGGGCTTGGGCAGGTCAGGTTGGTGCAGTTCATCTCTGCGATCGGGCGGCAAAGAAAAGAACCGAATCGCCGGCATCTTGATGCAGGCGACTAATTGCGAAGAATTGATGAGTCGCACTGCGGGCGTGATTGGCGGAGCCGGCGATTCTGATCCATGCTTGCAGGTCTGCTACATTGAAACTGCGGCAGGGCAAACGAGACGGGAACGCTGGATTCATGGCTCTCTATTGACCGAAACACTTGTTGAAGACAGGAAGATTCTTTTGGCTTCGCCTGGACAGTTCGCACATCCCGCGATCGCTCCATTTCGCATCGACCCTTTGTTTGTGAAGCGGGTGTGGGGCTACCCGGATCTTCGACCTTGGTACGACGAGATTGCTAAGGCAGGAGAGCCTATCGGAGAAGTTTGGCTCACCGGGGACAAATGCGTGATAGCCACGGGTCCCCATGCCCGCCAAACCCTGGGCGATCTATTCAAAGAGCATCCTCAAGCTCTTTTTGGCGCCGCTGGATCGCTGTCGGAATCGCCATTGCTGATCAAGGTGATCTTTGCAAAAGAGAAGCTGAGCGTACAGGTGCATCCGGACGACAGAATGGCTCGGAAGTACGGCCAACCTCGTGGCAAGACCGAGTGTTGGTATGTGTTGGCTGCGGACCCTGGAGCACGGGTAGCTGTTGGTCTGAATCCAGGCGTGACTTTGGGGAAAATCCGAGAGGCGATCGATGCGGGCACGCTCGAAGAGAGCTTGAATTCGCTGGCGGTGCATGCAGGCGAAGTTATCCTGGTGGACGCGGGAACGGTGCACGCAATCTGGCCTGGATCGATCCTGCTGGAAGCGCAGCAGAACAGCGACGTCACGTACCGTATGTTCGATTATGGGCGGCCCCGAGAATTGCATATCGATCGATCCCTTGAAGCTATCAAGCTGACCACAGGCGGAGGGCCAGTCAAACCGCAAATGCTGAAGGACCGGACCGTTCTGATTGACGGGGAGTACTTTAGTTTGGAGCGACTGCGGATGGATGGCGGTCGACGGAGCCGGAGCCTGATGCGTGCAGACGAGCAGGAACCTAGGCTGGCTTATCTTTTTGCGGCAGCGGGATCAGGCTGGATTTCAGGGAAAGGATTTGAGGCAGTGGCGCTGCCGGCGCGCGGAATTGTAGCGGTTCCCGCAATCTCTCCAGATTTTGTTGTTGAGGGTCTGGCGGGTCTGGATTTGATCCGGATTACGGCCAAAACGTCTTTATGAGTGTTTGTCCCTGTGTGATTCGGACCGGGCTTGAAGACGCATTTCCAGTAAGCCGCACCTCCTTCAAACGCGACTTTTATCCACCGATGGTGTCCAAACCTTAGAGCATCCAATTCCATCTATATTCAGGTGAACACGCTTCGGGCTCCTGCGAGGAAGATTCACCCGAAAACGTCTCAAATTACGGAACCTAGACTGTTACCTTTTGCTGCACCTTTGCCTTGAATCGCTGAATTGCGGATGTACACTTCCCGAAGGATGGGATGAGCTTCCTGGGGCGTCCTGCAGTTCTAATGGAGGCGCACAAAT
>CAZTLV010000104.1:0-10452 GCA_964614635.1 uncultured Occallatibacter sp.
GGCCGTGGCCGGCGTTGAAGGCATCACCATCGGCGAGACCATCACCAGCGTCGAAAACCCTTCGCCGCTGCCGTTGATCATCATTGACGAACCAACCATCGCCATCCAATTCAGTGTGAACAATTCTCCGTTTGCCGGACGCGAGGGTCAGTACGTCACCAGCCGCAACCTTCGTGAACGCCTGGAAAAAGAGTTGCTGACCAACGTGAGCATTCGCGTTGAAGATACCGGCTCGCCAGACAGCTTCAAGGTGCTGGGCCGCGGCGAACTGCAACTGGCAATTCTCATCGAAATGATGCGCCGCGAGAGCTTCGAGTTGATGGCCGGACGGCCGGAGATCGTTACCAAAATGGTGGACGGCACGCGCATGGAGCCGGTGGAGCATTTGACCATCGACGTCCCGGAGAACTTTACCGGCGTGGTAATTGAGAAGCTCGGACCGCGCAAGGGCGAGATGACCAAGATGCACAATCACGGGTCGGGCCGCGTGCGCATGGAATTTCGCGTGCCCAGCCGCGGACTGATCGGGCTGCGCAGTGAGATGCTCACCGAGACGCGCGGGACGATTGTCATGAATGCCCTGTTTGACGGCTACATTCCCTACCAGGGCGAGATTCCTCAGCGGCCCACCGGCGCCTTGATCTCTGACCGGCAGGGCGTGACGACGACCTATTCGCTAAACAGCCTGCAGGAGCGGGGCACCCTGTTTGCGGGCGCGGGCGTTGAAGTCTACGAGGGTATGATCGTCGGCGAACACTCGCGTGACAACGATCTCGATGTCAATGTGGTCCGCGAAAAGAAGATGACCAACATGCGCGCGTCGAGCGCAGACGAGGCGATCCGCCTGGTACCTGTGCGAGCTCTCAATCTCGAGCAGGCTATCGAGTTCATCGCCGAAGACGAAATGGTCGAAGTAACGCCGAAGTCGCTCCGACTTCGCAAGAAAATCTTGCAGCAAAATCGCCGGCCAAAGCGTTGGGAAAAGGGCCAGCCGGTGGGGTAAGGATCGCTTTGGCGGCTTTTCATGCGCTCCTAATTCGAGACCAAATCGTACGAAAGCTGGGTGCCCCGGAGACTCGCTTCTGAGACCTGGGAGTCGCTACAGCCGCCGCTTCGCATCTAGCACCCGCTCCAACGCCTCTTCCGCCGTTGCGCCAATCGCCGATAGGTGGCCCATTTTTCTACCTGCGCGTGGGACGTGCTTTTCATAGAGATGCAGTCGCACGCCGGGTACAGCCAATGCAGCAGCAAAGTTGGGCTCACCATTCAGCCAAACATCGCCGAGCAGATTGACGATGGCGGCTGGCGTGATCAGCGCGGTATCACCCAGTGGCAAATTGCACACCGCACGCACGTGCTCCTCAAACTGGCTGGTCACGCAGCCCCGCTCGCTCTGGTGATAGCTGTTGTGGGGGCGGGGCGCAAGCTCGTTGACCAGAAGCTCGCCTTGTTTGGTGACAAACACTTCAAGGCAGAGCAGCCCTTCAAGTCCGAGCCTCGCAATGATGGCTGCGGCCAGCGTTTCAGCTTTCGCTTCGAGTTCCGCGGGAATGCCGGCGGGCAAGACGCTCCAAGCAAGAATCTGGTTCTCATGATGATTGCGCGCTGCGGGATAGCTTCGTACTTCGCGCGACGGATTTCGCGCGGCCATGACACTGATTTCAAAGTCAAGATCAAGTGCCTGCTCAGCGACCGCCGGTTGTTCGCCGATCTGTTTCCATGCAGCCGCAACCGATTCTTCAGTGGCCGGTGCATCAAGCCCAATGCGCGCTTGACCTCGGCCATCGTAGCCGCCGCGGCCAATCTTGAGGAACACGCTTCCACCCAGCGCGGCAACTGCCCCATGCAGTTCCGATTCGCTTTGCACCACGCGAAATGGGCCGACTGGAAAGCCTTCCGTGGCGAGCCACGCTTTTTGCAGAGTCTTGTCCTGGATAATCCGAATAGGCCCAACACCGGGACGCAGCGGAGTGATAGCGGCAACAGCGGAGAGTGCGTCGATGCCGATTTGTTCAATCTCGAGGGTCACAACGCCCGCGCCCGTTGCCAGCATCCGTGCGGCCCGATGGTCGTCCCAGCGGCCCACGATGGTCTGGTCAACGACGAAGCTTGCGGGGCATGCGGGCTCGGGATCCATGACCCTGACGTGATAGCCCATGGTGCGCGCAGCCATAGCCGTCATCCGCCCCAACTGGCCGCCGCCGAGAATGGCGATCAGGCCGCCGGGCTTGACGATTGGAGATTGTTGGTGGTGCAAAGCTTCAGAGTTGCCGCTCACCCGGGCAGCTCCTGGGTGAGCACTTCCGCGGTGCGCGCGGCGCGCCATTCTTCAAGCCGGGTATAGAGTGCGGTATCCGTGACGGCCAAAATCTCAGCGGCGAGCAACCCGGCATTGGCTGCGCCGGCCTTGCCGATGGCCAGCGTTCCTACGGGAACACCTTTGGGCATCTGCACAATGGAGAGCAGCGCATCCAGACCGGCTAACTGCGTTGCTGAAACGGGAACGCCGAGAACGGGAACCAGGGTCTTGGCGGCAACCATTCCGGGCAGGTGGGCTGCACCGCCGGCGCCGGCAATAATCACGCGCAAACCCCGTTCGCGCGCCGTCTCAGCGTATTTGAAAAGCCAGTCGGGGGTGCGATGCGCGCTGACCACCCGCGCCTCGTGGGCAATGCCAAGCTCGCGCAAGATTTCAACGGCAGCTGAGAGCACCTCGTAGTCGCTCTTGCTGCCCATCACCACGCCTACCAGCGGCTGTTCGCTCATACGGTTGATTATACGAGGCGATGGGAAGCATCAAGTGGAGGAAAACGTTGTGGCTGTGCGGAAGGGAATTAGAGAAGGGGCTAATGATGTCGCCAGGCCTCCACGGCAACTTCAATCAGGGCGAAGAGCACGCTGAGTGCAGCCAGGAATCCTTTGGCGCGCTGCCAGTCCTGCTCATGCTGCTCCATGCGCCTTTCAAGATCAGTAATGCGTCCTCCGTTGTTCTCGGGTTGCCAGACCTTCCAGTTGCTTGCTTCTTTCGCACGACCATCTGCGCCAGTCCCGGACCACCGATGTACGGGCCCACACCCTCGAAGAGAAAGCGGCCAGTTGCAGCGGATTTGCCCAACCAGCAGCTCGCCAGTGGCGCTGTTGTCTTTTCCTCTTCCAAGCCGCAAACCCGCGGAGATGGTCCTTAGAAGATTGGGAAAGCAACGCTTGCCTTCCGATGTTTGCTTAGTACGCTTTGTATGTACTTAGCTTAGCGAAACACACAGAAATGATATGCAAAGTACCATGGCTTTGTTCAATGTTTGTTTTAAGTTGCTTAACAAATTGGTTTCGCATGACGGGGTTGACATGGTGAAAGACAGCATGACCGAAAGGATAAGCGAAGGAGGTTATTCCCGATTCTGCTTCCTGATCGTTTCAAAGTCATGCGGCGCCCTCCCTGCCATAATCACAGTATGCTGATTCTGGCCTCAGCTTCACCGCGACGGCGCGAACTCCTTACCCAGGCGGGGTTCACCTTCCAGGTGCTGCCTGCCCATATCCCTGAAGATCCAATGGCGAACGAGGACCCGATCGCATACGTGGAGAGGTTAGCGCGCGAAAAGGCGCAGGCGGCATTTCAAGCCGCCTTGGGAGACGTCGAATCCGCCGACGGCCTGGTTGTGTTGGGAGCTGACACCACCGTGACTCTCGACAACCAGATCCTGGGCAAGCCAGAGGATGCCGAGAATGCAGCGCGCATGTTGCGGCTGCTCTCTGGTCGCACGCATCGCGTCATCACTGGTGTGGCCGTTGTGACAGCAACAGGCGTCGAAGTTGCGGCAGAGATCACCAGCGTCACATTTCTCGAGATGCCTGAAGAGGAAATTGCCTCCTACGTTGCCAGCGGCGAGCCCATGGACAAAGCCGGCGCATACGCGATTCAAGGGCGCGCTGCACGCTGGATTCCGAGTATTCAGGGCGACTACTTCAACGTGGTGGGGTTGCCCATCGCGATGGTAACCACGCTGCTTGAAGGCGTGGGTTGCCGGACTTCAGCAACCAGAACCGTCCCCCAACCGACAAAGTTCGCTGAAGGTTCGAATTGAGATTCGCTCAATCGCAGCGGCATAATGATCGACAATTTAGCGTTGCTGCGGATTGAAGGAGTGAGATTGGCGCTTACCGTTCAAGAGCAGTTCGGACAGATTGACATTTATGTTTTCGATCAGATTCTGCGAGGAAACCTAGTGGCGGACATGCGCGTGCTTGACGCGGGATGCGGCTATGGGCGCAACCTTGTGCACCTGCTGCGCGAGGGCTGCGAAGTGTTCGCAATCGACGCCGATGCCGCTGGCGTCGAACATGTTCGGCGGCTTTCCATGGCGCTCGCAACGGGGCTGCCGGCGGAGAATTTCCAGGTAGGGCTGATTGAAAACTTGCCGTTCCCCGACGGGTTTGCGGATGTGGTGCTCTGTAATGCGGTGTTGCACTTTGCCCGGGATGAGCGGCATTTCCGCGCCCAGCTGGCAGAGCTCTGGCGCGTGCTGCGGCCCGGCGGCATGCTGTTTTGCCGGTTGGGCTCGCGCATCGGAATGGACTTTGAAGAAGTGCGGGAGAACATTTATGTGGTGGGCGATGGCTCAGAGTGGTTCCTGGTAGATGAAGAGATGCTTCTTGGACTTTCGGAGGAGATGAATGCGGTGCTTGTCGATCCGTTGAAGACAACGATTGTTCAGGATTACCGCTGCATGACCACCTGGGTCACCAGAAAGCGCAGGGCGAGAGATGGTTGACTGGGTATGATCTGCGCGCCGGCAGGGAGCGTACCGAACTCGCATCCTTTATGGAATCAATCCTTCATTCCTCCAGATGCGATTCCGGCTAGAATTTAATTAGAGGCGCGGTTTAGAGATGCAGCGGACCATCCTGTCGCGCTACACTGAGCAATCCATCAATTCAAGAGTTTGGGCAGGCTCTGGCAGTACCTGGCGTGCCCTTTTATTCGGAGGAGTTTTGGCGCGGATTGGCGCATTCTGTTTTCCTGGGGCAGGGCATCTGAACCCGATGACCGCGCTGGCGCGGCGATTGCAGCACCGCGGGCACACCGTTTTGATCTTTGGCATTGCCGACTGCGAAGCCAGGGTAAAAGCGGCGGGGATCGAGTTTTGCCTGATCGGGGAGAGCGACTATCCGCCGGGAACGCTGGCGAAGCTTGACCAGCGCTTGGGCGAGCTGAACGGGTTGAAGGCTTTCAGCTTCACGATCGACAGAATCAAAAACACTGCGCGCATGGTATTACGGGACGGGCCCGATGCGGTGAGGCGAGCCGGCATTGACGCCATCCTAGTGGATGAGGCAGACTTTGGCGGAAACGTGGCTGAGTACCTCGGCATCCCTTTCGTGACCGTCGCATGCATTCCGCCCATGATCAAAGGCGACCGGTATCCGCCGTTCTATTTTGGTTGGGACGCTGGACAGGATTTGGCCAGCAGGTTCCGGAATCAGGTCGGCATCACGATGCTGACCCGCGTAGCGGCTCCTATCTTCAAGGTCGTCAACCAGCAGAGGAAGGCATGGGGAATTCCGCCTATTCACGCTGCGGGCAAGTTCCTGTCACACATCCTGCGCATTACGCAGATGCCCAGGATATTGGAATTCGACTTTCCCATTCTCCCGCCCATCCTGCACTATACCGGCCCGTTTGTCGATCAACGGCAGCGGCCCAAAATAGACTTTCCCTGGGGGCAATTGGACGGGCGTCCTCTTGTTTACGCGTCGTTGGGCACCCTGCAGAACGGTTTGGAAAAGATATTCAGAACCATCGCGAGCGCGTGCGCTGGCCTCGATCTGCAACTGCTCATCTCGCTCGGAGGCGGGGTTGATCCTGAGCGGCTCGGAGAGTTGCCCGGCAACCCGCTGGTAATGCCCTTCGTGCCACAACTCGAGATTCTCAAGCGAGCCTCAGCGGTGATCACTCACGCGGGGATGAACACCGTGTTGGAATCGCTTTCAGAGGGCCTGCCGATGGTTTGCATTCCCCTGGCCAACGACCAGCCGGGAGTTGCGGCGCGTGTAGCTGCGCGTGGCGCTGGAGTGGTGGTGCCGCTCCGGAAACTGAAAGCGGTGCGTTTGCGCGCGGCAGTCCGGGCGGTGCTTGAAGATAGCAAATACCGTTGCGCGGCAGAGGTGGTGCGGGATGCAATTCAAGCCGTGGACGGCCTGGATTTGGCGGCGGACCTGATCGAAGACGCGTTGAACATCAGAATGCCGGTACAGCCCGAGCCGGCATTAAGCGCAGGCAATAAAGTGCGGTGACCTGGCCTGAAGCACTGTCCGAACCGTACCCGGGGCTGGTGCAATTGGGGTGCCGGCGACATCAGACACTTGTTGCCCGCTCACCGGCTCAGAGCTCAGGCTGAAGTTCCTGCGGAATAAAGGTCTCAGCTTCTCCGGTCAGAGCCTGGATCCTTGCGAGAAGATCGGCCGGGTGCACCGGTTTCAAAAGCAATTCGAACGTGTAGCCTTTGGCTTGCGCGGCTTGAAGTAAATCGGCCGTGGCGCCCTGGCCTGAAAACAGCAGTACCTTGCAGTTCGGGCAAGCCTCACAGAGCTGAATCGACAGTTCGATTCCAGACATCTCGGGCATCACCACGTCCGTGATGAGCAAATCGGGATTCTCCGCAGGCGCGGCTTGCGGAGCTAGATTGGGTCTGAAAAAGATGTCGCGTGGAAGCCTCCTTGAAAACGCAGGACCATCGCCAGGCTCGATGCAATCACGTCCTCATCGTCGACTACGAAGATCCTGAGGTGTTTGGGAGTTTCAGACATCCAATTCCCTCTCCCCTGGCTGGTCCTGGTTGTCCATGCACCCGTCTGGTCCTGACGGTCGAGACCCATTCGTCTCGCCAGGGCCTCGCGCCATGCCGTGCGACTTTGAAGAGATCGGCAGAAGAATGCTGAACGCAGCTCCTGATTCGCCATGGGGTCGATCAACGGCATCAATCTTGCCGCCATGCCGTTCTACGATTTCCCTGGTGAGCCACAAACCAAGACCGGTACCCACATCGCGCTTGGTCGTGAAAAAGGGTTCGAACAAATGCGGCTTGTGTTCTGCTGGAACTCCCTGCCCATCATCTTCAATCAGAATATGGAACATTGAGCGACCCGCATGCTCCATGCAACCAAGCGTGATGGCAATGGTTCCTTGATCGCTCACTGCGTCGGCGGCATTGGCCACCAGGTTTGATATCACCTGCTTAAGCTCGCCTGAAGCAGCCTCGATGCGCGGGCCATCCGCAAAATGACGCTCGATACGAATGTCTTTGCTTTTCAGCTTGTTCGAGTAGAGCACTAACACTGACTCCACCAGGGCCGCCATATCAACCGGTTCGGTTGCTCGAGATTCCTTGTAAAACCCGAGTGTCTGCTGGGCGATGTGGGCCACGCGCTGCAACTCTCGCTCGGCAAGGGAAAGCTGCGAAACGACAGTCTGCGGCACACCATCCATCGTCCGGCATAGGTACACCACACTGGCGGCCGCCTGCAGCGGGTTGTTGATCTCGTGCGCGATTGTGGCGGATAGCCGACCGGCGGCAGCCAGTCGCTCGGTCCTTCGCATGGCCTCCTGGGTCTTACGTTCGTTGGTAACATCGCGAAAAACCAGCACGACTCCCAGCAACTCTCCATTTGCGCCGCGAATTGGTGCCGCACTGTCTTCAATCGGAATCTGGGCTCCATCTTGCCGAAGCAACGATGTATGGTTTGCAAGCTCCACCGCATGGCCCGCTTCTAAAACCTTCTTCACTGGGTTTTCGGCAGGTTGACGGGTCACCTCGTTGATAATCGGAAACACTTCAACGATTGTCTTGCCCCTGGCTTGCGCCAAATCAATCCCCGTAAGGCTTTCCGCAATCGGGTTCAGGAAGGTTACTGCGCCCTCTTTATCGGTTGCGATCACGGCGTCGCCGATGCTGGTCAGCGTCACCCTGAACCACTCCTCGCGCACCTGCAGCTCCTGAGAGTACTTTTCACGCAGGTCGTTTACTCGCAATATGTAATAGGCAAGCAGAACCAGGCCAACGACAGCCAGTGAGTTCGATAAATATATGCTTGCGATCGTCTGGCGAATGGCGCCCTCGTAAGCCGTGACCCGCTTCGATTCAAGCCGCGTTTCCTCGTTTTCCATCTGTGCGATCGCAAGCCGGATGTGGTCCATCATCAGCAGGCCCGTCGACGTGAGGATCAGCGCCCGGGCCGCCTCTGGCTCGCCCGCCTGGTTCAGCGCGACCACCTGTTCCATTTCAGCCACTTTTGCGCGCACCCGGCTGCGCAATTCCGGGATCACCGCCTGCTGGCTAGGATTGTCTGAAGTTAGTTTCGCAATCGCGTCCAATTGAGGTTCGATTTTGGTGATTGCGTCTCGATAGGAGCCCAGGTACTTGCTGTCGCCTGTAAAAAGATACCCTCGCTGTCCGGTTTCGGCATCCACCACCAGCAATTCCAACTGGTTCAGCTCGAAAAGCACTTGGCGAGTATGTGAAACCCAGGATTCCGCTCCAATTTGCAGGCTGAGCTCACGTCTCGTGACGGTCGCGTTCACGATCAAGAGCGCTAGAAGCAGGGAGAATCCGACGATCACCCCGATGCGCTTGTAAGAAATTCGCATGGTATGCCTCTGCCGTCGGCAGCGCTGCGAAATGATCTGCAACGGAAGCTCTCTAGGGGAAGAGCTTTTGCCTGCCAGGATACAAAGATGCAATGCCGGGAAAGACTTGAATTCCCACCAGGGATGACCGTGCCCTGATCTCACCGGGGGACCGAGTGAATTCTATCAGATTGTTTTCTAAAGGGTTTCGTCTATGAACCAGGATTCAGAAACCCCGCTCACTCCAAAGGACAGCCCATTCTACCGGCGGCCAGAACACTCCTCTCCTGTTTCGAGACAGCCGCCAGGGCTGCCCACATGCGAGAGAATAGAGCCGATGCAAACAACCAGAAATCAGCTGGATGCCGTTGGGTTTGATTTCGGCACAACCAATAGCTCCGTGGCGCTACTGAATGGAGAGTCAGAGGTGCAGCTTGCTCGGTTCCCATCGCTTGGAGTCCAGCTGGAGTCTTCCAGGTCGGTCCTGTATCTTGAGCAATCCAGAAAGGGAAACGGCCCCCGGACAATTCGCAGCCTCACCGGCCCTGCCGCCATCGAGCGTTATCTTCAGGCCGAGGAAAAAGGCCGCCTGATTCAGTCGCTGAAGTCTCACCTCTCCAGCCGTTCGCTTACCGGGACCGAGGTTTTTGGCCGCCACTACAAGTTGGAAGACCTGATTGCACGGATGCTTGGCGATTTGCGCAAACAAGCGGCAACCCAATTCGGCGGGCCGGTTCGCTACGCCATGGTAGGTCGCCCGGTTCGCTTCGTGGGCTCTGACACAAACGAGGACGACGACTTTGCGGTCTCGCGGCTCCGGGATGCCTTTGCGGCCGCGGGGTTTGAGCGAGTTGACTTCGAACTGGAACCGGTCGCGGCCGCCTGCTCCTATGAGGCAACTCTCGATCACGACGAGCTGATTCTCATCGGCGATTTCGGCGGGGGCACCAGCGATTTTTCCCTGCTTCGTGTCGGTCCGGATGTGCGCCGCCGCGGACGCGCTCCGCAGGATCTGCTCGGTAACAGCGGTGTGGGACTTGCCGGGGATGCATTCGACGCCCGCATCGTTCGCAAGCTGGTGTCGCCCGCTCTGGGATCTGACTCTGAGGCGCGCTCGCTCAACAAAGTCCTGCCCGCGGTGCCGGCGTGGATATACGCCAACCTCGAGCGCTGGCACTATCTCTCATTCCTGCGCACCAACAACGTCCGCGAAATCTTGAAGAGCGCGCGCATCCGAGCCTTGGAGCCTGAAAAGATTCAGGCCCTGATCACCCTCATTGAAGAAGACCTTGGCTATCAGCTCCACCAGGCGGTGCAGCGGGTCAAGTTTGAGCTGTCGCGAAGCCAAAGCGCCGAGTTCCATTTCCGCGACGGCAGCATGGACCTGCGCATTCCAGTTACGCGCCGCGAATTTGAGTCGTGGATCGAGAATGACTTGCAAGCCATCGAGGATGCGGTGGATGGGCTGCTCAAAGCTTCCGGCATCCACTCGCGCGCGGTCGATCGCGTGTTCCTGACCGGTGGAAGCTCATTTGTGCCCGCGGTGCGCAACATCTTTGAAACCCGTTTCGGAAACGACCGGATTCGTAGCGGAAACGAGTTTACCTCCGTCGCCCACGGTCTCGCCTTGCGGGCAGACGAGACTCTGCGCCAGGCCTCATAACCTGTCGCCGCTTCATGTTGTTTGCTTCAAAAATTCGGTGCTTTGGGGTTGAGCTCACAGAAGAGCTTCCGTCCCCTGGGCGGGAAGTCGTTTGGAATAAATAGCTTAATTTGGTTGCGGGGGCTGGATTTGAACCAGCGACCTTTGGGTTATGAGGGACGCAAAC
>CAZTLV010000105.1:0-10295 GCA_964614635.1 uncultured Occallatibacter sp.
CTTCAACTGCGGGGATGCCTCGGTAGCTTCGGTACAGATGTTCGACCACAAGCATGATTGATACCTCGGCTAAACGGATCCGGAAACCTCTGACACCTTGTTTGAAGACCGCGACCCATACCCTATGTAGCAATCAGCATATGCTCTTGTCAAGTAGATTTCTACATAGGTAGAATGCGTCATGGCCAATCCGGCTAAACCATCGGAGGTGAGACTATCGCATACTGCGGCGCTAATCCTGCAGGCGCTTGATGCCGGATTTGTTTACGGCTTCAGCATCATGGAGATGGCTGGACTACCCAGCGGGACCGTTTACCCAGCGATGCGAAGACTAGAGCAGGATGAGCTGATCCACTCTCATTGGGAGCGGCAGTCAATCGCAGACGAGGAGCAGCGTCCGCAAAGGAAATACTACAAGCTAACGGCGGCCGGCAAAACCACGCTGGAGGCCTCGCGTCGGCGATATCCGCTCCTGGAGCGGCTCATTCCCAACGAGGAGCTCAAGACTGTATGAAGCCTCTCTTGAATTGGGATTGGGCGCACAGGCTCCTGCATTTCGGCCTATTGCAGGGTGCTTCCCTGTTTGTGCCAGGGCCGCATCGTGCGGAGTGGCTGCGCGAGTGGCGGGGCGAGCTTTGGCATGTGCAACGGGCCTGTAACCCAACCGGCACGGTCTCGGGTCGCGGCGAGCGGGAGGTTACGGCGTTTTGTTTAGGGGCTTTTCAAGATGCAATCTGCTTCAAACCCGCCAGTGCGCAAAGATGTACCAGGTCTGACGAAATGGAGGGAAGGGCAAGCCGATGCCTTCTGGTTCTGGGAGCGATCCTGGTTGCGAGTTACACCGTTTCGCTGTTGTTGCCCGGAGTGAGAGCTGAGCAGAGTTTATGGCCGCGCCGGGTGAATCCGAACCTGGTCTTAATCCATGAAGACGGCAATAACGACGGTTCTGCACCTACAATTTCGCCGACGCAGTTTCGCTCTTGGAGCGGACGAAGGCAGAAATACTTCGATGGTTTCGCCTTCTACACAGTTGCGCGGCAGACACTTGGGCCGGGGCCGGAATCGACCGGGTTGCAGAAAGTGTCCGGCTCGAATGCTGCATGGAGGGTGGCTCGCGCGAGTTCGAATTTCTTTGTCTTGCTAGGTCTTCCAGTCGAATTTTCTGAGCCAGAGGGAGTGGTCGGTGATGGCTTGCCCAAGGTCATTCTGAGCGAAAGGGTCTGGAAGAGAGAATTCGGCGCTGACCCGCATGTTGCCGGAACAACAGTGCGCTTTGGACCCAGAGCGGTGAGAATTGTCGGAGTGGCACCTGACGGGTCGTTGGAGTTACCTGGGAGCGTAGATGCTTGGCTGCAAGATTCCGCTGCCGACAAGGAATCCGGAGGTGCCGGATATGTGGTTGCGCATCTCACGGCAATTGGCGCCGCATCGATGTGGGCCTCTTGTGTGCACATCACCGCCAATGAGCCGGACGAATACCAAGAGGATTTGATGGGTGTCTCTCTTGAAGAGTCGCGGCGGTCTCCGCGGACCCTCTATCTTTTTGCCATCTTCCTGGCACTGTTGTCCGTGCCTGCAGTCACCTCGGTCTCATTGGGCGAATATAGCCCAAACCCACTTAGGATTTCCTGGACACGAAGACTCCGCCTTTGGAGCTTTTTGTGTGCCAAGATCTTGCTCTTGCTGCCGATCGTCTACTTCCTATCGCTTGACCTGGCTTATGGGTTGACCACGATCGGCCGCGAAAGAGCAAGCCTTGTCCAACTAATCTCTTCCTTTGCGATATTTCTCGCCGGCATGTGGTGGGTGCTTAAAGATCAGCGCCAAAGGTGCCCGGTCTGTGTCCGGTGTGTGGCGCATCCGGCCCAGGTTGGACAGGCGTCCAGAACCTTTCTGGACTGGAACGGAACGGAAATGATGTGCATGAGTGGCCACACGCTGCTGCATGTTCCATGCGTGCCGACCAGTTGGTTCGGCACGCAGCGCTGGCTTTACCTGGATCCCTCCTGGCGTTTTTTGTTTGCGAGTTCGGGAGCCGGGTGGGGAATGCCGGATTCCCCAACGTTTGATCGTCCGTTGGATCCGTTGGGAAGAAATCGTTCGCCGCAGTGATTCATTCCGGCTGTGAAGCCGCCCGTACTGGCACCAATTGACAAATCTCTGGGATCTCAAAAAATGGAGAGCCCAGTTTTCGCCAAGTGGCCAACGATCGGCGGACCGTCGCCGGCCGTTTTCGCTGTGCTCCATATTGGCCGAATGGAAACTACCGCTTAAATCGGTTGTCGTTAGCCGGTGAGCCGCCTGGAGCTCCCATATTTAGGTCACGAACCGTGGATTCGGACCTCGGCGTCTTGGCACAACCCCAGACGCACCAGTGGAAGTTGCATCAAGTAGGACCCTGCTCCAGACAAAGGATTCATTCCCGACCCCAGACTCCAGCGCGATCGCTGGTGAACCATTCCCCGTGCAGTCAATGTGCATCTTGCAGCCATTAACGAGGCATGTGTTTCCCAGAGGCCAGTCGTAAGGATGGAGAAACCAGACAGTGATCGCATTGAATGTACTGCTCGCGGTTAAGGTCACCGCCAACACCATTACTGAAGTCCAAGGCGCTCGCTCCGTTGCTCGCCCAACCTTACATGGGACTTTGGCTGGCAGCGAGCGGACCTTGCCAGGGGAATTGAATGAGCGCATTGCAGTTCCGCGAATTGGACCTTCGAGCTAAATCGGACGCGAGTGCTTGGATCGTTTTAGTCCGGGCTGTGGAGGCTGGGTGACCTCAGGGCCAATCGAACGCTCACCACCGGACGCGGAACATCCATTGCAATGAACGAGGTCCGCCTGGCTGATACAGTGATCCGCTTTGCCCGTAGCTCTGATTCAGTGAGAGAGTCGGCTGCCCAAACAGCTGATCGCTCAGGTTGGGAACGATGTAGCCATAGTCTGGACTGTTGGAGATGTTGAACACATCGCCGCGGAGTTGCAGGTAGAGGCTGCTGTAGAGATGGATGTCTCTACGCAGTGACAGGCTGAGTTGCTGTGCGCCAAAGCCCCTAGCAAAGTTTCGTGGGGCGTCTCCGGCCGAGTTGCCTACCGGAAGTTGAAAAGCGCCGTTGGCCACGTTAGGCCCGCCGTTCAGCATCCGGCCTCCAGGGAGCGAACTGTCTGATAAGTAAAGAGGTCTTCCTTGAATCAGATTCGAGCCGGAAAACGAGTGCTCACCGGTTACAGGGTCGTACAAGAGGTTTCCCAGCACGGTGACCGGATATGCGCTGCGCACGAAGAAGCGACCGTCAATGCCCCAACCAGATAGTGCATTATGAACCAGCCCGCGACCCCCCGCTTGCGGCAAGGTCCATGACGCTGCGGCCTGAAAGTTTTGGCGGATATCGGTGTCGGAGTTGCCTCGTGTTGGTGAAACCCACGAGTTCGGGCTTCCAAAATCGATGGAATGAGCCCACACATACGATCCAATCCATGCCAGCTTTGAATGGAACTGGCCGCGGTAGGCAAGTTGAAGAGAATCGAACCGCGACGAAAGGCCAGAAGGGAAGGTGACCACATCCCGAAGAGGCGTGGCCGCGCTTGAGACCTGTTTCTGCAGCGGAAGGATCAAACCGCGCCCCCCAGCTCCAACATAGGAGAGAACAACGGACTCGTTCTCGCCCGCTGCCTGTTCGATTGAGGCATTCCACTGCAATGAGTAGGGACTGGCCAACGTGCGCGGAAATAGATAGCCGACGCTCTCCGCATTCGGTACATCTGGGGGAGAAGGAGCGGCAGTTGTACTTGGAATACTGGCATTCTGTACGAGCGTTGTGCTTGTGAATCCAGCAGCGGCAAATGCTGGCGCCACTGCGCGGTTGGGCGTATCGAAAAGAACGCCGAAGCCACTGCGAAGGACCAGCTCACGTCCACTGGTTTGGACGGGCTGCCACGCAGCGCCAATCCGCGGACCAGCGGCAAGCCAATCGGTCCTCCAAAGCGGGGTCCCACGCGGACTCACCGACAGAGTCTCCGGCTGATCTGGATCACCGGTGACACGAAATGCGTTACGGCCATCAGAGCTAGTCGGCGGCGGATTTGCATCCCATCGCAATCCGGCATTCACCCCAAAACTCCGCGCAACTTGCCACTGATCCTGCACGAATCCTGCGAATTGCTGAAAGACGGGATAAGCCGGCTCATTCCTCCTCAGGACCAGGAAGTCCGCGCTGTTGGTCAAAACAGAATTACTGCTCAGGTAATCGGCTTCAATGGTCCATGGCAGTGGCTGCACACCACTATGCAGATTCCGGGCATCGATGCCAAAGCGAATGAGATGTGACTCGCGCTGCAACGAGAACGTATCGCGGACCTCGATCTGACGCAGCGCATTCTCTCCGCCGTCGGTCCACGCAGAAGTCTCTCCTATGCCCGCAATGCGCATGTACAGCTCGGCGCGTGTGTCGCTCGAGGCGCCCAGGGAGCCCAGCGCAGCTGGGAGATAAACCGGTACCGGACCGGGGGTGTGCGGCTCGATTGTCGAAAGAGAACTGGAGCCGGCACGAGCCCATCCAAAGCGAAACTCATTGCCCGCCTGCGAAGTAATCTGTTCATCGAGCCCCAGTGTCAGGCTCTGATTGCTCAACCTCGCATCCGTGACCGTTTGCAGAAGCTGCGATTCGCTTCCACTGGGTGTATTTCCAAATCGCACAAATCCTGAAAGACGGCTGCCAAACTTCTGATCAATGCGAAAATCCATCGATTTCAAAAAGCTTGGAGGGCTGGGTTCGACGCCAATGTATTCACCAAGTCCTGCATTGGTCGGCGGGTACCCAGTATATCCAGACGGTAATGCCAGGAACGCGGCTTGAACCAGGGTGGGCGCATTCAGGACGAGTTGGTAGGTGGGAGCATACAGTACAAGCGGAGCGGTTCTCTGCTGTACATGCATCTCTTCGTACGATCCAAAAAACTGCGTTCGTTTTTGTGATGGTTTTTGATTCCAGAACGGAAGTGGCATACCCAATGTGCCACCCACGTCCTGTTGATAGTAGTAGAGGCCGTTCGCATTCTCGTTGTAACCGCCAAACCAGTCGGCGGCGTCAAAGTAGCCGTTGCGCAGGTAGGCGTACGCAGTGGCATGAATCTGGTTTGTACCCTGGCGGGTAAGGAGGCTGAACTGCCCGCCGGGCGCGCCTCCGTACTCCGCTGAAGCCGTGGAGGCCACAACACGAAACTCTTGCAAGGCATCGAGAGCAACCAGACCATGCGTTGTTCCGAGCGAAGTCACGCTGGCGTATTGGCCCGCTGCCGGCGCTTTGAGGCCCCCGTCCATCGAACCTGAGCCGAAGTTCGCGGAGATGCCGTCAATCCAGTAAACGTTGGTGTCGGGCGGCTGACCATTGACACTAAATCCACCAGAGCGAGGCACCTGAGGGCTGACCGACACCGAGCCGGGGGTCATTGCGACAAGATCCTGAAAGCTTCTCCCGTTGAGAGGCAGATTGTCGACCAGGTGCGCGTTGACGACGGTAGTCATTTGCGCGTCCTCAGTGTTCAGGCTCTGGCCGCTCGCATCCACATTCACAGTCTCCTTCACCGTGCTCAGCCGAAGCGTAATTCTGAACTGGCGCGATTCGCCTACGTTCAAACTCAGGCCAACCAGATGAACAGCCGCAAATCCATCGCGTTGCACCTGCATGCTGTAAAGGCCAGGAAGCACGCCCGGTATGAGAAACTCTCCGGCCGTGTCGGTCGCAGCCACGTTCTCGTTTCCGGTTCGAAGGTTAAGCAGCTTGATGGAAACGAACGGGATTCGCGAGCCAGACGCATCCTCCACGTTGCCGGAAAGGTTGGCCGTGCTGACTTGAGCGCAGAGCGGAGTTACTGCAATGAGAAGCAACGCGAAAACCCGCCGGAGCCGTAACGGAAGCGCAATCCATGGCGTCAAGGAGTTCACCGCTTCTGCAAATCTCCTACGTCGTTTTGGGCCGATGGAATGCGGGCTTCCAGAATGTCAGCGAATAGACGCAGGCGCCTCGCCTCTACAACCGGGAGCACTCCGCGTAAACGCGCAATCGAATCCCGAGCATCCATTGGGGAAACGCTGGCCGCGCTGCCCGCAAACAGTTCCACGACCTGCTCGTTCACCGACTGCGCTCTGGCTCGGAGATCGGACGTTGCACGAACGAACGCCGCGGCGTCCGTGATCCCATGCGCGTCCACGAACGGTATTTCATTGATGTCCGTGGAGACTGAGTCCAATTGCAGGCGCAACGCATGTAATTCTCTGATGACCGCGGTGGAGTGCTGGTCTACCATTTGCGCCCACTTGACTCGTGAGTCAGAATCCAGGGAGGATGGGCTAGCTTGTCTGAGCACCATTCCAAGACGGTCCAGAGCATAGGCATGCTGCAAGGCTGCCTGTGCGTGAGACAGTGCGGAAGCTCCAAATTCCTTTTCCGCATTGTTCAATGCTTCCCCTTTAAGACCGCGCCCAATCATTGTGGCCCGCACCAGTTCTGCTGCTGGCGCGTCTCCACTGGTTCCGACAAGCTGCTGACGGTGTGTGTTCTCGCGATGAACCGCCGAAGCCGCTTCGCCGACGGACCGGATCTGAAAGTCCACTCGGCCAGCATTTGGGAGGGCCAACATACCCTGCTGAATTTCTGTACGTAACTGTCCGTCGGCAAGCGTCCCCGACAAGCGAATGCGGCCACCTGCAGCAGGAGTTACTTCAATCGGCTGCCCGACATCTGCCTTCTGCTTGAATAACTCAAAGAGGACTGAGACCTCAAGATCGGCGAGTCCCGCGTTTCCTGTCTGATTGGCACCAGGTTCTCCCAGCGCAGCGCCATCACCCTGCCTGCCTGGAAGCGCCAATCCGTGCGGTGGTGGAAACGTCGTGTCCGGAAATTCGCCTTTCGGCACTCGGCGCAGCAAGGTTTGCACGAGCCGCACCTCGGAAACCCCACCCGCAGTCCTGAAGAGAACTCTCTCTTCCTGAACCCTGTAGTCAAGGTCGAGCACAAGCGTCCGTGACAGAATTCCGCCACGGCCGTCTTCTCGCTGGGTAACTTCAATGGCGCGTGCGTCTCGGAAGGCTTGAACCACAGCCTCACGGCCGGTCCCGAAAGCGGCGCTGGAAAGATCGCTCCGCCATACGCCGCTTTCAACGAGCTGACGCTCCATTTCTCCAACTGCAGCGTTCTCAATATGATCGGAGGTTGTGCCGTCGGTCAACTTCGTCGAAGTGGCGAGCAGCTGTTGATGCGCATTGTAGAGCTGCCGAACTTCTTTATGATCGGCACTGCGCCAAACCTGAACCGTGCCAAGGTTCGCGCCGTTCGACGCTTCCGTATCTTCTTCAACTCGAAGAGTCTGGTGGAGAGCTTCGGAGGGCGACGGAATTTCAGCCATGGCCTCTGAGCGAGCCAGCACATCACGCCAGGCGGGATGCATGTACCGGAAAGTGGCGACTCCGAAAGCACTTGCGAGCATCACGGACGCGAATGCGGCCGCGCCCCAGGGAACCATGCGGACTTTCCGTTGCCGCCAGAAACGCGCCCAGATCGGAAAATGCGCTTTGATTGCGCGTGGTTTATCCTCCAACTCCCCGTCAGGCAGGAGGCAGGGGTCAGTGTAGTCCGCCTCCGCATGGATGCCGAACCCGTCAAAGCAGACCTTCAGACACAACTGGCGATGGTCGCTGAGCAAAATTTCCTGCGACAGCCGGTGCCTGGCGGGTGTTATTGATTCCGTATCGAGAGGAATGTGAGCCAAGCGGTCTCCGTACTCGTCGAAAACTTCAATGAAGCGTACAGTGGAACTGGCCTCGACTCGCGATGAAAGAGAGTTGCGCGCGCTTTCGATGGCATGAAACGCAACGACACGTCCGTCCACGGCGATCGCAAGAAGCGAAGGACGCCGCTCGAACAGTTGCTCACGCCGGCGGCGTACCATCCGCATCGTGGCATCAAAGCTTCTTCCGCCTTCGCCTTTCGGCTTTTCTCGGCCACCCAGACCCTCGAGAGGACCCTCCCGGTTGTCCAATCGGAAGGCACGCTCCAAAATATTGAGGCAGCGCTCGCATCCTGCCAAATGCGCAAGTTCACGGCAGCCGACCGGTGAAGCGCCTGGCCGCCTATATGAGTCGATCAGCTCATTTTCTGGTGCGCAGTCGGCTGAGTCGCCATCAAGAATGAGCGTTCGCAGACCCATCAAAAATGATTCGCTGGACAGTGCGCTCCGGAGAGGATCCCTTCCCGGAAGAACTTCGCGCGGAATCACGCGGATCCCCTTGCTTGAAGACAAATGCTTGCGCAGTTCGCACCGAATTTCTTTGAGCTTGTTGTAAATTGCGGCAATCGGCAATCGCGCCAGTAGGGCAACATCGCTCCGGCGATAACCGAGGAAGAAGTGCAGTATGAAGTGGCTCGCACTTTTCGAGGTGAACTTTCTTGAGACCAAGTAGTCGCCAATGCGAATCAGTTCGTTCTGGACATCGACGCTGTCCAATCCGCTGCGGTCAATTGCCATGCCGACCTGGTCATAGTCTTCGATCTGGATTACTTGAAGTCTCTCGCGAGAAACCCGTGCCAGACGGGAGGTGTACATGTTTCGGAGGCACGTGTAGAGGTACGCATCGAGATCTTTGACGGCGGTGAGATCAGGCTGGGCAACCGTGAGATGCAGGCAAAGGTCCTGAACAATCTCCTCTGCGGCCGTCGCATCGCCTCTCGTGAGAATCTGACCCCACTCTGCAAGCTGAGCAAAGTAGTGGCTCAGTAGCCGCTCAATCGAGCTGGCAGAGAATGACGAACGAACCGGTTTGAGAACAGACTTCATCTACTGCTGAAGAGTGCCAATCGGCAAGAATCTACCTTGCGGCTGAAAAGAATGATCGTCTTTGATCTTACGTGATGAGACGTCTTCACCAAAACTGGGACGCCGGGCATCAAAGGCACCAAAACCGCATGAAACAAGGCTCTTTGGCCAATGCCCAGGGTAGATTGTGTACCTGACTCTCTCTTTAGGAGTGAAATCCAAAGGAGAGATTTGCATGGTAGCCAAGCATCAACGATTTATTCCGTCCACATTGTTGCCTTTAATCACCCTCCTGCTCGTCTTGTTGGCGAAGAGCACCTGTGCTCAAACCACGGAGCCTCCCAAAGATCGCAACTTTTCTCCCGGCACCGACTTTTCCCTTGGCACGTTGGGCCAAATGACTTTTTCCAGGAATCCCGTTCATGTGGATGTCGAACCAGGAGGAGATCTTGATATCCAAAAGACTCAATCTGAGTCGCCCTCGGCCGGCGCCCTGGTTACATTTCACGGGGCCATGGCGCCTTATGTCGGATACAACGTCAACTTTAGCTACTCCAGGTTCACGCAGACCGACTCTGTGGGGTCAGGATTCATCCCCACTCCGGGCACAGCTCCACCGCCGGTTTCGGGAAGCTATATGGAGGGCGCGCTGGATACTAACATGTATGAACTGACAATTGCCTATGCCTTCGACGGGCCGCGAAACAAGCGATTTCGCACCTTCGGACAGATCGGCGGAGGCGGGCTATTCTTCGAGCCGATCAATGCTCCATTTGCCAAGCAGCAGACGCGACCCGCAATGGTCTTCGGTGTCGGAATGGAATACATCGTGAGCAGTCATTTTTCGGTTCGTGCCGAGTATCGAGGACTTTTCTACAAGGGGCCTGACTTTGCCATTGATAACGGCACCTTTCCCCAACAGCGGCTTTTTACCGTAACGAATACACCGGCGATCAGCCTTGTTTACCATTTCAAAGGGCAACGTGACAAGAGGTACCTCGTAGCACGCCGGTGACATAATTAGCGCTTCAATGCTGTCGCTGCTGAAGAGGTGCTTCTCCATTCATGATGATGAGGGGCCGGTCGTTTCCAAAGTCACCCGCAGGTATGGTTCCCGTGGCGCGCGTACCTCTGGCCTTGATGCCGGCAATGGAGTGGACACCAAGGTCCTCACTTGTCTGTTGCTGAGTTGGGCGACCGACATGCGGCAGCCGAGCCGCGTCAACCGTGCGCTCGTGCCTAGCGCTCTGGTCACAATCCAGAGTCGAATTCAGGGTCCTTTCGTCGAGGAGCAAATATGACCTTGGCCGTTGCGTTGAGCCGCAGCCAAAGTCGGCGATGACGCGGGCTGACGGCGTGACCTCAGCGCTACTGAGTGACTTTGAGTTCGGCGTGCAGGCTTGCGGTTGAGTCTTCGCCGGCCCACACATCAAACTCGGACGGTTCCACGATCCACTGCTTCGTCTGCGGATTCCAATACTTGA
>CAZTLV010000106.1:0-9486 GCA_964614635.1 uncultured Occallatibacter sp.
CAAAGTCGTCCTCGTCGGCGCAGGCCCCGGCGAGCCCGATCTGCTTACCGTCAAAGCACTGCGGCTCATCCAATCCGCTGATGTCATCCTCCACGACGACCTGGTTCCGCACCCGATTCTCGATCTCGCGGGACCCTCCGCTGAAATAGTCAACGTCGGCAAACGCTGCGGAGCAAAGAGCGTCACGCAGCAAGAAATCCACGGTCTGATGATCGATCACGCCCGCGCGCAACACAACGTAGTGCGCCTCAAAAGCGGCGACCCACTCGTCTTTGGCCGCGCCGCTGAAGAGATTGCGGCTCTCGCTGCTGCCGAAATTCCCTTCGAGATCGTCCCCGGCATCACCGCCGCCTTCGCTGCCGCGGCTGCAGTAGGCTGCTCGCTCACCAGCCGCAACGCAGCCTCCAACGTTATTTTCTCGACAGGCCACCACGCGGCTTCGCACAATTCTGCTGTAATCCCCGAAGTCGAAGACGCCACCCGCGTCGTCTACATGCCCGGCCGCAGCCTGCGCCTCCTAGCGCTCGAATGGCTCCAGGAAGGCCTGCCACACGACTTCCCCTGCGCCATCGTTTCGCGCGCCGGTCACCCCGACCAGCAAATTCGATGTACCACCCTCGCCGCCCTCGGCGACGCCGAACCCGTCCCTGCTCCGAGCCTGCTCATCGCCGGCTGGGCAATCCGGGAATCCACTGCTCTTCAGAGGTCCGCAGTGGAAGGCGCCTCAGTCAAAGCCTGATCCACAACCAAATCGGAGAACACCATGGCTGACCCCACCACACCCCGGCGCGGAATCTCGCTCGACATTTATGCCGTCGCGCTCGCGCTCATTCTTGCCCTGCTCGTTCGTCTCAACGTGATCCCCGCCGTCAAGTGGTGAACGCGCGAGCTCTCATCTAGTAGATGACCGCATGGTTTTGTAATTCAAGGTTACGAACTCTGGGTGCCCCCGGTCTCGATTTTGAGACCGGGGAATGAAAAAATCTGTGCGGTCACGGTACTAGCCGGACGTGCGCTCGTTCCAATCCGCCACTAATGCAAGGAGACTTCTATGGCCACCGCCGCCAACACCACTCGCTCCATCGGCCTCGATGAGCCAATTCATCTGGGCCGCCGCATCGTGGAGCTCGTCCCCGGCCTGCTGTTGCTCACAGCCGTGGGATACGCCGGAAAATTCATTGAGCAGTCCATCGCCGCCTACACCAAGTCGCACCACATTGTCTTTCCCAACATCGAGTACGTCCTCTGGGCCATCGTCCTCGGCCTTCTGATCGCGAATACCGTCGGCGTCCCGCGCATCTTTCAGCCCGGTGTTGCCACCTACGAGTTCTGGCTGAAGGCCGGCATTGTCCTCCTCGGCTCGCGCTTTCTGCTTGGTGACATCCTCCATCTCGGCGGGATCTCCCTCCTGCTGGTCGCCGTCGCCCTCACGCTCTCACTCACCTTCATGCACATCCTCGGCCGCAGCTTCAAACTCAAACCCAAGCTCACGTCCTTGCTTGCAATCGGCTCGTCCATCTGCGGTGTATCCGCCATCATCGCCGCCAAGCCCGCCATCGATGCGGACGACGAAGATGCCTCCTACGCCATCGCTGCGATCCTCGCTCTCGGTGCGCTCTCGCTCTTCACGTTCCCGTTGATCGGCCACTCGCTTCATCTCAGCGACAAAGCTTACGGCCTCTGGGCCGGCTTGGCTGTCGACAACACTGCGGAGGCCACGGCCGCCGGAGCGCTTTACTCCGACGCCGCCGGCAAGGTCGCCGTCCTCGCCAAAACTTCGCGCAACGCCCTCATCGGCTTTGTCGTCCTCGCGTACGCCATCTATTGGGCATCGCGCGGTCAGGCTC
This sequence comes from uncultured Occallatibacter sp., assembly GCA_964614635.1. Lineage (GTDB taxonomy): Bacteria > Acidobacteriota > Terriglobia > Terriglobales > Acidobacteriaceae > Telmatobacter. The sequence goes on from CAZTLV010000106.1 coordinate 1,848, forward strand.
AGGTGATCGGCAACAAGGCACAATTCCTCTGGCAAAAATTCCCGAAATTTGTGCTGGGATTTCTCCTCATCTCGCTGCTCGCGACACTCAGCTTCTTCACCAAGCCGCAGCTCACATCACTTGCGAACCTCTCCCGCTGGGCATTCCTGCTCACCTTTGCAGGCGTGGGTCTGCGTACAAGCTTTCGCGAGTTAGGCAAGCAGGGCTGGCGTCCATTTGCTGTGGGCGCCATTGGCGAAGTTTTCATCGCGCTTATAACCCTCGGCCTCGTTTACGGCGCCGACCATTTCCTCCATTTGTGAGAACGCTGCGCCCCGGGCGGACTATTCCTGTTCCGGCGCACTTCCCTTCAGCGCCCGGTCCCCCCGGGTGCTGTCTTATTCCAGTCAGCGTTGCCCTCAACGAATCTGCTCCGCGCCCAACCCTTATACTGAGATGTTTGCGGCACAATCTGCCCGCGGCTGCGCAATCGTCCGCGCATTGCGGGTAAGGAGCAAGACTTGGCTCAAGCGGAAATCGGCATCATCGGCGGCAGCGGACTCTATTCCATGCCCGGCTTTACCGATCAGCATGAAGTGCGCGTGGAGACGCCCTTTGGCGACCCATCGGACCCCTTCGTTCTCGGCGAACTAGAAGGCCGCAACGTCGCATTCCTCGCACGCCATGGCCGCGGCCATCGCATTCTCCCCTCTGAACTCAACTTCCGCGCCAACATCTATGCTTTCAAAAAACTCGGCGTCGAGCGAATCATTTCTGTCTCTGCTGTCGGCTCGCTCAAGGAAGAGCACAAACCCACCGACTTCGTCATTCCCGACCAATTCATCGACCGCACCTTCCATCGCATTTCCACATTCTTCGGCGATGGCGTCGTCGGCCACGTGGCCTTCGGCGATCCGGTCTGCGCCACTGTCGCCAATGCCGCCTCACATGCCTGCAGCGCGGTCGGCGTCGTGGGCAAACTCGGAGGCACCTACGTCTGCATGGAAGGCCCGCAGTTCTCCACCAAGGCCGAGTCGAATCTCTATCGAAGTTGGAACGCGGACGTGATCGGCATGACCAATCTGCAGGAAGCCAAGCTCGCGCGCGAAGCCGAAACCTGCTACGCCACCATCGCTATGGTGACCGATTACGATTGCTGGCGCGAAGGTCACGACTCCGTCACCATTGAAGAAATCGTCGCCGTCCTCCATCAGAACGCCGAAAATGCCTGCAAGGTCGTAAAAGCCGCCGTGTCTGCGCTGCCAACTGAACGCACCTGCGCCTGCGCCACTGCAGGGAAATTTGCCATTCTCACGCAGCCCGACGCCATTCCCGCAGCAGCAAAGGAACGACTCAAACTCCTCTACGGCAAATATCACGGCTGGTAGCAAGGCGGCGGTCCGACAACGAAAACCACGATATAATGGGGGCAGAGGAAGCGCTTGTAACTCGGAGTGGATCTATGAAGAAGGATATTCTGCGGCAAGCGAATTATTGGTATAACTTCGACCGGGATATTTTCTACAATCGCGAAGCAAAGAAGGCTTTCAGCTTGGAGTTTGTTGACGATAAGCCCGAAGACGAAATACGCAGGCGCATTGATGAGAGCACCAACGGAAATGGGTGGACATTCTATTTCAACTCTCCTCCGTCCGAAGGCGTGAAGCGCGTATTGGAAGAAGCGCTTCGATAATGCCCGAACGCACGCCCGAGGATCGGCTTCGCGAGGAGTACTTCGATCTTCTCCCCGAAATCCGTCGCGTCCTATGGCAACTAGAAGCTGGTATCCGTTATCATTCCCTCCAAATTCTGCGCAATTTGAAGCGACATGAACAGTTGGTTGTTAAGTCGCGCGTCAAAGAATGCGAGAGCGCGGTGAAGACTCTCCGCGACCATCAGGAAGGGAGAACCTTCGATCCGGATGGCGCCGCAGCCTACTCGTTGTTGGATCTGCCGGATTTGGCCGGCGTCCGCGTCCTCGTGTTTCCGAACAGCAAACTGGTCGAGGTTGATGACGTACTTCGAGTTCGCTTCCCTGAGTGGACCTACAAGCCGGTGAAAGACGACCTTGGTACAGCCTTGGCGCCCAAATACTACGGATTCTGCGACGGCGCCAGCGGCAAGGTGAGAGGCGAGTATCAGGTAGTTCCGATGCTGCTGGGTCTTTTTTGGGAAGTCGAACACTCGGCCATGTATAAGTTCAGAGAAGTCGCCAATTCCAAAGAAATGCAGAAGAATAGAGCCGACGTCGAACATGCCCTGTCGCACTTTGAAGCGGGGATTGAGCGCTTTGTACAGGACTACACTGAACCATCTTCAGTCACTCCATAAACAAGTTTCCGATTTCAAAAAGGACAGAGATACATGGCAATTACTGTAGTAGGCAGCGTCGCGTTTGACACCGTAGAAACCCCGGCGGGACGCCGGGAACGCTGCCTGGCAGGCGCTGCAACCTATTTTTCGCTAGCCGCAAGTTACTTCACTCAGGTGCGCGTCATCGCCATCGTCGGCGAAGACTTCGGCCCAGCAGAACAAGCCGTCTTCGATGCGCACAAGATCGATATCAGCGGCATCGAGCGCGCCCCCGGCAAAAGTTTCTTCTGGCAGGGCTCCTACCTCGAAAATCTCAATGAGGCCAAAACACTCAAGACCGACCTCAATGTCTTCGCCGGCTTCGAGCCCAAAATCCCCGATGCCTATCGCGATTCCGAATTCCTCTTCCTCGCCAATATCGATCCCGTGTTGCAGCGTCGCATCCGCGAAGCGACACCGAACGCAAAGCTCGTCGCCGGCGACACCATGAATTACTGGATCAAGGACCACAAGCCCGCTCTGCTCGAAGTACTCAAGGGTCTAGACATCCTGCTCATCAACGACACCGAAACCCGCATGATCGCAGGCAATTCCAACCTCGTGCAAGCCGCGCGCGCTGTTCTCGAGCTAGGCCCACGCATGCTCGTCGTCAAACACGGTGAATACGGCGCGACTGCATTTTTCAGCAAGTCACCAAAAAACCTGGGCACCAAAACATTTCGCGCACCCGCACTCCCGCTCGAAGAAATCATCGATCCCACCGGCGCGGGCGATAGCTTCGCCGGAGGCTTCTTCGGCTATCTCGCGTCGCAACCCGAGCTCACGCCCGGTGCATTCCGCCGCGCCATGTTTTACGGCTCCGTCATGGGCTCCTTCGCAGTGGAAAGCTTCGGCACCGACCGCCTGCAAGCGCTAACGCGCAAACAAATCGACGAGCGCTTTAACACCTTCCGCGAGTTGACGCACCTTGACTGAACTGCCCCTCCGCCGTGCCGAAACAATCACAGTGCTGGCATCCTGCGCAGTGATATCGGCAGCCGCAGTCTTGTGGAGCTGGCAGCATGACGCGATGCTCAACTATGGCGACGCGGTGGCACATCTCGCCATCGCACGCCGAGTCATCGATTCGCATTACCCAGGGCTCAAGCAATTGGGCTCCGTCTGGCTGCCGCTCCCACATCTGCTCATGATTCCCTTCGTAGCCGTCTACCGCTGGTGGGCCGACGGCATCGCAGGCATGATTCCATCCGCGATTGCCTACATCTTCGGATGCCTCGGCATTTACCGGCTCGCGCGCCAATGGCTCTCGACAGCGGCCGCAATTGTCGCGCTGACCTTTTTCGCCATCAATCCAAATCTGCTCTACCTGCAGACAACCGCAATGACCGAGCCGCTGTTTCTCTGCGAACTAATCTGGACGGCAGCCTTGCTCGTGGAGTGGAGAAGCGCACTCGACACAGCTCCCAGTCGCAGCGCCCGGCTTCTCTGGCTCATCGCCATGATCCTCGTTGCCGCCATTTACACGCGCTACGACGGCTGGATTCTCGCCTTCCTCGCATGGACAGCCATCGGCATTACACTCCTACGCCGCAACCAACTGCGGTCGCTGGCATTCTGGCTCGCCACCATCCTTGTCGTCGCAGCCCCGCTGATTTGGTTTGCCTACAACGCCACGGTATTCGGCGACTGGCTCGACTTTGCGCGCGGTCCCTACTCCGCACGAGCCATCGAAATTCGAACCGCAACCCCCGGCTCGGGGCCGCCGCATCCAGGCTGGCACGACCCGTGGGTCTCGCTGCTGTTCTTTGTTCGCACCGCCGAAATCGACGCCTCCGCGGAGTTGTGGGGCAATCGCATGCTCGTCCTCAGCGCGATCGGCACGCTCATTGGCTGCTTCACCGCGCGTCGTCGCGCATTCCTCTGGACTCTGCTTCTGTGGCTGCCTGTGCCGTTCTACGCCTGGTCAATCGCCTACGGCTCAGTGCCCATCTTCATTCCCAAGTGGTGGCCGCACTCCTGGTACAACACGCGCTATGGCATGGAACTGCTGCCTGCTTTCGCATTGAGCCTCGGGTTCGTCGCCCATTTCTTTCTCGTCGGCATTCGCGAATTCAAGCCGCAATGGGTCAACTATGCCTCAGCTCTCCTCGTCGCCCTCGCCGTGTGGAACGCCTGGAAAGTCACCGCAGAAAAACCACTCACCTACATTGAAGGCACCAAGAACATCGAAGCCCGCCGTCCGCTCGAGCAGCAGATTCCACCCGTGCTCCGCTCGCTGCTCGCCACACGGCCCGGCGGTCTCGTGCTGATGAAAACTTCCGTCTATCCAAACCTTGTCGCATTTACAGGCATTCCGCTCCGTCAGACTTTAAACGAGGGCGATGCCGATTTTTACTCTGCTGCACTCGCAGCGCCCGCAACGCACGCAGCCATCATCGTCGCCTTCGACGGCGACGAAATCGACCAGGCCGTCAACGCCCATCCCACCGGCCTCAAAGCCATTGGCCGCTACTCGGCCCCAGGCCAACCCACCGGCACCGTTTATGTCTCCGATACCTCGGCCCACGACGAGGCTGCAGACCGGTGATAGCATCGGGGCAAGGTTCCCATTGAGCACGTTCATCGCCCACTTCGCGCTGCCTTTCGACTTCACCTGGATTCAGCAGGTCGGCGTCGTCAACGGTGCCGTCGGCCGTCTGCTATTGGCTTGCCTGCTCGGCGGCCTCGTGGGCCTGGAGCGCGAGGCGAAACGCACCGCCGCCGGAGTTCGCACCAACCTCCTCATCTGCATGGGAGCGGCCTTCTTCACTCTGCTTTCAGCCGTGCTCGCAGGCGACAACAGCCCAAATAAAGGTCAGGTCGCATCCAACATAGTCCAAGGCATCGGCTTTCTCGGCGCCGGGCTCATTATTCACAATCGCAGCCGTGTCAGCGGTCTCACCAGCGCGGCCAGCGTGTGGGTTGTAGCCTCCATCGGCATGGCCTGCGGCGCTGGCCTTTATGCAGGCGCGACCGTCGCTGCCGTTACTGTCATCCTTGCGCTCGAACTCGTGGGCTTTCTCGAGCGCCGCGCCAATCTGAAAATTTATCCTCTGATGTACGAAGCCCGGGGACATGACGAGAACGCCATGCTCCAATCTATTCTCGAAGCGATGGACAAGGCCGGCGAGCGCCTTCCCCCTCCAGACCGCGACACCATCGGTGAAATCCAACGCGTGAGCTTTTCAGTCACCGCGACAAGAAAGCAACACGAGCGCCTGCGCGGACAATTGCTCGCTGAGCCTGCCATCGACGTTGTTCTTACTTTCCGCGATCCGGAGGAAGATTGATTCCCTTCGTCAAGGCACACGCCTGCGGCAATGATTTTCTGATCGTCAATGAAGACGATGTCCGCGGCGTGGACAAAGCGACCCTCACCCAGCGCCTTTGCGAACGCAACACAGGCATCGGCGCCGACGGCATTGAATTCTTCGCATGGAACAGCGACACATCCGGCCGCATTCGCCTGCACAATGCCGACGGTTCCGTGGCCGAGATCAGCGGCAACGGCACCCGCTGCGTGGCCGCATGGATGGCCGAGGAACGCAACGCCTCCGTGGGCGACCAGTTATCCATCGAAACCGATGCCGGCACGCGGCTATGTACCATTCAGGAGTTCCGCGACTCCAAGATCGATGGAACCGCAGTCTTTATCACCACCGACATGGATGTCCCGGAGTTCGAAAAGCGCACCGTCGAGCTCTCCGACGGCACATCCATCGACGGCGTCTACGTCTCCATGGGCAATCCCCACTTCGTCATCGTGCTCTCTCGATCCGACTCAGATTTTCTTTGGAGCCGCCAGCCCCTCGACGTCAGCGAGCGCGCCCTCGCAACGCTGGACTTCTCCATCGGTGGTCGCGGTTGGGACGACATCGGCGAAGAGGTCTGCCACCACCCCGATTTTCCCGATCAGACTAACGTTGAGTTCGTTAACATCCTTGGCAGCGCCTCCGATCCCATTCATCAAATCGCGATTCGCATCTTTGAACGCGGCGTCGGTCCCACATCCTCCTCTGGAACCGGCACCTCCGCTGCGGCCACTGCCATGATCGGTGTCTACAACGCGTCCTCGGAGATCGATGTCATCGCCCCCGGCGGCCTACAGACCGTGTGCTGGTCCGGCCTCGAACAAAGCCTGTTTCTCACTGGTCCCGCAACCCTTATCGCTCGCGGCGAGGCATGGTAACCATGACTCCGCCCACTTCGACCACTCCTCTCTTAAGCCTCGCCACTATCCCCAAGGACGCAGGCGTCAGCGTTCTCTCGCCTGCATCTTTTGCAAAGCCCGAACGCGTCGATCGAGGCATCGAGCGCTTGCGCACCCTCGGCTTCGCTCCCCAACTCTGCACAAATACTCAAAAGCGCGGCCCGCTTTTCTTTGCCGGCACTGCCGAAGAACGACTCGCAGATTTCCACGCCGCATTCGCCGATCCCGAATCTGCAATCGTTGCCTGTGTGCGCGGCGGCTACGGATCGAATTATTTGCTTGACGGCCTCGACCTCTCACTCATCAAGCGGCACCCGAAGCCGTTCTTCGCGTACAGCGATCTCACCGGAATTCAATTGCATCTTCTCGACCGCCTCGGCCTTCCTGTCTTTCACGGACCCATGGTCGCCGCGGATTTCGCGCTCGAAGACGGAGTCCACCTGGCCAGTTTTCAGTCCGCACTCGCCGGCAAGCCCTATTCAATCGGCGCTACTGAAGGCCTCCGCACGCTCAAGTCCGGCACCGCCTCTGGCATACTCTACGGCGGCTGCCTCAGCATTCTCGTTTCGCTGCTCGGCACTCCCTGGGAACCCGCAACAGAAGACAAACTCCTCTTCATCGAGGATGTCGGCGCCAAGCCCTACCAAATCGATCGCATGATCTGGCAACTGCGCGTAGCAGGGAAATTCGACGGAATTCGCGGCCTCGTCTTCGGAGAAATGCTCGACTGCTCTTCGCCCGGAGCCCCCGCGAACCTGCTCGATGAAGTCATCCTTCAGGCGTTCCGCGACACCGACATTCCCATCGCCATCGGCCTTCGCAGCGGACATGTCTCGCGACAAAATGTCACACTCACCTTCGGTGTGCAGACCGAGCTTCAGGCCAATTCCGATCCGCAGTTAAATCTCATCCAACCGGCGGTCTCCGCATGACGATAGCCTCGCGCCACATCCACCTCACTGGAATCTGCGGAACCGCCATGGCCTCGCTGGCCGGCCTGCTTCAACTGCAGGGCCATCGAATCACCGGCTCCGACAGCGCGGCCTATCCGCCCATGAGCGACCTGCTGCGCTCGCTCGGCATTCCCATCCTCGAGCC
>CAZTLV010000107.1:0-8047 GCA_964614635.1 uncultured Occallatibacter sp.
CGTCGCCAGTGGGCCATGTCTGCGTCAGGCGGCCCGCCGGCGAGTAGTCGCCAAACAGCACGTCGGCCAGCCCGTGGCCCTCCTCTTCGCTGTTGTGAGTCATATGCAGAATTGCCGGCACGTTTTGTTGGCTCCAGACGATTGCATATGGAAAACTGGATCGCAAAACCTCAACCGTATGCGGATTGGCTGCAAAGACCTGCTTCACCAATTCCTCCTGTTCCAGCACGATCGTCTTGCGATCCACATCCTCCTTGCCATTGGATCGTGTCGGGCATTGGTCCCACCCGGCGTTGCATTCCGGATGATTGCCGACCACGACAACCGCCACATCGGCCTTCGCTGCCAATGACGCTGCCTCCGCGGGATCAGATCCGTCCGCGAACAGCACCCTCACACCCTTTCCGGCGCCCTCGCGAATTCCATCAAGCACACTCACTGCATACGGCGGCGTTCCGCTGTACCAATCCAGCAACACCTGGTCGATCCACGGGCCAATCACCGCAATTGTCTTGATCTTCGTCCGGTCAAGCGGCAGAGTGTCCCGCTCGTTCTTCAAAAGCACGATCGATTCGTCGGTCGCCTGCCGCGCCAGAGCCTTGCTGGAGTCAAGCTCCCACGGCGGAACCGATCCGCCGGTCTTGCGGCCAATTTCGCCGTAAGGATCCGCGCCTGACGGATCAAACTCGCCCAGGCGCAGGAAAACACGCAGCTCATTGTGCAATGAAGCGTCCATGTCTGCTTCATTCAGCAGTCCGTCTTTCAGCGCCTTGGCCAGGTCTTCTTTGTATGTATCGAGAAAGTTGTTGATCCCCGCCTTGACCGATGCCGCTACCCCATGTTCCTTGTCCGGAAAGCTCTTGTGTGCGGTGATCAGCAATCCCAATGCGCCGCCGTCTGAACAGATCAGCCCATCGTTGCCCCACTCCGGAATCATCACGTTTTTCAGCACCGGGTGAATCAGCATCGGAGTTCCGTTCCACGAGTTGTACGCTGCCATCACTGCTCGCGATCCGCCCTGTTCAAAACCCATCCGGAAAGGCACCGAGTAATACTCTCTGAACAACCGCTCATCGAAGTCTGAAGATGTAAACGTCCGCCCATCTTCGTTCTCATTGGCCAGAAAGTGCTTCATCAGCGATGCGGCCTGCCAGTGCTTGGCATCAGGCCCCTGCAGACCCTGCGCAAACGCGACAGTCAGTGTTCCCACCAGGTACGGATCTTCGCCATAAGACTCCTCGGTCCGGCCCCACCGCGGATCGCGGCTCAGGTCCGCATTGGGCGCGCGCACCACCACGCCGCCACGGCTGAAGGTTGGATTTTGATAGTCGTAGCGCGCCTCAAAACCCTCCAGACTGCCAATCCTCTTCAGCAGCTCGGCGTCCCAGGTTGCGCCCAGTCCCTTCTCTTGTGGGAATGTCGTTGTTGGCATCGGCTGCCTGCCGCGCCCGCCCCAGCCGCCCGGCCCGCCGAGCGCAAGCCCATGCAATCCCTCCACCTGGCCCGAGAACTCAATCCCCAGCCGAGGGATCTTCGGATGGTCCGACATCAGCAGGATCTTCTCTTCCACGGTCAGCCTGCTTAACAGGTCTGAAATGCGCTGGTCGTCGCTCAGCTTGGGGTCGCGGAAGGGATAATCAGCCTGTGCGGATGCCGCCCTCTCAAGTCCCGCAAAAATGCCCAGGCCAACTGCCAGCCCGGCAATCCATCCCGCCAATGGACCCATCCTGCGCCCCAGCTTCATTGTTATTTCCTCCAGATTTCGAACAGCGAAGACTACCACAAGCAGGCGCTCTTCGTTGCTGCTCATACGTGTGGGGATCTTCGCCAAAAAGAAAAAGAGCGAAGCGCCTTGTGCGCTCCGCTCTCATGTCCTGCTTGCTTCCTGATCCTCAATACAACCGGAAGTTGACCTCAACTGAAATCATCACCGGGACCGGCGTCTTGCCGTCCTTCATCGCCGGTCTGAACTTGTACTTGCGGACTGCTTCCAGCGCCTTCTCATCAAGTCCCATGCCCAATGTGCGGATCACGCGCGGGTTTTGCGGATTTCCCTGCGCATCCACAATCAGCGAGATCAGGCAAACGCCCTGATACTTCGCTCGCCGCGCCTCGTCAGAAAACTCAGCTTCCACGTTGTTCAACGCAACCGGTGCGGAAACCCCGCCGCCAACGCGATAAAGCCCGCCACCAGCTCCACCACCGTATCCGGGACCATAACCATCGCCCGTGCCCGAGCCCATGCCGCCACCGCTGCCCGAACCAATACCGTTTGACCCCTGGCCACCTGAGGCCAGCGTAACGTTGGTGGAATTCTTCACGCCAATCGTGGGAAGCAGCGGATTGTCCGGCAAGGTGATGTTTTTCTGCACATCAATCGCCGATTCCATCGCAATCTTGGGCTTGTCGACCGTCTCTACCTGGGGAGGAACAATCGGGTCCTTTTGAATTTTCGGCAAATGCCCTTTGATGGGATCGACAATGCTGTGTTCGCCGCCACCACCGCCGCCGCCATTTGAATCGCCGGCCTTGGGCGCCTTCGGCTGCCACACTCCTACGTCGATATTGGTCGCGTTCTCTTTCGGCTTGTTCACCGCGTTGATCAGCGTCTTCACACCAAGGAACAGCAACAGGCCAAGGACCGCCAGGTTGACGCCAGTTGAAATGCCAATCGCCCAGGGGTTGGGTTTCACCGCCATCCGGTCCGGTACCGGAATCGGCTTTGAGGTCAATACCAGCGGCGGCAAATGCGGTGGGAAAAAGACATCCCGGACGCTTTCGTAAAGCCCCTGCCAGATCGGCTTTTCCTCGAATGCCCTGCCGAGCAATCCATCGAATTCGTGGCCGCGAATCGCGCTTGCAGCGGCTTGAGATTCTGTCTCAGACATAGGTGCTTCGTTTTCCATGGTTGCTGTTGCGCTGGTTGTCCAAGGCCGAGTAGACCAAAGCTGCAAGCCATCTCAGCCCATCACCCATTATGCTCGAAAAAGCCCGCACTTGTCTTGGAAGAAAGCCTTCCGGACTCCAAACTCCCATATTTCTGCCTGGCCGACGCTCCCACAAACAATAGACGAGTCAGACTGGTACTTGTTACCTAATTTTTCTTTCGTCGCCATTTACACTAACAAATGAACAACTTTGCTACATCCCATGGAGTCATGATGTCCCCAGCGCCAGAGTTGAAGGCGACCCTCACCCTTCCGCAAACCGCCTTTCCAATGAAGGCCAATCTTCCGCAGAATGAGCCACTTCGCTTGGCACGCTGGGCATCTCTCCGCATCTATGACCAATTGCGTGTGTCAGGCCTCGGCCGTCCTGCCTACCTGCTGCACGACGGACCTCCCTATGCGAATGGGCCCATGCACCTTGGCCACGCTCTCAACCATGGCCTCAAGGACTTCGTCGTCAAGTCAAAGACCATGGCTGGATTTGATGCGCCCTACGTTCCTGGGTTTGATTGCCACGGCCTGCCCATCGAAATAAAAGTGGACGAGCAACTGGGCCGCAAAAAGCTTGAGATGCCCGCCCCCGCTGTTCTCGAAGCCTGTCGCGCCTACGCCCAGAAATTCGTTGATCTGCAGACATCGCAACTGGAGCGGATCGGCTGTTTCGGCCGCTGGGACAAGCCCTACAAAACTATGTCCCGCGACTACGAAGCTCGCACCCTTGAAGCCTTCTACGGATTCCTCGAGAAAGGCTTTGTTTACCGCGGCCTCAAGCCTGTCTACTGGTGCATCCACGACCGCACGGCCCTTGCTGAAGCCGAAGTCGAATACGAAATGCACACCAGCCCCTCGGTCTACGTGCGCTATCGCCTCACCTCAGACCCGGCGGCCATCGATCCCGCCCTTGCGGGGAAACAAGTCTCCACCATCATCTGGACCACCACACCCTGGACCCTGCCCGCGTCTCTCGCCGTGGCCTTTCATCCTGACTTCGAGTATGTTGCGCTTGAAAACACCGACGAAAATGTCTACATCGTCGCCGAAGCTCTTGCCGAAGCAACAAAGGCTGCCTGCAACCTTGGCGAAGCGAAAGTGATCGCCCGCTTCAAAGGCGCCGCTCTCGATCGCGTCACTTTCAAGCACCCTTTTCTCGATCGCAGCGTCCTGGGCGTCCTGGCAAGCTACGTTACTGCCGATCAGGGAACAGGCGCTGTGCACACCGCGCCTTCCCACGGCGCAGACGATTTCTACACCGGTGTCCGGTACGGCCTTGACCCCACCTGCCGCGTCGATGCCTCGGGCCATATCCATTTCGACCCCAGTGCCTGGCCCTTTGCCACTCCGCCCGCATTTGACGGTCTCAAGGTCTGGGCTGCAAATCCGGTCATCGTGGCCATGCTTGAAGAATCGGGCGCGCTGCTCGCGTCAACTTCACTTGAGCATTCCTATCCCCACTGCTGGCGCTGCCACCACCCAGTCATCTTCCGCGCTACGGAGCAGTGGTTCATCGGCCTTGAAACCCCTGTCGAACGAACAGACGGTTCCCAGACCACCTTCCGTCAACTCAGCATCGAAGAGATCGATAAGGTCACCTGGGATCCTGCCTGGGGCAAGGAGCGCATCACAAACATGATCGCCAGCCGCCCCGACTGGTGCATCAGCCGCCAGCGCATCTGGGGCGTTCCCATCGCGGTCTTTCTCTGCCAGGGTTGCAGCCAGCCCATCCTCGATCCCGCGCTCAACCGCAAGATCGTCGATCTCTTTGAACGCGAAGGCGCCGAAGCCTGGCACACAACACCAATCGAGGAACTATTACCTGAGAATACCGTTTGCAAACATTGTGGAGAGCTCCGCCCGGCCAGCGAGGGCTTCTGCAAGGAAAACGACATCCTCGATGTCTGGTTCGACTCCGGTACCAGCTGGTTCGCCGTGGCCGAAGCTGACCCTGATCTCAAGACCGCCTACACCTCCTTCCAGAACAACGAGGGAGTGACGGTTCTGTATCTTGAAGGCGGCGATCAGCACCGTGGCTGGTTCCACTCCTCGCTGCTCACCTCGGTTGCCTTGCGCGGGCGCGCCCCATACTCCCACGTCGCCACCGCGGGCTGGACCCTCGACGAACAGGGACGCGCCATGTCCAAGTCGCTCGGCAACGGCGTCGACCCGGTCGATATCGCCAACCGTCTCGGCGGCGAAATCGTTCGCCTGTGGGTCGCGTCTATCGATTTCAGAGAAGACATGGCCGCCAGCGAAAATCTCATGCAGCGGTGCGCAGACATTTATCGGAAGCTTCGTAACACCTTCCGCTTCCTTCTCGGCAATCTCAACGGTTTCGATCCCATCCGCGACCAGGTCTCCGAATCGGAGCTGCTCCCGCTCGACCGCTATATGCTGGCCCGCACCCGCGAACTCACCGAGAAAATCCGCGCCTGGTACGCAGGCTTCGAGTTCCACCGCGTCTATCACGCCGTCAACGATTTTGCGGTTGTCGACCTCAGCGGTTTCTACCTCGACGTGCTCAAAGACCGCATGTACACCTTCGCGCCCACCAGTCACCAGCGCCGCTCCGCGCAGACCGTTCTTTGGAAGATCACTGAGGCGTTGACCAGGCTGGTCGCCCCAATCCTGAGCTTCACCGCCGATGAGGTCTGGGACTACCTGCCCACCGTCGAAGCCCGCGAAGCGAGCGTTCACCTTGCGCAGTTTCCCGTGCCCGAAGAACTTTTCTCTCAAGATCCTGCGCCCCTGCTCGACGAGTGGAAACAGCTGTTCGCAGTGCGCGATCTGGCCCTCCGGGTCCTCGAAGATGCCCGCCAATCCAAGGAGATCGGAAAGGCTCTTGAAGCAGAACTTGAAATCTCTGCCGGCGGAGATCAACTCGCTCTCCTCGAGCGCCATGCCTTCGGACTGAAAGAGGTCGTCAATGTCTCCAAGGTCACCGTCATCCCAGGCAAGGAATTGCAGATCAAGGCCCTCCCCGCCAGCGGCCACAAATGCGCCCGCTGCTGGAACTTCATGCCTGAAGTCGCAGACTATGGAATCTGGCACAACGTCTGCACCCGCTGCCAGGCCGCCCTCAAAGAAATGAAGATCGTCCCGCCACAGCCTGAAGAGGCGGCCTCGTGAGCACACCCATGCCTGGCAGCCCGGATTCCCCACCGACAGGTCCTCGTCCGTGGGGTGGCCGCCGCCTGCCCTGGCTGCTCGCCATCTCCGCGGCCATCGTTTTTGCGGATCGCCTCACCAAGGTCTGGGTGGCGGCCAATGTTCGTCTCGGCGGAGCCATCCCGGTCATTCCCCGCGTTCTGCGCATCACCCATTGGACCAACGATGGGGCGGCCTTTTCACTCTTCGCCGATTCTGCCTCGCCGCAAATGGTCCGATGGGGATTAATCGGCTTCTCGCTCCTCGCTGCGCTGGTCGTGCTCATCGCTATGGTCCGCCTGGCGGATCGATTCACATTCACCACCGTCGGGCTCGCCTTCATCCTCGCTGGGGCCCTTGGCAATGTTCACGATCGCATCCGTTACGGCTCTGTCGTCGACTTCATTGAAGTACACATCTTCAGCTATCACTTCCCTGACTTCAACGTTGCAGACTCCTGCATCGTGACCGGCGCATGCCTGCTCCTGCTCGATTCCCTCTTCACGAAGAAGGAGCCGGTGGCCTAGTGGCATCTCGAGGCCACCGGCTCAAAGCGCGAGCGAGGCTTCCCATCCTTCCCTAAGCAGAGGTCCTCTCAATGAATCAGAATTTCGCCGCAATGATCCTTGGTGGCACCGGACAAGTTGGCGGTGCAGCGGTCGCGGAACTACTGGCAACACCGGATTGCCGGGAAGTGGTGATGGTCACCCGGAAGCCCATTGTGCCGCGATCGCGGGTGCGAAACGTTGTTCTTGATACCGATGCCGCTGACTTTGCCGCGCGCATTGCCGCCCTTGCCCGCGAGATTTTAAGCCAAGGTCCCGTCAGCGCCGTGAGCTGTGTGGGTGTCGGTTCCGGATCGGCACTCTGGAGCGAAGAAGAGTTGAAACGACTTGAGCTCGGCGTAGTCGGTGCCTTTGCGCGTGGCTGCCATGACGCCGGAATCGCACAGTTTTGCCTGCTTTCTGCGGCAGGAAGCACAGCTCGCAGCCGGTTTCGGTATGCGCGCGTCATGGGCATGAAGGAAGACACAGTGCGCAGCGCCGGTTTTGCCCGCCTCGCAATATTCCGCCCCGGCATCATTGTCGGCAATGCTCATACCCCGGTCTGGGTCAGTTGGTTGGGAAGCCTCGTGCCTGGGTCGTTTGGCAATATTGATCAGCGAGTTCTCGGGCGCTCAATGGCCGCAGAGATCGCTTTGCACCGTCGAGAGAGTGGTGAAGTTACCCGCGATAATGCAGCAATGAAGAAGCTCGCTGCGGAGTTCAAAAGCATTCCATAGCAATTTTGCGGGGTGCGCATCGCCCTCGTCGGACAGCCACACGGGCAAGACTAAAATGGCAGCCGATTTGGCTGCCTCGCATCTCAGGTAGGGCTTTAGTTCAGAGTTCTCTCAGGAATTGTCTCGATTCTGAGCCGTAGAGTGGATAAATACAAGCCTCGGTCAAATGACTGGCTGTCATGGCAGGCGCTGTCGGTGTGAACACGCTTCTTAACCCCACACTCCCGGCGACCATCCATTTTCGTTCCTTGTTTGCCAACAAAAGGATAATGACCTATTCTTTCGTTATCCAAAAATCAACGAAAGGATGCCGTGCCAGAGACCGAACCGTCAACCCGACTGGGCCGCTATATCATCAAGCAGTTTCAGGGCGAGACTGTTCGAGCGTTTATGCCGCCACCGTTGCCGCCTGTTCCTCCGGTGGATCTGGCACGGTTTCAGATTCTGCTCGAACAGGCGAATCAGGCCGTCGGCAGGCTCGACGGCCTGACCTCGCTTCTGCCCGACGTGTCGTTGCTCCTTTATACATACGTTCGCAAAGAGGCCGTTCTCTCGTCCCAGATCGAAGGCACGCAGTCGTCGCTCTCTGACCTCCTGCTCTTTGAGAACGATGAGGCGCCAGGCGCACCGATCGAGGACGTGCAGGAGGTCTCAAACTACGTCGCGGCAATGAACC
>CAZTLV010000108.1:0-7931 GCA_964614635.1 uncultured Occallatibacter sp.
GAGGCCCGCGAGCTGCTCTCGCTTTATTACCAGGTCAAGGGCCTGCCTGAGGCTGACGCGCTGCACATGGTGAATCACATCGCCAGCGATCCCGAGCAGCTTCTCCGCGCACTTACCAGTGAACGCCTCGGATCGTCTGAGGAGGCGCTCGCCAACCCCATTGTCTCAGCCAGCTCCGGCGCGCTTTCCACGGCGGTAGGCGCATCCATCCCCATCATCCCGTTCTTCTTCATGCACGGGCTCAGTGCCGTTATCGCCGCGGCGGTGATCTCGTTGGCGGCGCACTTCGCGGTCGGTGCGGCCAAGTCGCTGATCACCGTGCGCTCGTGGTGGTCGTCCGGATTCGAGATGACCGTGGTGGGCGCAGTCGAGGGCGCTGTGACGTACGGCATTGGAATTCTTCTGGGTAAAGGCGGCGTTTAGCCGGGTCAGCGCAGCCGACCTTGACCCGCTCGTTCCCAAACAGGATCACGGGTGCACCATCCATCGAGCGCTTCCTGCTCGATGGGTGGGAAGCCGGGAACTAAACGGAGCGGTCTTGTTCGCCGCGGCGAAAGACCCGAGGCATCGCCAGGCAGCCCCATCAAACCAGCTTCATCGCCTCCGGATCCCAGCTGACAATTTTGCCGTGGTCGATGCTGAGGTTGCTCAGCAGCGCCGCCCCCGCTGCGCGGAACCCGAACACCGCATCCTCCACCACCGGCTGCCGCGACCGCACCGACCCAAAGAAGTTCTTGAAGTGGTCATAGCTGTCGCTGTATCCCTGCGGTGCTACGAACTTCTCATACCCCACCGGTGGCGCCCCCTCTGGGTTGGTTGCCGGATACTTCTGTTTGTACGCGGCGATAATCTCCTTCTGCGTCGCCTCGGCAAAGCTTTCCACCGTATATCCCGGCGCCTTTTCGCGGGGAACTCGGTTCACGCTCACGTTGCCCCACCCAATCTCCATCGTACCTTCGGAACCAGTGAAGATCAGCCCTTCGCTTTCTTCTCCGCCATCTACAAAGTTCACATGCAGGCTCAGGTTGAAACCCTCTGGATAGTCGAACAGCCCTAGCATCACGTCCGGCACATCGCGCCCATCCTTCCAGAAGCGCAGTCCCCCTGTCGCCATCCCCCGGGTCGGCCCGTGCGAGCCGGTGATGAAGTGCGTGCCGCTGAAGAGGTGAACAAACAGGTCGCCGGCCACGCCGCTGCCGTAAGCCTTCCACTTGCGCCACTGGAAGAACTGTTCGGCATTGAAGGGAATCTTGGGCGCGGTGCCCAGAAACCGTGGCCAGTCGCACGTTTCCGGCGAGGCGTCGGGGGGAACCGTATAGCTCCAGGCGCCCATGGTCGAATTGCGATCCCACCGCGCTGTCACCATGTTCAGTTGCCCGATGGCGCCCGCCGCAAGCAGCTCCTTGGCCTTTGTATAGATCACTGAGCTCACGCGCTGGCTTCCCACCTGCAGAATGCGGTTGGTAGCGCGCGCCGTCTCAATCATCTCCGGACCGTCCGAGTAGAGGTGGATCATCGGCTTCTCGCAATACACATCCTTGCCCGCCTTCATCGCATCCACGCTGGCTTGCTTGTGCCAGTGGTCGGGTGTCCCGAT
Source organism: uncultured Occallatibacter sp. (assembly GCA_964614635.1). Lineage (GTDB taxonomy): Bacteria > Acidobacteriota > Terriglobia > Terriglobales > Acidobacteriaceae > Telmatobacter. The sequence continues at coordinate 1,598 of CAZTLV010000108.1, forward strand.
GATCACGGCGTCAATATCCTTGCGGGCAAGGATTTCGTTGTAATCGCGGGTGGTAAAGATGTCGTTGCCCCACAACTCCTTGCTGTGTTCGAGCCGGCCGTTGTAGCAATCGGCTACCGCAACAAGCTTTACCCCTGGAACCCGGATAGCTGTCTTGGTGTCTCCCTGGCCCTGGCCGCCCGCGCCGATGAGCGCAATTTGAATTTGATCGTTGGCCGCAAAGTGCCCATTTGATCCTTCACCAAACCCGGCGAGCGCATGAAGCCTTGCCGCCAGCAGTGTTCCAGTTGTTGCCGCACTGGCCGTCTTAAGAAAACCCCTTCGATTCAAACCCTGCACTCCAGCACCTCGCCAGTTGAATTTTCCCTCGTCAGCAACAATACACTGCTCGGCGAACCCCTCCCACACCCACTCGAAGCAACTAGAATGGTTGCGACCATTACCGCTGAGGAATCGAGTGCCCATGTCGAAAAGATCTTTTTGGCTTCTTGCATTCGCCGCAGCCCTGCTGACCGACGGCATCTTGCCAGGCCAAACTGCGCCGCAAATCGTCGTCGAGAAGAACGTCGCGATGAAAACGCGCGACGGAGTCACCCTCCGCGCAGACATCTATCGTCCTTCAGCGGACGGCAGCTATCCGGTCCTGCTTACCCGCACCCCCTACAACAAGGACAATGTTGCTTCGTTTGCCCAGAAAGGCGCAGCACGTGGATTTATAGTCATCGCGCAGGATGTGCGCGGGCGCTTTGCCTCCGAGGGCGAGTGGTATCCCTTCAAGCACGAAACCGACGACGGCTATGACACGGTTGAATGGGCTGCGGCCCTGCCTCACTCCAACGGAAAAGTTGGCATGTTCAGCGGTTCCTATGTGGGCGCAACGCAAATGCTCGCCGCCATCGGTCATCCGCCGCATCTGGCAGGAATCTGTCCCGTCGTGACCGCCAGCAACTACCACGAGAACTGGACCTACCAGGGCGGCGCTTTCGAGCAGTGGTTCAACGAGTCCTGGACCTCGTCGCTTGCCCAGGACACTCTCGACCGGCGAGTTGCGGAAGCGAAGAATGCCCTCGTCGGAAGCACCGTTCTCCCGCTCAGCAAGTATCCGCTTTTTAATGTGAACCGGGCGATGGACGGTGCGGGGCTCACGCGCTCGCTAGCACCCTACTTTCAAGATTGGCTTGACCACTCCGCGTATGACAGCTACTGGAAGCAGTGGTCGATCGAAGAAAACTATCAGAATATTCAGGTTCCTTCCCTGACCATCGCCGCTTGGTACGACATTTTTCAGGGAGGGTCGATCCGCAACTATCTTGGGCTGAAGGCGCATGCGGGAAACGAAGCAGCGCGCAACCAGCAGCGCCTGCTCGTCGCCATTGGCGGCCACTCCGGCTGGGGACGCACCGTCGGCGCAGTCGACTTTGGCCCTGACGCACCGTTCGACGAAAACGAAATCACCATCGAATGGTACGAATATCTCTTCCTTGGCAAACTGAACCGTTTTGCCACCGATAAGCCGGTCACGATTTTTGTGATGGGCAAAAATGAGTGGCGCAATGAGCCCGCCTGGCCACTGGAGCGCGCCAAGTCTACACGCTACTTGCTGCATTCTTCGGGCAACGCAAACAGTGCTTCCGGTGCGGGATTGCTTTCTGCCGGGCCCGCCGATTTCCGCTCTGAAGGCCCGGATAAATTTGTCTACGATCCCGCCAACCCTGTCCCCACGGTCGGCGGTCCTCTGTGCTGCGACGTTGTTCACCTTGCCCCCGGTCCCAGAGACCAGCGGCAGGTCGAGGCGCGCTCCGACGTGCTGGTCTATTCCACACCACCCCTCGATGAAGACGTTGAGGTCACCGGGCCCGTGTCTCTCGACATCTTCGCGAAGTCCTCAGCCATCGACACGGACTTTACCGGCAAGCTTGTTGACGTGGCGCCCGACGGCACAGCAATCAACCTCACTGAGGGCATTCTGCGAGCGAAGTATCGCGAATCCACCGCCACCGCAACGCCCATCGTTCCCGGCCAGGTCTACGAGTACAAGATCGACCTATGGTCGACAAGCAACGTGTTTCTGAAAGGCCACAAGATTCGGCTTGAAGTGAGCAGCAGCAACTTCCCCCGCTTTGACCGCAATCTGAATACCGGCGAGGACGCGAGCAAGAGTGCAGCAATGGCGAAGGCCACCAACACCATTCTTCACGACACAGAGCATCCCAGCGCGCTGGTCCTGCCGGTCGTGCCGAAATAGCCGGTTGTGCCCAAAAATTGATCGGAGCAAGTTTCGACCCGAGTGCGGGATAGGGAGACCCCGATGAGCGCTCGTCAGTTAACTTGCTGAATAGCCGCCTTGGCATGAGCAAGCAGTTCCTTTGCAGCTTTCCGTCCCAGGCGGATGCAATCCGGAATTCCAATTCCGTCATACGCATTCCCCACCAACTGCAATCCGGGCAGGGCAGCGACTCGCGCTTGAATCCGATCAATTCGCGCCTGGTGACCCACAGCGTACTGCGCCATCGCCCTCCGCCACCGCGATACCTGGGCGTGTTCCGGCTCAATAAGGTGTCCAATCACACCTTCTCCCAGAATCTCCGCCAACTCCCTGCGCACCGTCGCCACTAGCGTCTCGTCTGAATCCGCCAGCAATGCTTCGTTCTTCATCCCGCCCAGAAACGCGCGCAGCACGACTTTGCCTGGCGGAGTGCGGCCCAGAAACTTGCGATGCACAAACGTGCATGCCAGCATGGCGCGGCCTTCGGTCACCGGAACCAGAAACCCGAACCCAACCGGAAGCGTGCCCAGCTTCGCTTCGTCATACACCAGGTTGACGGTGATGGACGACGAGTAGGGAATCGCCCCAAGTTCCTTACCGAGTTCTTCGTCCACCTTGCCGAGCAAGGCTCCCGCGGCCCATGCCGGCGAAGCGACAATAACAGCATCGTAGAACTCGGTCTGCTGTCCGAAGGTGACCATCCAGCCATCCGCAACCTTCTCAATTCCGCTCACTGGGGAACTCAAACGCAGCCATGCAGGGTTGAGTCGCGCGACAAGTGCGTCGATCATCTGCTGCAAACCGTCCCGTAGCGTGGTAAAGATTCCTCTTGGCGCCTGAGGCGGGCTGCCGCGTCCGGAGGGATCTGCATTGCCAATCTTCTGAGCTGCGAATTTGGCGCGCATCTTGCGATGTGCAGCCAGCATTCCGCGCGTTAGCGAACCGTATTCGCTTTCCATCTCTACCAGCCGAGGCAGCACCGTCCGTGCGCTCAACTGCGCCGCGTCACCGCCATAGATTCCGCTCAACAGCGGATCGGCGAGCCTGTCCACAGCCTCAGAGCCGAAGTGTCGTTCCACCAACGCCGCCACAGATTCGTCTGCTTGCCCGCTGGGGCGCGGAGGATGCAACAACTCCATCCCCATCCGGATTTTGGTCTTCAGGCTGAACAGCTTTGTCGTCGCTGTGGGAATCAACTTCGTGGGCACCAAAAACATCAGCCCATCGGGCAGGGATACCAGCCGGTTCTTCACCACGATAAAGGTCTTGCGCGCGGAGTCATTTGACCCTACCAGGTCCAAGCCCAGCCCCAGTTCCTTGCACAGTTCAGTTGCCGCGGGTTTTTCTGTCAGGAAGGAATCAGGCCCGCGTTCCAGAACGGCTCCATCCACAATCTCTGAATTGAGCACGCCGCCAAGCCGTGCCGATGCTTCAAACAGCGTGTAGCGAACGTCTGCCTCGGCGGCGCGCGCCTTCTCCAACTCAAAAGCAGCCGCCAGCCCCGCAATGCCACCGCCAATCACCGCTGTCCGCATTCCCGGCTTCCGCCTCTCCAACCTGATGCCCTCATTACACCAGTTCTTGCGCCCGATGGGCGAGCCCGGTTTGTCAAACTTCCAAATCTCCCAGAATTGAGTCGCCATGGATTGAGAATGAGGGAGTTAAGCCTGGGTGAAAGTGACCTAAATCACACGAAGGAGCTGTCTCTGCCTTGATTCCGCTACGGCCGCTACTCTCCCGCTGCGGCCGCTCCTGCCAGGATGATCGGTGCAGTCGGGGTGCTCGCGCCTTCAGAATTCTCAACGGTCACGCCAAACGCTTTGGCTGGGACGCCTTTGGGAAGCAACGGCAGAATCACGCAGGCGTTTCCCGCTGCATCGGGCCGGAAGAGCCCAGCCGGGATGGGCTTCCCGCTGACCGGAATGACCCACAACTCGTAGGTCTTGTCCGTAGCGAGCATCTTGAGATGATTCGCCTGGAAAATCAGGCTCCCGGATTCTGCCAGATAGACGGCACGGCCCGTCGGCTCGGCCGATGTCTTGTTAGCAGTCAGCAGTACGCGCTGGGCGGAATCGGAGGTTAGAACATCAACGACCTGCCGGGCCTTTGCAGACTCAGCGGATTCACTGGCGATCTTGCTCGAAGCTTCTCCCAGCTCCTGATTCAGCGTGTTGTTCTTCACGCCAAGAAAAACGGAAACACACGCCAGTGCCGCAGCAATTGCCCACGGAATCCATGCACGCTGCGGGGACGTCACGATGTTTCCGACTGATTCCTGCTTCCCAGGTCGCGGCGCTGAACCGGCATCTGCGGCTACTCGTTTCAGGAACCTCTCGCGGGCGCCTGCAGGCATCGGCCGCTGGGGAACACTCAGCCCCATCAGCGCCGTGTCCCCGGCAAGCCCGGCAAACTCATCGCGGCACAAGGCGCATTGGGCCAGGTGCGCCTCAACAGCCGCAGCCTCTCCTTGTGAGAGAGCCTGCATGGCGTGCAGCGCCAGGTCTTCCTGCGAGATGTGTTCGTTGCCCGTCATGTTGCCAATGCCTTTCGCAAACCCATCAATGCGAGCCTGATCCTTGTCTTCACGGTACCCAGCGCGTCGCCCGTCTTCTCTGCAATCTCCGAATGGCTCAATCCTTCAAAATAGGCCATTTCCAAAGATGATTGCTGCTCCAGCGGCAGGTTCTTCAATACCCCGCGCACCTTCTCCATCAGCAGGTTCCGCTCTGTTTCCGATGCCAGGTTCGTCTTCGATTCCAGCACAACATCGTCGGGGGTGTCGGTCGGTTTTCTGCGCCGAATCTTGTCGATTGCCCGGTTGCGCGCCATCACCAGCAGCCATCCGCCCAGGGAGCCGCGCCCTTGAACAAAGGCATCCGGCATTCTCCACAACTGGAAGAAGATCTCCTGCATCACATCTTCCGCCTGTCCCGAATCATTCAACGCCCGCAGCGCCACCGAATACACCATGCCTCCATAACGATCGAAGATCTCGGCCATGGCTTGCTGATCGCTCTCGCGCACGCGCTCAAGCAATACAACATCCGCCGGGTCGTGATCGTTATGCAAAGTACGCTCGATGGCCATGATTGGATGGTGGGGAGTGCTGTTGATGAATGAAACAGCAATTCTTATACTCTTCGCGATTTTATCCGTCCACGGTGCAGCCGGCGATGAACCGCGCCTGTCGAACCTTCCACCCGGACTTTTTTTGATTGACCCACGCCGTGTACATATGCGTCCATTGCGTCCCAAATCTTGCTTCGCCCGCTTCATGTGTACGACGCGACCGGCAGCTTCGGATCTTTGCTCTCAAAGAAAATCTCTCCTAACTGCTTCAGCAAACCGATGCGCGGCAGCTGGTTTTCGATGTTTGCGGTTTGTTACGGATGGAGGCCGCTTAGACGACGTAGTCCGTCCAAAAACTGAAGGCCGGTTACCGTACCTTTTTGGTTAAAAGGTACTGCAACAGGCCTTCATCAACGTAAATCCAAGGCTCGACTAGCTAAGAATTGGAAGTACTTCAACAGCAGAATGGGCAAAAGCCGATGCTTCGCTCTCCAACTCTGGATCCCAGTTCTTTGGCTGGTAGATGCAGCATGGTTCCTGGGCAAGCGGATCGCCCGTCACAGCGTAGGCTCTTGCCCGCGAGCCTCCGCAAATCTCCTTGTATTCGCAAGCCCCGCACTTGCCTTCAAGCTTGCTCGTGTCCCGCAGTGATTTGAAGATAGGCGCATTGCGGTAGATCTCCTGAAGCGGCGTCTGCTTGATGTTGCCCGCATGAATAGGCAGAAATCCGCTGGGATAGACATTGCCAGTGTGTGAGACAAACAGGAAGCCTTTGCCGTCGTTCACCCGGCGGGTGGCCCAGCCTACGGTGCGGCTGTGGGCGTCGCTGGTTGGCGTTCCCGCTTCAAAGTTTTTCTGAACGCCGGCAGTATGCGGATGTCCATGGCCCATTTTGCGCTCCTCAAGGTTGTGCTGCAGCAGGTAGCGCCTGTAGTGCATGGCTTCAGTGGTCTTGATCTGGAAGTTGACGCGATGGGAAAGCTCGTAAATCTTGCCAAA
>CAZTLV010000109.1:0-7694 GCA_964614635.1 uncultured Occallatibacter sp.
CCGCAAGATTTCGATAGCCCGTCTTCTCCTGCTCATTCAGCGGGCGCACAGTCACAGTGTGCGAACCCCCGGTAAAGCTCTCCGGTGCATAAGCGCTTCCGGTCTGTTGTTCGGCGCGTCCGTATGGTACCTCGTAGCTGAACTTCCCCTGCGCCGAATCCGCAAGATAGAGCAGGCACTCCGGCATCTTCTCGTCCAGGCGCACAGCCATCCGCTGCGAACCTGTCACTTCAATGCGATCCCCTGGTTTGTACTCCCGGTTGATCGAATGCGCGCCCGCTGCGTGTCCGCTGTCTCCCGCGACAGACGTTCCTTTCGCATCCAGCACAGCCACATGGAACGGAGCAGTGCCACCGTGCGGTTTGCCCGCCAGTCCTCGCGCAGCAAACGTTTCGCAAAAACCGATTGCCAACAGAGAGAGCAAAGCCATGGTTGTAGACGACTTTAAGTCTCGCATTGTTCATCCTTCCTGAAACAGAGCACTGCGGTCGCAAAAGCTCGTGCTGGAATACAGAATGCAGGTACGCGTTTCCCCAGCGCGGCCCGAGAGTAATCCAACCGGCACGGAACGAGCTTTGTGGAGACTCATCCCGAACCCTTTACGAGGAACTTCCACCATCCATGACGGCCGCGATTTCCTCTTGCGATCGTTTTCCGCCAATTTACTGCAAAGACAGGTTGCTGGATCCCGATCGGCGTGTTTTTAATGGTAGCTCACAGAAAGCTAACGGTCCCTTTGCCTCCTAAGCCGTTTCCGCGTTAACCCGGTCTGGGAACACGATCCGCGCGTGTTAAATCGCTAACCAAAATAGATCCGCCTCAAATATGAAAGAGTCCACGGTGAAAAGATCTCAGAGATACCTCAGCCTCGTCCTGTTCGTCTGCGTGGCCCACACACACAGCCAGTCCCAAATTCCGACGCGTATACCGAATATCAATGACAACCTGCAATCGGTCGAGGTAAAGCCCGACAATACCGTGACATTCAAGATCTACGCGCCCAAGGCATCCTCCGTCACGGTAAGCGGCGATTTCCTCATGGGCACTCCCGCCGCTGCCATGACCAAAGGCGACAATGGCGTGTGGTCCTTCACCTCCAACGTGATCCCGCCCGATTCCTATACTTACAATTTCAACGTAGACGGTATCACCGTCATGGATACCAAAAGCCCAAACTTCAGAGACAACCCAAACTCTCTCTTCAATTTCTTCACCATGCCCGGCCCAGACACCGACTTCATGGCTCTGAAAGATGTCCCGCACGGCCGGGTTGAAAAGGTGATCTACCACTCCACCACGCTCAACACCGAACGCAGCATGCATGTCTATCTGCCGCCCAATTTTGGGAATATCAAGGGCAAGCTGCCGGCTCTCTACCTGCTGCACGGTGGCGGCGATAACGACATTTCCTGGACGAGCGCCGGCCAGGTCAACCTGATCCTCGACAACCTCTATGCCGAAGGCAAACTGAAGAAAATGATCGTCGTCATGCCCACCGGCCATGTTCCAGGACCCAGCCGTGGCATGGTGTCGCTGATGGCCGTAGATCCCGACAACGACCCCTTTGCCCAGGACTTTCTCAGGGATCTGATTCCGTTTGTCCAGAAGACCTATCCCGTCTCCACCCGGCGCGAAGACACCGCCATCGCCGGCTTCTCCACGGGCGGCGTCCAGACGCTCAATCTCGCGCTCTGGCACCCGGAAATGTTTGGCTACGTCTTCCCAATGAGCACGGGCTTCTTTCCCGACGGTATCAAGCAAATCGACGTGAAATACAGCTCAGTTATGAAGAACGTGGCCGCCCATCCCTTCAAGCTGATGATCGTGGGACGGGGAAAAGACGACAATCTTACCAGCCTCAACAATCAAGCCACACTCGATTTATTGGATAGATACGGCATCCCGCATCAGTACAAGGAACTCAACGGCGCGCATTCCTTCGTCTTCGCGCGCAGGTTCCTCGCCTCTGTTTTTCCATTGCTCTTCCGGTGAAGGCCCAGCCAACCCAACAGGACGGCGGAGTCTTGTCCTGCTCCAGGAGCGAATGCTGAAATCCATCCAGAATCGTCATCAGCGCCGACTGATTCATGTCGCTGCTCACATCCGCCGTGACCCACGGTTTGTGCCCCTCCACATGAAAGCTCAGCCTCACTCGCACTTGCGCCGATATTCAAATACGCTCAAGAAGTAATGTGCGAAAAGAGGCTCCTGTTGAAACGTCGTGAGTTTTTGAAGAACTCGTTGGCCGTGGGCGTCGCCGCATCGTTTACCGGAGTCGCCTTCCTGGAAAGCGCCACCAGTGAGGTTGGCAGTGAGCCGGCGCCGGGGATGTTCAACGCGCAGATGATTTGGTGCGCCGAGTCAGTTCCGGTGCCGCTCAAGACCAACGGACCCGCCAGTGGAATCGCCTCGTCATCGGATAGCCACGCAAAGATCGCCACTCCTGACCTGCACGCGGTGTTCGCGCGGGAATTCACGCTGGATGCCCTGCCGACGGAAGCTGCTGTTCGACTGTTCGCCTATACGCGCTACCGGCTCTACATCAATGGTGTGTATTGCGGACGAGGGCCGAGCCGCTTCCAGAACCAGAGGCCGGAGTACGACACCCGGGACGTGCGTCACGCGCTCAGGACGGGACGCAACCTGATTGCGGTGCTGGTACACCGCGACGCGCCGACAGGCCGCATTATGCGGCACGAGCCTGGCTTTGCCGCGTACATCGATTGGTCGAACGACGCAAAGAGGCAGGTGATTTCAACCGATGCAAAGTGGGTTTGTCGGCCTGAACTGTCGATTGGGCCGCGCGACGAGGCATGGTCGTCCATTGAGGAGCACATCGAAGGCCGCAAAGCTGTGGACCTGACTGACCGCAAGCTTTCGCTCGCCGGATGGCCGGCTTCTGTTCCTGCCGGTGGGCCTGATTTCCTCCCTTTGTGGCCGCGGACCACACCTCTACAATCGGAGACGCTGCAGGCGTGGAACCCAGATTCCCCGGATCTTTCACAAAAGCCGGTTGACCTCCAGCCTGGGCGTGAGGCATTGTTCGCGCTGAATGAGATCATTCAAGGCTACTCGATTCTTGAATTCAATGCGGATGCCGGGAGTGAGCTCGAGATCCGCTATCAGCTTCCAGAGGATTCCACGAGTGGGGCCAGCTCTTATGTCGCCCGGCAAGGCGTTCAGACCTGGATGGGCGGCGATACTTTTGCTTTTAATAGTCTGAAAATTCGAGCGAAAAGCGGACACATCATGTTGATGCGGGCTGAGGCCTTCGAGGTGCGCTATCCGTTCACACGGCTAGGAAGCTTTGAGTGCAGCGATCCGTTTCTAAATAAGCTCTGGACCATTTGCGCGCGCTCCCTGGAGTTACTGAGCGAAGACTCCTACGTTGATTGCGCCGACCGCGAGCGTGTTGAGTGGACCGACGATTCGCCGCCTGCGTTCGACTGTACGCGGGTGATGATGCGCGGACCCGAGGGAAACGGCAACGAGTATTGGGGTGACAGCCGGTTGCTGAAAGCCTTGCTGCGACGAATCGCCCTTACTCAACAAGCGGACGGGCAGATGAAGGCGCATAGTTGCTCTGAGAGGTGGGACATTCACGCCATCATGGAGGATCGCTCATGCGACTGGGTGATCCAGCTGCGCCAATATGTCGAGAGCTCGGGTGATGTTGCTTTGGTCAATGAATTGTGGCCCGCGCTCACACGATTGATGGAATGGTTTATGAGCCGGCGGAGCGCACGCGGGCTGGTGCTGGCGCGCGAGTGGGAGGTGTGGGACAATCCGCTACGGTACCAGGTTTGCGAGGGCGCCGGGCTGAACGCATTCGTCTATAAAGCACTGCGCGATGCGGCGTGGCTTGGCGGCCAGATTGGGATGTCAAGTGCCAGTCGGGGATTTGCATCCGACGCTGACCGACTGCGAACGAACTTCAACTCCCTGCTCTGGAGGGATGACGAGGGCAGCTACTGCGGCGGGTTATTTGGGCTTGGGTCGAAGACCAGCGATCGGCTGGACGGAAAGATGTTTACCGGGCCATTCGTGGACGGGCGTTATCAACCGACTGCGCAGGCCGCGCTATTCGCGCTGTACGCAGCGATTGTTCCTGATGAACGTGTTGCGTCTGTGCGCCACTGGCTGCTTGACCACCTGGACGAGGTCAAGGGGCCGATGTCGCATTACTATCTCTTCCATGCACTCTACGCGATGGGAGAGCCGCAGCAGGACCAACTGGTGCTGGAGCGGATGAGGACTGGGTGGAAGCCGCAGGTTGAGTCGCCGTGGCAGACGACCTGGGAAGAGTTGCCTGACAAAGGCGGGTCAAAGGCGCATATGTACGGCATGGTCCCGGGCTACTTCCTGGCGGCCCATGTGCTGGGCGCGCGACGGGAGCGATATGTCACGGACCGTTCCATCCTCATCGAGCCACGTTGCGGAGAACTGGTGTGGGCGCAGGGGGTCGTCGTGACAGAGTTCGGCCCTGTGGAGATGAGTTGGTCAAAGCTGGTTGGCGGCGAGGTAAAGATTCAATGCTCCGTTCCGGCAAATACGACGGCAAGTCTCAGGCTTTACAAGCATGGGTCGGGAGACAGGATTTTGGTCGATGGCCAGGTGAGTAGAGCAGCGTCGAGCGGGAATTTCCTGGAAACCACGCTTGGGCCGGGAAAGCACGAGATCCATTATCCGGCTTGACGTTCGCGAATGATAAGCAGGGTAGGTTGGCAATCAGCTAGTCGTCAGCCCTCCAGACGTCGGCGTCTTTCTCCGGCAATTCTCTCCGACGCAGCTCTGATGCGACAGGCCCGTTGTGCGTTACGGTTCCGAACTCAACGTGATTGCTGTTCAGGCGGATGCGAATGCTATGGGCTGCGTGCGGAGTCCGCTTGCGTTGACGATGAAAGAGTGGAAGAATCAGGTCCTTCAGGAGAATCCAATCATGCACTCATCGTGGAGAAGCCGTGCGATATGTCTTGCTGCGCTCGCTGTCATCGTCCCTTTTGTTTTATCCCTGTCCGCCGCAGGGCAGACCATTGTCATCGATGGGGAGAGCAAAGGCAGGATCTTTGATGGCGTAGGATCAATCAGCGGCGGCGGAGGGAATTCCAGACTGCTGATCGACTATCCTGAGCCCTATCGCAGCCAGATTCTGGACTACCTTTTCAAGCCGAACTACGGCGCAAGTATGCAGATTTTCAAGGTGGAAATTGGCGCGGATATGGACTCGACCGACGGCTCCGAAGCGAGCCATATGCATATGCGGTCGGACGAGAACTACCGGCGCGGATACGAGTGGTGGCTGATGGAGCAAGCCAGGGCGCGCAACCCTCAAATCAAGCTCGTCGCCCTGCCGTGGGGGGCTCCGCACTGGGTGGGGGATGGGAAGTACTGGTCCCGCGACATGATCGACTACATTATCAAGTGGCTCAAACATGCTCAAACCGATCATCATCTGACGATCGACTATCTGGGCGGGCGCAACGAGCACGGCTACAACATTCAGTTTTACAAGGATCTCAGGGCAGCCCTCCGCACAAATGGGTTCGCTGACATCAAAGTCATCGCTTCCGATGACTGGGTGAAGGTCAAGCTCTGGGATATCGCTTCGGAGATGAAAAGGGACCCGGAGGTGAACGACGCAATCGACATAGTGGGAGTGCACGGCCCCTGGTGGAGCGGTTATGCCACCCCCGACGCCCTGCAATTGGGAAAGCCTATTTGGGACAGCGAAGCCCACTTCGACGAGAAGCTTGCTTACAACGAAGTCGCGCGCAATATCAACCGGAACTATGTGGCCGGGCAGGCTGCTGCTTCCATCTATTGGCCCATTGTGAGCGCGATGTACGACAACCTGCCCTACGACGACATAGGCTTTATCAAGTGCAACCAGCCTTGGTCCGGGCATTACGTTGTGACGCCTTCACTCTGGGTGATGGCGCATACCTCCCAGTTCACGCAGCCCGGCTGGCGTTACATCGACAGCGCATCGGGATTCTTCAGCGGAGACGCCACGGGCGCGCATGGAAGTTATGTGGCGCTGAAGTCGCCGGAGAACTCGAACTTCAGCCTGGTCGTGGAAACCGTCGAGGCAAAAGGCTCGGAGACGGAGCACTTCAAGCTCGCGGGGTTTCACCAGGATACGCTGCATCTTTGGACGACCAATCTCAGTTCCGCCAATCCATCGGACTGGTTTGTGAAACAGGCCGACATTCATCCCGTGCAGGGAGAGTTTTCGCTCGATCTTGAACCGGAACATATGTACACCGTGACGACTACGACGGGACAGACCAAGGGCGATGCCGTTGCTCCAGCTTCCGCGCCTCTTGCCCTGCCCTTCGCGGATAACTTCGAGAGTTATTCCGACGGAAAGATGCCAAGATATTTCTCCGATATGGTTGGAGGGTTCGAGACCGCGCAATGCGTCGGCGGCCGGCGTGGCATCTGCCTGCGCCAAGTGGTTCCCGAAGAACCTATCTCATGGAAGAGGACCGCCAATCGCCCTTTTACCATGGTAGGCAATCTGGATTGGCAGGACTACCGGGTGTCCACCGACATACTTCTGGAGCAGCAGGGATCGGCCGATCTTATCGGACGCCTGTCCAGCATGAGCGGGATGGATGTGCCCAACTCCTATGTGCTGCGCGTGGCCGACAGCGGGGATTGGTCCTTGCTGAAGACGACGGACAAGGGAAGCGCCAAGGAAGATGTCAAGGAGGAAGAGACGGTGCTGGCGGCGGGCAAAGTAAGCGCTCTTGGGATCAACCGCTGGCATACCCTCGCACTTACGTTGCAGGGTGCCCGCATCACTGCGCAGATCGATCGAGTGACGGTCGAGACGATCTCCGATGCGAGCTTCGCCAAGGGCATGGTTGGCTTGGGAACTGTTGCGTACGCCCATGTGGAGTTCGACAACTTCAAAGTCCAGCCGATTGGGCCGGGGCACGCTAGGCAAGAGACGGCGAGAGCCGCCCGAACGGCCGATGCGGAGCATCTGTTGGGTAGCGGGACTGGGCAGTAAGATCGCTGAAAGAACAGACCGTTTCCGATACTCTCAACCCATGGCTCATGGCGGTGTGGATTCTCGGCACCATTTCATGCGCCATATCCTGCTTGGTTTTCAGATGCTAACCGCGTTCGATGATGCCACTTGCTTTGGGTCCTTTCGGTTGACTGGCGCAGCAAGGTACGAATTCAGGTACAGTGCGTATCCACTTTTGTTTAAAAATTTTGCATTCGTTCGCGGCAGACTCGAATGCGGCCGATTCTCCCTATCGACGCCAGATTACGGAATGCGCGGCGGACTTGGTATCCGATCAAGATTTTCGTTCGGCGCAAGCGTTTTCGTATTTCTAGCTAATTAGGTGCCACGGCTCGCTGCCCAGGTCTCCGCATTCATGTGCAAGTTCCGGGGAGGCTGCGGGCTTCACCCCATTGAGTTCTGAAATGGTTCGCTCAGAACAGCCTTCAGGCCCGTCCCCGGCTGAAGCATTCTGAAACTTGACAATTGGCGACACCCGGCGTCAACTAGAGTGTTGGTTGTGGTGAAGGAGTTCACCCTTAACCGCTGTCCATTCCAATAGGCCGGACAGATGATAACTCCTGACAGGGAATCCTGTTGCGGAGTTATGTCCCGGCCGAGTTCCCTGAACGACAATCTAGGAGTTTGTGCTCATGGCAAACACTTGGGCTCTTTG
>CAZTLV010000110.1:0-7632 GCA_964614635.1 uncultured Occallatibacter sp.
TACCACCATAAAACCCTACATCTTGGGGTAGGGTTCGTCAAGCAGATACCCAGCTAAATCGACATGGGTTAGTCAGAATCCTTCACTATGATCTGAATTCAAAATAATTGTCAGTTCTTTTGTGGATTTGGAAAGCAGAACTGATCTTCGGGAGTCGGTCGGATACCACCTCCATTTCTGGCTAGAGAGCCTCTCTCGGAAGTCAGCACTGCGCTTTCGCGCGGGTTGATGGCTCCTTCGCCGTACAATGAGTGCGATGCAAGCCATTCACCGCACACTGTCGACAGGTTGGCCGATGCTATTGGCCTTACTGCTCGGATATTGCGGCACGGCGGCACGGGCGGAGCGGGTTGAAGACCTACCCAAACCCACAGACTATGTAAACGACTATGCGCACGTCCTCTCGCCGCAGTCCATCGGGCGCCTGGATCGAGTCTGCGTCCAGCTTGACCGCCCCCCGGCCAACGCGCAGATTGCCGTAGTGACCGTGGAGACTCTGAACGGAGCCGATGCGGCGGACTATGCCAACGATCTCGAGACGAAGTGGAAAATAGGCCGCAAGGGCTCGGATCGCGGAGTCCTGATTCTTCTGGCGATCAGCGACCATAAACGGCGGATAGACGTGGGATATGGGCTGGAGGGTATCCTGCCAGACGGGAAACTGGGCGACATCGGGCGAGAGATGGTACCGGATCTGCGCGCGAACGATTTCGACGGTGCTGTCACCCTTGCAGTGGACGAGTTATCTCAAGTGATCGCCACCGATGCCAACGTGACGCTCGACGAGAATCCAATGCCGATCCAACCGGCGCCAGCTCGCCCCAGACCAGTTGCTCTGATTTTCGTGCTGATCGTTATGGGCTCCTTCTTCGTTCTACGAGTCGTGCTGGCACTTTTCAACTCAGTGGGTCTGGGCGGAGTTCCATGGAATACCACACTTTCTCGCCGGAGCGGCTCTGACGGGGGATCCGACTCGGGCTCTACAAGTGTCGGGGCCGCTGGCGCTGGGGGCGGGGGATCCGATTCAGGATTTGGCGGTTTTAGCGGTGGCAGTTTCGGCGGTGGCGGCGCCGGTGGCGATTGGTAGTGAATCGTGTGAGTGGGCTGACTCGCCACGTTTCATCTCGCGGAAGTGGAAATACCATTCCTACGAAATCCGGAAGAGGGCACTGATGCCTGTGTCAGTTGGCGAAAGCTTGGCTTTCCGCCAGTTGAAAGCAGTGAGGACTGGCTTGCGATGCCAACTCGCAAGTCTTGGAAACCATACCAGATTCACTGGTCTTTATCCCTCGCCAAAGACTTCCGCTCAGGCTTCAAGGGCTTGCGGGCCCGGAATCTAAACGCGTATGGATTCACATCCACTACTGCATCTTCAAAGCCTGCGGCGCTGAGGCGCTCCGTGAAAGTGGTTGGATCAACGACAACAAGTGTGTCGAATGCGTGGATCAGACGAAAGAAGCGGCTGTCGAGGCTATCCGTTCCGGCGAGAATCCCGCCGGGGCGAAGCGTCCACGCTATTTCCGCCAGCAATTGGTCCTGCATCCTCGCCGAAGGCAGGTGATGAAGCATGGTGATGCAAACAGCTGCGTCGACGCAAGCATCCGGAAGCGACATCCTGGTTGCATCCTCACACAGGATGGTAACGTTCTGCTTCGGCATCCGACGGCGCAGGTCCTCAGCTAGCTCTGCGTCGATCTCCACGCTCAAGAGCATCATCAGCTACGATTCTGTAACTGCCGGGGTTTGCAAAACCACCGGCTGCATTCTGCACAATAATTCTCAGTTGGCGATAACTTGGCTTTTCCCGTTTTGAGGCCAATTCCCGATGGCAATTGCATCCAAACCTGATTAGGTGGCCTCATTTCGTCTGTGCAGGGTGGCTTCATTGCGCTGCAATCTGCGATTCTGCGATACTTCGGGCCGAGCAGCTAAGTTGGCCGGATTGAAAGGCCGGTATTCTTCTCCATCGCTGCGTACCAGGCATCGTCCTCGGAGCCGTGCAGGGCAACATAATCTTCGTCCGTTGTTGCAGCGCGAGATGCCAGCAGTGGCGCGGCACCGGGTCCAACCGGATGCCGCAATTGCCAGGTTCCGCTTTCAATGATCTCAAGGATCTTTTCACCTACGATATTGGATGGCCTGGGACTGCGGAGCGAAGCGGCAAAGAAGCGGGCAAATCGGCGTTGGTGCGGGTAGAGCGAATCGCGCATTGGCCCCCCAAGTCCTCTTGCCATCGAGGTATCGATGATGCCTGGCTCGACAATGGCAACACGAACGCCAAACATTTTCATTTCCTGCGCCAGTGCCTCGCTTAGAGCTTCAAGCGCAAATTTGGATGCGGAATAAGGGCCCAGTGGTGATGTGGAAACGCGTCCGGCAACAGAAGTGACATTGATGATGCAGCCTGCCCGCCGCTGGCGCATGTCAGCAACCACTTCTTTGATGCAACGCAAGGCGCCGAAGTAATTCGTCTCCATGACGGCACGGAACTCGGCCATTGGGAGCTCTTCAATCGATCCGTTGCGTTCAACGCCAGCGTTGTTGACCAGGACATCGATGTGTCCAGCGTCTTTGTAGATTGCTTCGATGCCGGACTGCACAGAAGCGTCTGAGTCGACATCCATGGCTGAGATTCTGATAGGCAGGTTCTCAGCCGCTGCCTGTTCTGCGAGCTCCGGGGCCTGGGAGGGGCTTCGCATGGTGGCGTAAACCGCGTGGCCGGCTTCTGCAACAACCAGGGCGGTGGTGAGGCCTATTCCTCTGCTGGTGCCGGTGATGAGTACGTTGGCCATGGATGTCTCCTTGTTAGTTTCCGCTATATGTCACATGCCAGACACTGCGGGAACCGTCGTCGGTGACGAACAGGCTACCATCTTTTGCGATGGCGACGCCTACGGGGCGGCCCCATACCTGTCCTTCTTTTGTGACAAAGCCGGTAAGAAAGTCTTCGTAGCTTCCGTCCGCATGGCCGTCGTGCATGGGGATGCGAATGACCTCGTATCCTGCGCGATTGGCGCGGTTCCATGATCCGTGTTCCGCGGCAAAGGCGTCGCCATGGTAATCAGATGGAAACTCGCCCATGTCCGGGTAGAAGGCCATCTCAAGCGAGGCCATGTGCGGCTGCACCAGAACGTCGGGGGTGATCACCTTCGAGGAAAGGCTGACACGTTTGCATCCCTTCGCCTGTCCGGCGGTGAGAGCGGCGGCCTGGAGGTTGGGTCCGGTTCCGTTGGCGCATGGCTCGGGAAGGCGTGGGTCCTGATGGCCACCCATGTAATACCAGGGCCAACCGTAGAAGCCGCCCTCTTTGACCGAGGTCACGTAATCGGGGACGAGATGATTGCCGAGGTTGTCGCGTTCGTTTGTGGAACACCAGAGTTGGCCGGTAATGGGATTGATAGCTTCGCCGACACAATTGCGGATACCTGAGGCATAAACCTCGACGAACTTGCCATCAGGTGTGAACTCCAGAACATCGGCGCGGTGAAACTCACCGGGATGTGAGTCGGCGTCGTCTACGTTTGATCCGGATCCAACCGAGACGAGCATATGCATGCCGTCTTTGCTGAAGGCCACGTCGCGGGTCCAATGGCCCCCGCCCCTGAGTTGAGCGTAGCCGGGAATGTCAGGGACCACAGTCTCAGCGGGACCGGTGGCCTTCAGGTCGCCGGAGTGATATGGGAATCGTTGAATCGTGGTGGCGTTGCCGACGTAGACGTATTTCGGATTTCCCGCGGGGTAGAAGGCAATGCCGAAGGGGTGATCGAGTCCGGTTGCGAATTGTTCAATCTTCGCGGCCTTTCCATTGGCGTCAATGCCGCGAAGAACGAAGATGATTCCGGCGCCAGAGTCGGCAAGGAAGAGATCTCCATTTGGCGCGGTTCTGATCAGGCGCGGCATGGTGAAAGTCCCGCCGCTTCGGGCCATGATTTGCTTATTGTCGGCGCGCTGCATCGGCGCCGTGTCGCCACCGGCGTAGAGCGTGACCTTGAAGCCCGCTGGCGCAAGCGGCCACGCATCGGCAGGGCGCGGGATGACGTGAGCGGTGTTGTCGACGGCTTCGGCTGGATTGGGCTCTGGCAGGTCAGCGATCGTGATCTTGCGTCGAATCCCGGGCTGCTGCTGGTTCCAGTCGGCAAAGGCGGCCTGGCCAGTGACGACTGCCGGCTTGGAATCGGACTGAGCACCGGCCGCTGGGGTGGTGAGCAAAGGCAGCATCAGGGTGCTGCATACGGCGAAAGTCTTGAGCAGACTGGACAATCTTGGGAAGAAGCTCATAGGTCCTCTCATGGAGAGAAAGCGGTCCATTGCGAACAACGCCTCGAGCGGATTCTCGCGGCCTTGTACCCCGCGAGAGAGCTGTCTCTCGAAGGGATTCGAGTCACTTATTTTGATGCATCCGGGTTGGTCGAAGAAGCAGCGGGGAAGTCGTTGTCCTGGGCAAGGCTGGTGAGCAATGAAGGCGACAGCGTGGCCGTGACAATCACACGATTGCGTTTTTGTGTGACTTCGGCGGTCTTCAAGAGCTGTTTGAGGCCGCGATTGGCGGCTCCATTGCTTGAGTTGTTCTCAGTCAGAGGCGCGGTGAATCCGCGGGCAAGAGTAACCAGCGTGGCGAGCGATGCGGCCTGGCTGGTGGCCACTTCATCGGTTGGGGAGATCTCTTCGACCTTCAGGTTCAGCGCACCACCCAGCGACAGGGCGGGAGTGACGCTGGCGACGATGGTGGAATCATCTTCAAGCGGCAGTGAAAGGCCGAAGACAGTGATGGCGCCTTTCTCAGAAAACGGCATGCCGATTTGACCAACGCCCCAGGCTAGCGCAAGCAGTGGAACATCGTGGTAGTGCTCGGCCAGGAGGGTCGATCCGGAAAAGGGCAGAGCGGCTGTGCGATGGCGATCGAGCATGGAGTGGATTTGCTCAGGAGTGGGGGTGTTTGAGATGGCCAGTGAGTCATATCCAATTTGTGCCACTCGCACGGTTCGGCCCTCTGAGGGAATGGAATAGATGGTGTGACCATCGTAGATTTCGCGGGAGGCGGCGTGACCGTCAAGCCAGTCATTGAGGCGCTGGCCGGTGAGCTTTCCAACCAGAACCATGGAATAAGCGACGGCGCCGTTAGGGCCATTGGGGTCGGGCATGCGATGAAGCGCAACCGCGACCTGGTCCAGATCGCGCTCCCAGTCGATACCTGTGGCGTCTACGAACTGCTGGTACTCGGGGACGCGGCTGGGCTGCTTCAAATCCTTGTGCATGAACGCGCGCACAGGCTTCAAATTGATGAAGATGATCCCGTCCGATTCGGGGAGCAATCGAGCTGCTTCAGGCGGAGCCTTGGAGCGCAGGAAGATGGCCACGGTCAGGAGGAACAGGACCGCGACCAATATCCATAACGTTTTGCGGGTGCGTCGGTGCATCCAAAATGACTCTACCACTTGAAGCAGGGGCCACGAGCGGGGGCGCCGATTGTGAGTTACTACTTAGGCGGAGCCTGCTCCAATTCGGCATCCAAGTGGACGGCGCCGCCGGTAACGTTGAGTGTCTTGGTCCAGTCAGTGAAGCCCTTTTTCTTGACGGCAATCTCATGGCTGCCGGGGGCGAGGGAAATCATGGATGGAGTGTTTCCGACAAATCCCCCGTCGATTTCGATGTCCGCACCGGCGGGCGTGGAGTCGATTGCGACCGAGGCTTGAACAACAACCGCAGGCGGTGCCATGGCATTTGGGGTGGATGGCGTTGAGGGAGTCGATGGCGAGTTCCCTTTCGAGGCTAAGATCTCTTTGCTGTGTGCCATCCAATGTTGATTGATACCGTTGCACGCATCCTCAACAGAGCCACCAAGCGATAAGGTTGAGTGGCTCATCACTGCGTCGCCAGTCATGCGCTCGAAGACAGCAACCTTGTTTTTATGTTGGAGAACTCCCTTTCCGCCCTCGTGGTCGAGTACAACGACGTAGTCCGAACTCTCTTGCTTGTTGTTCACGATGACTTCAGGACATCGTTCGCCGAAAGTCTTTACGATCTCAGCAGTTTGCGGACGCGCTCCACCGTGTGATTGGGCGCCGAAAGAACCATTGAATCCGCCTGCGGAGCCTCTTGCTTCCCATGATTCACTGTCGGTAATAAAGACGCGTGGCTTTTCTGCAGCCGTTAGTGACGCCGCAAGCGGCTCCTGGCGAGCGACAAGCAACGGGCAAAACACCAGAAATACGAATACGAGAATTGTCTTGCGCATACAGCTTCTCCCTAACTTTGCGGACGAGCTAGTCGTAAAAACGGAGGCAACGCAATCATCCGCCTACGAGATTCTTATTGCAAGGTAGCGAATTTTGGAGTTGCTGAGGTTTGGAATTCGGAAGGCGGATTTCGATCAAGAATTTCAATTCACCCAGCGAATTGGCTCTCTGTTCGATGCTGGCATCTTAAATTCCCCTCTGTAGGCTCTTTACTCGATTTGCCGCTGGAACCTGAGACAATTCTCGGCTTTGAAGCGCCTCGAACCATTGACTGCAGTAAAGCAGTTGCCTTTCTGCGGTTTGCTCCCTCGGCGGGGGTGTGCTAACCTTGATTTCTGTGCCGTTGTGCGTGCGGAGCGGGAGTGTGTCTGTGCGCCCATTCGGGATGGTTTATTTGGTTTCAGAACTGGTTTTTGGTGTGTTTTCCGGGTGGAATGGGCTGGCGTAGCTCAGCTGGTAGAGCATCTGATTTGTAATCAGAGGGTCGGGGGTTCAAATCCCTTCGCCAGCTCCACTGAGAAGATCCTGAATGCAGGTCTTGAAATCACAAGAAATTCACCGGCGAACGAGGTTTTTGTGCGCCGGGCCTGTCCTCCGCGGCGATCCCACAGAGGTGACATGCTCCGAAATGCCGGAGGTATCCGGACGGGGCTTGATGCGCTGGAATGCAAAGCGTTGAACCGGGAGCGCTGCAGTGGATTGCAGGTGGCAGGCAGGCGGGGTTTGGGCCTTCAGCGAGAGGTTGGTTGCTGAGGCGAATGGTCGGGCCCCCGCGGACAGGTCTCCGTTCGCGGGGTGTATGGGCACAGGTGGCCGAGCGGTTAATGGCAGCAGACTGTAAATCTGCCGCTCCTTGGAGCTACGGAGGTTCGAATCCTCCCCTGTGCACCATGAATTGAGGGTTGTAATGCGCGGACAGCCGCAGCCAGGTGAGCGCAGTGCAGTGAATGGCGCGGATTCCGGGAGTTTGGATCCAGCAAGTTCGGATCTTGACAGGCGGTTCAAGGCGGCACTGGCGGTTTATGCGGTGTTGGCGGTTCTGATCTGGTTCACGATCGGTAAGGGTAATGTTCTGGTTTTTGGTAAGCCGATGGAAATCAGGTTGGTTCCGCTGGTGGTGATAGGGGCTATGGTTTTACGCACGATGCTGGCGCGGCAGGCGGAGAGGATTCGCCGAAGCGGGGATAAAGGCAGCTCTTAGCTTTCAGCTATCAGCTTCAGAAGTGACGGATCGAGCCCCATTCGATTCGCACATGCTGAATCGGGCTGAAGGCTAAAGGCTAAGGGATGAAAGCTTGAGTTTGAGGGCTGATGTAGCTCAGTTGGTAGAGCACTCCCTTGGTAAGGGAGAGGTCACCAGTTCAATCCTGGTCATCAGCTCCAGAAGTTCAGCTAT
>CAZTLV010000111.1:0-7614 GCA_964614635.1 uncultured Occallatibacter sp.
AATTCGCCCCCACAACCTTGGATGTCTTGGGATATTCGAGAGTAACGCGTGGCGGAGAGAGGGGGATTCGAACCCCCGATAGAGCTTTTGACCCTATAACGGTTTAGCAAACCGCCGCCTTCAGCCGCTCGGCCATCTCTCCGTGTCGCAAACAGATTATACCGGAACCTGAGCTTCGATCGCATCGCGGCGGGCCCATGTCTCGCCACCGGGTGTATTTAACCGGCCATTATTCTCTTTCCGTGGACGCCCGGTGTTGTTAAATTCGCTTCTAATGCCACATCTCCCCAACGCCGTCCGGCGAAAAATGCTCCTCCTTCCGCTGGTGGCCGCAACATACTTCATGGTGTCCGGGGGTCCCTATGGCATTGAGGACATTCTCGGAGGCGCCGGCTTCCTCAAAGCCATCGTCATCCTTATCACTCTGCCCTTCCTCTGGTCGTTGCCAACCGCCCTGATGATTGGTGAACTGGCCAGCGCCATTCCCGCCGAGGGCGGCTTTTATGTCTGGGTACGCCGCGCACTGGGACCTTTTTGGGGCTATCAGGAGAGCTGGCTCTCGCTTTCGGCCAGCGTCTTCGACATGGCCATCTATCCCTCGGTCTTTGTGCTTTACCTGGGAAAATTCTCGCCCGAGCTTACTGCGGGCTGGAACGGTATCGCCTGGAAGCTGGCAGTCGTTGTCCTATGCTGTGCCTGGAATCTGCGTGGTGCGCCCGAGGTTGGAGAAGACTCAATCGGCCTCTTCGCGCTGCTGCTCACGCCGTTCATCATCTTCTCGATTCTCGGCATCGGTTACGGAATCATGAGGCACCCCCACATTCAATGGGGCGTTTCCGCTTCCGGGCATGGCGTAAGAGTTGGTTTCTCAACCGCGATTCTCGTAGCCATGTGGAACTACATGGGCTGGGACAATGCCTCTACCGTTGCTCAGGAAGTCGAGAATCCGCAACTCAACTATCCCCGCGCCATGGTTCTATCTACCATCCTGGTTGCTCTCACCTACATCCTCCCACTGTTGGCCATGGCCCTCGCGGGCTTGACGACTGAAAGCTTTTCGACCGGAGACTGGGCAGGTGCGGCCAGGTCCATCGGCGGCAGTGGATTCTTAGGGGTTTCATTGGGCCTGGCGGTGATTGCCGGCGGCATGATCTCAGGGGTTGGCATGTTCAACGCGCTTATGCTGAGCTACACGCGCCTTCCCATGGCCATGGCTGAAGACGGCATGCTGCCCACCATATTCTCCAGGCGCAACAAGCGCGGCGTTCCCTGGGTGAGTGTGTTGCTGTGCGGGCTTGCCTGGGCGCTGGCGCTCGAACTGCCGTTTGAGCGCCTCATCTCCATCGACCTGATCCTTTATGGATCGAGCCTGCTGTTGGAATTTGTTGCTCTAGTCGTGCTGCGGATTCGGGAACCAGGGCTTGCCCGCCCATTCAAAGCGGGCAGCTTGCCGATTGCCGCCATGCTGGGACTGGGCCCGGCTGTTCTGATCGGCTATGCGCTCTACGCCTCGCGCCGTGAGACCATCTTCGGCGCAACCTCGGCGCTGCTCTTTTCAATCGCAGTGGGCCTGCTGGGCCCGGTCCTTTACCGGCTTACCGCAGCTCCACTTGCGCGGCGCAAGATGGCCCTCTCGGCAACAGATTAGAAGATCCCCCATTCACCCAGGACTCAACCCGAACCAATGATGAGTAAGGCCCGTCTGCTCGATCTTCTGGCTCCGCTTACTCGCTCTTGTTCCCCTTGCCCTTCGCCTTTTTCAGCTTCGCCTCCTGGAATTGCTTCACAGCAATCAATACCCTGTCCCTCGCGTAGGCCGCGTCGTGCCAGCCCTTGATCTCTACGCGCTTGCCTTCCAGATCCTTATAGATTGAAAAGAAGTGGGTGATCTCCTTCAGCATGTGCGGGTAGATATCGGTGTAATTCCAAACATTCGTATAGCGCGGATTGTTCTTTCCCACTGCCAGCACCTTCTCGTCCAGCACTCCCTGGTCCATCATCTCCAGCAGGCCGATGGGACGCACCTCCTGCACGCATCCCGGAAAACTCGAGCTCGGCACCAGCACCAGCACATCCAGCGGATCGCCGTCGTCGCTGAGCGTCGATGGAATAAATCCATAATCCCCTGGGTAGTGCACTGGGGAGTGCAGGTTGCGGTCAAGTTTGAAGACGTGCAGCTCTTTGTCGTACTCAAACTTGTTAGTGTTGTCTTTAGGGATCTCGACCACCGCACGAAAAACCTCGGGCGCGCGATCGCCAATCGGCAATTCAAGATAGTTAACCATCAGTCTTACTTCTCCTTCGGGGCTGTGGAGGTGAGTTCGGCACACTCATTTGCACCGGAACCCTTGGGGACGCAGAACAACCACCGGAACCTTTATAATCAAGGATGATGAAGGCACATGTCTATGTCACGCCCAAGACATCGGTCCTGGACCCACAGGGCCAAACCATCCACAACGCCTTGCGCAAGATAGGGTTTGCGGATGTCACTTCCGTGCGCCAGGGCAAGTATTTCGCGGTTTCGCTCGCCGATGGGCTCAGTGCGGACGCAGCGCGCACCCAGGTCGAGCGCATCGCCAAAGATGTGCTCACCAACCCCGTAATCGAAGAGTTCACATACCGCATAGAGGAATAGCGCCGAGGTAGTTTGCATCGTGCGTGTCGGCAGGCCGTGTTTTCATCGGTCGCTGAAGAAGCTTCGGGCAAACCCGCCTGATAACGACTTTCCCTGACCTATGCCTCGGATCCCATAGAATGGCGCGGGGCGCGCATGCCCGGGCCGCTCTGCGTGACTTGCCGACAGCCGCCAGGGAACCTCTCGGACACAGGTTCTTTAGCCGGTGAGTCCTCTAAGTGGGTATCCCTCGTCAGCACCTCTCACCTTGGGAATGAAACCTGCCCGATCGACATCCACAAACACGCCGTAACCCATCATGAAGCTGCTGTCATCTGAGGCGCCAAAACCTTGGCACCTGCTTGAAGTTTCTGAGACTTAACTACTTGGCGTCTTGAAAGCACCTCACACGTTTAGTCCCGTCAAACGTCTTAACCTAACGAATAGCTCGCTGTAACTCGCATCTAACTACGAGTCTCCATGCCGGCCTCTCGATTCCTATGTCGATTCACCCATCAACCGGCCACGCTAAACTAATGGATTCTGGGACTGCACATCGGCCAGAACAAAAAGGTGCGATTATGACGCAAGTCTGTATCAGTCGTATTGCAACCGCTACTCCCCCCAACGACGTGCACGCGACGTTTATCGAGTATGCTGCGGGAACCCTTCGCGACAGCCGCTCCGGCACGCTTCTCCGGCACCTGGCAAGGCGCTCTGGAATTGAACATCGGTACTCCTACATTCAGGTTGAAGCTGAAGCAACCAGGGGCTTGTACGATGGCAATCTCTTATTCAGTACCGGAAATTTTCCGGCAACAGCAAAGCGAATGGCCCTCTTTGAGTTGCAAGCTCCGCGCCTTTTGCAGTGCGCGCTCGATCGTCTGGACCTCGACGAGGAAGAACGCCGCAGCATTGGTCACGTAATTGTCACCAGCTGTACTGGATTGTTTGCGCCAGGTCTGGATTTTGCTTCGATCGAGTATTTGCAGCTTGACCCCCGGACTGACCGCACCATGGTGGGTTTTATGGGCTGCTATGCGGCTATGAATGGCCTCAAGCTCGCTCGCCACATCGTGCGTTCAAATCCTCACGCAAGCGTGCTGATGATCAACCTCGAGCTCTGCTCCTTGCATCTGCAGGAGACGCAGGACATGGAAAAGGTCATGTCGTTCCTGCTCTTTGGCGACGGCTGTGCCGCAACTCTTATTCGCGCCGGCAACAGTGGATTAGCGCTCGACAGCTTCCAGGCTATCGAGGTCCCAAACACACGTGATCTCATCCGCTGGCGCATTGGTGACACGGGATTTGATATGGAACTGTCGAGCAGGGTACCCGGCGAGCTGCGTAAAACCTTACAGGAGCGCGCCAGGGATGTTGACCCCAATCGCGATATTGAACTGTGGGCCGTGCACCCGGGCGGGCGCGCGATCCTCGATGCGGTGGGCGACGGGCTCGAGTTGGCTCCGGAAAAGCTTGCATCTTCCCGCGAAATCCTGCGATCCTTCGGCAACATGAGCTCAGCAACCGTGATGTTCGTTTTGCAGAATCTGATGCTCGCAACCCAGCCGGGCCAGAAGGGATGCGCGATGTCGTTTGGACCAGGCCTCACTGCGGAAACCATGAACTTCCGTGCCATTTGAGACTGCCACAAGCGATGTGGCGAGGATACAGAGCATGAGTTGGATTCCTGACCTTTCAGCTCGCGCGCAGCTTTCTGAGTGGATGGATGAGCCGTGCGACTACCAGGAACTTCGCGCCTGTCTGCGCGATCTTGCCAAAGTCAATGTACTGACCCATGCCTATCGTTCTACACTGCAGTGGCTTTCTCAGTTCGCCGACGATCCGTACGCGCGCCGGTCGCTGCACATTGTCGATGTCGGTTGCGGCGGAGGCGATTTGCTTCGTCAAATCGAAGGGTGGGCCCAGAAAAAACACATCGTGACTCGTCTCACCGGCATCGACCTCAATCCAGGCGCAATTCGCGCCGCCCGTGAGTTCACTCCTGCCCATAGTCGAATTCAATGGATTTCAGGCGATGCGTATTCTTTTGACATTGAAGCCGAACCGATTGATCTGGTCATCAGCTCGCTCTTTACTCATCATCTTGAAGATCTTGAGATTCTGCATTTTCTTGAATGGATGGAGCGCGTTGCCAGGGTAGGCTGGTTCATCAATGACCTGTACCGGACGCGGACTTCGTATCTCGGATTCAAGGCGCTTGCAACGGTGATGCGCTGGCATCGCTTTGTTCGCCATGACGGGCCTGTCTCCATCCGCAGCGCTTTTCTCGCCGACGACTGGAGCCAATATGCAGAAGCTGCCGGCATCTGGCCAAGCTCGATTTCTATCGATATTCATTGGCCGGCGCGCATATGCGTAGCACGGATCAAACAGCCATGACTGCTTCGCGTAGCGATGACGGGCATAGCGTGGAAATCGCGTTTCTCAGCCACGGGCGGCGGCTTTCAACAACGACACGGGCGATCTGGTGGCTTCCGGCCGTCATGCTGATTGCAATCCTCACATGCAATGCGCCGTTGACGGCACAGACATCGCCGATGCTGAGCGATTGGCAGGAGCCGACCGGATCCGTCATCCGCATCGAACCTTGCTCCAGTGGCTTTTGCATCCGGGTTCTGCTGATTAGTTCACGAGCGCACACCACTTTTGACATCTATAATCCCGATCGCGCCCTTCGCGGCAGGCCGCTCTGTAATCTCGATGTTGGCAACGGTTTCAGTTTCACTGACCCCACGCACGCATCCGGTGGAACCCTCTACGACCCAAAGTCCGGAAATACCTATCGCGGCAAAATGGCTGTTGAGGGCGACAGCTTGAGGCTGCGCGGCTATATCATGTTTCCCATCTTCGGCAGAACTGAGACCTGGCGGCGCGTCCATGGAAGTTTTCAATCTTGCCGTTAGCCCGTCTCGCGCCCAATTCCTCATGAACTGCACAGCAGGCCAACAAATGCAACCCTGAACAGGCCGCAAAATGCCCTGGAAGCTGACCGACCCGCAAACGGCTGCCGCGTTACCCACCTTCGTGTCACAGCCTTTTGCCGCCGATTCGCTTAAAATCGTTGCATGTGCGGCATTGTCGGCTACGTTGGCCCAAAGAAAGTAGTTCCCGTCATCATCGAGGGGCTTCGGCGCCTTGAATATCGCGGCTACGACTCGGCTGGCATCGCCGTCGGCAGCCCCTCAGATGCCACGCTGCAGGTGAGCCGCGCATCAGGCAAGCTGGTCAACCTTGAAGAGGTGCTTCGCGAGCATCCCCTGCATGGAACCTTCGGCATCGGCCACACCCGCTGGGCCACGCACGGCCGCCCCACTGAAGAGAACGCCCACCCCCATCGTGATTGTTCCGGCCGCATTGTCGTTGTCCACAACGGTATTGTTGAAAACTATCTTGAGCTCAAGCGCGAACTTATCACCCAGGGACACAAGTTCGTCACCGAGACCGACACCGAAATCATCGCCCACCTGATTGAGCAGGAACAGCTCAATGCAGAAGCCGCCGGCCATCCAATCTCTCTTGAGGTTGCTGTGCGCCACGCTGTCAAGCGCCTCACCGGAGCTTTCGCGCTCGGCGTGTTGTCCGCGTCTGAACCTGACAAGATTGTTGTGGCCCGCTTCGGGCCGCCGGTGGTCATCGGCGTCGGCAAAGGAGAATCGTTCGTTGCCTCCGATGTTCCTGGAATTCTTCACCACACGCGCGACATTTATTTCCTCGCCGACGGTGACATGGCCATCCTCACGCTGGCAGGCGTCGAGCTTACAAACTTCGACGGAGAACCAATCCAGCGCAACATCACCCGCATTCTCTGGGATCCCATCCAGGCGGAAAAGGGCGGTTACAAACACTTCATGCTCAAGGAAATCTGGGAGCAGCCCCGCGCCATCACTGACACCACGCTCGGCCGCGTATCCCTCGACTCCGGCAAAGTCTTTCTTGGCGAGATGAAGATCTCTGACCATGAGCTGGCCCAGGCCGAAAGCATTACTATCGCCGCCTGCGGCACCAGCTGGCACTCCGCGCTAACCGGCAAGTACATGATTGAGCGCCTCGCGCGCCTGCCCGTTGATGTGGACTACGCCAGCGAGTACCGCTATCGTGATCCCATCGCCGGCCCTGAAACCCTTGGCCTGCTCATCACCCAATCTGGTGAGACTGCCGACACGCTGGCCGCACAGCGCGAGATGATCGCGCTCGGCTCAAAGACTGTGGCCATCTGCAACGTTGTCGACGCCATGGTGGCTCGCGAGGCGCACGGAGCTATCTATACCCATGCCGGCCCCGAGATCGGTGTTGCTTCCACCAAGGCCTTTACAGCGCAGCTCACAGCACTGTTTCTACTGGCGCTCAAGCTCGGCCAACTCCGCGGCAAACTTGATGCAGCCCAGTCTGTAGCGCTCATTGAGCAACTCAGCCGCATCCCCGCAAAGATTGAAGAAGTGCTGCGTCAGCGCACCGCGCAATGCGAAGAGCTGGCCAGGGATTTCTCCACCGCGCGCGACTTCCTCTACCTCGGCCGCGGCATCCATTTCCCCATCGCTCTCGAAGGCGCCCTCAAGCTGAAGGAAATTTCCTACATCCACGCCGAAGGCTATCCTGCCGGCGAAATGAAGCACGGACCCAATGCTTTGATCGATGAAACTCTGCCGGTAGTGGTGCTGGTTACACGCGACGAATCCGACCCCGCGTCAAAACTCCGCTACGAAAAGACGCTGTCGAATATTCAGGAAGTCACAGCCCGCTCCGGCCGCGTCATTGCCATTGCCACTGAGGGCGACACCAATATTGGGAGCCTGGTCGAGCACGTCATTCACATCCCGCCTGCGATCGAGCTTCTCAGCCCGCTCATTGAGATTGTTCCGCTGCAACTGCTGGCGTACTACATCGCTGTTCGCCGCGGCTGCGACGTCGATCAACCCAGAAACCTGGCCAAGTCAGTCACCGTGGAGTAGGCGCTCAGGCTCTTCCCGCGAACT
>CAZTLV010000112.1:0-7441 GCA_964614635.1 uncultured Occallatibacter sp.
ATGCAGGAATCTGACTTGCTCGCGTTTCACATCGCCATCTCCATTGCGAATCCCGCCGCGGTGATGTGTTCCTACAACCGGATCGATGGAGACTTCGGTTGTGAAAATCAGTACACGCTGCAAGGTGTGCTCAAAAAAGATTGGGGATTCAAAGGCTTTGTGATCTCTGACTGGGGAGGCACGCACAGTACCGAGAAGGCATCTGCCGCAGGCCTTGATCAGGAACAGCCGATGGCTGACTTTTTCGGTCCAAAGCTCAAAGCAGACGTGGAAGCTGGGCAAGTTCCGGAGTCAGAGATCGACGATCATGCGCGCAGAGTTCTTTATGCCGAGTTTCTTTCAGGGGTTATCGACGACCCGCCGCAGAAGAGCGTTGTCAACGTTGAAAAAGGATTCGACGTGGCGCAGCGATTGGAAGAGAAAAGCATCGTTCTTTTAAAGAACAGCCCGACCGTGCTTCCGATCAATCCGTCCCAGGTCCACAGGATCGCGATCATAGGTGGACACGCGGACGTAGGCATGATTTCCGGAGGAGGTTCAGCGCAAGTGGATCCTCCAGGCGGCAATGCCATCATGCCTCCGGGCAAGGGCGAGACGATTTGGCAACAGCAAATCTGGTTCCCCACCTCTCCCCTGAAGGCACTCCAGGCGAAGCTGCCCAATACGAAGATTGACTTCGATCCGGGAACGGACCTGAAGTCGGCTGCAGACCTCGCCAAGGGTGCCGACCTGGTGATCGTCTTCGCTTCGCAGTGGATGTCAGAAGACATGGACGTGCCGAGCCTCTCGCTCCCTGATAACCAGGACGCCTTGATCGAGCAGATCGCAGCAGTCAACCCGCGTACGATTGTGGTACTTGAAACCGGCGCTGCCGTCACCTTGCCGTGGATCGACAAGGTCTCGGGCGTCGTCGAGGCTTGGTACGCGGGCAGTTCTGGACACAAAGCATTGGCCAACATCCTCGTCGGCGAAGTCAACCCCGCAGGAAAGCTTCCGCTCACCTTCCCGAGAAGCGATGCGGACCTTCCGCATCCGGATCGTCCGATGCTCCCCGCTGAGAGTCAAACGCATACTGCTGATGGAGCGGACAAGGGCGCACCTACATCGAATGCTTCTGAGCATGGCGGTTACGCCGTTCACTACGATGAAGGTTCCGAAGTCGGCTATAAGTGGTACGAAGCGCAGCACAAGCAACCTTTGTTTGCCTTCGGCTTCGGTTTGTCTTATACGACTTACGCATACTCGGGACTAAGCGTCGATTCAGCTACGAAGACCGTGCGCTTCACCGTCAAGAACACCGGAAAGCGGGCGGGCACTGAGATCGCTGAGGTGTACGCCAGGCTTCCGAAAAGTGCAGACGAGCCTTACAAACGACTTGCGGGGTGGAAACGTGTAACGCTTGCACCCGGCGAGTCGCAGTCG
Source organism: uncultured Occallatibacter sp. (assembly GCA_964614635.1). Classification (GTDB taxonomy): domain Bacteria; phylum Acidobacteriota; class Terriglobia; order Terriglobales; family Acidobacteriaceae; genus Telmatobacter. Next base: position 1,423 of record CAZTLV010000112.1, read on the forward strand.
GTCACCGTTGCGATCGATGACCGTGTTCTTCAGACCTTCGACGAAGAAAAAGACGCCTGGAATATGACCAAGGGCGAATATCAGTTGATGGTCGGAGGTTCCTCGGACGATACGCCTTTACGAGCGAGTCTTGTGGTTCCCTGAAGTCTCCGAGACATGAGCCAACCTCTCCTTGTCGAGAACTGAGAGTCTGCGCTGGGCGTTGCAAAACGCGTGAAAGTGCGTTGCAAACCGAATTGTCTTGGAGCAATTGAGTGATGAGTTTACGTGCAGTGTTCGAACGTACGACGGGGATATTTGGGAAACTCGTGCGATTTGCAACGCGATCCCTGGTACTCGGTTCGGTGTTTGCTATACCACTGCTCTCGCAGGTGCCGACGACTGCGGTATGGCACGGCTATTTGCGGAACTCAGCAAGCGCACCGGTCATCAACGCCAAGGTGCGGCTGACCGGTGCAGCCACCGCAGAAGCCGGCACGGGCCCTGATGGTGCTTTCACTCTCCCCGCGTTGCCACTGGGGAAATACAAGTTGATCGTGGAGGCCGAGGGGCGGAAGGTTGGCTATGCACAGGCGATTGACCTGACGCCCGCTCCGCCCGTCGAATTGATAACGCTGTCGAACCGCGGTGAGATTGAGGTTGCGGAACAACAGCAAACTGGGGCGACCGGTGGCGTGGCCCTTTCGAGCCAGGCAGTGAGTGAATTGCCGCTCAACAAGCGCGACTTCAGCTCCCTCCTGCTTCTTGCCGCCGGGACCATGACGGACGCCAACGGCGCCACCAACTTCACCGCCCAGTTTGCCATCAACGGCCAGCGCGGCGTTGAAGCCACCTTTGCCATGGACGGCGCCGACATCAGCGATCCCGAGATGGGTGGCAGCACTTTCTCCAACTTCAACGTCGACGCCGTCGAAGGCATCGACTCCAGCTCAGGATGGATGCCCGCCGATGTTGGCCGCGGCGCCGCCGGATTTACCAACATTCACACACGCTCTGGCGCCATCGGCTTTCACGGGTCAGGCTTTGAGTTTGTGCGCAACTCCGCCTTCGACGCTCGCAACTACTTCGATCACCCTACGCTCGCCTACCCCGGCCGTATCCCGCCCTTCCGCCGCAACGAGTTCGGCTTCACCAACGGCGGCCCCATCTTCATTCCTCACCTCTATGACGGTCGCAAGCAGACCTTCTATTTTGCCCAGTACCAGGGCTTCCGTCAGGTCCTCGGCACCACACAGGTTATGCCGGTTCCCACCGCGCTGCAGCGCACCGGCGTTGACACCGTCACTTACCCAGACGGGACCACCGATACCCTCAACGTCCCCGTCAATTCCGGCATTGCCGCCGTCCTGGCCCGCTATCCGCTCCCCAACTACCCCACCGGCTCCTTCGGCGCCAACACCTACGCCACTGCCTCCAAGGTCGCCACCGACGCCGACCAGTTCTCCCTCCGCCTGGATCACAAGATCTCATCGAAAGACCAGTTCTTCGCGCGCTTCAATCTCGACAACATCACAGGCCCCACTACCAATCCCGACCAGACCGCCATCGATCAGGCATTTGGCGTGCAATACATTGATCGCCAGCGCAACGTCGTCGGAACCTACACACGCACCGTCGACCCGCGCCTCATGTTTGAGTCGTCCATCAGCATCACGCGCTCCACCCCAGGCTTTCCCACCTTTGACTACACCGACCCCGCGGTCAAGTTCAACGACGGTCTCTTTGAGGCATTCAACTCCGCTGCCGGCTCGGTCATGCAGGCCTACGGCAATCTCTTCCAGGGCCGGCAGAACGCCTCCTACACTAATGCCCGTCACGCATGGAAAGCCGGCTTCGAAGCCCGCGTCAATCGCGATACCACCTACTTCGGCATCAGCCCCAATGGCGAGTACGACTTCGGCGGCGGCACGGCATACGCCACGGAGTCCATCCCTTCGCAGAGCGGCAAGCACAACCTGAATCCCGGCGACCCATTCCCCGATACGCTCTCCAGCCTGCTCTCCGGCAGCCCCTTCGTGTACACCGTCGGCATTGCTCCGCCCTACTTCTCCAATGGCCCGCATATCGGTCCCGCCGCCATCAGCCGCAACAACTTCAACGCGTACATTGAAGACACCTTCAAAGTGACGCCCACCTTCACCCTTGATTACGGCCTGCGCTGGGAGCACTACGGCCCCATCACCGAACGCGCCCACCGTACCTCCAGCTTCCGCGACATCGGTGGCACACAGCAGTTCGTCATCAATCCCCAGCCCGGCTACCACACCGACTACAAGGGCTTCGGCCCGCGTGTACAGGCCACCTGGCTGGCCACCAAAAACTTCTCCGCGCATGCCGGCGGAGGAGTCACCATCATCCCCCCCAACATCTGGCAGGACAATTTCCTCACCGGCTCCACGCCCTTCGCCGTCTATCCGCGCCTGCTTTCGTCCTCGGCGAATCCCATCCATTACGGCTTCCAGCTTTCGCCCGCGCAGCTTCCCAAGACCTACACGCCACAAGGGACTGACGTCTTCGCCTCCGGCAACACCAAGTCGGTTGCTGCCAACACCGTGATGGATGTGGACCGTTACGAGAAAGACGTAGCTGCTCTTACTCCCGGCGGCGTGGTCAGCGCGCTCAACCTCAGCGGCATCGACGCTTCCTTTGGCGACGGCACGCTCTACACCTGGACCGCCGGCGTTGAGCGCAAGCTCGGCAACCTCACCGCCGATGTAGCGTATGTCGGCACTGCCGGTGTGCATCTTCCGCGCTACAGCTTTCCCAATGCCTATCCCGGCGCCAGCCCCTCCTTTGCGCCCCATACCCAGTTCGACAGCGCTGGCAACGTCATCGGCGGCTTCGGTGTCGAAAACGTCATCGTTGCCGACGCCCACTCCACTTACAACGCCCTCCAGACTTCGCTGTCCGGCACCGTCGGCCGCCTCGGGCCCGGCGTTCAGGCCAGTTTCACCTGGGGTAAATCCATCGACGACACCAGCATGGTCATCGGTGGCACAGGTTCCACCGGCGCCGTCGCTTCCGGCTTCTCGCAGAACCCCTACGATTCGCGTCCCGAAAAGGGCCCGTCCTCCTTCGACGTCACCGACGGCTTTGGCCTCAGCATCGCCCAGGATCTCCATGGCGACAGAATCGGCTTCCTGAACCCAGTGAGCGAGAAGGTCACCGCCGGCTGGGAGCTGCTCTCCATCTCCAGCATCAGCTCCGGCTCGCCCTTCACCGTCTTTAGCGGAATTCAGCAGACCGGCGCAGGTTCCAACGGCGTCGACCGCCCCAACCAGATCGCCATTCCGCATCTTTCTACCGCCCGCAAGGTCCGCGAAGACTACTTTGGCATGGGTGCAAACAACGCCAGCTTCTTCTTTATCCCCATTCACATCGCAGGCGGCACCGGCCCCAACCAGGGCATGTTTGGAACCGTTGGCCGAAACAGCTTCCGCGGCCCCGCTTTCTACAACTACGATTTCGCACTTATCAAGGACACGCCCTTCGGTCGCCGCAAAAGCGGAGCAGAGCGCATGGACCTCCAGTTCCGCTCGGAGTTCTTCAACCTCTTCAACATCGTCACCATGGGCCTGCCCGCCAACATCCTCAACGGCTCCGGTTTTGGCGAAATCAGCAAGACCGCCGGCAACTCGCGGCAGATTCAGTTGTCTCTCAAGGTCATCTACTGAGGGAATCCTTGAGGAGCCAATCGCCTGCTATCGACCGGGCATTGAGATTCACTCACTTTCAACAAGAATTACTTTTCAACTGTGAGGACAGAGGCAATGAAATTCACAAAGTTGTTCGCGTTCAGCCTGCTATTGGCGTCAATGGCAGCAGTTACCATCCCTTCGGCTGGTGCTCAAGATCGTTTGTTCAGCAACAAGGCAAAACTGAAGTCCGAGGCCCTTCTAAAACAGATGACCGTTGAAGAGAAAGTCGGCCAACTGAACGAATCGTCTGGCGTGGTGATGCCGGGGATAGCGGGCGAGAAGCCAGATGATCTGATTGCCAGCGGTGGCGTCGGATCGATTCTCTGGCAGATGGATGTGAAGGAGATTAATCGGCTTCAACACATTGCGATGGAGAAATCCCGTCTGCACATTCCCATCATCTTCGGCTTCGACGTGATTCATGGATATCGCACTGTCTTTCCGGTTCCGCTTGCGATGGCATCGTCATGGGATCCTTCTGTTGAAGAGCAGGCCCAGCATCTGGCGGCAGAGGACGCACGTGCCGCTGGAATCCAATGGACCTTTACTCCCATGGTGGACATTGCACGCGATGCTCGCTGGGGCCGAATCGTCGAAGGTGCTGGAGAAGATCCCTTCCTCGGTTCAGCCATGGCGCGCGCCCAGGTTCGCGGGTTCCAGGGCACGAGGCTCGGCCCAAACAGTGTCATGGTCTGTGTCAAACACTTTGCCGGCTATGGCGCTGCCGAGGGCGGTCGCGACTACGATTCGGTCTACGTGCCCGAAGAGTTGATGGAGAACGTCTACCTTGTACCTTTTCATGCGGCAGAAGAGGCGGGCGCAGGCAGCTTCATGAGCGCATACATGGATTTGAATGAAGTGCCCGCAACCGGGAATCACTGGCTGCTCACAGATGTGCTCCGGAAAGATTGGGGTTTCCAGGGCCTCGTCCTCTCCGATGCATTTGCTGTACGCAGCCTTGTAACCCATGGCTATGCCCGCGACGGCGAAGATGCGGCCTACAAGGCGATAACAGCCGGCCTGAACATGGATATGGCTAGCCTGACCTATTCGCACAATCTTGCCAAGCTTGTTAAAGATGGAAAGATCAGCGAGAAGTATCTTGACGAGATGGTTCTACCGATCCTGGAAGCCAAGTACGATCTGGGCCTCTTCGAACATCCCTACGCCGACGAGTCAAAGGTTGACGCAACTCTGAGCCGGCCCGAAGGGCTAGCCCTGGAGCGCAAACTCGCCAGCCGTTCGATGGTTCTGCTGCGCGATGAAAATCGCGCGCTGCCCCTGTCGAAGAGCCTGAAAAAAGTCGCCGTCATCGGCCCCCTGGCTGACTCAACACAGGAAATCGAAGGCGGATGGACGGTGGAGGGTCTGTTTTCACCGGGCGGCGGAAAGAGCCATCCCGTCACAGTCCTCGCCGGAATCAAGAACAAACTTGGACCGGATGTGCAGGTCACGCTTGTTGCAGGGCCCATGCCTGCCCGGTTGTACCCCGGATTTATGGACGCTTTTTCTGGCAGAAAGCCCGCTCCTTCTCCTACAGCTGAAGAGACTGCGGACTGGATTTCGAAGGCGAAGGCTGCGGCTGCAGACGCCGATGTGGTCGTAGCGGTCATGGGAGAAACGGCCAGCATGAGTGGAGAAGCGGCGTCACGTTCCACTCTCGACCTTCCCGGAATCCAGGAGCAGATGTTGGAAGCAGTTGCATCAACGGGTAAGCCGGTGATCCTGGTGCTGGAGGGCGGTCGCCCCCTCGACATTCGCTGGGCCTCAGCGCATGTGCCCGCGATCCTCGAAGCGTGGTATCCGGGAACTGAGGGCGGAAACGCGGTTGCGGATGTGCTCTTTGGAGATGTGAACCCAGGTGGGAAACTGCCCGTGAGCTGGCCGCGCACAGCCGGCTCAGAGCCGCTTTACTACAACCACACCCTCACGCACGAGCCCGAGGATGCGCCTCGATTCACGTCCCGCTACTGGGACATGAACTCCAAGCCGCTTTACCCCTTTGGCTTCGGACTGAGCTATTCCGCCTTCAGCATCGCCAACTTGCAATTGAGCAAAACAAGCATGGGCGTTGGTGACACGACAGTGATTTCCGTCGACGTGACCAATACTAGCTCCGTCGCTGGAGACGCCGTCGCGCAGCTTTACATTCATCAACGCTACGGCTCTGCCTCGCGGCCAGTCCGGCTGCTGAAGGGCTTCGAGCGCACTTCTCTCCAGCCCGGGGAAACAAAGACCCTCAAGTTCCCGCTTGGAAAGGACGAACTCAAGTATTGGAATCCGCAGACGAAGCAGTGGATCGTGGAACCGTCCGAGTTTGA
>CAZTLV010000113.1:0-7382 GCA_964614635.1 uncultured Occallatibacter sp.
CGGCCAGACCGGCTGAACGCATCCGCCTTAATAGGCGTTTGTAGCCATTCGGTGTTCGCCATTTAGAGTCTGATAAATATCGACGTGTGGCAGCACCATGTTGTGTCAGGCAACACGGCCTCAAAAAGTGCAATGCCAAGTTTTTGCCAACTGACCATCGATCTTCGGATCGTTGTGAGCTTTTCGACGTGTGCGGTGCTTGCTGGAGTAGGTCACTGCTTGATGACCTCTTCAAGTTCGTGCAGGGCGGCGGCCATGGCGACGCCGTCACCTTTGTCGAGGCTCTGAAACAAGGCGATCCACGATGCGCGGCCGGCTTCAAATGCGGGTGAAGAGGCCAGAAAATGAAGCGTTCCGGCAAATCCCCAGTCCTCCTTCTGCAACTGATGGGATCTGGGCAAGAGCGCCTTTTCGGTCTCCTGCGCCGCAGCCTTTTGTCCCGCGCCCCACTGGCAGGAGAGCTTTAGCGAATCACGGATCAATATTTGAGACGCCGTAAGTTGGCCATCGTCGAGTGGCGTCGCCTGCGCGAGGCAGACATCAAAGTGGGCGGCTGTGAGATTTGCCTCCACCAGGTCCAATCTGTTTCCTGCGGATTGTTCCATCTTGAACATCTGCTCATCAAGCTCCAGGGCCCGTTCGAAACTGTACAACTTGTCGTGATCAATGGCCGCCGTAGTTCCGAGCAGGTCTTGATCCTTGGGAAAGATTTCAAGGCTTGCTTCGAAGGCATTGGAGGCATCAGCAAAGTCACCCTGCCCCGCCAGGACGATTCCAAGATTCTTCTGTGTCATTGCCCAGTCCTGCGGCAGGATTGCTTTGGTATAGACTTCGAGCGAGGCTTGGTAGGCCTCGGCTGCCTGGGCCAACAATTCCGTTGCCTTCGACCCGTCGCTCCCCATTCTTTGGCCGAATAGCGCGATACCCAGATTGCTCTCAATCCTGGCCCATTCCTGGGGCAGGTCCGCTTTGGAGTAGACTTCCAGCGCAGCTCGAAAGGCTTCGACTGCACGGGCAAACAACTCCGTCGCCTGCGCGCCGCTGCTCCGCAGACCCTGATTCTCTAGAGCGGTTCCAAGATTGTTCTGTGTCATTGCCCAGTCCTGAGGCAGGTCAGCTTTGGTCCTCACTTCGAGCGCCGCCTGGTAGGCTTCGACTGCCTGGGATAGCAATTCTGTCGCCTGGGATCCGCTGCTTCGCAGTCCCTGAGCTTGTAGCGTGTTTCCCAGATTGGTCTGTGTCATTGCCCAATCCTGGGGCAGGTCAGCTTTGGTCCGAACTTTGAGCGCCGCCCGGTAAGCTTCGACTCCCAGGGCCAACATATTTGTCGCTTCCGCCCCGCCGGCCTGCTCGCCCTCTACAGAGAGAGCATTTCCGAGACTATTCTGTGCCGCCGCCCAGTCTTGGGGCAGGTCAGCTCTCGTTAATACTTCCAGCGCCGCGCGGTAGGATTCGACAGCCTCGGCCAATAAGTCTTTGGCCTCCATCCCGCTGCTCCGCAAGCCCTGATTTTGCAATGCGGTCCCGAGATTCTTCTGTGTCGCCGCCCAGTCCTGGGGCAGGTCAGCTTTGGTCCTAACTTCGAGCGCCGCCCGGTAGGCTTGGACGGCCTGCCCAAATAAATCATTTGCCCGCGCGCCATTGCTGCGCAGGCCCTGATATTGGAGAGCGTTGCCCAGGTTATTCTGTGCCGCCGCCCAGTCCTGGGGTAGGTCAGCTTTGGTATAGAATTCCAACGCCGCCCGGTAGGCTTCGACTGCCTGAGCCAGCAAATCCGTAGCCTCCGCCCCGGTGCTTCGCTGTCCCTGTTCCTGGAGAGCGGCACCCAGATCGTTTTGTGTAGCAGCCCAGTTCTGGGGCTGGTCAGCTTTGGTCCGAACTTCCAGCGCCGCCCGAAGGGCTTCGACTGCGTGTGCCAGCGACTCCATGGCCTGCGCCCCACTGCTTCGCTCTCCCAGATCTATGAAAGCGAGGCCCAGATTATTCTGTGTCAATGCCCAGTCCTGCGGAAGCTGTGCTTTGGTATCAAGTTCGAGCGCCGCTCGGTAGGCTTCGACTGCGTGTGCCAGAGACTCCATGGCCTGCGCCCCGCTGCTTCGCTCTCCCTGATCCATGAGAGCGATACCCAGATTGATCTGTGTCTTCGCCCAGTTCTGGCCGGGATCCGCCTTGGCATAAACCTCCAGCGCAGCTCTGTAAGCGTCCACTGCCCGAGCCAGCGACTCCATCGCCTGAGCTCCGCTGCTCCGCTCTCCCTGATCCGCAAGAGCGCGACCAAGATCGACCTGCGTACCTGCCCAGTCCTGTGGGTCCGCTGCTTTGGACCACTGCAACAGCAAATTCTGATAGTCCTTAATCGATTGAGCCAATAACGCCAAGCTGCCGCCTGCTTCGCCAAGACGGCTCTCCTCCATTCGCGCAATCGCAGCTCCCCCACGTGTCTCCAGCCAGATGCTTCGCAACGTCGCGTCCTCAGGGTAGCGGTCATGTTCCTTGGCGGCCCGATCGCGAGCCTGCTCGAGAATCTGAGTCGCTTGGTGATATTGAAGGTTTAGCTGGTAGGCATGCGAGGTTTGGTAGGTCTTGTCAACGAATTCACGTAACTTATTTCGGCGATCTTCCAGAAATTTCTTCTCATCCTCGTCCATGGACTGGCCGATATCCTCGGCAGCCTTGTTAAACAATTCAGCGGCAACGCCATAGTGTTTGAGCGCCAGCTCTGCGAGTGCTCTCTGGTCCGCCGTAGCTTCTTCCTTGCGCTTTTGAATTTCCTCAGCCCATTGCTGAATCTTCTTGTTGGCGTCCGCGGGTTCAAACCCGTTGGTCTTGGCCCACTCCGTCATAGCCGTCGTCAAGTCGTCCGGCTTCTGGCCTTGCTCCTTGGTCAGCTCTCCCTTGAACTCGCGGTTCTCCATTTCCAGGTGTTTGACCTGAAGCGACAGGCGATGAAGCATGGCCTCAATCTGCGCCGGACCCAGCAAGAGAACGGAGCCTCTGGGAAGCAGGCGAATGGTCACGGTGGAGGGCAGCTCGTTCAACTGACCGTCTGCCGGTTCGTACACTACCAAGTCGCTAACGCCTGTGATTTCGATGCGAAGATCGCCGCGTTGAGCAGCTTCAGGAGAAACGATCAGCAACGCCTGGCCCGCGCGATTGGTGGCGTCTTGGGCATCCGTTACATTCTCAGAGCCTGCGACAAACCTCAGCGACACACGCGCGTCTTGAACGGGCTGCGATGGGTCAGAGTGGGCGTTGACAACGATCACAGTCAGTTCGCGGGTTGGCGGGCTCTGTGGGGGTGCAGCCCAGGCCGCTGGAGAGCCGAGACATAACGTCACGGCCAGGATTTGGAGTTTTGGCAAGACGAGCCCTTTCACCGACGGACGGGGCACTTTCGAGGGAAGTCGTGGCCTAAGTCGTTCTATCACAAGTTGTGCTGTTGTCGAATGAAAAACGGGGAGCGCAGGGATAAACCTGACCATTCCGTGTCGTGCTTGATTCGACTGCTGCAGGTGGACGTTGGATATACCTGCAGGTTCACGATCCGGAGGAGTGCGGCTAGGTTGTCGCCGGTGAATACGGACGCAGTGCGCAGAGATGCCTGCACGTTGGCCATCAACAGGGCCGCTGCAACGCCCTTTCCAGAGGCGTCGCCGACGAGCATGGCCAATCGTCCGTCCGAGAATGACGAAAAATCGTAGCAGTCGCCGCCGAGGGCTCGCATCTGGCGACAACTCGCGCTATAGTCCACCTGGCGATTGTCCCAGGCCGAACCCCGCATGAATCGCTCCTGAACGGAAGAGGCCAGAAGCCAGTCCTGGCTGACATCTACCACTAAATCATTGGTCGTCATGATCCAACCTCCACTCGCATGTCGGTTCTGGTCGCACAATTTCGACATCAAGGGGCTCGATTATTTGCCGTAAGATTTTTTTGCGGGGATGTCGAGAATGATCGTACCGGCTCCGACTATCGGATGAAAGCGCTGACCGAGGCCCGACAGGCTGGCCTTAAAAGGAGGTCGAGATCGGGCACTTCTGATGCGAAATTAAAAAGAAACCAGAGGAGGACATGCAATGACGACCCTAACGCCTTATCTTTTGTTCGACGGAGACTGCAAACAGGCGATGGAGTTCTACAGATCCTGCTTCAGCGCGGAACTTACGGAGATATTGGTGAAGGACTCTCCCGCAAAAGACTTCATGCCCGCGTTTCAGCACGAGAAAATCCTGAATGCCCGGCTAAAGAGCGGGAACGTCGATCTCTCGGCATCGGACTGGCTGTTCCTCGACCGTACGCGAGTCCCGGGCAATACCGTTTGCCTTTATCTGAGCGCCGAAACGTTCCAGGAACTGACCGCTTTCTTTGCGCGCCTTGCAGAAGGAGGAGAGGTGACGGACCCGCTAACGGAAATGTTCTTCGGTACATATGGCGCACTGAACGACAAATTCGGCGTCCGATGGATGTTTCATTCCAATCCGGGTCGTTAGCCGAACGCAATTCAACCACGCAGCAAGACAAGCAGAGGAGAAAAAGCCATGAAATACATTCTCATGATGTCGGGCACCCAAACGGGTGTCGCCAGGTATCAAGCCTGGTCACAAAGCGACCGCGATACACACATGGCGGCCCTGTCGGCTGTTGTGAAGGAACTCATCGAAGCGCGCGAGTTCGTCGCCACCCAGCCTTTGGCCGATCCGAAGGAGGCCAAAGTCGTCTGCGGCGAGAAGAACGGACTGCCGGTGACGGATGGCATCTTCCCTGAGTCGAAAGAGTTCCTACTGGGCTACTGGATTGTCGATGTGGCCACACCTTTTCGCGCCTACGCCATCGCTTCCCAGATTTCGGCCGCTCCCGGGCAGGGAGGTGTTCCAACGAATATGCCGATCGAGGTACGGCAGTTCCTCGAATCCAGAACCGCCCCAAAGTAACGCGGCGCTTCATCGAGATTGATGAAGGCGCCGAAATTCCCTTGCAAACGGTTCAGAGGAGTCGAAGATGAAATACATTTTGATGATGAACACCATGCGGGCCGGAGCAGGAATTCCTCTCTGGCCCCCAGCCGACCTGCGGGCGCACATCGCGTTTATGCTCGGTTTAAACCGCGACTTGCTGGAGTCCGGCGAGCTGGTCTCGGCTGAAGGCCTTTCGTTCCCGGATCAGGCGCGGCTGGTGCGAGCCGGTAAGGACGGCGCTCCAGTTACTGATGGCGTATTTCCAGAGTCGAAGGAGTTTCTCGCCGGTTTCTGGATCATCGATGTGGACGTTCCGGAGCGGGCGTATGCGATTGCGGCCAGAGTGTCGGCGGCTCCTGGGCCGGGAGGAAATCCGCTCAACATGCCGATTGAAGTGCGTCCGATCATGAGCGCGCCGCCGGAGATGCTGTGACGGTGCTGGCAACTGCAAATCGCTGGGATGAAGCGTCAGAGGGCCTGCTGCGCGAACTGGCGCCGCAGGTGCTCGGCGTCGTGGCCCGGCGCTTTCGCGATTTTTCGTCGGCCGAAGATGCGGTCCAGGAAGCGATGCTGGCCGCTTTCAAGCAATGGCCACAAGAGGGTATTCCCGAGAATCCGCGCGGGTGGCTGATTCGTGTGGCGTTGAGGCGGATGACCGACACGGCGCGAAGCGAGATAGCGCGGCGCGAGCGGGAGACCGCGATAACACCGGAGAAGGAGCCGACGATTGGGCCGGCGGAAATGGAAACTGAGATGGATCCCGAAGACACCCTCGTTCTCCTGTTCATGTGCTGCCATCCGGCCCTAAGCAAGCCCTCGGCCATCGCACTGACACTGCGGGCGGTCGGCGGCCTCACCACAGGTGAGATTGCCAACGCATTTATGGTTCCCGAGGCGACCATGGCACAGCGGATCAGCCGCGCAAAACAGAGCATCAAGGCATCGAAGGTTCCCTTTCGCCTGCCGATTCCGCAGGAGCGGAAAGAACTGCAATCTGCTGTGCTCCACGTGCTGTATCTGATCTTCAGCGAAGGATACGCAAGCAGTATCGGCGCGCGTCTACAACGCCTGGATCTGGCACAGGAGGCGATTCGGCTGGCCCGAAGCATGCTAGCGCTGCTGCCAGATGACGCAGAGGTGGCCGGATTGCTGGCGCTTATGCTGCTCACGGACGCGCGGCGGACGGCACGAACAGGGCCGGAAGGAGAACTCATCCCCCTTGACAAGCAGGACCGAAGTTTGTGGGACCGGGCTGAGATTGCCGAGGGGACAAAGTTGCTCACACTCGCTCTTTCACTGGGAGCTGTTGGACTCTATCAGCTACAGGCGGCGATTGCCGCCGTCCACGACGAGGCGTCGCGTCAGGAAGATACGGACTGGCCCCAGATTCTGGCGTTGTACGAACTGCTTCAGCGCGTGGCGCCCAGTCCCGTGGTGACGCTGAACCACGCAATCGCCGTTGCGATGGTACACGGACCCGAGCGTGGGCTCGACCGCCTTGCGGTGCTCGACAGCGACGAACGGCTCGCCGGGCATTATCGGCTGGATGCTGTGCGTGGGCATTTGTACGAGAAGCTTGGAGATTTCGCGAGGGCGGCCCAGCACTTTCGAGGCGCCGCGGCCGGAACAACCAGCCTTCCGGAACGGAATTATTTGATGACTCAGGCAGCACGGCTCGAAGAGACTCTCAAGGGACCGAATAGTAGACCTGCCGCTTCCGAATCGTGATCACGCTCAGTTCAATGAACGGAACCAGTGAAGCCGCTTTCTTCCCACTGACTGAGCGACCGCCCGGCAAACCATGCGCCGTAAGGTCGATTGTCACTCAAAAATCAGTTCGTTTCTGCCGAACCCGCGCCGATCTCCGGTGGCGCCAACAGCCCAAAGCACGCCTCCAGCTTAGCCTCTCGATCAAACGAGCGGTTCCAAGACAAAGAAGTAATGGAAAACGCCGCAGGATCCAGGAGTGACTGCGGCTACTACGCGGATACTTGGCCCAGAGTGCACCTTTCCGATGCTCAAAAAGTGCAATGCCAAGGTTTCAACATCTGACCGCCCATTGTCCGGTTTGCGGTGATTCATCCAGCATGACGCTGAGCCATCAATTGGCCCCCCTAGAGGTTCAAGGGGAAAGTATCGATGGAATTCAGGTCCGACGGTTTTGTGTGTATTACGCTTTGTGCATGGGCAGCAACTGCTGGTTGGATCTCATTGATCTGCTTAAGAACGCGAAGTGCAGCGTAGCGTTCTCTGAGGGCCTCACCGATGCCGAGATCGGGCGCGCGGAGGAAAACTACGGATTCCGTTTCCCAGTCGATTTGAGAGATTTCCTTCAGACTGCGCTCCCAAAGGGCTTTCCCTTTCCTGACTGGCGATTAGAAGACGATGCCGGTATCAGGGAACTTCTAGGGCTGCCGATGCACGGTG
>CAZTLV010000114.1:0-7003 GCA_964614635.1 uncultured Occallatibacter sp.
GCCTCTGCTTGATCTTTTTCGGCGTAGCCCACTTCGTCGACGTGAAAGACACGGTATCGCTCATCCCCCATTGGCTGCCGGGCCACCTCTTCTGGGCGTATTTCACAGGCGGTGCCTTTATTGCAGCGGGCATCGCTACTCTCGTTGGATTCTGTGCACGCCTGGCCGTTGCGCTCTCGGCCTTTCAACTCGCACTGTTCCTGTTCGTGGTGTGGATACCTATCGTGGCGGCCGGCTCCAAAGACCCGTTCCAGTGGAGTGAGACCATCCTTAACACGGCGCTGTTGGCTGGCGCGTGGATGGTTGCCGATTCATATTGGTAGCAGCGGTACTACCGTAGGACGGGGCCACGCTTCCTGACAGCCGACAATTCCTGCGGATGGTTCTGTCAACGGATGGGGCGTTTGCCCGATGCGTGTACATGAATCAAAAACCGGAAGGTCATGAGGAATGCGTTCCTAGCTGGGGAGATAGGAGCCTTTAAACGGCGCACTCCAGCCACTCAAGTCGCCATAAACGCCGCAGGATCAAGGAATGGCGGCGACTACAACGCGGATACTTGCCCCAGAGTGCACCTTTTCAATGCTCAACAAGTGCAATGCCAAGTTTTCAACATCCGACACCGGGCGTTCTGGATCTTCGCTATTCGATTGGAAGGATGCCAACTCTCGAGGAACGCTTATCACATGCCGACATTTCAGAACAATTTCTCCGGACCCTTTTAGGGCCGCGAGTCGGCGGTAATGATCCCGCAATTTCCGCCGTGAGGCTGGGATCCATCGTAGGATCATTTTTTGGCAGTGGGCAAATATCTTCGGATTTCTGGAAGGTTTTTCGTCGGCGTTTACGTTATAGCCGATATTCACGGTCCGCTATACTTCGATCTTCCAATCGATCAAAACTCTGTCGATCCGAAGAGCGAGGCAAGGCCGTGTCAAACACAGCAGAGAACAGCAGCGTCGCATGATATGTCCCCCGACCTATAAAGGATGGAAACGGAACACCGCTAAAGGCGATCTGAAAGCTGTAACCACACAATTCATTCACTACGCTCACTCGGGATTCACGGATCAAGCGCGTTGCTCGGCGAAGCTGCTGCTGCGCAATATGGTGCCCGAGAAACCGAGGACAGAGTGTCCATCCTCTTTTCGGCGGACCAACCCCCGTGACCAGTTAACCGCAGAGAAAGGAACATCATGAGCAACTCAGGCAAATCCAACATCTCCCTGGATTCCGGCTTCCACTTCCACGAAGTCGACCCCACCTCTTCCAAGGCCGTCGAAGCCGAGACCCATAGGTTGCTGTCGCTGAACCCCGGCCTCGCCGCTCTTCTTGCTACGACAACCACGCTGAACGCGCAAACGAATGTAACCTCCGAACCGCTGGGCGATCTTACGGGGTTTGTCAATTCGATTGATCCCACGCAGGGTCTTGTCTTCGCCGGTACGGGTTTCAACACCATCTTCCGACCGCAAAGCCCGAAGACCCCCACGCCGCTTCCCGTTCCGGTTCCGGGCAGCGACAACGTCCTCGAACTGAACCTGACGGCCGAGACACTCAGCTTTGCCGCGCCGCTGGGCAGTGTGCCGAATCGCGGTTCCGGCGCTCAGGGTGATATTTTTCTCAATGCTGTCCCGTACGTCCAGTCCGTCAACGACGTCACGACGTTACCGGCCCAAGGCATCCACTTCGAACCAGGGATGTGGCTGGCAGTGCCGCCGACGACCCAGCCCGCCGAGGCGGCGACGATTTACACGCGCATGGCGTCGATTCCACACGGCGTGACGATCAACGCGCAGGGCATTTCCCTTGGCAGAAAAGTCGGCAAGCCCCCCTTCTCTACGATTACGGTGAACATTAATCCGTTCCCTATCGGTGGGGCTCAGAATCCCTCTTCGAACCCCGCCTTCCAAAGCCAGACAGTGACCAATCAGAACACTGCACGGATCCCGCAGGATCTCACGCCGTTCATTAACGCAGGCACGATCACGCAAGCCATGCTTGACAATCCGAATGTAGTGCTGGCGAATGAGATCGCGTCGCAGGACATGCAGAGTTTCGTGACTCTGGTCATCACGACGGACGCCGCCGGGAAGTTGCCGACGCCGCCGCCCAACCCCACAAACCCGCCGGCCCCGCCGGTCACTAACCCTCCAGGGTTCGGCGGAGGCACGGACGAGATCGCGTTTCTGCTCGGGGACAACAATCTTCCGCCGCAGAAGCCGAACGCCAACGCCTTCAAGATGATTGCAGTCTTCTGGATTGAAACGGTCCTTCAAAAGATCGTGGTGCCGAAGTGCACGGCTAACGGGTTGCCCATCACAATCCAGGCGGCACCTCGGGCGGGCAGCTCGCTTCGGCCCACCTTCACCCTCACGCCGCCACACGACATCCTGCGGGACACAACCATCACTGTACCGTATATCCAGATTCAGTACAGTCAAACGGTTTTCCTGAACTTCAACACCCTCACATGGCCTCATGTTTCTGTGGCCACTCTGATCCCAGCTGCTCCGATCCCAGTCCCAGCCTCGGTCTGGCCATAGAGGCTTGCCAGCAGGTTGAGGTCATTAGGCGGGGCGTTCGTCCCCGCCTAACGATCTGTCCTGATAAACGCCCTTGGGGTCAGCAATGACGGCGGCTACAACGCGGATGATTGGCTCACTGTCCACTTGTTCTGCCCTCAACAAGTGGTAAGGATGTACTGGTTCCGCCAGACAAGGACGGAAGGAACTTTGTTTGAGCGCTGATTATTCACCTGGAGAGTGCGGCAAGCTACGGCTCGAAACTTGGATTGGTGCTTTACAAGCCCAATGGAAAGGATGGGTCTGAGGTTGCGGACAAGTCAGTGATGACGCCGGCTGAAGTTCGCCACGATCTCGATTAGAAGACTGCTAGGATTCGCACCTCGGGCCGCGCTCTCCGGCCTCCAAGCAGGCGACGATGGCTAAGCGAAAAGAGAAGCGTATCCGGATGTCAGCGGTGATCAGGCCGGATGCAGCCGGGATCGATATTGGCGCAGAAGAGATCTATGTCGCTGTTCCGCCTGGCCGCGATGAAGAGACTACGCGCAGGTTCAGCAGCTTTACCCACGATCTGGTTGCCCTGGTCGAGTCTTTCGTTTGAGGTGACTCGATTCCAACGACGGTCACGTGAATCAAATTCCCCGTCATTCTGTCACTTGAACCAAAACTTTGCCGGATTGGAAACATAATCTTGCCGAAAGGGCCTTCCAAAGCAAGAGCATCCTCGTTGACCAAACCAAACGTCACGAGTCGGCTTTCGTAATCAGTGCGTGGCCCGAGACGATCCTGCGAGTGAATTCAACAGTCGTTTTTTTCTCATCTTGCACTCGTCTCGAAAAAAAAGCTTGCATGCGCTATGGTGTTATGGTTAACTACAACACTATGGAAGCTGCGGACCCTGCAGCCTGATGGGGGTCGGCGAGAAAGGCAAGTTCGAGGAGGATTCACAATGAAAGTGTTGCGTGTTGCTTTGTCGATTTTCATGCTAAGCGTGTGTGCCCTGGCACACGGACAGTCTTCCGTTATGCCCGTTGCCATTTCTGACGCGCGGGGGTCTTTCGACCTGTTGAAGACTCTAGCGGGGACTTGGAAAGGCCCAATAACGACGGACAATCCTGCCTGGGGCACGGACCAGTTGATGCCCCTTTCCATCCGCGTTGCATCGCATGGAAACGCGTTGATTCACGAGTTGAGCACGCCTGGTCCAGAGGTCACCGTTTTCTATCTCGACAGCGATCGCCTGACGTTGCTTCACTACTGCGATTTTGGCAACAGGCCGCATTTGGTGGCTCGGCCCTCAGCGGATGGGAAGACGGTGGAGTTCGATCTGGTGGATGCCCCGGGCAGCAACCAGGTGGGGCATGTAAGCCACGCCGTGTTTACCATCATCGACGCGAACCATCACCTGGAAGACTGGACGTTCGCGCTGGCGGACGGCACGCTTGTGCACGGCCATCTGGATTTCAAGCGGGTGCAGTAGAGCCTCTATCTTGAATCGTTCGGGGTGGGGGGTTGATGCCACTGATCGAAACCATCCGTGCTGAAATGGCGGGAGCGTTTGCCCAACGCAAACCAGGTTCGATGTTGGAATTTCCTGACATGATTTTTTCGTTTTGTGAGCAGACCTCTTGGGATCTCCGCTTTGGGGCAATGGTATCGAGGAAATTGGAAGTCGAGCACGAAAGGAAAGAAATGATAGAACGAACGCAACGATTAGCCGCGAAGACCTTCGCGGTGACTTATCTTCTCGGCATGGCCATCCTCATGGTGGTGTTTCGTCACTTTTATGCGCCTTATCTGGTTTGGGAGAGCGGCGAAGAGACGGCGCGTCACTTTGTGCACCACGAAGAAGCGATCCGCATTTATCTAGCCGGTGCTTTTGTGCATGGGGTGGGTATGATTGTGCTTCTGACGGCGCTTTATATGCTGCTGCGGCCGGTTAACCGCGGAGTGGCGCTGTGTGCGGCCCTCAGCAGAGTGATCTACGCGGTCTTCTGGTTCATTTTTGTTCTGGATATGTTTGGCGCGTTGCGGACGTTGGCGGGAGCGGGCGCACTGCAAAGGTTTGGCGCGGATGGCTTGGCGGCGCTGGCCGGAGTGCAGCTGGATGCGGGCCGGGATGCTTATTATATTGGCCTGGCGTTCAACGGGCTGGGATCGGCGCTGTTTGCCTGGGTGCTATTTCAATCGCGGTACATTCCGCGGGTTCTTGCGTTGTGGGGCGTTTTGAGCGCTGTCTATGAGGGGTTCTGCGGCTTTGCCTATCTCTTGTATCCGAGATTTGGGGTGATACATTCGGCGAACTGGTACGAGCTGCCGCCGATGACCTTCGATTTGCTGCTTTGCTTCTGGCTGCTCTTCCGCAGGCTGAAGTCGCCAGAGACGATGTTGGCTTCTCCTTCCGCGGCGTGAGCCGGGAAGGAGCGGTTCGGTGAATGGTCGGCTAACGAGGTACGCTTGTGCACGGCCATCTGGATTTCAAACGAGTGCAGTGGTACGTAAGGCTCCGGTCGTGAAGACGCTATACCAGCGCCGACAGGATCAATTCCGTCAAGTCGGTGTCGATCTGATAGCTCGTCTTAATCGGCAGGCGTGACAGAGAGCAGAGGACATTTGGAACAGAGGATGGATTTCGAGTGGAACGACAATCAGCCGATCTATCGCCAGCTGCGCGACCGGGTTGTCGCCATGATGCTGGACGGCGTACTCGAGGAGGGCGATCCATTGCCCTCAGTGCGCACTGTGGCGGCCCAATATCGGGTCAATCCTCTGACGGTCCTGAAGGCTTATCAACAACTGGTCGACGAGGAACTGGTGGAGACCAGACGAGGGTTGGGCATGTTTATGAACGCCGGCGCCCGCGCCTTATTACTGCGAGGCGAACGTCAAAGATTTCTGGAAGAAGAATGGCCCAGGGTTTGTGCAACCATTCAGAGGCTTGGTCTGAAGGCGGAGGATCTATTCAATGCCACACACGAGAAGAACGCCAAGCCACGTTCTCGAAAAGAGGAGCGATAAAGCCATGGCATGCATAGAAGCACACGGTCTCCGCAAGGAGTTTGGGTCTACGATCGCTTTGGATAGCATCGAAATGCGTGTCGAGGAAGGCCGCATCCTTGGACTTATCGGCCCCAACGGCGCGGGCAAGACCACCGCACTCAACGCCATTCTCGGCCTGCTGCCCTATGAGGGTGTACTGCAGGTTCTCGGTCGCGACCCCTGGACGCAGCGCGATCAGCTCATGCGCGATGTATCGTTCATTACCGATATTGCCGTGCTACCGCGCTGGATAAAGGTAAGGCAACTAATCGACTATGTTGCCGGGGTGCATGCCCGGTTCGATCGTGCCAAAGCGGAGAGCTTCCTCGCCAAAACGACCATTGGATACGCTCGCAGGGTCCGCGACTTATCGAAGGGCATGGTGGCTCAGCTTCACCTCGCCCTGGTCATGGCGATCGATGCCCGGTTGCTGGTGCTGGACGAGCCGACGCTGGGGCTCGACATCCTTTATCGCAAGCAGTTTTACGATTCGCTGCTGAATGATTACTACGATCGCGGTCGCACCATCATTGTGACGACGCACCAAGTTGAGGAGATCCAGCACGTCGTCACCGACCTCATGTTTATCAACAAGGGTCGCGTCGTGCTCAGTTACAGCATGGAAGAAATTGAGTCCCGCTTCGTTGAGGTGATGGTTCATCCTGACAAGGTAGACGCGGCACGGGCACTCAAGCCTATCAACGAGCGCCAGGTAATCGGTGGCAGCATCCTGATGTTCGACGGGGCTGACCGGCAAACGGTGGCTACGCTGGGAGGCGCGCGCACGCCCGGCATCGCCGACTTGTTCGTTGCCGTGATTGCCAATCAGGGCAAGCAGGCACAAGGAGCAGCGAGATGAGCACTCAATCGAATGTAATGCCCGAATCCACTCTCCGGGCGCAGGGAATCGTAGCTGCGGCGTTTCCAGCGGCGCGCCTCATGTACTGGTCGGTGCGGCGCGAATTGTGGGAAAATCGCATGATCTATGTCGCCCCCGTCGCGGTAGCTTGCGTGTTCTTGCTTGGCTTCTCGATCAGCATCCTTCACTTGCTTGTCGAAATGCACGCAGCGCCCTGGCTCGACATGACGCAACAGCGCGAGTTGTTCGGGCAGCCATACGAGTTCGCTGAAGATCTGATCATGGGTGCGGTTCTTCTAGTTGGACTGTTTTACTCCGTGGATGCCCTGTACGGGGAACGCCGCGATCGCAGCATTCTGTTCTGGAAGTCGGCGCCGGTCTCGGATCTCATTACGGTTCTGTCCAAGGCCGCGATTCCGATTGTGGTTCTTCCCCTGCTGGCATTCGCAATCACTGTTCTTACCCAATGGATGATGCTTGTTATCAGCAGCGCAGTGCTGCTGGGCAGCGGCCAAAACGTGGCACTCCTCTGGTCGCGGGTGGGGATCTTTCACCGCTGGCCTATGCTGCTCTTCCACTT
>CAZTLV010000115.1:0-6810 GCA_964614635.1 uncultured Occallatibacter sp.
CGATTAGAAGACGATGCCGGTATCAGGGAACTTCTAGGGCTGCCGATGCACGGTGATCGCTCCTCCCAAGCTTTAGGAATGTGATAAGGATCACTTCGCCATGTTTGCGCAAGGATATTCGAGTGCATCTTGAGAAACGGCCCCATTCCTGCGGATCAGTCAATTCGACAACAAGGAGGGTAACAAAGACGTATAATCCAAGCGTCGTGGACGAGACGATTCTTTATTACGAGATTCTCTGCAAGAGGTGCGGAGCGCCGATGCTGCTCCCGGTAGCAATGATTGGTCGGCTATTTGCCGATCCAGATGCCCAACCCAATCAATCCCATGCGATAGCCGTGGTGTGTCGCCGGTGCAAGAGCATTGAGACCTATTTTCTTGAAGAACACCACCCCGGTCAGAACGCAATGGACTGTGTGAGACTTGCCTACCTATGTCAAGATACGATGGACGGTCCACTGCTCGGATGCGACCAGGAAGGTTGCAAAGCTCTTGTTCCCCTGTTCGCACAATGGAATGTTGATGCAACGACGGACGAGCGCAAGGCCGAAGTCGCAACCTGGCAATGGAGCCACTTGCAGTGTCCGCTCGGACATTCCATCATAAAACCTGACTGGAAGCATTTGTAAGTCATACATCAGCCAAACTGGCCCTCAAGCCATCTGGTCTACAGGTATGATTCAGATCACACAGAGCGTATGCTTAACTTAACTACCTTCCCAAAGCGGAATCCCTTGGCGAAATTCGCGCCAAGCGCGGGCAAGATGCAATCCTTTACCGTTTAAATTGGGGGCGCGAGATCGTGTCGCAAAATTAATGGAGCTGAAAAATGCTCCGCAGGACTCGCGGCGGTGTCTTCGAGCAGCCTTTCATCAAGAAAGGAGGGTTTATGCCTTGCACACGAGAACCCATCAGAATGTCAGGAGTTCTGCGCAGCAGAAGCCAGGCGGCGAATTGCATGGCCTCAGCTCTGAGGGTGACTCTTGCGGGTACAAGACTGTCCCTAAACTGCCAGTATTCCATCGAGTGGGTTTCAAAGCCTCTGCCGGAAGGCGCCTATGAATTGTCCTTTGACGGGAAGATCGTCAATATGAACTACTCCATGGGTCAATGGCGTGCCACTAAGGATTGAATCGGTGCAGGTTTGGCCCATGCTGCATCGGGACCTCTGAAATTCGGCCGCGCCCATTTAGCACGGCGTTGCCTCAGGGGATTCGGCATCAAAAAGCGGAACGCACAGTTTGCAGCAATGAATCGCGGCCAGGACTCGACGGAGATCGCGACCGGCGCTACTGCAGCTTTGCCCGGAACCCTGCCCAAGTGAGGTATCCGCCCAGTACAAACAGGACCGCCGTGTACAAATACAGATTCTCCGCGAGGCGGAATCCATTGAGGTAAACGGTTTGCATTCCGGATGGCATGAAGAGAATAAGGAGTGCCTTAAGGGTCGCCACCCATCCCACCAACGTCACAATCACCCTGAGCGCCCCGCCCGACCAGTAATTGTGTCCGAGGATCATTGCCAGCCCCAGGATCAGTGTGAAAACTCCTGTTACGAACATCGCCAGTGGGCTCGCGAAAAGGGCCGCCACCGCGTCGAGAGTAAATTGCCTGCGAATTGCCATCAGGATCGCGCAAACAATGCAGTAAATTCCGATCATCCTGCTCAAAAACACAGTTCGAAGCTGCATAGTGTCACTCCTTTCAAATAGGAATCCCCGTCCGCATGATAGTCCCAATCCGAAGTTTGCGTTTCGTTCAGTTCAGGGCTCAACGTGACCTCCAAGACAGTCATATTGTTTAAGTCGGCAGCTCACATCTCAGGCCTCAGAAAGCGGAAAGCCAAGTTTTCAACATTTGACCCGTCAAGGGCGGATTGGCTGCAATCCACAACGGGCGGTAGCCAAGAACTTCCTCTCATTTGGGACGGGGCGACTCGGCAATGCGAATCTCAAGAATCTGCTTAATTTCGGCCCCCTTGTCAGACGATTGGGGCCGATGGCGCTGCATCACATAATCAATCTCGATCCGGCTGCCAATACGATAAATGCGGTCGTGCGCGGCGGTGTTCAGCCATCTAGTCCATCGGGACTCTTCACCAGCATCGCTTAGCATCTTGAATTCGGGCCAGTCATTCATGCTGCCCATGTATACATCTGTAATTTGTCCTTTGACGGTATGAACTTCCAATTCCCCCGCAGCGATGCTGTCCCACCACTCGGCGGACCCGAACATTCCGTGTGTCGGCTCAATTCCAAAGCTTTCGGTTGTTCGGGTTGCCCGCTGAACGGCGTCAATAAACGTCTGATGTTCCTTGAGCCTATAAGCGACAATCATCTGGCACCCATTCATTCTTTGGCTGTCTCAATTCCTTTCAACCTTTCAAGCCACGAGCAGCCTGATATTCGCAGAGCATCTGTTGGGGTTCAACTCAATTCCACCTTCCCAGTGGAACCCTCAAATGTGCTGACAATCTCAATCAGGTCCACAATGTGGCGGTTGAACTCTGCGAGTTCTTCAGCCGGAATCCAGTATTCGCGGTGGATCCTGGCGCCGGCTACCTGTACAGGGAATTGTGAGAGGTATTCTGTCTGGACTTGAAAGCGAAGAACATAGCCTGTTCCGCCGTCCCGAGTATTCCAATCGCGGGCAATCTGCACGGCGTATGCTTCCTCGAGCACGGGGTAGAAGACTGGCTGTTCGGGCAACCGTGGAGGGAATGTAGTCCAGCCGCTGTCACGAATCAGAGCAAGTTCTGCATCCCCAGTTGGCCTGTAAAGGGTCGTTATCTCCATGCGCCGTCGAATCCTTCTCCCCCATATCCTATATCGAGGCTCGGATCGCTCTCCGGAGGCACACTATCATTCCACTGTTTGAGTTCTCAGTTGGTGAAATGCCAAGTTTTCAACATCTGACGGCCTCGACTCCGGTTAGGCGGTAACCCGACCTCCCGACCTCAATTCGCCGATGGTTTCTCCACGTGGTCGATCACAATCACGTCCAGAGGCTCCTTATGCACCTCTAGTTTGAGTCCGAGTTGCTCCTGCAAAGCCGCAAAGATCGATGGTCCCGCGGGCTGCTGCGACTGTCCACCTCCGTCGGGTGGCGGGCCGGGTATTGGCAGCCCCATCAAGTGCCATGAGTCTTCATCCGGCATCCACGAAAGCGTGAAATCGTATTTGCCGGTGAGTCCCGTGTTGTCCACCACGGTAATTCCAATCTGCTGCGAGAGCATTTCGACGAGGGACTCCATCGTCGCCTCGTGGGCATTAATGGTCATTCCCTTCGGAGAGAGGCTCATCATCATCGGTGTTCGGCCCGCCGATCCAAGCTTGATCACATCCGCATCTTCCGGGTTGACCTCCTTTAGTTTGGAACCACCTCTGGCCACCATCAGCGCGTACACCTGCAGTTCCTTCTCCTCGTGATGAAACTTAAGTTGGAAACGGTTCTCAAGGGCTGGAGTCAGCATGGCCCAACGCTGCAGGCTTGTCAGCGCCTCAAACCTCTGCGCATCTTCGGGTGCAACCTTGGCCTCGACATCGAGCCGGCTCGATTTCACCCACTCCGGCTCGTTCAGCAGTCGGTCGCGAGGAACGCCGAAGGCCAGGTGCAGCAGCATGTCGAGAGAGCCACCCTTGAACGAAAGCCCATCCGGTGTCGTAATGAATCCGATCCCCATTCTCGATACGCCTTCATCCTCGTGGGGTTTGATCGAGATTACATCAAAGTTCGACAAATTTCCCGTGGCGCCTGTTTGGGCGAAGATGGCCGAACCCAGCAACAGAAACGCGATTGCACACACGATGGCTCGCATCTCAAAATCGTATACCGGCGGATAGGAAGAGTTCCGTTGACGCCTGGAATTGGCCTCAGAAAGTGCAATGCCAAGTTTTCAACATCTGACCGATCCGGGGAAGAGTGACGGTTCCGCGACTTCGGCCGAATCGCGAGAATTGCCAAGTGCGAAAACGCGATTCATATTGATCGAAAGTTGTCGTTGATTCTCTTATCTTCAATAACTATGCAGTAAATTCCGCTCCAGTTCCTTTGCCAACGCCAGCCCTTCTCCGTCCCTGGGGCATTCATCTCGATGTAGGAAGTCGCCAATTCGGCGGATAAAGGGCGGTTGCAGTGTGGGCTGCTGGTTACAATTAATCCCCCCACTTCCTACAACGATATGCCCCCACTCATTACAAAGTTATGCCCCCACCGGTTACAACGTTACGCCTCCGGTAAGGAGACTGCGGAGTGTACTCGATATCATCCACGCCATAGGCGTGCGGCAGGCCGCCGCCAGCCTGAAATCTCCGCCGGGTTCGGTTCGGCCCCGGTGACCGGGCTAGCTCGAAACTTCCGAGTCGGCGACAATCCGTGCACGAACCTTACTTCTGGAGCCGAGCCCGTTTATGAGGATCGACTCGCATTTGGGCCTTTTTTAGTATGCATCGGTAGCGCGGCGCTCTTATGCGGGGTCCGCCCAACAACCATTGACGCAACTGTCGTCTAGTGGAATGATGGTAGGGTCATGCGCTTCTTCAAGAGCTAATCCGGACGAGCAACAGGCAGGCTGCGACGAGCGGTCGCGGCTTCTTATGCCTTGAATCTGGCATCGGCGAAATACTTCGATGCCGCTCGGTCACCGGTTTAGACAATTGGAGAAGTTTATGTCCTGGCCTGAACGCTCTGTTCAGGATCACAGGCGGCAGACGGACCGCGCCATTCACCGCGCGTGCGCCGATTTAGCCCGTGATCCAATCACCTTTGTGAAGTTTCAAGAGTTGCTGCTCTGCGCCCGAAAGCGAGCGCCACGCATCTTCGACGCGGCGTTTGTGAACGCGCGGCATCCTGGAGTTGACGCTCTCGTAAAACCACCGCACAACGTCACGCGCATTGCGCCCATCATCACTCTTGCACCACCCGCGCGCGCGGCCAATCCGCCCATAAGAGCGAGAACTGCCAGCGAGGATAGAGAAACGATGGGAATCAAGCGCGCCTCTGGTGCGATCGCAGTGACTACGAGTGGCATCATGGCCCCAACGGCAAAGCTGCATGCAGCCGAAAGGGAAGCCTGCAATGGGCGTGCGCGAAAATTCTCTGAGATACCGAGTTCATCGCGGGCATACGCGCCCAGTTCATCATAGGCAATCAGCTGCAGCGCGACTCGATTTGCGAGTAGGGGTTCCAGTCCGCGGGCCACATAAATAGCCGTTAGCGCCTGGCGTTCGCCCTTGTTGTCCTGCTTGAGTTTTGTACGCTCTAGGGCCAGTTCTGCTTCTTCGGTGTCGGCCTGCGAGTGCACGAAAACGTACTCGCTTGCTGCCATGGACATCCCTCCGAAACCAAGCCGGCGATCCCTGCAACCAAAATGCTGCGGTGAGTTCCATGCGCCGCCGCAACTCCGATCAGCAGACTTGATGTTGATACGATGCCGTCGTTTGCGCCCAACACCGCAGCCCTGAGAAGCCCGATGCCTCCCGTACGATTCAGCCTTCTGCCTCGTACCGGCATCTTGAAGCGCTTCCGGACGAGGAACTTCTGAAAGCGTCGAAATGCGTTCTTGCTCTTCGACCGCCCGTGGGATTCCGTCGATCTGCCTAAAGCCGCGTTTAACTTGCCTTGTCCTAGATCCATTTCATGCTCAGCAGCCAAATCTTGACGCCTTGCGTAAGGCCCGTATAGGCAAGAAGCGTCAGCAGGAGGATTGGCCAATACATCGCGGGCAGGTGCGTGAGCCCGAGTGAAGAGGCCAGCGGGGAATAAGGCAGCCACGCTCCGAAGGCCATGATGGTCAATGTCGTGATGAGCAACGGCCAGCTCGCGCGGCTCTGGAAGAAGGGAATCCTATTCGTGCGAATGATATGAATAACGAGCGTCTGCGTCATGATCGATTCGACGAACCAGCCGGTCTGAAAAAGCGGTGCACGGGATGGATCCCAGCATTTGAACAGATAGAGCATGACGAAGAAAGTCGTGTAGTCGAAGATCGAGCTGATGGGTCCGATGCAGAGAATAAACCTCTTAATCTCTCCGATATTCCAGGGGCGCGGCCGCGCGACCAACTCGTCGTCCACGGCATCGTTGGGGATTGGAACCTGTGAGAAGTCGTAAAGCATGTTGTTGGTCAAAATCTGAATCGGGGCCATGGGAAGGAATGGCAGAAAGGCACTCGCCCCCAACACGCTGAACATGTTTCCGAAGTTGGAACTGGCTCCCATGCGGATGTACTTGATGATGTTGGCGAAGACTTTCCGGCCCTCGATGACACCGCCTTGGAGAACCATCAGGTCCTTCTGCAACAGGATCAGATCTGCTGACTCCTTGGCGATGTCGGCCGCGGTATCGACCGATATGCCAATGTCCGCGGCACGCAAGGCGGGAGCATCATTGATTCCGTCGCCCATGAAGCCGACGACGTGTCCCTTGGTCCGGAGAACATGAACGATTCGCTGTTTGTGCGCGGGAGAGAGGCGGGCGAATAGGGTTGTCTTCTCTGCGGCCTCTGCCAGTTCGATGTCCGACATCTTCTCGACTTCATCACCCAATATCATTGGGTCGGCGAGAAGCCCGACGTCGCGGCACACTTTGCGGCTGATCAGGTCGTTGTCGCCGGTGAGGATCTTTACCGCAACTCCATGTTTGTGCAGCGCTTCAATCGCGCATGCAGCCGTTGGCTTCGGCGGGTCGAGGAATGCGACATATCCCTTCAGAACGAGATCGTGCTCATCTTCCTTTGCGCAGGAAGTCTTTCCGGCCAACTCCTTTACTGCAACCGCCAAAACACGAAATCCATCGTTGCTCAGACTCGCA
>CAZTLV010000116.1:0-6662 GCA_964614635.1 uncultured Occallatibacter sp.
AACCCCAAGGTCGGAAACGTACGCAACCAGGGCATCGACCTGCTCGACCCCCAGTAGGCGCGTCAGTCTCCGCTCGCCGACATCTTCTTCCTCTGGATTCTCGGCTTCACGCTGGTCTATTTTTCCTCCGGCGCGTACATGCAGAAGTTTGCGAGTGATTGAGAGCGGGGCGCCGACAATCCCGGCGGCTTTTCCGCAGATATGCCCGTTGGCCTGCAACCAGAATGAATGCCTGGTAGCTGAGCCTGGCCAAACGGCGGCAGCGGGATTTCCTATGGTGAATTCAGTCGTTGCGAATCGTCTGGGCACTCATTGAGTGCATCGGGCTGTTGGCGTGAACCGGGATTAGGCTTCGGCTCCGGGGGCGTCAAATTCGTAAACACTGGCCGACATATCGTTACTAATCTGGGCTCGATCCTCCGAACTGCGAACCCGCTTGTAGACTGAAAGCATGATACTGGACGACATCATAGCTCTAGCAACGGATAACACCGCGTCGCTCGCCGTGGTGCTGCGCAACTGCCTCGTGCTGGCGCATGTGCTGAAGAACAACCGACTGAAGTCATGGGCACAAAGTGAACTGGATGGCTATGACCCAGACGCAGAACTTCCCGACTATAGGAAGTCGGCGGCAGGTGCGAAGGGCAATTTCATGGGCCCGTTCGGCTCTGCTCTGAATAATTTCATGATCCCCCCTCAACTCCTAGATGAAGCCGACCGCTGTCATGCCCAATACGCTCTGCTGAATCAGGCTGTTGCCGCCTATGAAGATCTTTTGCGGCTACCGGCGGTAAAGGGGAAGCTCACGCTGCATTGGTCAAACGCCATGATCGGTTATTACATGAATCGGCTCCCCATGACCGGCGGCTTACAGCTCGTTGAAGCGTGGCAGGAAATACCGAGATCAGCCTTCATTCAGTTGCTTGACACCGTTAGGAATCGCGCGCTCAGTCTCGCCTTAGAACTTAAGGATGAAGTCGGCGATGACGACACAGCCCTAAAGCAGCTCT
This sequence comes from uncultured Occallatibacter sp., assembly GCA_964614635.1. Taxonomy (GTDB): domain Bacteria; phylum Acidobacteriota; class Terriglobia; order Terriglobales; family Acidobacteriaceae; genus Telmatobacter. The sequence continues at coordinate 1,011 of CAZTLV010000116.1, forward strand.
CGCAAACCTCGACCGAAAAGGTAGAGCAGACTGTCGTTCAGCAAATCTTCCATGGAACGGTCTATCTCGCCTCTGGCAATGCGTCAATGCAGATACAGAACAACACGTTGACGCCGGGGAATTGGAATCAACTTGCAGAGGCTCTCAACAATGCCGGTATCGCACCAACTGCCGTAGAAGAGCTATCGAAGGAGATTGCCGCAGATAAGACGCCTACCGGCTCACCACTCGGTACGAGAGTTCTTGACTGGATAAGGAAACAAGCCCCGAACGTAGTGAGCGGAGGGGTGAAGATCGGCGCTTCAGTTGGGCAATCTTTGCTCAATGAATACCTCAAGCAGCACTACGGGATTCATTGAGGATGCACCTTCCTTAGTTGAAAAACAATCCTGATGTTGTCTAGCCTCCGGGCCAACCTGAAGGCGCTCCCGGAAAGAGGCGAATGTGGACGGCCCTAAAATCATCTTCGACAAGTCGTTTCTCCACCGGTTGAAGGCTGAGCACCTATTCGAGCTGGACATCTTTTTCGACATCATCCCCTCGCCGATTTTGAAAATGGAGATTCTTGCTGACCTGAGCAAACCTGAAACGCCAAAAACTGATTGGGTAAGCGTAGCAAAGAGTTTGTGCCGGAAGATGGCGCGGTCCGGGATAGAACTGGTGCACTACCGCCGTGCAGCTTTGACCGAACTGGCTGACGGACAGAACATACCGATGAATGGGGCGCTCCTCATAGACATAGGTGCGCCCCACGTCACCGCATATCGTAACGGCGGTATTCATATCGACGGTAAGCAGGTTCAATCAGAATGGCGGCGGTGGGCAGATGGGAACTTCACCGATGAAGAGAGGCAAGTAGGAGAAAAGCTACGCAGCGACATAAATGACTTAGACATGAGCGCGATTCAACGGCTACGAAAATCCATGGGGCCTCTGTACGCACATTGCAAAACGGTGGAGGCTGTCATCGAGGATGTTCGCGCATTCATTGACGATCCCACACCTGATAAGCAAGCTCTTGTCTTCAGCCTCACGATGTCGAACCTTGGGATAACTGATGCTGACCAGCCTGTAATTACACGTCGCCTAAACCAAATCCGAGCCAAAACGCTTCGAGAAGGTGCGCCGTATGCGGCCTCTATAACGCAGGTGTTTTTCTCGTGGATTGCTTTGCAGGCGAGGGGCTTTCATGGTCAGCGCAAGAGTGATATGTGCGACCTCGAATACCTGTTCTATGCGCCGTTTTGCAAAATCTTTGCATCTTGCGACCGCTTGCATAAGACTCTCTGGAACGCTGCGACAACCACGGCAATTTGGTGTGACGGATTTGAGCTTCTGGACGACCTTGCTGTTAGAGCGGAGCTTCGCAAGAATGAGCCTGACAGGGTAAAGGGGCCTTACCCTATCCCCCTTGAGGGTTCGGTCATCACTCGCATCTTTGAGCAGTTGCGCCAACGGTGATACCTGATGCGTACATAATTTGCTGAGGGCATACGGCGATTGTGGATTACCTTTCTAGGCCGTATCGCAATTGGCTAACACACGGGAATGCACTCAGTGAACAGGGCCTGCGTCCGTTTGGAGCATTAGTCTCGACAAACGCTGTTGCATTCACACATCGAGGCGGGCTGTGGGATCCGAGCCTGACCGCCCGGCCCAACACGCAGCACTGCCCCACCCTGCCGGCCTCGCCACCGCCGCGCGCATGGATAAGTTCACCCGCCAGGTCCTCGCCCAAACCGGCCTACTCGGCACCATCGGCAAGGCCGAGCGCGGGGCTGAAGCCATCGCTGCCATCCGCGAGTTCCAGTCTGTCTATCCCATCGCCGTCGGCGGCGCGGCCTACCTCATATCCAAGGCCATCCAGTCCGCCCGCGTCCTCGCCTTCGCCGACCTCGGCATGGAAGCCATCTACAAGTTCGATGTCGTCGACATGCCCGTCGCCGTCGACTCGCTCGGCACCAGCGTCCACACCACCGGCCCCGCCGAATGGCAGGCGCGCATCGCCCAGCACCTCCCCAACACCGCCATTTTGCAGTGAAAGCAACACGCAGAGTACAATTCCGCCTACATAGAGTTCCATGAGGTAGCTACCATGAAACGGATGATCGCAATTCCGAGTCTGATCCTTGTGTGCGCCGTTTCTGCATCAGCGCAACTTCTCCAAGTCAAGGTAATTGACCGACAGGACAAAGAGGATTCATACGACTACGCTGCCGTCTACAACAATGTTGCGGTGGGTAAGACCTTTAAAGTTCAAGGCGCAACATTTACACTTGAGCTTCCAGACGGTCGACTAGCAGTCGTCAATTGTGAAAGCAAGTTCGCTGAACATATGGCTGGTGCCGCCGGGAACCGCAGAAGTTGCCGGATGCCACTCGTCGATACCCTGCAAGTCGACTTTAAGGGTGACAACGCGAAGCTGATTTGGTCCGTCAGCATCGACGGTAAGAAAATGCAGTCGGAGACTTACAAGATTCTCGGTGTCTTGGACAAGCCCAAAGGCCCCTGAGGTGGCTCACACGGAGGGGTCCACCGAGGAGCAGTGCGCGGTTGTGCGTATCCGTCGATAGCAAGCGAACCAGCGTCCACCAAACCGGCCCCGCCGAGTGCCAATCCCGCATCGCCCAGCACCTCCCCAACACCGCCATCCTGAAGTAACCCACACTCAACCCACCCCAAACGCTCGGGTGCCCCATCCTTCGCCGCACCTTGCGAAGGGTGGGATGCGTACGTTTGTGCAGCAAGCTGGTTAGCAGAATGAGGTATTTGACGTGACCGATACAGCAAGAAGTTTCCAGTAGTCACTTTTTGTTGACACGCGCCACAATTTAGGGCATACTCAAATTGGGCAGGCGATACCGCCTGCATGCTTCAAGGTCTTTGACAATCTCCCGCATGCTGAAAGTTACCAGGCACCCGAAAGGGCATTATGAGGCGGTGAGTCTACTCACCCCTAAGCGGGGTTATGAACCCGCTGCGTCACGGCAGAGTGATGGGAAACCATCATAAGCTATGCACGCCCTGCGCTTACGCGCTCCGAGAACACCCCCCGGACGACTCCATTCGTTGCCTACCTCTGGCTAACTGACCGCACGCCCCGGCAACAGCCGGAAGGGGGAACAAATGAAACAGACTAAATCGAAGCACCTTGACTCGAGCATTCAACACCTCAAACAGATGCTCGTGGATCAGTCCAACGAACTGGAGTCGGAACGAAAGAGGGCACTTGTCGCGGCCCTCCGCAAGCTGAAGAAGCTGAAAAAGCAACCACCCGCAAAGTACGAGGATATCTATCGCACAGTTGCAGAAGTTGCTAAAGCGGTTCTGGATGCAAGCGGTAGCCTACGGCAGAGTGAAGATCATTCCTAACGGGGGGTGATTTCTTCTAAAAGGATTCTCATGAATTACGGCAAAGCAATACGCATTGCGCGCTCGATCGCTGGTATTTCTCAGGCGAAACTCGCGGCTCAAAGCGGCATCGATAGAAGCTACCTGTCGCTGATTGAAAGCGACAAGCGCAAGCCAACAGTTGAAACACTTCGAGTCATATCTGACTCACTCAAACTTCCGTTTCATTTGCTCACACTGCTTGCTACCGAAAAAGAAGATACGAAGGCTGTGAATGAAGAACATATATCGAATCTTGCCAAGGAATTGACCCACCTCCTATTGGAGCATCCACAGGACAATGACCAACTCGCCCTTAACTACTCCGATAGTAGGGAGTCTGCGCGACCTGGAGTCTCGGCTAGGCGTTAAAAGGGACGGGCTGCGTGAACTCCTGAAGTCGCGTCCGGTTCTCTACCATCCATACACAATTCCCAAGAAACAGCATCCCTACCCCGGTAAAGAGCGGCGCAAAAAGGCACAGACTGAACAGACCAAATATCGGCAAATCGACAATCCTGCCCGGCAGCTCAAAGACATCCAGTCAAGAATTCTTCGACAGATACTTTCTAAAGCTGAGCTTCCCTCATACATGTTTGGTGCAGTTGCAGGGAAAACACTTGTCCTACACGCTCAACAACACGTCAAGAATCAGACCGCGACTGTCGTTCGAATGGATATCAGCTCTTACTATCCAAATATCACTTGCTTTCATGTGTATTACGTATGGCGTGACGTATTAGGCTGTCCGCCTCGGATAGCCAAACTCCTTACTGAACTGACGACATGTAACTGGCACTTGCCGCAGGGAGCTCCCACCAGTCCAGCGATAGCGAATATTTTTCTTGCGTCCATTTACGCCCCTGTGTGCTTAGCGAGCGAACAGAAAGGCCTAACGATCACGACCTGGGTAGACGACCTAATCTTTTCCGGCAATGCCGCACGTGACGTTATGGAGACGGTAAGACAGGTTCTCGCGCAAAACGGATTTAAGATGGCACCCAAAAAGCGGGAAATCCTCGGACCTAAAACAGAGAAGGTGATAACGGGAATTCGGCTTGGCGGTAACCAAGTGCGCGCGCCACACCGAAAGATGAGCGAGCTCCGAGCGTCTATCCATCGGCTCGCAATTGGTCTCGTCCCATCCGCCGAGCTCGACCGGTACTGCCGGAACCTTGCCAGCCGAATTGCACATGTACGTTCAGTTTGCAAAGACGACGGCGAAAGGCTTATATCGCTCGCCAAAAGAAAGGGCGTAAAACTGTAGCATGCCGGGTGCCCCAACTCTCAATTCTGAGATGGGAGCATCGCGCGAAGGCGCGACCGGGGTCCCCGGCGAGCGGACTTGGCTCGCTGGGGTGGGCAACCGCTCCCGCCCATCCACTCTTTGCATGGTCATTCTCCGTACGAATCTGAAATCTCTCCAAACGAATCTGAAATCAATCGATCACAACGGCCACGGCGTCGAAGGCGCGCCCGCGTCCGACGCCATGGGGTGCTGCGCAAACGGCAACGCCTTGCCGGAGTGTACGTCCAGCAGCCGCTTATGCGTCACCTTCGCCGCATCCACCAACTCCGCGTATGGCCGGTCCGTCACATCGACGAAACCGATGTTGTAGTTCTCTCCATCCATTCGCCCAAGCACCGGCTCGTCGCGCCACGCAAACCAGTACGCGCCCAGGAACCACTCCAGCGACGCGGCCTGCTCCACGTAGTATCGGTACGCGACGCCGCGCTCAAGCTGGCTCGCCGCCTGCACCAGCCCCGCGGCCAGTCCGTCCGTTGGCACGCCGATGTGGAACTCCCCAATCAAAATCGGTCGCTCGGTCAGCCGCCCCGCGTGGATGATCTGCCGCGTCGGCTTGTACTCATACACATTAATGCTGCACACGTCGAAGATGCGCGCCGCAATGAATGCCTCGTCCAACATTGTGCCGCCGTAGCGAATCCCCAGCAGCAGATGGTTTGGATCGACCTTGCGCACCGCGCCGCACACCGTCTTCAGATACTTGTTGAAGCTGGCCAGCACAAACTCCTTCCTGCGCGCCGCCGTGTCGCTCGCCGCCAGAATCCCGTTCAGCGAGGCCACCAGCCGCACCTTCGTCCCCAACTCTTCCGCGTTGGGCAATCCATACGTCGCTTTCGCATGGATCATGCTCGCCAAAATCTCCACCCTACTCAATCAAAGCTAAGAACAGCCTTTACAGGGCTGATCCGGGGATTAAGCGGAGGCGATGGCCGCCGAGGCGGGTGAAGAGTTCG
>CAZTLV010000117.1:0-6495 GCA_964614635.1 uncultured Occallatibacter sp.
TGAAGTTCTTGCGCATCCTTCCCGAGACATGGGTCAGAGCCTCGTGATTGTTCTCCAGCTTGACCTTGAACATGGCGTTAGGCAACGTCTCAAGGACCGTCGCCATCACCTCAATCATGTCTTCTTTCGACAAACCGTATCCTGCTTCCGCCGGCGCTCACTTGTGCAGCCAGCCTGTTATGGCATTTTCAGGATTTCTGCTGAAAACGCAATCGCCCGAGCGTGTTAATCGGTCAAAACTCTCGCACCGGTTGCGGTCACTGCGACCGTGTGCTCAAAATGAGCGCTCATGCTTCCGTCGGCGGCAACTGCCGTCCAACCGTCGCCAAGTACCTTTACATCCGCCTTGCCGGCGTTCACCATCGGTTCGATGGCGATCACCATTCCCGTGCGAAGCTTCATCCCGCGGCCTCGTTGGCCAAAGTTCGGCACCTGCGGATCTTCGTGCATGTGAACTCCGATGCCGTGGCCCACAAAATCCCGCACTACAGAAAAACCTCCAGCCTCGACCACCCCTTGTACCGCGGCCCCAACATCGCCAAGCGTTGCGCCCGGCCGTACCGCCGCAATACCCGCTTGAAGCGACGCTTCGGTCACCGCCAGCAGCCGCGCCGCATCCGGATCGATCGCGCCCACCGGAACCGTAATGGCGGCATCGCCGTAATAGCCGTCCACCACGACGCCGAAGTCGACTGAAACGATGTCTCCTTCTTTCAGAACCCGCTTGGGCGACGGTATGCCATGCACCACTTCACTGTTGACCGAGGTGCACAACACACAAGGAAATCCATGGTAGCCCTTGAACGCGGCTTTGACGCCAAGCTCTGCCAGCCGTGCTGCAGCCGAGTTCTCCAAATCGAGAGTGGTTGCCCCCGGCTTGACCTGGCTGCGCACCAACTCGAGCACCTCGCGAACCACCTGGCCCGCGCGGCGCATCTTTTCGATTTCCTGAGACGACTTGAGAACTACCGCCAACGCCTAACTCGCTTTCGTCAGAAAAGTATTTAGCGTTCCGTTCCATCCTGCGCCGGGACCCGTTGATCGAAACCAGCTTGCTCGCTACATGCACAAACCCGCCGTCAAGCTGCGCTACTTGCGCAACTGCTCGACAGCGGCAACAATTCCGGCCGCGATTGCTCCAATCGGCCGGTCTCCATCCACTTCCGCAAAACGTCCAAGAGTCCGGTAGTGCTCAACAACAGGCGCGGTCAGGGCCACATAGGCGCGCATGCGCTCCTTGAAGACCTCTTCCGTGTCATCGGCTCGCTGGACCAGAGCAGCACCCTCAACGTCACAATAGCCATCCCGCTTGGGCGGCTTTCCGTTCACGTTGTAGATGGTCTGGCAGACAGGACAGTTCCTGCGCCCCGTAATCCGGCGCAGTAACTGATTATAGTCCACATGGATGCTGACGGCAATCACCGGCAGCCCCCCGCCTTGAGACTTCGCCTGAGCGGCCAACCGGCCATCCAACCAGCCTGCCTGGCCCAAGGTGCGTGGAAATCCGTCCAGGATATAGCCCCGGCCGGTATCCGGCGCTTGAAGCCGCAAGGCCACCATCTCGTCTACCAGGGAATCCGGGACCAGTTCCCCCCGCCCCATGATTTCCTTGGCGACGCGTCCAAGTTGAGTCCCCTGAGCCACATTGGCGCGCAACAGGTCACCGGTGGAGATCTGCGGGATTCCCCACAGATTCACCAGTTCCTTGGCCTGGGTCCCTTTGCCCACGCCCGGCGCACCCAATAAAAGAATTGGGCCGGGAATGGTCTTTTGACCTGTTTCCCGGCCTTGTTCGACTGCAGTTAAAGATGAGGACATTACCAGGTTTTCCTTCCGCGTATGCGACCGGAGCGAGGGGAAAAGCCGTCATAGTGCCTCATGATCAGCTGCGATTCGATCTGGTTGACGGTATCCATGGCTACACCCACCACAATAAGCAGTGAGGTGCCGCCAAAGTAGAAGGTGACCCCCATGCCGTGCGTCGTCCACGCCGGCAAACTCTCAAAGACGCGGCCGACCAGCCACAACTTGTCGAAACGAATGCCCGAAATCATGAATGTTGGAACCAGGGTGATGGCGCACAGATACAGCGCTCCCACCAGCGTCAGCCGGGTCAGAATATCGTTGATAAAGTCCGACGTGCGCTTGCCGGGACGGATCCCCGGAATAAATGAGCCCGACTTGCGGAAGTTGTCTGCAATGTCGTCCGGCTTCATGACAATCGAGATATAGAAATAGGCAAAGAAGATAATTCCCAGGATGTCAATAATTTCGTACCACGGGTAGCCTGGCTGGAGCGCCTGCACAATCGGCTGGAGAAAGCGGCTGTTCTGCACGAACTCCGACTGGGCAAACAGCATGGGCGCCGAGAGAATGGAACTGGCAAAGATGACGGGCATGACGCCGCCCGCATTCACCTTGAGCGGCAAATGGCTCGACTGCCCGCCCATCATGCGCCGGCCCACGATGCGCCGCGCGCTCTGGATGGGAATGCGCCGTTCTGACCGCTCGACAAACACAATAAAGGCCACCACCGCAATCATGGCCGCCAAAAGAATCAGAACCACGATGAAGGTAAGCGATCCCCAGGCATTGGTCTGGATCTTCTGCAAAAGCTCGCCAACGCCACGGGGCAGGCCCGCAACAATGCCGGCGAAAATCAGCAGGCTCATGCCGTTTCCGATACCGCGATCCGTAATCTGTTCTCCCAGCCACATGATGAAGGCCGTTCCTGTGGTCAACGTCAAAACTGTCATCAAGCTGAAGCCGATACCGGGATTCAGCACCAGGCCCTGCTTGGTCAGGATGGCCGCGATCCCTATGGATTGCAGAGCTCCAAGGACAACCGTCATATAGCGGGTCCACTGGGTGATCTTCCGTCGCCCCAGCTCGCCTTCCTTTTGGATGCGCGCCAAAGGCTCGTAAACCACGGTCAGGAGCTGAAAAATGATCGAGGCCGTGATATAGGGCATGATGCCGAGGGCAAACACGGTCATGCGCCGCAGGTTGCCGCCGCCAAAGAGGTCCATCAGCCCCAGCGCGGATCCGCTCTGCTGGTTGAACATCAGTTCCAACTGGTGCCCGTTCACGCCGGGTGTGGGGATATGCGAACCCAGGCGGTAGACAGCCAAAATGGCCAGCGTAAACAGCACGCGCTTGCGAAGGTCGGGAATCCGGAAGATATTGAGAAATTTCTCAAGCATGATTGATGATCCGCTTCAAGGCGTTTTGCGCCAATGGGTTCTGTGATCTACTCCATCTTAGAGCATTCCTCGATTCCGAGTCAGGATAGTGGAACCGGAATATGCCGTATATGCGGCCCGTCACAGGTGTTCGGCCAGCGCTGATTGGGAGTTCAATTCCAATCTTTGGACTTGGGATTTCGCCCGTTCAGCGCCGGAGGAGAATCCCTACGCCGCAGCCACAGGACCACCCACGACCACAGCCTTGCCGCCTGCCTTTTCGATCTTCTCAATGGCCGACTTGGAGAACTTGTGGGCATGGATGGTGATGGCCGCCGTCAGTTCGCCGGAACCGAGAACCTTGATCAGCGCCTTCTTGCTCGACGACAAGCCAAGCTTCTTGTAGTCGTCCAGGCCGATCTCAGTGACCCTCAGGGTCGCGGTCTGCTCCACAATCCGGTCCAGGTTCACGACCGTGTACTCGGTGCGGAAGATGTTGGTGAAGCCCCGCTTGGGCAGCCGGCGATGCAAGGGCATCTGGCCGCCTTCAAAGCCGCGCATCATGCTTGAGCCGGTGCGCGATCCCTGGCCCTTGTGGCCGCGGGTCGAGGTTTTGCCCATGCCGGATCCCATACCCCGGCCCACGCGCTTGCGCCCGGTGTTGGCCTTCTTGGGCGCGCGCAAATTTGATAGATTCTTTGCCATGATTTCCTCGCTGTAACGCCAGGGGAGTTGATCTCCTCCGACTCGCGTAAATGCAGTGGACAGTGGTCGGTGGACAGTGATCAGAAGCTGACTGTTCACCGGGCACTGTCCACTATTCACTAGCCTTCTAGAATCCTCACCAGGTGAGGAATCGTCTTCACCATGCCGCGGACGGATTCGTTGTCCACGCGCTCGACGATCTGGTTGAGCCGCGTAAAGCCGAGTCCCTTGACGACCAGCTTGTGCTTCATGGGCGTCGAGTTCTTCGAGCGGTAGTACTGAATACGGATCTTCTTGGTCTGGGTCTCCGCCATGGCTTACATCTCCTCCACGGTCTTGCCGCGCAAAACAGCCACGTCGCCGCGGTCGCGCAACTGCACCAGTGCGTCGAACGTGGCCTTGACGACGTTGTGCGGGTTCGGCGAACCAAGGCTCTTGGTCAACACATTCTGCACGCCGACAGAGGTCATCACAGCGCGCACTGCACCACCTGCGATCACGCCCGTCCCTTCAGGAGCCGGCTTCAGCAGCACCTGCCCGGAGCCAAAACGGCCCAGTACCAGGTGAGGAATCGTGGTCTCCGTCAGGTTGACGCGGACCAGGTTCTTCTTGGCCGACTCAATTCCCTTGCGTATTGCCTGGGGAACCTCCTTGGCCTTGCCGGAACCGTAACCCACAACGCCCGAAGCGGCGTCGCCCACAACCACAAGCGCCGCAAAAGACATGTTTTTGCCGCCCTTGACCACCTTGGTCACACGATTGATGGCCACCACCTGATCTTTCAGGTTGTACTGGTTGGCATCGAGTTTCTTCTTCAATATCGTCATCGCTTTCTCCAGTGGACAGTGGTCAGTGAACAGTGATCAGTTCAACCTCCGCCACGTCTGCTTCTCTAGCCCACAGCAAACTGTCCACTGTTCACTGTTCACTATTTCACTTCTTCACTGCTCTTAGAACTCGAGCCCTGCTTCGCGGGCCGCGTCCGCCAGGGCCTTGATGCGCCCGTGGTACAAATAGCCGCCGCGATCGAAGACCACCTTCTTGATGCCCTTTTCGACGGCCTTTTCTCCCACGGCCTTGCCAATCTCTTTTGCGGCAGCGACGTTGCCGCCGGTCTTCATCTTGATGGTCGAAGCCGACACCAGGGTCTGCCCCGTCTGATCGTCAATGACCTGGGCGTAGATGTGGTTCAGCGAGCGGTAGACGTTCAGCCGCGGCCGCTCCGTCGTTCCCGACAGCTTGCGGCGGATGCGCTCGTGAATCCGTTGGCGAATTGCGTTTCTCTTGGTCTGCGTAATCATGGTCTCTCGTTCCTATCAGCGGAGCCACCCGGCGACCCCGTTCGGTTTGAATTCAGCTTTCTGCCGCTAGCCTCTAGCTCGTCCTTCTACTGCAAATTCCATTTGCCGAAGCAAAGGTTGGAAGCCGAAGGCTAGAAGCTAGCGGCTGCTTTTCTTACTTCGCACCCGTCTTGCCGGCCTTCTTCTTCAGCTTTTCATCGGAATAGCGCACACCCTTGTTCTTATAGGGATCGGGCTTCCGCAACGAACGCATGTCAGCCGCTACCTGGCCCACCTTCTGCCGGTCGATGCCGGAAAGGGTCAAGTGCGTCTGCTTGGGGTCGATGGCCACTTCAATGCCCGAAGGCAGGGGAACTTCGATCGGATGCGAGTACCCCAGCGTGAACACCACTGTGCCCTTGCCCTTCATCTCTGCGCGATATCCAATTCCCACAATGTCCAACTCGCGGGTCCAGCCCTTGGTGACTCCGTGCACGGCATTGAAAACCAGCGCGCGGGTCAGTCCATGCACCGCGGCGTGCTTTTCGGTGTCGCGATTGACATGCAGCTCTGCACCGACTGTCTCGAGAGTAATGCCCTCGGCGATGAGTGCCGAGACCTTGCCCTTTGGCCCTTCAACCAGAACCGTGTTGCCCTCGACCTTATACATCACGCCCGCGGGCAGCGGGATCGGCTTCTTTCCAATTCGCGACATCGTTTCAATCCTTATTTTGGCTTGCGAGTCCCGAAAATGCAGTTGTCAATGATCAGTAGCCAGTGATCAATTTCAACGCGTCTTCGTTCCACTGCAGCCTGTACAGCAGCTTCTAGCTGCTTGCTCTTTCCGCCACCAGTAACTCTTCCAACTTAGCGAGATGAGCTAGGAGCTAGAGGCTAGAAGCCTTTAGCTGCTCCTTACCACACTTCGCAGAGCAGCTCGCCGCCCACGCCTTCACGGCGCGCCTGACGGCCCGTCATTACGCCCTTCGGCGTGGTCATGATCGAGATGCCAAGACCGCCCTGGACGCGCTTGATCTCGTCGCGGCCAATATAGACTCTGCAGCCCGGGCGCGAAATGCGAGCCAGGTCGCGGATGGCCGCCTCACTGCCGCCGTACTTCAGGTACACACGGAGCACAGGCTTGCCTTCTTCTTCCTGGGTCTTGTAGTTCGAGATATATCCCTCCTCCTTGAGGATGCGGGCAATCTCGGTCTTCAGCTTCGAAGCCGGAACATCCAGCTTCTGATGACGCGCCCGGATCGCATTCCGGATCCGCGCCAGAAAATCCGCTACTGGGTCGGTCAGACTCATTCCTTCTCCTTCATCCC
>CAZTLV010000118.1:0-5941 GCA_964614635.1 uncultured Occallatibacter sp.
CCATGGGATCGAAGTTTTCAATGGAGCAGATGATGATGACGTTGTCCGCGAGGTCTCTCATCACCTCGAGCTCATATTCCTTCCAGCCGAGCACGCTTTCTTCAATCAGGCACTCGTGGACGGGCGAGAGATCGAGGCCTCGGGCCAGGATTTCCATCAACTCTTCGCGGTTGTAGGCGATGCCGCCCCCGGTGCCCCCAAGCGTGAAACTTGGTCGGATGAGAACTGGAAATCCAAGCTTGCCTGCGAAGTCGAGGCCGTCGCGCAAATTATTGACGAGAGCAGACTTTGAGACTTCAAGACCGATGCGCAGCATTGCATCCTTGAAGAGCAGGCGGTCTTCCGCTTTTTTGATGGCCTCAAGCTTTGCGCCGATCAATTCAACGTTGAAGCGGTCAAGAATCCCAGCGTCGGCAAGATCGACGGCGAGATTCAGCGCCGTCTGCCCACCGACGGTCGGCAACAAGGCGAACTTGCCTGATGCTGGATCGGCGGCAAGCATCTCCGTTTCGCGGCGAATGATCTCTTCAACGTACTCGCGCGTCAACGGCTCGACATAGGTGCGATCGGCGAGATCGGGATCAGTCATGATGGTGGCCGGGTTTGAGTTCACCAGCACTACCTCATAGCCCTCCTGTTTGAGAGCCTTGCAGGCCTGCGTTCCGGAGTAATCAAACTCCGCCGACTGCCCAATCACAATCGGCCCCGAGCCGATCACCAAAATTTTCTGAATGTCATTTCTGCGTGGCATGTTCCTGCTCTGTTTCCTTCATCAAGCATCCCGCAATGATGGGGCTGACGCAAAAGAGCGGGGCAAATGCCCCGCCGGTTGAATCATGATTAAGGTAAGTGACGCGAGCCGATGTGCTCATGCCTTCCACTCCTCCATCATCTGCCGGAAGTCGTGAAAGAGATAGTGCGAGTCATGCGGGCCGGGGGCGGCTTCAGGGTGGTATTGAACACTGAACAGCGGCAGCGTTTTATGACGCAGGCCTTCGAGGGTCTGGTCGTTCAGGTCCACGTGGGTCAATTCTACTTCGTTGGCGTTGATGGAGTCGGGATCGACAGCGAAGTTGTGGTTGTGGGCGGTGATCTCAACCTTGCCGTTGCTCATGTTCTTCACCGGGTGATTGCCACCGTGATGTCCAAACTTCAGCTTGTAGGTTTTGCCGCCCAGCGCAAGGCCGGTGAGCTGATGGCCCAGGCAGATGCCGAAGACGGGAACACGCCCAATGAATTTGCGAATGGAGCGAACGGCGTAGTCGACCGGCTCCGGGTCGCCAGGACCGTTGGAAAGAAAGATGCCGTCGGGCTTCATTTCAAGAACGTCCTCAGCGCTGGTCTCTGCTGGGACAACCGTGAGTCGGCAGCCCTCGCGGGTAAGCATGCGAAGGATATTGTGCTTGATGCCGAAGTCGTAGGCCACCACGTGTAACAGCTCGCGGCGAGTCTCCTCTTTGCGGATGAAGCCCTCACCGAGCAAAGTGTCCCCCCCCTGGTTGCGGCTGTCGGATGCGTCAAACTGGTAGACCGTCTTGGTAGATACCACGCGGGCCAAGTCTGTTCCATCCATCTTGCGGATGCTTCTGGCCTTTGCGACAAGCGCCTCGGGGTCGGAAACGTTCGTAGAAATCACCCCGCGCATTACTCCATGGTCGCGCAGGTGGCGAACCAGGGCCCGGGTATCGATCTCCGCCAACACCGGGACCTTGTAGCGCTCCATATACTCGTCGGTCACTTGCTCCGAGCGCCAGTTGGAACTGATCGGCGAGAACTCGCGAACGATCAAACCCTCAATAAAAGGCTTGGTCGACTCGTTATCAGCCAGGTTGGTGCCGTAGTTCCCAATTTGGGGGTTGGTGAGAACGACAATTTGTCCGGCATAGGAGGGATCGGTGGCGATTTCCTGATAACCGGTGAGAGAAGTATTAAAAACGACTTCACCCAGGCTTTCACTTGGGTGCCCATAGCCGAGGCCACGGAAGATGCGCCCGTCTTCGAGCGCCAGAATCGCCTGCATCGCGTCTCCGGGGAGTGGATTCAATCGATTCTAACAGGGTTGAAGGAGATTGTCCGGTGGATTTCCGAGCCGTTTCGACGCGAAGGACAGCAATTCCGGAATCGGTGTAGACCGAATTCACGCACTTGAGTGGCTTTTTCCCTCAAGAAAAGGCCACCTTTAACTTCTCTCAAAAAGGCGATGTGTGTTCCGAAATTGCTCTAGTGCACCACTCCGGCGTCCTTGCCAGGCCAATAGACAAAAACTGCCTTACCGTAGATGAGAGAGCGCTCGACAGGGCCAAATTCACGACTGTCTGAAGAGATGGAGCGGTGGTCGCCCATCATGAAGTAGCTATCCACTGGAACCACAATCTCGGCCATCGACCGCGAGTCGCGATACTGGTCGGGCACGTATTCCTCCAGTTGAGGTTCTCCGTTCAAGATCACCTGGCCTTGATCGATGCGCAAACGGTCTCCGGGCAGTGCGATGACCCGCTTGATGTAACTCTTTTCCGGGTCGCGCGGATAGTGGAACACAACCACATCGCCACGTTCGATCGCCGATATATGATAGACAAACTTGTTGATAAACAGCCGGTCGCGATCTTCCAGGCGGGGCAGCATGCTGGTGCCCTCAACGCGGACAGGCTGATAAAGAAAAGTAATGATCAACACCGACGCCGCGGCTGAGATCAGCAGATCGCGTATCCATAATCCAATGCCAGCGGCTTTCGGCTGTGCTGCAGGGCCAGGGCTTTGAATCACCACGACTGGGAGTGGTTCAACACTCGGGTCGGTTTCAGAATCCGGTGTGTTTTGAGGAACGGTTTGCATCCTTTTCTAGATTACCCGAAATTACTCGCAGCCAAGACCACCAAGCGGACAAAGGATTCGCGGACGGATTGGCTTCTCGAGAGGTTTCGGTTGGTTAGACGCGGGAACGAAGCTTGGGGCCGCACCAGGCTGCCCAACGCCCGCAAGGTTCTCATCTTCAAGAAGCAGCGGTCTCTGCAGGCTCATTTCCACCTGCGTTCCGCTCTCAATATTCACGTCGGCGCCGCGTGTAAACAGGGTTACCAGGCCAACGGTTACCAGGCCAGCTCCAATTCCCGCAACACCCCCGGCAATCGGATGCCCGCCTGCCAAGCCTCCGATCGACCCAACGGTGCCTCCGGTCGGAATCGCAATCTCCGCAGCTTTGGCGGCATTGCGGCCCTTGTCCCCATCCTGCTCGATGGTGCCCTCGCCATTCTCCTTCACTGACTGCTGCTTTGCGCCGGGGAGGCTGTTTACAAGGCCCGGAATTTCAACTACCGTGCCATTGGGGAAGATCATCGAGGTGAAATGCATGTCCAACTGGGCTTTGCCTTTTACTCGGCCTGCGCGCACAACTCGGTCCACCACGCCCTGTACATAAACTCCGGATGGAATCATCACCCTGTTTCCTACGACCACAGGAAAGGTTGACGACAGGTAAACCCCATCCCCGGCCTTTGCGCTTTTTGTATTGATGCCGCTGCGCAACTGAAGCAGAACCTTGGTGCCCGCGGGAACGGTGTAGATCTTCTTGACAGGCGCAACAGCAACAGCCGGATCCGCAGGTACAGCACTGGAGGGCCCAGGGGCAGCCACTGGAGCGGGCGTTTCTTCGTTGGCTTGGGGTGCGGCGGGGGACGAGGCAACCGGCGCAGTGGCCGGTTCAGCCGGCACTTGAGCAATGCTGATGACGCTGCCCGATAGAATTAGGAGCGGAGCAATTGCAGCCATACATCTTCCGTGCAGCTGGCGCATTCACTCCTCCCTTTGGTCCTTTGTAGCGATAGACGAGCGACCCGCCTCCAAGGATAGCCCCATTCAGCAGGTCAGGGGATAAAAATGCGATAAGTCACTGCGCCAGACGGGCGTTCACGTTACGATGCAAAACAGCATGGAGACAAGAATCACCGCGGCTCAAAACTCGATTGACCATCCCGATCACCGGTTTGCAGCCGCACATCGAGTCCTGGCCGATGCCGTAGCGGCCCACGCCTTCCCCGGCTGCGCCTTCGGGGTCCTCTCGGCGGGACGAATTGTTCATCAGGCAGCACTGGGTAATTTCACCTACGAGGCGGGTTCACCCGCAATTGGCATTGAAACTGTCTTCGACGTGGCAAGCATTACCAAGGTCGTCTCCACCACCAGCGTCGCGATGCTTCTTTACCAGCGCGGCCAGCTTGACATCGACACGCCACTTGGCGAGTTGCTCCCTGGCTTCGTGGTCGGGCGAAACCAAGGTGACTGGGCAAGGCATGTAAACCTGCGCCATCTGTTGGCGCACAGTTCAGGGCTGCCGGGTTATGTGGACTTCTTTCGATCTGCCGCAAAGCCGGCAGGGCTTTACCGTGCGTGCCTGCAGCTTCCTCTTGAAGCCGAGCCCGGGACCCGCGCCCAATACTCCGACCCTGGGTTCATCCTGCTCGGCAAGGCGCTTGAAGTTCTGACAGACGAATACCTGGCAACCTGGGTCCGCCGGGAGGTCCTGGATCCGCTTCGGATGGCCGATACCTGTTTTTGCCCCCCACCTGAGCTCAGGCATCTGATTCCGCCCACTGAAGAGGACACTGCCTTTCGCCACCGCCGCATTCAGGGTGAGGTCCAGGACGAAAACGCTTGGCTGCTCAAAGGCTCTGCCGGTCATGCCGGTTTATTCTCCAATGTGCGTGACCTGTTGCGTTTCGCCACAGAGATTCTTAATGCCGGGCGAAGGACCGATTCAGAAAACGGAAGGGCAGTCCTCTTTGACTCGACGACAGTCGAGCTTTTTGCACAGCGACAACCCCCTGAAGGCAGTTCGCGGGCACTCGGCTGGGATACACCCTCAGAAAACTCGACATCGGGCAGGTTCTTCTCGGCCAACTCCATCGGCCATCTCGGTTTCAGTGGCTGTTCACTGTGGATTGACAGGGACGCAGCGGTAGCAATCGTCATGCTCACCAATCGCACCTGGCCTGACCGCCAAAACCGAATGATCCGTGAAGTATGGCCCCGGTTTCACGACGCCACTCGCGAAGCGATTTCGCAAGAGTGAAACCTGGTTTTGCCGATGGGCACACCTGGCCAGAATTCTCTTTGATTTGACAGTTTTCCAGATACAATCAAGAGTTGGGGACATACGTGATGCTAACCAGCTCGACGATGCAGGAAACGCCCGGCGCCGAAAAACCCGACTCCAAGAAAGACCAGGCATCCCTGCTTCAAGAATTAACCACAGAGAGCCAGAACGAGGCTTCTCAAGGCTTTGACACCAAATCCGCACTGGAAATCGCTCGCATCATCAATCATGAGGATGTGAAAGTTCCAGTCGCAGTCAAGAAGGCCATTCCTGAGATTGCACAGGTTATAGACCAAGTGGCCCGCTGTCTTCGCGACGGCGGCAGGCTGATCTACATCGGTGCAGGTTCGAGCGGACGCATTGCGGCGCTTGACTCCTCAGAATGCCCTCCGACATACTCCACAGCTCCGGGACAAGTGCAGTACATCATGGCCGGCGGACCCAAGGCTCTGGCCTCAGCCGTCGAAGTCAATGAGGACTCTGAGGAGCTTGGCCAACGGGATATTGCTCGCCGCCGTCCGACCCGCAAAGATGTTGTCGTTGGTCTTTCCGCTTCAGGCCGCACACCTTATGTTGTTGCAGCGGTTGCTTATGCGCGCGCCCGTGGGGCCCACACTGCCGCAGTTACCTGTAATCACGACACCCCCCTTGCTGCCGCCGCCGATATCGCCATTGTTGCCGACGTAGGCCCCGAAGTCATCTCCGGTTCCACCCGAATGAAGGCCGGTTCTGCCCAGAAAATGATTTTGAACATGATCACCACGGGCGCAATGACACGGCTCGGCTATGTGTATGAGAACCTGATGGTCAACGTGCACATGCAGAACTCGAAGCTCGTCGAACGAGGCA
>CAZTLV010000119.1:0-5884 GCA_964614635.1 uncultured Occallatibacter sp.
GGACACTATGTCTACCAAGCATGAAGTAGCCGTCGAGCTTGCCGGCGGCAAGCGGTTGGTTTTTGAAACCGGCCGTATGGCCAAGCAAGCATCCGGCGCAGCGCTGGTCACCACAGGAGAAACCGTAGTTCTTGCAACCGCGGTGGCGTCGCCTGACCCCAGGGAAGGCATTGACTTCTTCCCCCTTACCGTCGACTACCGCGAATACACCTACGCGGGCGGACGCATTCCCGGCGGCTTTATCAAGCGTGAAGGCCGGCCGAGCGAAAAAGAAGTCCTGACCTGCCGGCAGATCGATCGCCCCATCCGCCCTTTGTTCCCTGACGGTTTCCGCAACGAGACCCAGGTGATTGCCCTGGTCTTTTCAGCCGACAAAGAGAATGACCCGGACGTGGTGGGCATCAATGCCGCAGCCTGCGCACTTGCACTTTCTGATATTCCATTCAGCGCCACGGTTGGCGCCGTGCGCGTTGGCCGCGTGGATGGTGAGTTTGTCATCAACCCCACCTACTCTGAGCGCGCTGCAACAACCGTCAACATCATGGTTGTGGGCCACAAAGACGGCATTGTCATGATTGAGTCGGGCGCCAAGGAAGAGACCGAAGAGGTCATCCTGGCCGCTATCGAGTTTGCCCATACCGAGATCAAAAAGATCGTGGCGGCAATCGATGAGCTGGTGGCCCTGGCCGGCAAGCCCAAGCGGGCATTCAGCGCGCCGGAGCTGGACGAAGCTTATTACCAGGAGCTCAAGAGCAAGATCGGCTATCGTCTCAAGGATGCTCTTGACACCAAGATTCACGGCAAGTCTGAGAGCCAGGCGCTGATTAAGGACATCAAGGCAGAGCTTGCAGCCGATTTGCCTGCCGATGATCCGGCGGCCAAGAAGAAGCTGGCAACTTACTACGAGTTGCTGCGCGAGCGGACCTTCCGTGAGCAGGTAACCAAGGATCGGATTCGCCCCGATCGTCGCGCATTTGACGAGATTCGCCAAATCACCATCGAAACCAGTGTTCTGCCTCGCGTGCACGGTTCTGCACTGTTTACGCGCGGCGAGACGCAGGCTTTGGTAACCGCGACATTGGGAACTACCGACGATGGCCAGCGGCTGGAGAGCTATGAAGGCGAAAAGAAGAAGCCTTTCATGCTGCATTACAACTTCCCACCGTTTTGCGTTGGCGAAACAGGCCGCATGACCGGAACCGGCCGGCGCGAGATTGGCCACGGAGCACTTGCGGAGCGAGCGATTGCCGCGGTCTTGCCCAGCCCTGAAGAATCGCCTTATACCATCCGCATCGTTTCAGACATCCTTGAATCGAACGGCTCTTCGTCGATGGCCTCAGTTTGCGGCGCGAGCCTGGCGCTGTTTGACTCAGGCATCGCACTCAAGGGTGCGGTTGCCGGCGTCGCAATGGGCCTGGTGAAGGAGGGCGACGATTACGCCATCCTGACGGATATTGCCGGAGCGGAAGATCACTACGGCGATATGGATTTCAAGGTGGCTGGCACCCGCAAGGGAATCACGGCGCTGCAGATGGATATCAAGATCGGCGGACTCACCCGCGAAATCCTTCAGCAGGCAATGGAACAGGCTCGCCGCGGGCGGCTTTTCCTGCTCGACAAGATGGATGCAGTGCTCGACGGACCGCGGACAGAACGCTCGGCTTATGCTCCACGCATTGAAACCGTGATGATCCCGACCGACAAAATTCGCGATCTGATTGGCAAGGGCGGAGCAACCATTCGCGGCATCATCGAACAAACCGGCGCAAAGATCGATGTGGACGACACGGGTCGGGTCAACGTTGCTTCCTGCGACGCCGAGGGCTTGAAGAAGGCGCTCGAAATGATCGGCAACATCACTGCTGTTCCCGAGATCGGCAAGATCTATCTGGGCAAGGTAGTGCGGCTGGCGGAGTTTGGTGCATTTGTCGAACTCTTCCCGGGGACCGATGGGTTGCTGCACATATCCGAGATTGCCGAGCACAGGGTCAAAGAAGTGAAGGATGAGCTTCGCGAGGGCGATCAGGTCATGGTCAAGGTTCTGGCCATTGAAGGCAATCGCATCAAGCTCAGCCGCAAGGCCTTGATCAAGGAACAAAAAGCCAAGCTCGCTCCGGCGGCCACGGTTGATGGTGATGATGCTGAAGGAGGCGGACCGGTCTTCTCGGCACCTCCAGCACATGTTTCACGGCCACGCAACGAGTTTGACGAACGGCAGCCAAAGTCGAACCAGAGCACGATCCTCATTGAAGGCGGGGACGACTTTGAAGAAGAGGCCGGTGCGGAGTTCGACGAGGAAAGCGAGCCGAACTTCAATCGCGTCGAGGGCGCGCCTGTAGCGGTGGTTCAAGCAGCCGGCGCAGGCCGGCCACAAGCCAACAACAACAATCGTCGTCGTCGTCGTCGTCGTCCCGGTGGCCCAGGCGGCGGCCGCGGTCCGGGCAGCGGCGGTGGTCAGGGATAGTCAGCAGGCATAGGTCAAGCGAATTGAAAGGCCCGGACAATCTGTCCGGGCCTTTCATGTTTTCTATTCGAAGGGTTCAGGTGCTCGGTCGTCCCTCAGTCCACCCTCTGAAGTCCCTTAGTCCGCCACGCGCGAAGCAGCTTCTGTGGTCAAGTGAGGCATCAGGTAAGGAACTGAATGCGGGGGTCTCGCAGCAGAACTGCCGGCATCATTCTTAGCATCGTACATCCGCAAATCAGCTGCGATGCACAAGGCCTCCATGTCTACCGCGTCGTCAGGGAAAACCGCGATGCCAACGCTGGCGCCGACATGTACTTTCTGATCGCCAATTTGCATCGGGTCGTTGAGGATCAGCTTCAAAGATTCGCCGACATGGATTGCATCTTCCCGGCTGGTTGGCTCTTCCAGAATGATAGAGAACTCGTCGCCGCCGGTTCGCGCAACCGTATCCGACCGCCGGACCCGGGTCGAAAACAGTGTCGCCACGTGCTGTAACACCTGGTCGCCCATGTGATGCCCCATGGCATCGTTCACCTCTTTAAATCGATCCAGGTCCACAACCAGCAATGCGGCCCTTGCGCCGGCGCGGCGCGCGCGCTCCAGGGCGATGGCCAGCCGGTCTTGGTACAGACGGCGATTGGGAAGCCCTGTCAAGTAGTCGTGCAACGCCAGGTGCCGGTTGTGCTCGATCTGGTCTTCAAGCAGGATCAGGATCATTCCGATTGCGACAACATATTTGGGCAGGTTCCAAACCTCGCTCTCAATATGTGCATTGGGCAGATAGACCGCAAGAAACGGAGCAACGACGAAAACCGCAGCCCATGCGAGGAAACCGGAGATCGTGATGAATGCTCCTGCCGTAGCCCGGCGGTATGCGTACCATGCATGCAGGCAGCAGCCGAAATAGACTGTGAAAAGCTCGGCGTTCTGGGCTAGATCTAATCCGCCATCAGGCCGATGCTGCACCAACAGAAGAAAAATGGAAAGAGCGGCGTACAAGCTGACCACAACCCACCGCAACCGGTTGTTGAATTTCCGAATCGCTGCCAATGCGACCGCCAGGGGCAGCGCGCCAACCAGAATCGCCGCCGGGGTCAAAGCCCACTCTGCACTCTGTCCCGCGCAAGTAATGGCGAGGTAGAGTGTGTTCCCGCCCACTAAAACCGCAAACATCCAACGGCTCGAATTCTCTTTTCGGTAGGGAACCGAGGCCCACATGAAGAGCAAGCCGGCCCAGATCAATGCGGAAAGGCCGACAATCAACGCAAGGTTTCCCCAAAAGCCTGGAAGGAGCAGGAAAAGGAAGGCGGAAAAATGGATGGCGATCATGATCCAGCCGACCAGCCAGACCCCGGAAACGCGGGTCGGGTTTCGGCGGGACACGGATGCGAAGGCGGCCGTCAAAAGTGCGATGGCTGCCAGATCCGGGATCTCACTCCAATTCACCAGGAACACCTCAAGTCAGGGAATTCGCCTTCTAATAGAATCGGCCGTTTTAACCGCGTTGCCATCACCCTTTTGTAGTACTGTCTTGACTTCGCGGTCAACCATCGGTAATGAGTACCTGCAAAAACGGCAAGAATCATAGGTTTTCAATGCCTGTGAAGAAATACAGGGCAGGAAAACTCGCGTGTGGCTGAGTTTCCAGCCAAACTGCGATCACCAATGCCATTACAGCAGAAACAATTTTCGGGAAGAGAAAAACTACAGCAATGGTACAACGTTATCCAGCGACAAGCTCTTCTTCTTTGGGTGTGAATATGTTTCCCATGCGCCGGATCTGAGCACCAACCCCGCGCAGTTTTTCCTCAATTCGCTCGTAGCCCCGATCCATGTGGTAAACACGGTCAAGGATAGATTCGCCATCCGCCACCAACGCCGCCAACACCAGTGAAGCCGAAGCACGCAGGTCCGAGCACATCACGGCAGCTGCTGAAAGCTTGGCCGGGCCGCGCACGGTTGCGGTCTTCCCATCCACCTTGATATTCGCTCCCATTCGTACCAACTCCTGTACATGCATAAAACGGTTTTCGAAGATATTCTCCTTCACCGCGCTCACACCTCCTGAAAGCGTGGCCAGGGCCATGTACTGCGCTTGCATGTCTGTGGGGAAGCCTGGATACTCCTCTGTGGAAATGTCGGCCGCGCGAAGCCGTCCGTCGGCGCGCACGCGCACGGTATCAGGTCCAAGAATATCCACGCGTACACCGGTCTCCTGTAATTTCGCGATCACCGCGCCCAGATGAGTGGGATTGCAGTTGGCGACCATCAGATCACCGCCCGTGATGGCGCCCGCTATCAGAAAGGTCCCCGCCTCGATCCTGTCCGGGTTGATTCGGTGGCGAGCCCCGTGCAGGCGCTGAACTCCTTGCACTCGAATTGTCGAGGTTCCCGCACCTTTGATCCTCGCTCCCATGGCTGTCAACAACGCCGCCAGATCCGCAACTTCAGGCTCGCGGGCGCAATTTTCCATCAGAGTTTCACCTTCCGCCAGCACGGCAGCCATCAATAAATCTTCCGTTCCGGTCACGGTGATCCTGTCGAACACCAGGTGGGCGCCTTTCAACCGTTCTGCGCGCGCTTCAAGGTAGCCATGTTCCTGGGTGATAGTGGCGCCCATCATCTCCAGGCCCTTGATGTGCAGGTCGATCGGCCTGCCGCCAATTGCGCATCCACCTGGCATGGCCACGCGCGCAATCCCCGCGCGGGCAATCAGTGGCCCCAGGACCAGGGAACTTGCGCGCATGGTCTTGACGATTTCGTACTTGGCCACGGGGTCTGACAGGGAACGGCAACAGATGGTGGTGCGATGCTGCGCACGACCGTATCCGAGTTCCACTTCGGCGCCCATTGAAACCAGCAACCGCCGCTCAGTCTCGATGTCCCGGACCTGGGGGATATTTTCGAGGGTGACCTCGTCTTCGGTCAGAATCGCCGCGGCCATGCAGGGGAGAGCTGAGTTCTTTGCGCCAGAGATGCGCACCGTGCCCAGAAGTGGATTGCCGCCCCGGATGACGAATTTATCCATGGAAGATTGGAACTCCTGAGCTTTCAGTGTAAATCCAAGGCAGCAGGGAACTGGGGGATTGATGAGATCTGGATTCGCGATCACCGGCTCGGGCTTGCATCTAAAGTCATTTGAAATCGATCAGCCAGAAATGAGCCAGATATCGCTTTGAGTAAAGCGTAGCTACCCGCGTCGTTCTCTATAGTTCCAGGACCGTGTCCTCAATCGCCAGCCGCACATTGCCGTCGGATTTTGCCAGGCGCCGGACAGCTTCGGGCTTGTCGACTTTCGCTTTCAACATGACCAAAGCCACCGGGACACTGCGCCCCGCGCTCTTTATGGTATGAACTGCGGTTTCACGGTCGATCTTGCAGGCGCTCATCAGGATGCGGATGCCTCGCTCGACGAGCTTC
>CAZTLV010000120.1:0-5812 GCA_964614635.1 uncultured Occallatibacter sp.
CCGCGGAAAAGGTGCCCTCGTACGAGCCTGGGACTGCACCCGCCCCGGGAGCATCTTGCTGGAAGCCAAATTAGCGTTTTCGCTCTTGCGGCAGGCGGAAGGGATGGCTCGAATTATGAAGATTACAATTTGTGCTGAATCGGATGATCCGTCCGATCGTTGAATTGACGAAGGGGGCTAAAAATGCGAATGACGAGATTTGTCCTTAGCTGTATGGGTGTTGGGTTTGGCTCTTTGGTTGCGATTGGGCAGTCGAAGCCAGCGCACGGTCCTTTCACGGCGAAAGACTGGGCGAGTCTGCACAGTGCACACGCAGTCGCGGTGAGCTCGACCAGAGAAATCCTGTATGGCGTGGCATATGGAACGGACAAGGGACCGACCCATGACGAGTGGTGGGTGATGGGTGCGGATGGAAGCAACCCGAAGAAACTGGAGGCCCCGGAGGGGTTCCACCCGACGGGGTTCACGCGCGATGGGCTGGGGATCTACGGAGGTTGGAAGGTCAATGAGCATCAACAGTTCGCAATCTTCGGGTTAAAGGATGCGAAGCTCGCTTCGGCTCCTTCGACGGTTGTCGTGCTGCCCCGTGGAGTGGGGTCGGCGAGCCCATCGCCGGATGGGAAGCGGTTTGCAATGAGTGCTGATCCACGTGAGCCCGACTCTATGGACAAGACACGGCATGTGCAGGAACCGACGCAAACAAGCCTATATGTTGTGAACGCGGATGGGACGGGCGGAACTTGGTGGTGCACGGACCTGAAGTACGTCTCCGGAACCCTGACGGTGGGCGGCGGCGCAGGTGCTGCGGCGTGGAGCACCGACTCAAATTCGGTGGCAGTATTGTCACAGGTGCCGCGGATCGGACATCACGAAGTAGCCTCGGCGATTGATGTTTGTAGCGCATCGGGCATGCGGCATGTTGTGAACATTCCGAATGCGGTCAATGGAATCGCTTGGAGCAACAGCGGGCGAGAAATTGCATTTCTTTCGACAAAGTCGTTGGTGCTTACGCCGGAGCACGTTTGGACGGTGCCGGCAGCGGGCGGAACGGCGGAGGATCGTACGCCGGACTTGAATGCGACCGCGGTGCAACTGGCAGGCGACGCTAAGGGCCGAATATGGGTGGTGGTCAATCGTGGCGTTCAGAGCGAGGTGGATGAATTTCGCGATGGTACGTTGAAAACGGCGTATCGATGGCCGGATGGAATCGTGCGGGGCACGCCAGTTGAAAGCGAGTATCCTGGCCAGGACTCTGGCGCGAACCAACCTTTGGTATTCACGATCGGTGATCCGACACACACGGTCAGCGTCGCCGTGGCTGATGGCGATCACCTCCGGCGAATCACGCATGAGGGCGACGATCAACTGGCGGGGATTGAATTGGGACCGGTGCAGGTGGTGCAGTGGAAGAGCAAGGGCGGCATTGCGCTTGAAGGAATTGCAACGTTTCCAGCCGGATACGAGAAGGGCAAGAAATATCCATTTCTCGTGTTGCCGCATGGGGGACCGGAAGCTAATGACGCTCTTGTTTTCGATCCATTCTCGCGAATTGTAGCTGGACTTGGATACGTCGTGCTGCAGCCTGAGTATCGCGGATCGACCGGATACGGAGCGGATTTCCTGGCAGCGATCTATCAGCACTTTGGCGATCGTGCCTACGAGGACGTAGACAGCGCGACGGACTTCGCAATCCAGCAGGGGTGGGCGGACCCTGACCGGCTTGCGATCTTCGGATGGAGTGCCGGTGGGTTCATGACCTCGTGGACCGCAACGCAGACGAATCGGTACAGGGCAGCGATTGAAGGTGCAGGGATTACGGACTGGGGCCCGTTTCTGTGGACCAGCGACATATCGCAGGTGGACTACGATGCGCGGTGGTCAGATGAGGACCCGGAGGCATTCAGCAAATTCTCCGCGGTGAGCTTTGCCGGCAAGGTGACGACGCCCCTGCTGATTCTGCACGGCGAGGCCGACCAGCGCGTGCCGACGTTTCAGGGGACGGAGTATTTCCAGATCTTGGCAGCACGGGGAAAGACTGTGCGAATGGTTACTTATCCGGGTTCGCCGCATTTTCCGGTCCTTTGGGAGCAGCGGCTGGACGTAATGAAGGAGTTGGCGGACTGGCTGACAAAGTACAACAAATAGCCGCGCCTGCGAGGGGTGCGAGCTGACTCGGGTCACTGATATTGTCGGTGTGAAATGACCCCGCCGGTGTAGCGCGACCGGTGGGCCAGAGCGATGAGTCGGCGTCAGTTGGCGATAACTTGGCATTTCACATTCTGAGGCCGAATTGCCTGACACAGTGTAGTGCCGCACTTGTCTGCGCCTCCGGCAATGACCCGCTTAGTAATTGCTCTCACCCCATGGAAGTTTCGAGCTTCCGCATGAGATTCTCGAGGCTACTCGAACAGTGTGGCGACCTTCGCCAGCACTTCATCCATGATCGCTGCCGGCAATGAGTCCACCTTTCGGGCGTGGCGGGCTGCCAGGTCGACCACGCGCGGCTGATCGCAGCGCACGACGCCGGTGGTCTTGATTCCTGTCACTGGTACGGTGAAGCCCAGGCAGTGAGCGAAGTCGCCACCATTCGTAATCGGCAGAATCACTGGCAGCTTGGTCGCCTCGTTGAACTCGGCGGGCGACACGATCAGGACGGCACGGCTGCCGCTTTGCTCATGCCCCGTGGTCGGGTCGAGAGACACCATGTAAATGTCGCCGCGCCTCATAGCAGTTCTTCACCCACGGCGGGCGCATCGACCCATTCACGTTCCTCGGGCGGTTGCGGGTGCGAATAGTCCGAAGCGGCCAGCAGTTCCGCGAGTGTGTAGCGTGGTCGTGGGCTGGGGTTGACCACCAAGCAACCGTGATCGACGGCAAGGCCGACGGTCGCACCGACTTTTAGATTGAGTTGATCGAGAAAGGCTGGTGGGACGGCCAACATGATGGAGCCACCCACTTTGCGAAGATTAGTTTTATGCATAGAGCCTCCCTACGACAAGATTATATTAAAGTATAACACATATCGATTGGCTTCTCCGCGCGAACGTGCCGGGGGCTCAAAAGGAGACAACCGGGCAATGGAGTCTGCGTGTGGTCAAATGTTGAAACTTGGCATTTCGCTCTTTGGGGCCCTTGAGGCGAGCGGGGTCTGCCCCTTGAGAGGAGAGACGGTGGAGAAGCTTGACTGCGCTAGAAACAGTTGACACCGTTCTCAACGCTTCGCACAACCTGGCTTTGAATTCCTCTTGGTCAAATGATCATTGAAGATGGAACAAGCTGACCAACTGCTCCGGAGGCACTGGCCGGCTGAAAAAGTTTCCTTGCGCCTCGTCACAATTGTGTTCCCACAGAAACTCCAGATCTTCAGCCGTCTCAACACCCTCGGCAATGACCCGCAGGTTAAGGCTCTGACCTATGCTGATGATTGCTCCCACGGTGGCCGTCCCGTCGGGATCGGTGGTGATCCGGCGGACGAGCGACCGGTCGATCTTGATGGCATCGACGGGTAATTTCTGCATGCTGCTCAGGCTTGTTTTGACCTTGCCGAAGTTATCGACCGACACCTGCACCCCCTTATCCCTGAGGCTCTTGAGGATGAGCGCCGCATTTTCGGGACGCTTCATCAAAACGCTCTCGGTAACGTCCAGTTCCAACGCCCCCGGATCCAAGCCAGTCTCGCTGAGAGTTGCGAGCAGGTCATCCAGGAAGTCCTCACTTTGAAACTGCGTTCCCGAGACGTTGACGGCCATCGCCTTTACTGGCAAACCCTCATCCGTCCAGGCTTGGGCTTGCATGCATGCCTCGCGGAGAACCCAGGTGTCGATGGGCAGGATCAGGCCGAATTCCTCTGCTATTGGAATGAACTGCCCCGCGGGAACCGAACCTCGCGTGGGATGCATCCAGCGAGACAGCGCTTCCGCACCGGAAATGGTTCCCGTCTTCAGATCGATTTTGGGCTGGTAGTGCAACGTCAATTCGTTCCGCCTGAGGGCATGCAGCAGGCCCTGCTCGATGGATTCGGGTTCCACGGCGCAGTCGTTCATTTCCGGGCGGTAGAACTGACAATCCTGGCACGCGTTCTTCTTGGCCTGATACATGGCGGTGTCCGCGTTCTTGATGAGCGTCTCCGCATCCAGGCCGTCGCTGGGGTAGATGCTCACTCCGATGCGTGCGGTGACGTGAAGCTCGTAGCCTTCGACAGAATGAACCTCCGCAAGCGCCTGTGACACTCTTTTCACGGTAGCGGCGGCATCTTCCGGCCGTTGTACGTCTTGCAGCAGCACAATGAATTCATCGCCTCCCAGCCGGCTTACTGTGTCTGGGGAGCGTACACAATCCAGCAAGCGTTTTGCGACAGATTGAAGAAGCTTGTCGCCGACTGAATGTCCGAGGGAATCGTTGATCTTTTTGAAGCAATCCAAATCCAGAAACAGCACTGCGACTTGGCCTCCGTGTCGCCGCGCAAGGGAGATCGCCTGGCCAATCCGGTCGTTCAGAAGCAATCGATTGGGCAAACCGGTCAGAAAGTCGTGCTCGGCCAAATAGGTTATCCGCTCCTTCTCTGCCCGCGCCGCGCTCACGTCGCGGAAAACGATAACTGCTCCAGAAGCCTGGCCCTCCCGGTCGTGGATGGGGGCCACAGAATCTTCGATGAATAATTCATGTCCGTCGCGGTGAATGAGGATACAGTTCAACGGCAGCTTCCCCGTCCGGTCTTCCGATGCCGCATTCGCCATCGGATCCTGGATTGCACTGCGAGTGGCAGCGACCACGATCCGGAAAGCCTCGGTCAGGGGCCGGCCCGCCGCTTCATGCAGCGGCCAGCCAGTCATCCTTTCCGCAACCGGGTTGAGGAAGGTGATGTTTCCCGACATGTCGGTGCAGATAAGTGCATCGGCGATGGAGCCGAGCGTGACCTGGGCGCGTTCATTTGCGTTGAAGAGGATCCCTTCGATGATCTTGCGCTCAACAGCATTGCTCAGGGCTCGCATAAGTTTTTGCGGCTCAATCTGGCCCTTGATGAGATAGTCTTGCGCGCCCTCTTGAACGGCTTGCGCGGCCATCGGCTCGCCGTCTGGACTGGACAGCAGCAGAATGGAGGTGCGGGGCGCGGCTGCGCGAGCCCATCTGACTGCCTCGAGCCCTACTGGATCGGACAATTCCAGGTCCAGTAAGACAATGTCAACCGAATGCTCGGCGAAATGCTTCTCGGCTTCACTCATACAGTCAACGCAACTCAATTCAAAGGCGTGTGTGCCCTGATCTTTGAACATTGCGCGGATCCAGCGAGTCTGTTCTGGGTCCTTCTCGATCAGAAGAACTGTCTTGCCTGGGCTCATTCCCATCGGTTTCACCCTCGCGGCGAACCTGGCGTCCCAAGTCTAGAGTTCCGTATTGCACGGAACGGCAATTTCCAAACGTTCTTACACAGATTTAACAAAAGCCTACGTAAATACTGTTCAATCTTGCACAAAGTGAGCGGTAGGTCATCGAAATTTTGAACCAAAGGAAATATTAACTTTCGCGTTAACCAGGCAGGGCTTTGATCATGAAGACGAAGCGATCCGATGTGGAGCAAATCGTCAGGCTCTTCGAGGTTTGCACAAACCTTCGCGGAGAATAGGCTGACGGGTGCGCAATTCCAACCGGTTTTTGATCTCAGAAACCCAATCAAACGATCTGACAAATGGAGTCAGTTGAGGGTCAATGGAGCGGCAGGCTCAGTAGCTGGAGCTACGAAAGTGGGTAGAGACCCCTTTAGATGGGATGAGACGGCTGGTCTAGCGAATCAGATTACTCTGTTCGCACGCAC
>CAZTLV010000121.1:0-5639 GCA_964614635.1 uncultured Occallatibacter sp.
TAAACCTGCTTCCAACTCCTCAATCACAAATCCAATCGACTTTTTCAACAGGCACTAGTGGTGCTGTAGAAAGCAACCGTCGAGAAGCCGCTGCTCACCGCGATGGCGGTGCTGTCGGGAGAAATGTCAAGCGTTTGCGGAGACGGCGTCGTGATGGACCGGATGAGGTGGTAATCAACTGTCGAGAACACATCAATTCGGTCGAGATTCGTCCAAGCTGTGAAGATCTGCTGGTGGGCAATATCAAGGGCCATTGCATTCGGCCCGCTCCTCCCAAGCCATACTCCTCGATGTAGGTTGAGCGATTCGAGCCCGCCCACCCTGGTGTTGCAGCCCAAATCAGCCCAAGCGAGACAAGCAGCACCGTCCAGACAAACCTGGGGCAGACCGAAGAATCTGCGCTTCTTTGGTTGAAACTTCTGTTCACGAAGATTTCCCTAGTTGCTTGCCCTACTGGACCACGAGCGTGAGGAACTGTTGCACGCTCTGGGAACCGGAGGTGGCAGTGAGTGCTACGGTGTATGTTCCTGGAGGCGTGGAAGACGAAACTCCACCGCCAGCACTCGAACCACCGCCGCATCCTACAATGCCGGAAACCGCTATCGCCGACCAGGCAAGAACCGAAAGCAGGCCAATGCGACGCGAGAATCGGCGACGACAGAACGCAAGGATCATCCCCGGTAAAACCGCGGCCAAGCCGAGACCGGAGAGGATAGCCGTGCCTGAAGCCTGCTGAGCTGTAGCGGATTCCCCCGTGACGACCTCGACAGTGATATTGGCCTGACCTCCAGCCTTCATCGTGACAGATGAAGGAGAAGTGGAACAGAGACTGTTTACCGGTGTACCGGTGCAGGTGAAGGTCAAGGGGCCTGAGAAGATAACACTGGCCGTGACGACGAGCATGTAGGAGGCTGTCTGGCCACTGGTGACTGTCGCCGAAGTAGAAGCTCCAGATTGAGGACTGATAACCACAATCGGGGGAGGGGCCACAGCGGTTCCAGTGAGCGGAACGACCAAGGATGGGGTGCCATCATGGAATGCGACAGTCATCGTTCCCTGCTGAGTGCCAGCCTGCGTCGGAGTGAAATCGATACCGAGTAAGCAGGTTTGGGAGGCGGCGAGAGAAGATGGACAGCCGTTGGACGACGCGGCGAAGGGACCATTGAAGCTGGGGCTGATGGACAAGGCCGAGGTGCTGACGTTCGTGAGGGTGATAGAAAGCGATGAACTCGTGGCGCCCGCGACGGTGGCAGAACCGAAGTCGAGCGATGATGGAGACGCGGTTACGTCCGCGGTGCTGGTTCCGGTAAGGGCGACAGGTAAGTTAATGGCGCCGCCGTTGAGAGAGATCCAGAGCGTGCCCGAGAAAGCGCTGACTTGTCCGGCGGGGGCAAAGGAGACGCTTATCGAGCATTGCTGCAGACTGGCAAGGGTTCCGATGCAACTATTGGACTGAGTGAAGGTCGGACTCGAAGTGACGATGCCATTCACCGGGACCGCGGCTGAACCGCTGTTCGACAGCGTAATGGTCTGGGACTGGGTACCACTCGCAGCCAAGGGGCCGAAGGTGAGCGAAGAGGGATTAGGAGAAACCGCCGGCACGGCCATGGGTGTGCCGACAAGGATGAGTTGGGTGGCGTTTCCGGCCAGTGTGAGGGTGGTCTGAATGGCAGGCCCGGCGGTCGATGGGGAATAGACGATGGCTATGGCACAGGATTGCCCTGGTTGAAGCGCCGAGGTGCAGGAGTTGGCGTTGACGGAGAAATCAGGGTTGCCTATGACCGGCAAAGGAACGGTGATGGCCGAGTTGGTTGCGTTGGTCAGGACGATGGGATGTGGAAGCGATCGCTGGCCGACAACGACGGTCTCAAAGGAAAGGAGTGGGGCGGAAAGCTGAAGTGGGTCGGTTGTGTTCAGGCCTGCTGCAACAACAAATGGAGTATCGTTTGAAATCGGACTATTCGAACCGATAAGGAGGGCCCCGCCCGTCGTAGACCCGGAACTGGGGGCGTTCGCGATCTGCGCATTGCAGCTTGCCCCAGGGGATAGCGAGCCGCAATTACTGTTTACCTGAAGTGAGGTTGTAGGACCGTTCGCGCGAACCGTTACAGAGGTGCTCGATGCGCCGACATTGGTGAGCTGGAGGGTCTGTTCGGGGCTGGCGCTGCCGCTTACCTGCGGAGGGAAGATGAGCGGAACGTCTTCGACGTATATGAATGGCGCAATCAACTGGCTGATGGGAGGGAATGCTGGGGTGAATGTCTGTTGCGAGGGCTGAGCGTCGCTGTTGATGGTGAGCGTGCCTGAGGCGGTGTAGCCGGAGTTGGTGCCGGGAACCAGGAAGCAGGAGGAGCCGCCAGGAACGGTGCTTCCGCAATTACCCCACGATCTTTGCAGGCCCCCGGAGTACGTGATGCTGGATATGTGTAGATCGGCAGAGCCTGCGTCGCGCAGAACTAGGTAAGGGCCAAGGTAGCTGAGGCTGATCTGGGGCTGATTGGACGGAGAGATTTTGGCGATGGAAGCTGCAAAGCCGATGAACGATGTGCTGGTTCCGAGGGATGTCTGGGAGGAATAAGCCGCGCCGGTTCCGACGCTGACCGGGTCAAGCGGATCGTTGCTGAGTCCATTGGGAGAAGGTGCACTGGCGAGAAAGATATTACCGCTGGAATCGACCGCCAGCGCGCCCGGGACCTGCTGTTCGAAGTGTCCACCGAAGGGAGTAGAGGAGGCAAGCTGGCCGGAGGGCGTAAGCGATAGCACGAAACCGCCGGAGGAGACATCAGTCTCAAGTGCGTTCTGGAGCGGAAGGCGAGGGATGAGACTGGAATTCCCTGCCATGTAGAAGTTGCCGTCGGAGCCAAGAGTCGTGGCGCTTACCGATCCGTGACCGAGGTAAGCGGCGTAGGTCAGTTGGTTCTCGGCCGGGCTAATGGCGGCAGCAAACATATAGTCGTCGCCCTGTACAGCCCACAGAGGCGGGAATGGCGAACCGAGGAAATTCATCGTGTAGGGGAAGTTTGCGGTGGCATTACCGGCGATAAAAAGGGTGCCGTCTGCGGCTGCCTGCAAGCCATTGATGGAGAGCGCCGGCATATCCGTGCTGAAGAGGAGATTTTGACCGTCCGCCGAGAACTTGGCGATGAACGTGTAGCCGGGATCGATGTTGGTAGCCGAGATGACGAGAGGGCGCAGAAGTGTAAAAGCTGCGCCTGTGCCCCCGATGTAGAAGTTGCCGGATGGATCGACGGCAAGAGCGCTGATGAAGACGCCGTACTGTTGATTGAAGGAGTAGTAAGGGAGGATGGGGAAGTAACTGGAGAAGACCCAGTCGCTCCCGTTGGCATTGAGCTTGCCGAAGAAACCGGAGGAACAACTCGTGCAGAGGCCGCCGCCGTAGTTCGGATCGTAAGCGTTCACTGTTTTGAGACCGGCGTCGGCGGTGAGGCCGGCGACATAGACCTCACCGGCCGAATTGACCGCGAGACCTTTGGGGAGCTGCTGCCCGGAACCGATGAGCGTGGAGTAAACGACCTTGCCGGATGGATCGAGCTTGACGACAAAGCCGGTGTTACAGAACTGGGAACACGAGCCGATGTTTTGAGAGGTAACAGGGAACGCAGGATCCCCTGTGATTCCGGAGACGTAGACGTTGCCGGCAGAATCGAGGGCAAGGCTGGATGCTGTATTGAAACCTGCCGCCGGAAAGTAGGTGGAGAAGAGAACATTGCCGCCGGAGGAATCAAGCTTGGTGACATAGACCTGTTCCGAACCGGAAGAGTTGTTTTTTGAGCCATTGACGACCGGAAGATTGTTAGCAAAAGTAGAGCCCGTGAAGATGACATCTCCTAAGGAGTCGACGCCGAATCCATTCACAGAGATGCTGTTGTTGACTCCGATGAGCGTGGTGTAGGAGACAACCGGATCAATGACGAGAGGAAGCTCGGGATCGTAAGATCCGAGGCGAAACCCGATGGTACGATCGTCAACCTGAAAGCTTACTTCGACGGAAGTACGGCTCCCATTGCGGAACTGAAAGGCAGTGGGTGCATCGAGGCGGAGAGTGCCGCCCTCGGCCGGAGTGACCAGGAGCGAACCGTCGGGCTGAAGGCTCAAGCCGGCGGGATCTTCGATGCGGAGTTGCGCGGATAAGACATCAGCCCGCGGGGCCAGGTTGAAGTCGTATTCAAGCCGGCCCTGGGTGCCGTGAAGTACCAGATCGACGCCTTCGGCCGCGGATTTGTATCGAATACCGCGATAGAGGGGCAGGCCTTGAAACCATTGCGAGCGTTCAGGGCCGTTTATGTAGTTCACGACGCCGCCAGTAGCAGACTCGGGGGCGACGGACACCTCCGTCTGTGCACTGAGGCTGAATCGGAGAGGAGAGCGGCTTCCAGGCACCGGAAGGAACATTTCGTTCCGCTTGAAGGTGGCAACTCCCGCAGCCGTGCGCGCGATAGCCTTGACATCTGAGGCTGCCTGACCGCGGTTCATCTCGAAGGTCACGGGAAGCTGCACGTAAGCCGGATTCACGGCCGACGGCGCAGGCGCACCACCGAAGGAGCTTTGAGCTTCCGCCTCATCAAGAGAAAAGAGGGTAAAACCCGCAAGACTCAATAGCAAATAGACAGGGATACCTAGCCGCCTGGACACTTTAATATCCTCGAATTCGGCAATGAAGGGTCCTATTGAGAATTCACTGAGAACCTCATGTGGTACAACCTTGTGACTCCAATCAAGGCTCGTCGCACAGCTTCGATGCGCGACGAGGGAATCTAGGTGGACGCGGGAGTAGCCGGTGCCTCCTGCTTGTCATAAATTGCGAAGGCTCTTTCCAACTTCGGGGATACCTTTTCCCAAAGGCCGCCAGCCATCGGCTCTTCGATGTCTAAATCGCCTACCAGATAGGGGCGCGCCTGAAGGTGAACATCCCAAATCAGGTGACCTGCTTGGTCCACACCACTTTGAGTGCTCAATTCTCCAACTGCACTTTATTGGTTCTCTGGAATCATCAAAAGCACATCTGGGACTTGAGGGTACGCGGCTTCCGTAATTCGACTTGTGATCCCTGATACAGATCAATAGTCTCGTATTGTTGTATCTAAGCTATTTTGTATCAATGACATACGACCAGTTATCAGTCTCAATTGTTGATATATGGGCTGCTCACTTTCTGACCGTCAGCCAAAGGGCACCGGACGGTCATTAGCCCGCTTCCGATGTATTTCGTTCGTCTCGCAACCTGACCCCTTGTTGGATAGTCTGCGTGACTGGAACATGGCCTTGTCAGCAGAAGTGGCCAGCATGACGACGGTTCTTCCGGTAAATGGGCTCTAACCATTGGAAACTTGGCTGTCAATGCACATCGTGACTCAGCTAGGAGAATCACCGTCTTCGCTGGAGTCGCAGTCTCCGAATGTTAACATCAAGTTAATCTCTGAAGTTTTCGACAGAAAAAGGGCCGCGACCTTGAAATCGCAGCCCTCCAAGTATTTTCGGAATCAATAACTTAATCGACTTTCATCCTGCTGTTCAAAACTTTCATCAAAATGGACTCGACTTTCATTTAAGGTGGCATCGCACAGTTGTGCGCGCACAGTTAAAACGCAAGTACCGCCACATCGTTTTCAGCAGTTTAC
>CAZTLV010000122.1:0-5378 GCA_964614635.1 uncultured Occallatibacter sp.
CGCTCACCCAATTCAGCCCCAGCAGCTCCACCGTCCCGTCGTCCGCGGGTGTCAGCCCCTCGCAAATCTCAATGGTTGTCGTCTTCCCCGCGCCATTCGGTCCCAGCAACCCAAAGCACTCGCCCCTTTGCACTTCGAGGTCGATCCCGTCCACAGCCTGCACATCCGCAAACGCTTTCTTCAGCCCGCGAATCCGCAACGCCGCGCTCGTACCTGCCTGCATGCCCGATCCGCCGACAACTGCTTGTATCGTTGCTTGTTCCATCCGCCTAGATTACCGCACTTTCCATTTCGCCAGTTTCAAAACGGGCCCGTTCAACAATGGGATTTCCATCAAAAGATCACGAGGATTTGACGCAGTTTTCATCCTCCGGCCTCTGAGCGGGTTCTATCGTTATCCCATCGGCCCACCGATCCGCTGAGACAATCCCGATTTTTCTCTGAATTTCGCACGGCCCGACACAAACATTCGAGGTGCTCCATGGTCGCTCCTGCTCTTGCCGATCTCGGCTCGGAAGGCTCGCTGAAAACCCAAAGGACGGCCGCGGGCTCCGACGCCCTTGCGCATTCCTTTCTCGACAACTTGTTCTTCGTGCAAGGACGCTCCCGCGATCGCGCTACGGTCAACGACCTATACATGGCCCTCGCCCATACCGTCCGCGACCGGCTCGTCGAGCGCTGGATCCAGACCATCCTCAACTATCGCGCGCAGGATGTCCGCGTTGTTTGCTACCTCTCGGCCGAATTCCTCACGGGCCCGCATCTTGCCAACAACCTCATCAACCTCGGTATCTACGACGAAGCTGAAGAAGCGATGCGAAAGCTCGGCCTCGATCTTGAAATGCTTATCGACCAGGAAGCGGAACCCGGCCTCGGCAACGGCGGTCTCGGACGTCTTGCCTCCTGCTTTATGGATTCCCTTGCCACTCTCGACATTCCCGCCATCGGCTACGGCATCCGCTATGAGTACGGCATCTTCGATCAGCAGATTCGCGACGGTTGGCAGGTTGAGGCAACGGACAAGTGGCTCCGGCTCGGTAACCCCTGGGGCCTCGAGCGGCCCGAAGACGCTTTCGAAGTTCAATTCGGCGGTCACACTGAGAAGTACACCGACGGAAGCGGCCATTTTCGCGTCCGCTGGATTCCACAGAAGCTCGTGCGCAGTATCCCCAATGACACGCCGATCCTCGGCTACCGCACCAACACCGCCAACACCATGCGCCTCTGGTCCGCGCAGGCCGTCGAGTCCTTCAACTTTGAAAGCTTCAACACCGGCGACTTCTTTGGCGCGGTACACGACAAAGTCGATTCTGAAAACATCTCCAAGATTCTTTACCCTAACGACGAAGAACTTCAGGGCAAGCAACTGCGCCTCGAGCAACAGTTCTTCTTCGTCTCCTGCTCTTTGCAGCACATCGTCAAGATTCAAAAGACTGCGCAGCGCCCCCTCGCCGATCTTCATCGCACTTTCACCATTCAAATGAACGACACGCATCCGGCAATCGCAGTCGCCGAATTAATGCGGCTCCTGGTCGATGAAAACGCCATGGATTGGGACACCGCGTGGAGCGTCACCACGCATTCGCTCTCCTACACCAATCACACACTGATGCCCGAGGCTCTCGAAAAGTGGCCTGTCTCTCTATTTGGCGCGCTTCTCCCGCGCCATCTTGAAATCATTGAAGAGATCAACCGCCGCCACCTTGAAAATGTCCGCTCCCACTTTCCCGGCGACGAAGAGCGCGTGAGCCGTTTGTCCATCATCGACGAATCCGGTGATCGCTATGTCCGCATGGCTCATCTCGCCGTCGTCGGCAGCCACGCTGTCAACGGCGTCGCCGCGCTGCACACCGAGCTTCTCAAAACGCACTTGCTCAGCGATTTCCACGACCTCGCTCCAGACAAGTTCAGCAACAAGACCAACGGAGTAACCCCGCGCCGCTGGATGGTTCTCGCCAATCCGCAGCTCGCTCGCCTCATTACTTCACGCCTCGGCCACAGTTGGATTCACGACCTGGAGAAGCTGCGCAAGCTCGAATCGTTCGCCGACGATCCCGAGTTCGCCCGCGAATGGCGCGCCATCAAGCACCACAACAAACAGCGCCTCGCCGCCTACATCTACCAGACTATTGGCATCGCCGTCGATCCCAACTCCATGTTCGACACGCTGGTCAAGCGCCTGCATGAGTACAAGCGCCAGCACCTCAAGGTTCTCCACATCCTCACGCTCTACAAGCGCATCCAGAACAATCCCGATATCGAGCTGCAGCCCAGGACATTTCTTTTCGGCGGCAAAGCTGCGCCCGGATATCGTATGGCTAAACTCATCATCAAGCTCATTCACTCCGTGGCCGCCGTCGTGCATGGCGACCCGCTCGTCCGCGACCGCCTCAGGATCGTCTTCCTGCCCAACTTCAACGTGAAGCTCGGCCACCGCGTCTATCCCGCCGCAGACCTATCTGAGCAGATCTCTCTCGCTGGCCTCGAAGCCTCCGGCACCGGAAACATGAAATTTGCGATGAACGGCGCGCTCACGATCGGCACTCTCGACGGCGCCAACATCGAAATTCGCGAAGAAGTCGGCGCCGACAATTTCTTCCTCTTCGGCCTCACCGCCGAGGAAGTCGAGCAGAAGAAAGCTGAAGGCTACAAACCCCGCGCCTGGTACGAAGCTAACACTCACCTTCGCGAGGTCGTCGACTCCATGGCCAGTGGCGAATTCTCGCACGGCGACCGCAGCCTCTTCGAGCCGATCGTCCAGTCCCTGCTCACGATCGATCCGTATATGCTCTTCGCGGACTATCAGTCCTACATCGATTGTCAGGATCAGGTCGACCAGGCCTACCAGGAGGCCGATCACTGGACACACATGTCCATCCTCAACGTCGCACGCAGCGGCAAATTCTCTTCTGACCGCGCCATCCGAGACTACTGCGCCGACATCTGGAAGACTTGGCCCGTAAAAATCGAGATTTAAATAGTTAAATTAAATCCCCCGCCTTAGACGACGTCTACTGCCGCCAGAGCCCCACGGACACCTTCTCGTCCGTGGGGCGCCATCGCGGCCCAGTCTCAGCCATGAATCGGAAGTATTTGCTGGAATCGTAATCCACCTAAGTTATACTTTGGCCACCCTGGAGGTTGCCATGAGATCCCTGCCCGAATCGCACTTTGCAGTCGATTCAAGCATCCCGAGCATTGCCGTCCCGCCGACGCCCTGCGAAAGCGCGCTCATCGCGAGCCGGTCCCGAATGGTCGCCTTCCTCACCGTGTGCTGTGCATCCCTCATCACCCTGCCGCCTTCATCTCCTGCGCAGATCCCAGTAAATGCCCGCACCCCCCTCGGCGTCTATGTTCATGTTGACGTTCCCGACGTGATAAATCTGTATGGCGGACCTTCGCAAGATCAAGGGTGCGCGCAATCATCCCCGGATCTCCATACCTATCTCCGCTGCTTCTACGCCAAACTGCTGGTCAACCCAGCCATCTCGGGCATCATTGCTGGCTTGCACTGGGACCAGATCGAGCTCGACAACCCGCTGTGCGCGCTGAACCGCTCGTGTACGACCAGCCCTGATGGCTACGATTGGAGCTATGCCGACGACGTTTTTGCAGAGGCCAACGCCGAGCACAAGGCGGTCGAGCTCAACATTACGCCTGGCACTGACTCTCCGACCTGGCTCCTGAACCTGATCCCCTCATGCGACGGCCTATTCACTGGCAGCGGCACTGCCCAGCCCAACTGTGGCAAGGCGACCTTCGTCAATTTTCCTGAGGCCAAGCGCGCAGACGGAAACCCGCCAGTTCTGCCTCTTCCTTGGAACCCGCTCTACCTCCTCGCCTGGGACGACTTCCTCGTCAACGTCAACGCGCGTTATAACTCCAATCCGGCATTCGTTAGCATCTCCATCGCCGGACCCATGTGTGCATCGAATGAGATGATCCTTCCCACAACTGCCAATGGCTCAACGCAGGCCTCAGGACTACCCGCCGACCAAGCATGGCAGATTCTCATCCACCATTCTTTTCCCTTTCGGCCCGGATACGAAAACTCTGATCAGGTTTTCATCGACGCCGGAAAACAAGCGATCGATGCATACGAAGCAATCTTTTCTGGCATTACCATCGTCAGCAATCCTGATGCAGCCGATGACTTTCCAGAGCAGCCTTATCCCCTCGTCGTGCATCCTGACAACACTCTTTATGCCGTCGACTGCTCTACGGCCACCCAGAACCCAATGTCCTGCGAAGCGAAGACTGAGATTCTTTCTTACTTTGTCACTGCGCGTGGCCGCAACGAAAAGTCCACGCAGGTGGGAGGAATGACGTCCGGCACCGATACCAATACGGGCGACATTGGTGTCGCCGGTATAAAGGTCCTCACTTCCCTGGCGCCCCCGCCGATTCCTCCGATACTCGGCGGAGCAGAATTCGATTTGGAGGTCTCGAGCAAAGGCAC
Source organism: uncultured Occallatibacter sp. (assembly GCA_964614635.1). Taxonomy (GTDB): domain Bacteria; phylum Acidobacteriota; class Terriglobia; order Terriglobales; family Acidobacteriaceae; genus Telmatobacter. The sequence goes on from CAZTLV010000122.1 coordinate 4,460, forward strand.
CGTTCAGGAGCAGGGGTGCCCTAATTGGTCCCCGATGAATCCGAATCCGTCTGACTGCAAATATCTCACGCCCGAGCAGGCGGCATTCAACACCTTAACGGTTTTCTTTGACGCAACGCCCGACGCCACCGACTTCGGAGGCTCCATCAGCATCCCGCCTATCCGCAACGCGCCCATCCAGTATGTGGCGGTCGACTTTCAGGATTTGCAGTACGCCCAGGACCCAGCAAACACCTGCCAGACTTTTCTTCCGAGCATGACGCTGGGCCCACCATCTCTGCAAGACATCTACAACCAGGCGAGCTACAACCTGCTCACTATGGCTGGCAAGCCTGCTACCCTTCCGCCAACGACCTGCAACCCATAGCCGCAAAACAGAAACGCCGGCACATCCCGTGCCGGCGCCCGCGTCCGCCAAACCTCGCGCTGGCAAGACGCTGTGCTCTCCCACCACTCCGGCTAGAGGCTAAAAGCTAGCGGCTAACAGCTGTTTTACTTGATCCCCACCACCATCGAGTCCGGCCCCACCAGGTGCTCCACCCGCGTCTCGCTAAATCCCGCTTCCTTCAGCCACCCCTGGCAGTCCGCGCCCGTGTAATCGAACCCGCCATACGTTTCGATCAGCATATTCAGGCTCATCATCAATCCAAACGCGTTTTTGCTGCGGTCGTCGTCGATGATCGCCTCATACACGATGTACGCTCCGCCCTTCGGCAGCGCCTCATACGCCTTCCCGATCAGCATCTTCTTCGTAGGCAGATCCCAATCGTGCAGAATATGCCCCATCACAATCACATCCACATGCGGCAGCCCTTCCTCAAAGAAATTTCCCGCCTTGAACTTCAACCGCCCATTCAGCCCCAGTTCGCCTACGTACTCCTCGAAGATCGGCCCCACCTCAGCCAGATCGAACCCCATC
>CAZTLV010000123.1:0-3123 GCA_964614635.1 uncultured Occallatibacter sp.
CTTTGTAGAAGGTTACGGTTCCGGTGGCGGCTGCTGGAGAAACCGTCGCGGTCAACGTGATTTTAGTTCCAGCTGTGGTTGAAGTGCTGGTGGAAGAGAGTGTGATCGTGGTGGCTGTCGAGTTCGTACTGGTTCCGCCGCTGCTGCTCGAACTGCATCCGGTGATGAATGCGATCAACAGTAATACTGCAAGGGCGTAGTGGCTCCCAGTGCACTTCATCGTAGACTCCTTGAGTATGCTTTGCTGCATGTGGTTCAGCCCTTGCGGAATGCGAGAGCCGTCCCTCGGTTCCCAGGGGAAATCGGTGTTCGTGTTCCTGAGGGGTTCGCTCGCCGCGGATGATTTACATGGGGGGCGGCCCATCGCCGCGCATGCCGCGATCCTTCTGATCTCCCAGTAGATCGTCGAGCGGCGGAGGCATATCGTCCTTGTGTCCCAACGGCCGGCTCTGCTGCTTCTTCTTCCACGCTGCGAGCCTGGCCTTTTGATCGCTGTTCAGGATCGCGTCGATCTTTGCGTAGGTGGCAACATGCACGGCCTTGATTGCGTCGTGCATGGATCTTCTGACGCTCGCACTTGGCGGTTGCCCAGGCAGGCCGGGGTCACCCATGTACTTGCTGAAGACTTCCTCGATCTGCTGGCTGTGCTCTGTGAGCACGATCTTCATCGATGCCTTCTGGTCTTCGGTGAGGGTGAGAAGCTCGGTGATCCGTTGCAACTGAAGATCCACATTGGAACCTTGCTGCATCTGCATCAACTGCCCGTCGTGCGCAGGTTCCCCTCCGGTTGGCTGTTGCGCTCCGGATGGCCCGGCCAGTCCGATCAACAATCCCAGAAGAGGAAGGAAAACCTTCCGTGAATAGCCTCGACTCATATTCATGCTCCACTTCATGCAATTCATCGCCCAAACAGGAGCGACGTACTCTTCACGATGAAAACACCTTGCGATTCCAGGCGCAGCCCGGAATCATGCTCGCTTCTCACCATTCAATGGAAGATGAGAGTCGAGCGGGCAAGGACCTCTCCCTGCGGCCAACGGGTTGCCGCAAGCCCAGTATCAGGCAGCGAGCGCAGGTGTGAAGCTCAAGAATTGCAAAGGATTTCCAGGAGGCTTGCGTTGCGACTCGCGGTCATGGAGAATCGACATTTGAGTCCCATATCCACTTTCTGAAGAGAGGCCGAGCCCGTTTCAGCCATGATCGCAGACGACAAGAAGAGTTGCCGGGTTCTGGTTATCGACGACGACACGCGCCTTTGCCAACTCATTCGCGAGTACTTCGCCGACTCTGTGTTTTCGATTCAGGCCGCATTTGACGGCCCCAGCGGTCTGGCGCAGGCTCTCGAAGGCGACTACGATGTCATACTGCTGGACGTCATGCTGCCGGGAATGGATGGCTTTACTGTCCTCACGCAACTGCGACGCCGTTCCGAAGTCCCTGTGATGATGCTCACGGCAAGAGGCGCCTTGCAAGATCGCGTGAACGGTCTCAATACCGGCGCGGACGACTATCTGGCCAAGCCTTTTGGACCGGAGGAACTCGACGCTCGCATGAGGGCCATCATGCGCCGCACAGGCAGGATGGCGCGCGAAAGCGAGGATCTGCTCTCTATCGCGCAGTTGCGCCTCAGCCCAGCTACGAAGCGTGCCTGGATTCAGGATCTGCCCGTCGACATAACCTGCACGGAGTTCGATATACTCGACCTTCTGGTCCGCGCAAATGGCCGCATCGTTACGCGTAATGAAGTCTGCGGCATGTTATACCAGCGCATGGCCACGCCATTCGAGCGCTCGCTCGAGGTGCACATCAGCCGATTGCGCAAGAAAACTGCATCCGCCGGCATCGTGATTCGCTCCATTCGCGGCACGGGTTATCTGCTGGCGCTGGATGACCAGCAATGAAATCGGTCTCTGTCAAGATCGCTCTCTGGTCGGCCACGGTCCTGGCCGCTTCGTTCGTCATCTTCCTGCTGATCGCCCGGATTCTCACCGCTTTTTCGCAAGCTCCTCCCATGGATGCCATGGAGTCGTTCAACAAGATGGCTTTGCGTGAGGCGGTTCGTGTCTATGAGACACAGGGATCGCAGGCTCTCTCCTCATTTCTTGAGCACACGCATCGCCCGCGCGGAATGCATTTCTATTTGACCGACGCTCAGGGGCGCGATCTTGCCTCTGGCGACGATCGCTCTGCCATGTTGCGCGGCACCCTCGGCAAGCAGCACACAAATCAGGCGGTCGAAAAGCGCTTGGGCGGATTTATCTCAGCCACTTCTTCCGATGACCGAAAATATGTGTGGATTGTGGCCGGTTTGGACCAGCAGGTCGCCATCTACTGGCCCTTTTACGTTCTGGTATGCGCCAGCATCGTGATCATTAGCTGGATTATTACGCAGAAGGTGGCGCTTCCATTTCAAAGGCTGGCCGAGGTCGTGGACCGCTTCGGGCACGGGGATTTCGAGGCCAGGTCCGATCTGCAGAGCAACGATGAGATCGGCACTTTGGCAAGATCGTTCAACTCCATGGCCGATAGAATCAGCGCGCTCTTTGTCGCTGAAAGGCAGCTGCTGCAGGACATTTCTCACGAACTCCGGTCCCCTCTGGCCCGGCTTACCTTCGAAGCAGAACTGGTTCGCCATACCAAGGATCGGGATGCCACCGCGACACGACTGCGGCGGGAGATTCAACGCCTCTCCGAACTTGTCTGCGATTTGATTGACATGTCGCGCGCGGAGGGCGACTTGGGCTCAGTTCGATTCAGCGAGGTCTGCTTGCATGAATTGCTGATCCGCATCATGGATGGCTGCGCGATCGAGGCTGCGCAAAAGCAGTGCTCAGTCGTCGCTGGAACAGTGGATCCGGTTACTCTTTCAGGGAACGAAGAGTTGCTGCGGCGCGCGATCGAAAACGTGATTCGCAATGCGATTCGCTATACTCCGCAAGGAACAAGTGTGGAAGTGGAACTTCATCTGCTCGACAACAGGATTGAGATTCGCGTGCGCGATTTTGGACCTGGCATTCCAGCGCATCTCGCCGAGAGAGTCTTCGATCCCTTCTACCGGGTAGATGCTGCGCGCTCCGAGAACAACGGAGGTGTCGGTCTCGGTCTGGCGATCGCACGGCGCGC
>CAZTLV010000123.1:3223-5283 GCA_964614635.1 uncultured Occallatibacter sp.
CGCTTCTGTGCGCGGCATACGCTTTCAATTTCGGGGTTCTCATGAAACGACTTGCTCTCCTTGCTCTCTTTATCACGCTCGGATTTGGTTCTGGTGCCGTGGCTGCCGCAGCGTCCCCGTCTGCAGGCCGGTTTGTTCACGCCGGCGGAAAATACCTGGTGGACCCTGAAGGACACACCTTGCAACTGCGGGGCATTAACCTTGGCAATTGGATGGTGCCGGAAGGATACATGTTCGGTTTGGAAGGTGGGCCACAGTCGCCACGCGAGATTGAGACGTTTTTTAATGAGCTGATCGGCCCGGCCGAAGCGGCGCAGTTCTGGCAAGAGTATCGCGAAGCCTATATCACCGAAGACGATATTCGCTATCTTCACCAAACCGGCGTGAATTCCATTCGCATTCCATTGCACCAGAAGTTCTTCACGCCCGGCAACGACGAAGGATTGGCCTTGCTCGATCGCGTCGTCGGGTGGGCGGAAAAGTACCACTTGTATGTGATTCTCGATCTGCACTGCGCACCCGGAGGCCAAACCGGCTCCAACATAGACGATAGCTGGGGCTATCCCTGGCTCTTTGAGTCGGAGGCCAGTCAGGCGATGACCGTTGCCGTTTGGAAAAGAATCGCCGAACATTACCGCGACAATCCCGCGGTTCTCGGCTATGACCTGCTCAACGAACCGATCCCGCACTATCCGGCGCTGCAGAAATACAACAGCCAGCTGGAGCCGCTCTACAAGAAACTCACAGCTGCTGTCCGCACCGTGGATACAAACCATCTCATCATCCTGGGCGGTGCCCAGTGGGACTCCAACTTCGCTGTCTTTGGTGCTCCTTTTGATTCCAATCTGATGTATACCTTCCACAAGTACTGGACCGCGCCGACCGAAGCGGTAATCCAGCCTTACCTCGATTTCCGCAACCGCTACGATGTTCCCATCTGGCTGGGCGAATCCGGCGAGAATTCAGATGCCTGGATTCATGACTTTGTGCAGGTAATGGAAAAGAACCAGATCGGCTGGGCATTCTGGCCCTACAAGAAGATGGGTTCTGCTTCTTCTTTCGTAACCTGGCAGAAGCCTCTGTACTGGGACGAGATCGTTGCCTATGGCAAAATGGAGGGCAATACCGGAAATTCGGAGAAGCGGATAGCCGCCCGCCCCTCCCTTGAACATGCGCGAGCCGCTTTCCAAAGCCTGCTTGAAAATATCCGTCTCGCTCATTGTCAGACCAACGCAGGCTACATTCGGGCATTGAATTTGACCGTGCCGGCCAACGAGTGAGACAGATTTATTTGAGGTTGATATGGTGCGCATGAAGACCTCGGAACAGCGCAGTGTTTTGCGATCCCTGATTGTGCTTCTGTCGGCGGTCGGCATGGTGAATTTGGCAGTGGCGCGGCAGTTGGGGGAGAACCGCCACACCGTGCGCTTGTGGTGCTAGCGCTTCCGGGAGCGGGGTCTTGCGGGACTGGAGGACGCCCCGGGACGGGGACGGAATCTGTCTCTCTGGCAGCCGGAGAATTTGGAAGCCGAGCCTGGCGTCGTCAATGAATAGTTATTTTCGACCTTGATTGTAAAATCGAGGCATTGTTCGACCGAAGAGATTGGTTTTCGACCAAAATCGCGTATATTTGTCTTCGACCAAGAGACAAAAGTATCGATTATTTTCGACCGGAAAGAGGAGTTTTCGACCGCGGCTGCTGAAAATCAACCCCATACTATTGATCACGCCGGAACCTTCCAGGAAAAGTCGGTTCCGGCTGATGCAAGGCTCGCGGGCTGGGCAGCTCTCATCCAGACATTCAGCGTTCAGGCTCCCATCCGCCGCTCAAGCGCCGTATCCAGACAGCACGTCAAGGGGAGCCGCCGGGAGGAAAAGGGCTGGAACGTCTTCGACAAAAGGTACTGGCCCGGCGAGTCCTTCGGCGACCAGTTGGGATTCGCGCTGCGCCATGAAGACCTCGACCTGCTCGTCCTGAAACGGCTCTTCGAAGCCGTCCCGCAGGATATCGTCACCACATTCGTACGCAGCGCCCCGACCGGCGCATCCAACCGGCGCGC
>CAZTLV010000124.1:0-5167 GCA_964614635.1 uncultured Occallatibacter sp.
GTCCTGAACCTCACCACTGCACAACCGTCCGGCTGGCAACGAGCTTGTCGAATCCGGTGCGCCGGTTCAAGCCGGGCCCCGCTTAAAGAATTGTAAATGGCCCGAACGGGCCGGGGCTGAAAGCTGCGTTGAAGGAACATTTCAGGTTATAGACGCTTCACGCAGCAATCGGGTGCCTTGTCTCGAAGAAAACCCACGTTCCACCTCCGAGCGTGGCATATTCATCCCATCCGTTCAACCTGATAATAGAATGGTGGGCCCTGCTCCCTGGCGAGCGAATGAATCGTTCGTAAGAAAGCCCTGGCAGCATAGGAGAGTGTCGCTTGCCGCCGATGGACCAGGCGCAGCACACGTTTCACTTCCAGTTCATCCACAGGAATCCTCACCAGGTCCCCAATCTCGAGTTCGCGCGCCACTGTTAAATGTGGGACCAGCGCCACCCCGTTGCCCATTGAAACAAACCTTTTGATCGCTTCGATTGTCGGCAGCTCAATATGCATATTCAATGGGGTCCGATAGTGCTGAAATGCCTCAATCACCTTTTGCCGCAAAGGCGAGGTCACGTTGTGAGCCACAAACAACTCCTCTCCCAGGTCCTTAATGGACACCCTCGCTGCGCTCGCCAATGGATGACCAGGGCTGACAATGAACGCGAGGCTGTCCCCATAAACAGCAATCGTTCGAAAAAGAGCCGGGTTCGGGCGAAACGAAATCATTCCCAGTTCGAAGGTGCGGAGCATCAGCTCATCCGGAATGTGCGAGGCAAGCATCCGATGCACGGTGACGTTTACATGGGGAAACTCGCGTCTGAAGCGATCGATGGCCGGCAACAGGTACATGCATGTGTATTCGTTCGCCGCCAGTTGCAGCCGCCCTCTCTCCAGACTTTTCAGCTCATCCAGCGCGCTGGCCGCCTCGCGCCTGAGCGCCAGCAACCTCAAGGCGTAATCGCGCAGCAACACGCCCGCCGCAGTCAGTGATCCATCCCGAGCCGCACGGTCAAAGAGCGTCTCGCCGACTGCCGCTTCAAGCTTGCGGATTACCTGGCTCACCGCCGGTTGTGTGCGATGCAACCGCACAGCCGCCTTTGAAAAGCTTTTCTCCTCTGCTACAGCCAGGAACGTCTCCAGTTGGCTAAGCTCCATGCAAAACCTCCGAAAGGCAGCTTTTAGCTTTCAGTCCCAAAAAGCCCGCACCACGTCGGCACAAAAAGCCTCGTGTTCCAAGGGCCAAGCTGAAGGCTGAGAGCTAAATGCTGCCTTTCATCATAAGCAATTCTAATCGCTTCCCCAAGAATAATAACTTTGCCTTATACACCCAAGGTGCGAGAGACTAGTTAAGTTGGTAAGAAGCTTTTCCTGGCAGGCGAAACCATGAACTCCAATCACTCCAGTCACGTGCACTTCTTCGATACCACCCTGCGCGATGGTGAACAGTCTCCCGGCTGCAGCATGACCACGCAGGAAAAGCTCACCATGGCCCATGCACTTGAGGACCTGGGGGTGGACATTATCGAGGCTGGCTTCGCCATGGCTTCTGAAGGTGACTTCGCGGCCATTGCCACCATCACCCAAGCCATCCGCAAGCCGCGCATCGCGTCATTGGCTCGGGCAAAAACTGAAGACATCGAAATGGCTGCACGCGCCTTGCAGTTCGCCGACCGCAGCCGCATCCACATCTTCCTGGCATCCAGCGATCTGCATCTGGAGTACAAGCTCAAGATTGGCCGTCAGGAAGCACTGGACCTCACCGGCGAGTCCATTCGCCTTGCCCGCACCCACGTCGAAGACGTTGAATTTTCGCCGGAAGACGCGACCCGCTCCGATCGTGACTTTCTTGTCGAAATGGTCCGCGTCGCTGTTGAAGCCGGGGCGACCACCATCAACATGCCGGATACAGTTGGCTACTCCACTCCCGAGGAGTACGGTCGCATGTTTGCCGAGGTGCGCGAGCGCGTGCCCGCCATCGACGCCGCCAACATCATCCTCTCCTCGCACTGCCATGACGACCTTGGCCTCGCCGTCGCCAACTCCCTGGCCGCCATTCAGAACGGCGCACGCCAAGTGGAATGCACCATCAACGGCATCGGCGAACGTGCCGGCAACGCCGCCCTTGAAGAAATTGCCGCTGCCCTCTATGTTCGCGGCGACCGCTACGGCGTCTCCACCAACATCAAGCTTGAGAATCTTTACGCCACCAGCCAGGTACTGGGCCAGATCATCACTTTCCGACCGTCGCCGAACAAGGCCATCGTTGGCGACAATGCCTTTGCGCACGAGTCCGGCATTCATCAGCACGGGATGCTGGCCAACCCGCTTTGCTACGAAATCATGACTCCCGCCCTGGTCGGCGTCGCAAAAACACACCTGGTCCTGGGCAAGCACTCCGGCCGCGCCGCACTTCGTCATCGCCTGGAGCAGCTTGGCTTTACCTTGACCCGCGAGGAGCTGCAGCAGACCTATTACCGCTTCGTTGCTCTCGCTGATCGCAAGAAGAACATCTACGACCAGGACCTCGTCGGCCTGTTACCGGACCAGATCCGCGAGAAGCGCCGCGAGCCTGTGTCGGAGTTAGACTGAGCACCAACTGATTACTGACAACTGGAAAGATCAATCATGAAGCTGAAGATTCTAGTCATCGCCGGCGACGGCATCGGCCCCGAAGTCACCAACGAAGCAGTCACGGTGCTGCGCGAAGTCGCGTCCCTCGGCGGCCACACGTTTGAGTTCGATGCAAAGCGCATCGGTGGCGTAGCCATTGTGCAGGACGGCACTCCCCTTCCCGCTGACACCCTCGCTGCGGCCCTCGACTCCGACGCTGTGCTGTTGGGGGCCGTGGGCGGCAACGAGTTCAATTCGCTTGCTCCCGACAAGCGGCCTGAGGCCGGCCTGCTGCAGATTCGCGCCGCTCTCGGCGGCTATGCCAATCTCCGCCCCGCTTTCGCCTTCAAAGAGCTCACTGTCAACAGCCCGTTACGTCCTGAAATCGTCGACGGCGCCGACATCCTCTTCGTGCGTGAGCTCCTCGGCGGCCTCTACTTCGGCCAGCCCCGCGAGTGGAGCAAAACCACCAACGAAGCCTGGAACACCATGCGCTACACCAAGGCAGAAGTCGTCCGCGTAGCCCGCATCGCATTCCAGTTGGCCACCAAGCGCCGCAACAAGGTCACCAGCGTCGACAAGGCCAACGTCCTTGAAGTCTCGCAGCTGTGGCGCGCCGCCGTAAGTGAAATCGCCGCTGAGTTTCCCGGCGTCACACTCGAGCATCAGTATGTCGATGCCATGGCTATGCACCTGATGAACCAGCCGCGCAACTACGATGTGGTCGTCACCGAGAACCTCTTCGGCGACATCCTGTCTGACGAAGCTGCTGTCATCACTGGCTCTCTCGGCATGCTGCCCTCGGCAACCATCGGCGGCGAAGTCAATCTGTACGAACCGGTCCACGGCTCTGCCCCAGATATCGCCGGCAAAGGCCTGGCCAATCCGCTTGGCGCAATCCTCACCGGAGCGCTTATTCTGCGCCACTCGGCCGGCCTCGAGACCGAAGCTGCAGCCATTGAAGCATCGGTTCGCAAAGTCCTGGAGCAAGGCTTTCGCACACCGGACCTGGCACGCTCCAATCCGCAAGGGTTTGTCGTCTTATCAACCACCGAGATGGGCGCAAAAGTTCGCGAAACGGTAAAAACGCAGCTCTTAGCTGTTAGCTCTTAGCTTTCAGCTTGTTGTCCTGGAGCAAGCGGCATCAACATACAACGAACAGAATTTGCAACCGAAAAGTCAAAGTAGCTTCGATAGGCAAGACCAAGCTAGCGGCTAGAAGCTAATAGCTAGCGACTCAACAGGAGCACCATGAGCACCGAACCAAAAACGCTATTTGAAAAAGTCTGGCAAAAGCATGTGGTCGTCGAGCCGCAGGGTGAACCCACCGTGCTGTACGTCGACTTGCAGCTGCTCCACGAGGTTACGTCGCCGCAAGCGTTTGAAGGCTTACGCATTGCCGGCCGCAAAGTTCGCCGGCCAGATCGATCGATAGCCACCGTGGATCACAATGTGCCCACCACCATCGAAGGCCGTCTCAACATCGTCGACCAGATCGCCGCCACGCAAATTGCCACACTGCGCAAGAACTGCTCAGACTTTGGCATCGAACTCTACGACGTGAATTCGCGCGATCAAGGCATCGTGCATGTCATCGGGCCCGAGCTGGGCATCACCAAACCCGGCATGACCATCGTCTGCGGTGACTCCCATACCAGCACCCATGGGGCATTCGGAGCCCTGGCGTTTGGGATAGGAACCAGCGAAGTCGAGCATGTTCTCGCCACGCAAACGCTGCCTCAATCGAAGCCGAAGACCTTTCGCATTGCTGTCGAAGGCAAACTGCCTACCGGCGTGACGGCGAAGGACATCATCCTCGCCATCATCGGGCAAATTGGAACGGATGGCGCAACCGGCTGCGTGATTGAATATGCAGGGGCCGCGATCCGCGCCCTCTCGATGGAAGGCCGGATGACCGTATGCAACATGAGCATTGAAGCCGGTGCCCGCGCCGGCATGATCGCCCCCGACGAGAAAACCTACGCCTATCTGAGGGGCCGGCGCTTCAGCCCAACCGGCACAGCATGGGACGAAGCCGTCGCCGAGTGGAGCAAGCTGCCCACCGACCCCGGCGCAACCTTCGACCGCGAACTGGTGATTGACGCTGCGACCCTCGTTCCCTATGTAAGTTGGGGCACGAGCCCGGGAATGGTCGCGCCCATCACCTCGTCCGTACCCGATCCCGCAGCCGCCGCCAACGATCAGCAGCGCAAAGACCTCGAACGGGCGCTTGAATATATGAATCTCACGGCGGGTACACCGCTTGAAGAGGTATTCATCGACCGCGTGTTTATTGGCTCCTGTACCAATGGCCGCCTCGAAGACCTGCGCGCCGCTGCGCGCATCGCCGCCGGATACAAGGTCTCGAGCCACGTCGGCGCTATGGTCGTCCCCGGCTCCCAGGCAGTGAAGGCCGCCGCTGAAGCTGAAGGCCTGGACCGTGTCTTCATTGAAGCCGGCTTCGACTGGCGTGAGCCCGGCTGCTCGATGTGTCTGGGAATGAACCCTGACATTCTTTCGCCGGGCGAGCGTTGTGCCTCCACTAGTAATCGCAACTTTGAAGGCCG
>CAZTLV010000125.1:0-5023 GCA_964614635.1 uncultured Occallatibacter sp.
CTCCATCGTCCTCGCCTCAGAGGTCTCGCTCCTCCTGCTTGTACCAACCTCCCAAACATAAAACTCGAATCAAATGTGCGAGTAGAGTCGGGATGTGACGCGGTTGTTTAGGTCTGGCCTATCTGTATCCGGCCCTTTCGTTCGCCGGTGCCTCATTATCCAGACCATGCCCCGTTTTCACATCCCGCTCATCGAACCGGACATGCGCAGCTAGCGCATCCGGCTCTCGGACGGAACATCATGCTTTCGCCCACGGAAGGTTTTGCGGAAGCATCGGCAGACGGATGAGTCCAAGCTGTTTGTAGAAATACTCATCGGGGTAGTGCATCAGGCCCCTGCTGCTCTGTTTATGCTTCTTGCAAAGCCACCGACGAAGCCGGTTCGTGGTGTATCTGTCGATGAATCGATAAGCAGGTGTGACTGGACCAAGCTTGAAGTAATTGGCCCAGCCGCCCAATTTCCGATTCAGCCGTTTCACCATTTCTCCGACATCCAGCCACTCCATATTCCGGCCTGTCTGGATACGCACCGCCTCGGTCATGCGCCGTACGCTCCTCCGTGATGGCCGGGTGGCTATATATGGTCGCCCGGTCTTGGGAGAGTAACGCCGACCAAGCGTGTACCCAAGGAAGTCGAATTCACCACCCGGCAAGCTACATATTCGAGTCTTTTCCTCATTTACCGTCAGCTTCAGACGACCCATCATCTGTCGCATGGCATTCAGCGCCTTTTGAGCGTTTTCTCCCTTGCAGCAGATGACTAGATCGTCAGCGTAGTTGACGATCCGCGCTCCCAGCCGTTGTTCCATGCCCGCTCGCTTCCATCCCAGCACAAACCGCCGCATGTACAGATTGGAAAGCAGCGGTGAAATGGGAGAACCTTGCGGAATACCCTGCCTGGCGTCGCGGTTGATCGTCGTACGTTTCTTGCGACCCGGCTTGTCTTCCTCTTCAACCGGAGCATCGAGCCACATCTTCAGCAGATGCAGCACGCGCCGATCTAAAACTCGACGTGCAGCCGATTTCATGAGTTCGACGTGTGGAATCGTGTCGTAGTATCCGGAGAGGTCAGCGTCCACGACGTCTTTGTGACCGCTCACCAACAACCCGTGTACCTCGCGTACAGCGTCGAGCGCACTCCGATTCTGCCGGTAGGCATATTGTTCTGACGGCATGTCGGCCTCGAAGATCGGTTCCAAGACCAGCATCGCCGCCATCTGACATACCCTATCCGCCAGCCGCGGAATGCCGAGCGGCCTTAATTTGCCATTCGGTTTCGGAATATATACCCTTCGTACTGCTTCCGGACGATATGTCTCCTTCTTGAGTTGTTGCGCCAGTTCCCCGATCCAGCGTTCTCTTCCGTATGCCTCGACGCCTTCGAACGTCAACCCGTCTATCCCCGGTGCACCCTTGTTGGCGCGGCAACAGGCATAGGCGTGTTCAAGCACGTCCATCCGGCAGATCTTGTCATACAGGACATAAAAACGAAAGTCGGGTTCTTCCTTCGCTTTTGCATGTAACGTCGTCTGCAGTTTCTGAACGTTTATCGGAGTTGCTAGGTTGCCCAATCTCCTGTCCCTTTCCGCTTCAGACGTTTGTTCTGAACTAAGGCCCCTTCCCTCCGCCGGCATTACCCGGCCTCCTCGGTACTGCGGGCCTTTCCGTCACCCCGTTGCGCCCGGCCTGTCCGTCACCGGCTTCCGGTTGGTCGATGCACTCGACCGCGCATGGGGCTTCCCGTGTTGCATCGATCTTCCTCTTGTATGCATGCTGTCGCCATTACCCCGGTGGAACTGCAAAGTGCATCCTTCGCTCACTACCTCTGCAGAGTCTGCCTTCCCCGAAATCTTGGCGGGTCGGCTTCCACATCACGTCTTTCGAGGCCTGCTCGGCGTTCGCTCGCGCTACGGCCTACATACTCGCCAAGTCACTTTTATGACCCTCTACACCGAAGGCTCCAGCCGCTTCGTCGCCTCTACGGCTGCTCCGATTGCTACCGGCTGGAACGAAAGTTGCCGGGTGGGATTCGCACCCACTGAAAGACCGTGCCTTCGCACGGCGCACAAGAAATTGTACGTTATCGTGACCTTCTTCATTACCTGACAGTAATGACGAGTTCCTTCCCCTCAAGTAGCTCACGATGGGAGATAAAATACCCACTAACCTTCTGTCCAGCGTAAGTAATGTCAGTGATTTTCTCCCCAGAGTCCCTTCTTACGATGGTCAACAAATTCCCGTTACTCATCCTGATAACTACCTTGTCAAATAGCGGCACTGTGACGATATACTTCGGGTCGGCCGGAGAATAGGTGTAAAGTCCGATCGCATTGAACACATACCATGAGGACATTTCGCCCGCGTCGTCCATGCCGCTCAACGCCAGACCGTCCCTGCCCATACCGTAGAAGCGATCCATAATCGTGTTCAGAATCGCCTGTGACTTCTCCTGCTTGCCCACGAAGTAATAGAGGTAAGCGAAGCCGTGGTCCGGCTGATTGCCCTGGCAATACTGTCCGATGAAACTGTTGATATTCATCGCTATGTAATTTGGATTCCAGGGAATGGTGAAGAATCGGTCGAGCTGTCTCTCAAAATCAGCTTTGCTCTTGTAGAGGCCGATCAGGCCCTCCGTATCATGTGGGGCAAAGAAGGACGACTGCCACGCATTCGCCTCGCGATACATATATTCGTAGTAAGGAAACTCGGGATTGAAGTTCTTGACCCAATCGCCGTTCTCCAGACGGCCGCACATGAGACCGGTCGATGGATCGAACATATTCTTGTAGTTCTCTGAACGCTTCATCAGCATCGCGTAGTTCTGATCGTCCTTCAGTTCCTTGGCCAGCAGGGCGACGGCGTAATCGTCGTAGGCGTATTCCAGCGTCTTGGTCACCCCCGCGTTGCCCTTCGTCTCCACACCCGGATTTGCCACGTCGGGATCGGAGATGAAGCCCTTGGTTATGTACTCCTTGATAAAGGGCCGCGTGCCGCCTTCCACCGTCGCATTGCGCAGCAGTAACCGATAAGCATCCTTCACGTCGAAGCCATGCAGCCCGCGCAGATACGAACCGGCAATGAAGGCCGCCGCGTGATCGCCATGGAAGAAAGTCGGGATAAAGCCGGTCTTGTCGCCACGGTCAATCAGCGAACGAATCACGTCCGTAGCCACGTCCGGCGAGAGCATTCCTAGCAACACCAGTTTGTTCCGGTAATCGTCCCACAGCGAAGGCAGCGTGTAATATTGGAAGTCCGCCTTGACGACATTGCCCTTCTCGTCGGTATATTCGCCGTTCACGTCGCTGCGCAGGGCTGGCCACAGGAACGAGCGATAGAGGCACGAATAGAAGAGCCTCTTCTGCCGCTCCGTGCCGCCGCTAACCTTGATCTTCCCCAGCAGCTTTTCCCACGTGGCATCGGCCTCGGCCTTCACCGTCTCGAAGCTCTTCGCGCCCAGTTCCTTTTTCAAATTCTCCTTGGCGTTTTCCGTGCTCACGAAGGATAATCCGATGCGAATCTCCACCGGCTTCGATCCAGTTTCGAAGTCCACCACCGGCAGCTCCGCCTTGCTCCCCTTCAGGCGCTCAATTTGTTGAATACCGTAGTTCGAGACGGCGTAGAAATAGATCTTCTCGCTGAATCTCTGGTAGCCCTTGAAAGCATGGTCGCCGTCCTGCTCCATCTGCCAATCGCTAATCCGCTCGTTGGAGACAGCCATGTTCACCACCAGCTTCTTCGCCGCGCGAGCGTCCTGGTAGGTGTACCGGTGGAAGCCCGTGCGCAGAGTCGTGGTCAACTCCGCATTAATGTTGTAGCGCTCGAGTTGCACTTGATAGTAGCCCGGATGCGCCGACTCCGTCGCATGGCTGAAGGGGGAGGCAAAGTCATCCGGATTCACTTCGCCGCTCACGGGCAGGATCGGAATATTGCATAAATTCCAGTGGCCCTTGTTTGTGTGCGCAAAGGCGTAGATCTTCGGGTTCTCGTATTCATAACCAGCGCCGCTGCCGAATTTGGTGATCGGGCTCAGTTGCACCATGGCGTTGGGCACCGATGCGCCCGGGAAAACCAATCCTGCCCACACTCGCCAGGGCGGATTGAATCCGATTTCTGCCGGGTCAGTCAGGGGCGCGGTACCCAGAAATGGATTGACGTAGTCCGTGAGCCTCTGTTCAGTGCCGGATGTTGCGATCTGAAGAACGGAGCCGAGGGGTTGGGAAAGAGGAGCGAACGCAGCCAGACCGTACATACCCGCAAAGGTGAATTCCCGCCGATTCATCGATTCTCCTTGCCGCATCGTAACTCTTGCCGGATGCGGAAAGACAGCGTCCTGAACGGGTGTGCGCCCATGTCACGGTCCCGGGAGAGCGAGGTTTTTGCCGATCGTGGATACGGCAACCATGACGCTCAAGGACTAAAACCAGTGGCACTGGCAATTCCCCTCCAGCCACGAGCCATTCGCAGCGCTGCCAGATTGAAGAGAGTATATACCCAAACGAAGCCCATGACAACGATGTCACTCCGGACATAAATTCGCCCTGGTTCAAGAAATGGCAGCCATGCCATTACCGAAATGTTTCGTCCTCGCCGGTTCTCCCGAGACGCGTATCGGGATGCGCAACGGCGCCAGCATCGGTGCCGATTGCGATAGACGCAGCTTCAAGCGATTGTCCACGGCGCATCCCTGGCCTTACGCCCGATAACATAGAGCGCACGAACACGTTCGACTGCCTCGTGATCTCCGGCGCAGACTTCTCCGCACCGATGACTTTCCTCTTCATGTGCGCCAACATCCAGCACGTGTGATTGCGTTGTCGACGACATGATCAAGCAAATCAAACAGTTTCAGTTGCAGCCTGCAGTATTTGGAATTCAACCGTCTGCGTGCCGAGATGCGGGTGATGCGCGATAAGGATGACTTTTCCAGGCTGTTCGGTAGCGCGAATCCAAATCGCCGATGTCCCCCCTACTATTGATCCGGCCCTGAGGCATTGCTACGCGGCGGCGTAGCATAAATCGTCCTG
>CAZTLV010000126.1:0-4556 GCA_964614635.1 uncultured Occallatibacter sp.
CTGCAAGTCGCGATGATTCGCATGAACCATAACGGCACAAGAATGGACGGGTTGGTGGCGGACGACGGCAATCGCGGCGACGTGGCTGAAGTTGTCGGGCATGTCAAGCAGGTGAAGAAAGAAGGCATGGGCGTGGTGAGCATGAAGCTGTGCGGAGACGGCACATTTGTTCGTCACGAAGACCGGGTTGCGGCCATGCGCTTCGCCATGCAGAATGCAGGCGTTGACTGCGTTACAGTGGGGTTCAAGAACAATCAGGAAGTGGACGAAGCCATCGACAACCTGAATCTTGCGCTTTCCTAGCCGTGCTTGAACATGCTTGTGCAGGCTTCACGCCTTGAATGAGCGGGTCGCGTTCAATTACCTAATCCGCTCGCAATGCCTCCACGGGATTCACGGTTGCTGTCCGCCTGGATGGTATGTAGCTGGCCAGCGCGGCCACTCCGCACAAAGCGATGCTTGCCATGGCATAGGTGAGTGGATCACCGGGGCTGACATGAAAAAGCAATGTCTTCAAAAACTGGGTTGCGGCCAACGCCAGTAGCACCCCGCAGATGACGCCGCTCCCAGTAAGCAAAAGGCCCTCACGCACAAACATGGTGACGATTGTATTTCGCTGCGCCCCCAGCGCAATGCGAATACCGATTTCGCGTTTTCGCTGGGAGGCGGAATACGCGATGACTCCGTAAAGCCCCACGATAGCCAGGAGCAGGGCGATGGCAGCGGCAATGGCCAGCATCACCAAGGTAAAGGACGTTCGCGAAATCGACTTCTGGTAGTAGTAGTCCTGTGCGTGCACATCGGTAAGGGGAAGGTTGGCGTCGACCGACCAAACCGCCTGGCGCACATCTTTCATCAGGCTTTCAGAGCCCGCACGCGGGGTGCGAATGGCAAACGCCACAAAGCGCCGGACACTGAACTGGCCACCCTCAAAGTGAGACAGCAATGTTGGCCAGTAGGCGACTGTTGGCGCATCTTTGCCCATGCCGTCGTGGTGCACATCGGCGACGACGCCGACGATTTCACGCCAATCATCCGTCGAGCTGACGCGGATGCGCTTGCCGACTGCATTCGCAGCGCTACCCCAGTATTCGCGGGCAAAGTTTTCGCTCACCATACCAACGGGCAGCTTCTGGAAGGCCTCGTCCCAGGTGAAGTCTCGCCCGGCGACCATGGGAATGCCAAGAGTCTTCAGAAAGCCGGGAGCGGCGAAGACGAACTCGCGCAACGGCGGCATGGCGTTGCCCGCGTAGCTTCGATCCTGGTCAAACACCGGGTCATGCCACCCGTTGCCGTCCATTGGAACCGATCCGCCAAAGCTCACAGACTCTACCCCCGGTACTGCGGAAATCTTTTGCGCGATCGCCTGCTGCACACGCAGAACATCGTCGTCTTTGGGCACGTCCGCATCGGGGATGCCCAGCCGCACCGTCTGAATCTTGGCTGCCGTATCGTATCCGGCATCGACATGTATCAGTGCCCGAAATGTCTGAATCATCAAACCAGAGCAGATCAGCAGAACGAACGCGAGACTGACCTGGGTCACGACCAGAATGTTCCGCGTGCGATGACGTTCGCGGCCCTGGCTGGTGGTCCGGCTCTCGCGCAGCCCCGTTCCTATGCGGGCGCCGGCATACCGTAGTGCGGGGATCGAGCCGAACAGCAGGCTGCAAACCAGCGCCACACCAAGCGTGAAGAGCAAAACATTCAGATCGATTCCAATATCGTGCAAGCGGGGCAGGCCAGCGGGACCAAACGCGATCAACAGGCGCAGCGCACCCCAGGCGAGCACCAGTCCCAGAGCGCTGCCCAGCGCTCCAAGAACCGCACTCTCCATCAGAAATTCTTTGGCGATGCGCCACCTGCTCGCGCCCAAAGCCGAGCATATCGCCAGTTCCTGATGGCGCCCTTCGGCGCGCACCAGCAGCAGGTTTGCCACGTTGGCGCAGGCAATCATCAGTACCACTCCAATGCTGCCCATCAGTATCCAAAGCAACTTGCCCACATCGCCGATCACATCCTGGCTGAGAGGTCGCACATTCGCAGCAATACGTGCCTTTTTGAATAGGTCAATGCTGAATCCAGGCGGGGCGGGAAAACTATTCAGCACCATGGGCCATAACCGGTCCACGTCGGCGTTCGCTGCCTGCATCGTGACCCCGGGTCGTAGTCGGGCTACGCCGTCGTAGCTGAACTGCCCAAGGGTGGTTTTGTTGCGGTCGAGACGAAGGGGCAAAAACAGCGCGGGCTGCTCCCAATCGAGGAAGCGGAATTCCTTTGGCATCACCCCGATGACCTGGCGTGCCTTGCCATCCACGCGAATGGTTTGGCCAACGATGGATTTGTCGAGGCCGAAACGCCTCTGCCAAAAGGCGTAGCTGAGCATAACCGTGTCGGCCCCGCCGGGATTATCGTCGATGCGGTTGAACCAGCGTCCGAGAACAGGTTGAAGGCCGAGGATCGGAAGTACACCGTCGGTTACGTCAAGTGCCTGCACCTGTTCCGGGTTGCCCTGTCCGGTAACGCTGACCGAGTCTCCCTGGTAGATGCCAATGTCTTGAAATGTCCGGTTCTGCTCGCGATAAATAAAGTAGTTGGATGGCGCCATATTCACGTCATCGATATTCAGTCCAGGGGCTGTATGCCAGACTCCTACCAGCGACTCGGGATGCGGATAGGGTAGAGGCTTCAGAAGGACGCCCTCTACCACGCTGAACACAGCAATGTTGGCGCCTACGCCGGCGGCAAGCGTTATCAGAGTGATGACGGTGAACGCGGGTGCGCGCCAGAGTCGGTGCATAATATGCCTGAGTTCGCTTAAGAATGAAGTCACAGTCAATCCTCCGGGCGGCGCAGGGTAGGGGCAGCCGAGGTGCTCCTTTTTCAGATACTACGCAGCATCATTCAAATGCGTTCCTCAAGGAAGCATCACTTTAAGGAAATTGTGACGAGTGGACGCATTCATGCAGAATTGCTGCGGTTCATGACGGCCAATGGCAGTTGGATAGTCACCGGGCGGGTGGCGCACCCTTCGGGCTTCTAACGCCTTACACCAGCCCCAACACTTCGGGGGCCCTACCCTTCACGTCCTTTGTGAAGGGTGGGTTTCGCAACGGTCCGCTCACAGTCATTTTGTTTGTATCTCTTGTCCGCGCTTCCCACTCTGGATGATGTTGAAGCCCATCGGGACTGGTGAAAGAAGTCTATACCCGCAGCTGCGCGCTGAGGTTTCTGGTCTCCCACCCTTGAATCAAAGAACGATTCAAGGATGGGCCACCCCGAATCTTGACTGAAGTCATGGGTTAAGTGCCCGAAGGGTGGGCCACCTGCCTGCCGGAACTATTGTGCACCTGCTCGCGGGTGGCCCGATTGACAGAGCAACGGAGGCCGATTACACTCCACCTGAATTCGCTCCGACGGGAATTCCGATTCACTCCTGAGGGAATTCCGATTCGCCTATTCAGGCGACTGGATCTTGCCTTCGACGAAGGGCAAAGTTGGAGATGGATTGGTGCCATGATGTCTGGCCGCAAAGGCACGCTCCGGTCGGATAGCCGCAAGGAGGGAAAAATGAGTGTGAGTTTCAGTTGGAAGCGAACCGGATGGCAGACGGCATCGTCAGGCGCCTTCGGTGCATCGGCTGGCATCGCCGCCATCGGGGTGACGAATATCTATCTTACGCACTTTCCCGCTGAACCCAAGGCCACCACGTACCGCTTCACGTTCATGGGTGCCGGCGTCAGCGAGGGCTTTCTTCCCGTCGGCATGAATTTCTCCACTTCATCCATGCCAAGCTACGGCACCGATGTCTGGCGCTGCCCCTCTCTTTTCGGTGACGATTCGCCCGGTAACGCGGAGGCTTTCAACCACATTCCCGCCTGCATCCTGAGCGTGGGTGCCTCCGTCGGTCCCGGATGGAGCGGTTCAGCCATTTTTTTCGGGTCCCCAATCCCGATGATTGGTGGTGTCAACCGGTATGTCACGTTCATCACCGGGGCAGATATGGGAATGCCCGGCGGATCGATCAGCATGGTGACCGGATTCATCGCCGGCTGGATGTGACGGGCGATTCGTTGTTGGTCCTCGTGCCCGCTCCGCCGACATATGCTGCCGTCCGCAACTGCCCATAGCCGCTTCCGTTGTAGTACAGTCCGCCGCCCCGTCCTCTTCCCCGGAGACCACGGATGGATCGAGAAGCTGGCGGGCAGCTTGTCGCATCAATCAAAAACAGTGCCCGGGAAGGGCGGGGCGATAGGTCCTCGAAACTGGGACAAAACACCACCACCTGTCAACCTTGATATACTTTTGAGGCTAGGGATTTGCAGGGTCAGCGTCATCAATGCTTGCTGACGATTGCATTGCGCGCATTGATTTCAACGGCCTTGAATTGGCTGTTTGCAGGCAGAGCGAGCCCGAGAATTACGATCTAAGTGGAATGTGGCCGGCACGTCTTCTAGAAGATATTGCTGTTCAAGGGCGGGAGTAGTTCAGTGGCAGAACGTCAGCTTCCCAAGCTGAATGTCGCCGGTTCGATCCCGGTCTCCCGCTCCAAAAAA
>CAZTLV010000127.1:0-4382 GCA_964614635.1 uncultured Occallatibacter sp.
CAGGCGGTGTCCTTGGTGCCGATACAGGGTTCTGCAATGATGTATGCCATCTCTGAATTCTCCGGGGAGACAAACTCTCGACGCTGATAGTAGCACAGGACCCCCAAAAGCCGACGTGCCCCGGTGCTCAACCGTTTTGCCATGCGGGAAGCTCGATGGTTATTTCCCTGTTCAGACAGCAACGCCGATCGATTAAGGCTCAACCTTTGTGGGCCTTCGCTTCTCTTCGCTGCGCAAACTCCTGTGGAGTGGGGATCGGAGTCAGTTCGCGCCCCGCGAACATATCTCCGAAAAGCCCGACCAGTTCCTCATGAATCAGTCCATTCGAAGCCAGAACTTCGCGGCTGTCCAGCTTGAATGCGCCACCTGAAAAATCAGTCACATGGCCGCCGGCTTCTTCCACCAGCAGGATTCCAGCCGCTGTATCCCACGGATTCAGGTTGAACTCCCAGAAAGCATCCATCCGCCCCGATGCCACGGACGCCAGGTCGAGTGCCGCCGAACCCGCCCGCCGCAGCCCATGCGAGCGTAAAGTGAACTCGTGATAGAAGTGAACGTTCGGACTGTCATGGCGTTTACGGCTGGGAAACCCTGTAGCCAACAATGCCTCGGCCAGTTCCGGCGTGTGCGAAACGTGCATGCGCTTGCCGTTTAACTGCGCGCCTTTTCCTCGTTCTGCGGTAAACAACTCGTCGCGCATCGGATCGTAGATCACCGCGGCAACCAGCGTTCCATCCTGTCCCGCCACCAGGCCGGGCGGTCTGCGTTCAAGGCCCATGGAAACGCAGAACTGGGGCAGGCCGTGGGCAAAGTTCGTAGTCCCATCCAGCGGATCGATGTACCAGCGGTACTCGCCGTCGAGCCGCTCCCGCGTTCCTTCTTCACCGTAAATCCCGTGCCCCGGAAAGACCTCGCCGAGCCGCTCCTTGATCAGCTTTTCCGCCGTCCGGTCGGCCACGGTCACAATGTCCACACCGCCCTTGTACTCGGTCTCCACGCCCTGAGCCAGAAACTCGCGGAGCCGCGCGCCCGCCTCCTCCGCAATCGCAGATGCCTTGGGAACCCAGACCAGCTCCGGCACTGCCGCGCTGCTCATGAGGCCGCCTCGGAAGAGACGGGCTTACGCGATGTTGAGGTCTTCGAATCCGCTCCGTTTCCCTTTGCTGCCCGCGGCTCCGTCTCAGCCCTTTGGCCGCGCTGACGCCCATTTTCAGAGATGCTGCGAATTTGATGTTTGTAAATAAAAAGGTTCGGCTGACCCTCGCGCGTCAGGCGCAGCATGGTGCCGTCGAAGTACTCAATCCAACCGCGCACAGTCTCGCCATCGCTCAATTTGATGGTGACCACGACCTGGCGATCGCTGAGCGAGCGCAGGTAAAGCGCCTCCTGCCCGGTTTCTCCAGGCGGAGGCGTCTTGGAACGGCGGCGCGACGACAAGGGGGATGTCATGCTGCCATTTTAGATGCACACCCCTGGAAAAGGCAGATCGATATCTCGAAAGCGAAGCGAGTTCGGCGCTGCCCGGTGCTTCACGCCGGCGAGGAAATTCATTCAGCCTTTATATCGAAGGAACTAACCCGGGCCCGCAGCCAATCACTTCCCCTTGCCCGCCGAATCGGCATAGTAGCCCGCCTTGTTGCGGATGTTGAACGCCTCGGCGGATGCTCGCGGAATGGTCACCTGTACGCGGTGAAAGCTGCGGCCCGGCTCCTGGTGCTGCGGATAGTAGCCCAGCAGGTACTGCGTGCGCAAATCATCGCTTACACGAGCGAATGCCTTATCCAACCCACCATCACTGACATAAAAGCTCTTCCCGCCCGTCTGCTCCGCGAGCGTGATCAGCGCATGCTCACCGCCCAGGTCGCGCCCGGCGCTGGCCTCGATGGGCACGTCAATAATGCTGTAGATCATCACCTCATTGCGAAGCGCCTGCTCCAGAGCCTGCGCATAGGTGGTGCTTTTGGCCGTATCGCCGCCGTCTGAGACCAGCACCAGCACCTTGCGCCCCTCCTTGCCGCCCAACCCCTCCGCGCCTAGGTAGATCGCATCGTAAAGCGCGGTGGCGAAATCGCTGCGCAACTGGCTCAGACCGCGATCGATCAAGGCCACCTTGTTGGTAAAAGGTGTGAGTTGCTGCACGTTGGTGGCGAACTGCAACAAGCTCATCTGATCTTGAGATCGCAGGATCGCATGGGCAAATCGGTGCGCGGCATCCGCTTCTTCGGCCATGTCCTTGTGCACGCTTCCGCTGGTATCGATGGCCAGGGTCAGGTTTAATGGCAGCTCTGACTGCCGCTCAAACACTGAAATTTGCTGCTCCCGCCCGTCCTCCGCAATCGCAAAATCCTCGCGCGTAAGCCCGCCCACAATTGCACCGTTTTTGTCCGTCACGTTCACAAATACGTTCACGAGTTTCACTTCCACGTGCAACGTGGTCTCCTGGGCTGACAGGATCATCGACGCCGCAAGACTCAAGGCCAGGGTCAAGAGACACGCCACTCGGAAGTGCCGGCTCTCAACCTTGCAAGCCGAACTGATGGAAGGATTACTCCTCATGCGAATCCTCCCTGGGCATCACCGCCAGCGCCGCGGGAAACGGCTCGCCAGCGGCCCACACCGTGCCATCCACAAACGTTTCTTTCTTCCAGATCGGCACAGTTTTCTTGAGGATATCGATCAACCACCGGCATGCTTCGAAGGCCTGTGCCCGGTGTGCCGAGGCCACGACGATCAACACGCTGGTCTCGCCCACCTCCAGCCGTCCCAGGCGATGAACCATGGTTACCTGGCGCACGCCAAAGCGGGAGCAAGCCTCGGTAGCCAGCTCCCGCATCTGCCGCCGTGCCATCTCCTCGTAGGCCTCGTAATCCAAGTAGAGGGTCTGCCGCTCCCGCGTGTGGTTGCGCACAATGCCGTCAAAAACCACCACCGCCCCGTCCTCACCCTCTTTGGACGCGGCCACCAGTTCTTCGGCATCGATCAGCGCACGCGTCAGCCCAATCAGAATCGCAGCGTCGTCGTCCCGCTGGTCCCCTTGATCGTCTCCGCTGCCCCCGGAGACAGGCGGCAACAGTCCCACCTCGTCTCCGTCACGGAGCACGTCAGAAGCGGTGGCATACTCGGCATTGACGCTCACCGCGATGCTGTGTAGCACCCCGGTAGGCAGGCTCGCGCCCAGCAGGTCAAGCAACTCCGCCACGGTCGCGCCCTCGCGCAATCCCACCATCGCCTCCGAGGGCTCCAGCCAGTCTTTCAGCACACCAAAAGTAAGAACGCGTACTTGAATCATCTGATCAAAAGAATACCGCCTGCAGGTTAGACGCACCGCCGGGCATTCAGTCCGATGGCCATCCCTGCCACGTCTCAAGCGTCCAAGACTTAAGTCACACCGCCTTGTACAGAAACCCGGTTGGCGTTCCCCACAGGTTGAGCGCCCGGTCGTCATAAAGGATGCTGAATTTGATGCATGCCATGTCGGAATCAAATTGGGGCACGCGGTCAAAGGCGTAGTCGCCACGAGCGGAATACTCGTCGCCACCGCAATCGATCATCAACGTATCGCCGGTAGAAAGCCGCTCAGGATGCGTCAACAGCATGCAGACAAACGAGAAGACCCCAATACCAAACTCGTTCCCGGCCATCGCGACGCGGGGTTCTGCGAGCGGACCAGCCGCGATGCAGCATGCCTGCGCACCAACTAAGCATCGTGCCAACAAAAATTGCCACAGCGATCATCCGATCACTGTGGCGAGCTCCGCATTTCATTGCGAGGCACCAGGGTAAGGGACAAGTTATGCCGTGGCCACGACCGTCGTCTCGGCCTCGAGCAACCTGGTCTCAGGCTGGGCATCGGGACGCGCTTTCAGCAGCGGCAACGCCACCGCAAGCACATCTTCGATTCGGCTCGCGTAATGCACTGCGACCCCTTCCATCAGCTCAGGCGTCAGGTCTTCTTCAACATCCTGCTTGTTGTCGGCAGGCAGAATGATGGTTTGCACTCCGGCACGGCGCGCTGCAAGGAACTTCTCCTTGATGCCGCCCACCGGCAGAACATTGCCACTCAGCGTGATCTCTCCGGTCATCGCCGTCAGAGGACGAACCGGTGTGTCGGTCAGCAATGAAGCAAGAACCGTGGTCATGGTCACGCCCGCTGAAGGTCCATCCTTGGGAATTGCCCCCGCAGGAACGTGAATGTGCAGATCGATCTCCTTGGTAAAGTCCTCCGCAAGGCCAAGCGCCGCAGCATTGGAGCGAACCCAGGTCAGCGCCGCCTGCATCGACTCCTGCATCACCTCGCCGATCTGCCCGGTCATGGTAAACCCCCCCTTGCCCTTCATCTTGTTTGCCTCGATGAAGAGGATGTCGCCGCCCGCCGGAGTCCA
>CAZTLV010000128.1:0-4241 GCA_964614635.1 uncultured Occallatibacter sp.
AGATTCGCCAAAAAGTTTCCACGGTCAGATCCTCGGCTGCGGCGGGATTGCGGACGATGCGCAACACCCAGCCATACACGGTGCGCTGGTGGAGGCGGAAGAGGGTTTCGAAGGCATCGTTTAATGTTGCTGGGTCGCCTTGCCGAAACTCGTCCAGAACGCTGCTCAGGACGTTGCTCTCTGCGTCCCGCATCGCTTCTTCCCCCTTCATTGGTCATTACTGGTATTTGAGCAAGAAGGTTACATCGGAACGGAAGTTCGGCGGGCGCGGGGGGACGAAAAAGCAGTTACTCGCTGGCGAAAAGCGATATTGCAAACGGTACGAAATAAAGCGATTTTAATGGGCGAATTGCATGATTCCCTCGCTTGACACAGGGCTTTGCTGCCAGTATGGTTGGCAACCGTGGGCGGTGTGAGTTTCTTTTCGTTTTTAAATTCAAAGTGCACTTTTTGCCCATCGGAGACGGACGTGATTGAGAGCCTTGGGTTGCGGATGGTTGTGGTTGGTGTTGGTTTTATTGG
Organism: uncultured Occallatibacter sp.; assembly: GCA_964614635.1. GTDB lineage: Bacteria > Acidobacteriota > Terriglobia > Terriglobales > Acidobacteriaceae > Telmatobacter. Next base: position 523 of record CAZTLV010000128.1, read on the forward strand.
CTGCGCGCTGGCATGGACGGCCTCGGGGCAGGAAGCGCAGAAGCCTGCGTATCTCGACACCAGCCTGCCGCCGCAGATGAGAGCAGCCGATCTGGTGCAGCGGATGACGCTGGAAGAAAAAGCAAGCCAATTGGTGAACCAGGCACGCGCGATTCCACGGCTCAATGTGCCCGCCTACGACTGGTGGAGCGAGTCGCTGCATGGCGTGGCGAGGGATGGAACGACGGAGTTTCCGGAACCGATTGGCCTGGCTGCGACCTTCGACGTGCCTGCCATTCACCAGATGGCCATTGCGATCGGCACGGAAGGACGCATCAAGCATATGCAGGCGGTGCGCGCCGGACACAGCGATATTTTTGAAGGTCTCGATTTTTGGGCGCCCAACATCAACATCTTTCGCGATCCGCGGTGGGGCCGCGGGCAGGAGACCTATGGTGAGGATCCCTTCCTGACAGCGCGCATGGGTGTTGCGTTTGTAACCGGGATGCAAGGCGACGATCCTCGGTACTACCGGGTGATCTCGACGCCGAAGCACTTTGCAGTGCATTCCGGCCCTGAGCCCACACGGCACACGGCCAATGTCGACGTGAGCAAGCATGACGAGATTGACACCTATCTGCCTGCGTTTCGCGCCGCGGTGACGGAGGGGCATGCGGATTCCGTGATGTGCGCGTATAACGCGATCAATGGGCAGCCGGCATGCGCCAATGAATTTCTACTGCAGAATCAATTGCGCGGTTGGTGGAATTTTCAGGGCTATGTGGTTTCCGACTGCGGCGCGGTTCTGGATATCCACGACGGACACAAATTCAACGCGACGCAAGCCGAGTCCTCGGCTGTGAGTTTGCGGCGCGGCATGGACAATGAGTGCGTGGACTTCACTTTCAAGGTGAAAGATAGCCACGATTACAAGCCGTATCTGGATGCGGTGAATGAAGGCTATTTGAAGGAGAGCGAGATCGACACGGCTGTTACGCGGCTGTTTACGGCGCGCATGAAGCTGGGTATGTTCGACCCGCCGGAGATGGTGCCTTACAGCAGGATTGACGAGAGCCTGCTCGACAGCGCGCAGCATCGCGACATGGCGCGCAAGATGGCCGATGAAGCGATGGTGCTGCTGAAGAACGATGGCGTGCTTCCGCTGAAGGCTTCGGGCTTGAAGATTGCGGTTGTCGACCCGCTGGCTGATCAGACCAAAGTGTTGCTGGGCAACTACAACGGCACGCCGAGCCACACCGTCTCCATTCTTGAAGGCATCCGCAAGGAGTTTGCTGGGGCTACGATCAACTACGTTGCCGGTACGCAATTTCTCGGCCACGACGCAGCGCCTGTGCCTGCCTCCGCACTAACGGTGGATGGTAAGCCAGGCATTAAGGCGAGCTATTCGCAGCTCGACCTGTCGAACCTGAATAATCCCTCAACTTCGAAGCCGGTGGCCGAGCGGGTGGAGGCCACGCTCGACGCGGCGGCAAACGGGCTGCCTGCCGAAGCGGCGGCGGTGAAGCCTCTGGCCATTCGGTGGGATGGGATGCTGACGGCGCGGGAGACAGGCGACTACAACCTCGGCCTGGCGGCTTCAGGCTTTTTCCGCATGCAGTTGGACGGCAAAAACGTTACTTCGTCCTACGGAGGCAACGGCAAAGACGCCAAACTGGGCCGTGTGCACCTGGAGGCCGGCAAGCCAGCGAAACTGCATGTGGAATATGCGTTTGGATTCGGGAGCGACGCAATTGCGGCGAAGCTGATGTGGTCGAAGCTGGACCTGAAGCCGCAGCCCGCGGCCGTCGATGCGGCCAAGGCTGCGGATGTCGTGGTCGCGGTGGTGGGCATCACGAGCGAACTCGAAGGCGAGGAGATGCAGGTGCAGGAAGAGGGCTTCAAGGGGGGCGACCGCACTTCACTCGATTTGCCCAAGCCTGAGGAGGAATTGCTTGAGGCCGTGGCCGCAACCGGCAAGCCGGTTGTGGTGGTGCTGACCAACGGCAGCGCGCTGGGCGTGAACTGGGCCAAGGCGCATGCCAACGCAATTCTCGAGGCGTGGTATCCCGGCGAAGAAGGGGGCGCGGCGGTGGCCGAGACGCTGTCGGGAAAGAACAATCCCGGCGGTCGTTTGCCTGTGACATTCTACAAAGACGTGAGCCAATTGCCGCCCTTTGAAGACTACGCAATGAAAGGCCGTACTTATCGCTACTTCGAGGGCGAGCCACTGTATCCCTTCGGTTATGGGTTGAGTTACACGAGCTTCGCGTATAGCGACCTCAAGGGTCCTACGGGGCCTGTCACGGCTGGGAATGGTGCGACGTTCGATGTGACTGTGACCAATACCGGGAAGTCTGCGGGAGACGAGGTGGCGCAGCTCTACCTTGAATTCCCCAAGGTGGCTGGTGCGCCGCTGCGTGCGCTGCGCGGCTTCCAGCGCGTGCATCTTGAACCGGGTGCTTCGCAGACCGTTCACTTCCATCTGCGGCCGCGGGATCTGAGCATGGTGACGGAGGCGGGCGAGCCGATTGTTGCTGAAGGGAAGTATTCAGTGTCGGTCGGCGGAGGGCAGCCAAATACGGGCGCTCAGGTCGTATACACGAACTTCAATATTGCCGGAAAATTATATCTTCCGGAGTAAGTGCGAACAATCAACTTACAGATTCACTTAGGGCGTATCCATCGAATGGGTACGCCCTAAGTTTTTTTGCGCAAAGCTTGCGGCATACTTCTTGACGCCCGAGAGATTTGCCTCGATTCTTAAAAGGTTCTGGAACAATTTCGCAGAGCGTGGTGTCTACACAAGCACAGTGGTACCGATAAGGATGTGCGGAGGGCCTTGAATTCATGCGCCCGCGCCAATAGCGCGCCGAGCGACTTAGAGTTCGTGCGCCTGTGCCTCCCAAATTGGTGCGGCTGGATAACTTGGGGTCTGGTCTGAGCGAGCAGGCTCTAAGTAAGGCATAAGTGGGAGGCAGGCCATGTTCGAAGACTCCACTTTTGAATCTACAGGAAGAATTCGGACCCGCAGCCGCGGCTGGATGGCCGCTACGTTTCTCTTCAACGGGTCGGTACTTATCGGGCTGATCCTGGTTCCGTTGATTTATCCGGAGGCGTTGCCGCGGCAGGAATTGAGCTTCTTGCTGAGTGCGCCACCGCTACCTCCGGCAACACAGCCTCTGCCAAAGCCGGTGCAGCAGCACTTTCAAGGCAGGCCCGAGATGGTTTGCGCTCGCGTTTTTGCACCCCCGATAATCCCAACAACGATTGGGCATTGGGACGGGCCCGCAGAGGCTCTGAGTAAAGATCCGATCAGTCTGGACAGAGGAAGCGGCATGCCGGATGCCTCAACCGTATTCACGGGCCGGAGACCTTCCGTCGTTGCCCATCCAGACGTGAAGGGGCCGGTGCGCGTTTCTCTCGGTGTGATGGCGGGCAGCTTGATTGCAAACTTTCCTCCGGCCTATCCTGCAATCGCGAAGGCGGCGGGCTGCAGGGAACGGTCGTTCTGGAGGCCACGATCTCGAAGGAGGGGACTATCGAGCATCTACACGTGGTGAGCGGCCCCTTGATGCTGCAGCAGGCCGCGCTGGATGCGGTGAAGACTTGGCGTTATCGGCCTTATCTTCTTAACAACGAACCAGTCGAGGTAGAGACGACGGTCAACGTAGTATTCAACCTCGGCCGCTAGCCTGCATATCTCACATGCGGATTGTCGATTTGGGTGAGTTTTGGGAAGG
>CAZTLV010000129.1:0-3921 GCA_964614635.1 uncultured Occallatibacter sp.
GCCAACAGCTACGAGCTCGATTTCGCCAAGGCCCTCATCACCGGCGAAAAGCTCGGCCAGAACGGCGTAACCGACCTGGTGGTCGTCTCCCTCTCGCCCAATGACATCCAGGGCCACCAATTCGGTCCCGACTCCGACTCTGAGGAGCAAATGATCCTCAGCCTCGATCATGACCTCGACGACTTCAACACCTGGCTTGACAAGAACGTCGGCCTCAGCAATGTCTGGCTTGCGCTCACCGCAGACCATGGCATCGCGCCCATCGCCGGCGAAGCCGCAAAGCTTGGCATCCATGCAAACGCAGTAGACATGGACAAGGTGTATGAGCGCGTCAACGCGGCACTCAACAAGCTGCACTCAACCGGCCAGCAACTTGACTTCCTCCTCCCGGATCCCGACCTTCCTTACATCGTTCTCGACAAAAGAGCATTCAAACAGGTCGGAGTCGACGAGAAATCCGCCGAAGACGAAGTCGCTGCGCTCTTACCCCAGGCCGTCGCTGGCCTTGACCCCCATCCAGCTCCGTTCATTCCCTTCACCGTCCCGCCCACCGTTGTTCAGCCATTGCAAGCCCGCCTGCCCGCCTCAGCTCACGTTCAATATGTCTATACCCGCCTTCAGCTCGCCGCTGGCGCCTTGCCCCCGTCTGAGTGGGGCAGGCTCCTCGCCCACAGCTACGCCGAACACGGCAACTGGTACGTGATGATGGTGCTCGATGCCTATCAGCTCGCCGGCTCGGGCCAGTTCGCCGGTACAAATCACTTCACCCCGTGGTCTTATGATCGCCATGTGCCCCTGGCCTTCTTCGGAGCGCCCTTCATCCCGGGCGAGTATCATCAGAGAGTGGCCCCGGTTGATCTCGCGGTCACGTTTGCCTCGTTGGCGGGCGTTAATCGGCCCTCCGCCGCCGTGGGCCGTGTGCTGATTGAAGCCCTCAAACCCACCGGCAACACGAAATAGAGTTTCCAGCATCGTTGAGGAAGATTGCCGCAAGTGAAACCCGACATGAGAGTCTCGGTGGCCGGCCTTGACTTGGTCAATCCGGTCATCGCCGCCAGCGGAACCTTTGGTTACGGAATTGAGTTTGAAGAGATCGTCTCCCTCGAGAAAATCGGCGGATTCGTCACCAAGGGAATCTCTCTTGAACCCATGCCAGGCCACGCCGCTCCCAGAATCATTCAAACCGCCGCCGGCATGCTCAACGCCATTGGACTCCAGAACGTCGGCGTCGAAGACTTCATGGCCCGTAAACTGCCACCGCTGTGCCGCTATCCGCTCTGCAAAGTCATCGTCAACGTCTTCGGATATACGGTGGGCGAATATATTGGCGTCATTGAACGCCTCAACCATGCCGAGGGGATTGCGGCCTATGAGCTGAACGTATCCTGCCCCAATGTTCATGCAGGTGGCATGGCTTTCGGTTCCGACCCCGGCTCACTCGAATACCTGGTCAGCCGTGCCAAAGCGGTGTCAAAGAGACCTCTCATCGTCAAGCTTTCTCCCAACGTCACATCCATCGCCAACATGGCAAAGATCGCCGCAAACGCAGGTGCCGATGCGCTCAGCCTCACCAACACTTTCCTCGCCATGTCCATCGACGTTGAAACCCGCCAGCCGCGATTGAGCAACATCACCGGCGGCCTCTCCGGTCCTGCCATCAAGCCGATTGCTTTGCGCATGGTCTACGAAACGGCGCGCGCCGTCACGATTCCGATCCTCGGAATGGGAGGCATCGTCACCCCTGAAGATGCTGTTGAGTTTCTTCTGGCCGGCGCAACGGCTGTCCAGGTGGGTACTGCGAGCTACGCTGACCCCCGAGCGGTAGAACGACTCGCTCGCGGTCTCGAGTCCTGGTGCCGCAGCCACCAGGTCGAGCGGGTCTCTGGCCTCACCCGTGCGCTTGAGCTTCCCCGCTCCAAGTCAACCTCAAAAGCGGGCGCTGAGAATTAGCCCTTCAACTCAACCAAAACAGCCAGATCACGGTCAATATTCGGGGTCGACCATAGCCTCACTCACGTTGGACAGCTCGCTTAAACCGGCTCCGCCATCGTCTCGTCCACAAGCGTCATTAGATCTTCCTTCAGCAGCTCTCCGCCCTCAGGATCGTAGAACAGGAACTCCAGCCCCACGCCCTTCCCTGGCCTGACGCTGATCACACGCGCAAGCGTGCGATACTTACGATTCTTCAACATGAAATGAAGGTCCACTTCAGCGTGGGTTTTCAGGTTCAACCGCGCCCGTGTCCTCACGTAGCATCCCGTCTGGCTGATGGAATCGATGTCCCCGCGAAACACGGTTCCGCTTTCAACTGCAAAGCCCTCCGCGAATCCTTCGCACCCAAAACGACGGCTTCGCCGCCGCTCCTTGCCCCCGGAGCTCTGTTCCTTTGCCGACTCACTGACGAGTTCTCGGGCCACAGCCGCCACCTTGATGCTCCAGCATTTCTGCTGAGATACCCCGCGTTTTTGACGATCGACACTTCACCCTGCGTGTGCCAATCTTTAAGATTCACTCAGGGCTGCGGCGGGGAATCCGCGGCCTTAAGCTTCTTCGGTAATTGCTTCCTCGAAGAGCGCCATTAACTCCTCCTTCAGCCATTCAGAGCCGCGCGGGTCGTCAAACATGAATTCAAACCCCACGCCGTCTCCCGGCCTCACAACCATCACCCGCGCAATAATGTGATACTGCCGCCCCTTCAGCGTGAAGCAAAGGTCAACCTCGCTCAGCCGTGTCAATCTCAGCCGGGCCTTTGTCGTCACGTAGCATCCCGTCAGGCTGATGTCCTGAATGCTCCCGCGAAACAGCGTTCCTGTATCGAATGCAAAGCACTCGGCAGACCCTTCGCAAGCCAAGCGTCGGCATTTTCGCTTTTCTCTGCCCGATTTTTCTTCTGCCGTTTCGCCGATGCTTTGAGCGTCCACAATCTCAGCCTTCCTGATGCAGCATTCTTTGCGCGGAGTTCCAGCGTAGGTTACTATCGGCCATTACTCCGATCCGTTTCATGGGCGATTCTAGAATTCCTTAATTTATGCTCCAAGACCTTTCGAATCCGCGTCCTCCGGCCATCGCCGACCGAACTCGCAACCCGCAAAATCGAGTCCTGCGCCGCTCCAGGACTGCCATTCGGACTGTGAAGTGATATGAATCACATCACAAGCCTTTACACCGGAGTCTATTAGTCCTTGAGCACCCATCTTCTTCCGCCTGGTCCATTGTTCTGGCGTCTGGCGGGGAGGTCGATTGATGAAGCAAAACGCATTTGCGGCAGATCGCAGATTGATGAAGGCACTTGTGGAGAGATCCAAACCAGTGTCGTGTGACGCAGGCCGGATTCTCTTCACCCAGGGAGAGGCTCCTGAGGGTCTCTACATTCTGCAGCGTGGAAACGCAGGCCTCGTTCGGCAATTCCAATCGGGCAAAATAGCCTATTCACTCGATGCGAGCGCAGGATCCATACTCGGCCTGCCGGCCGTCATCAGCAACGAGCCTTACAGCCTGAGCGCGATGGTTCGTAAAGACTCTCTGGTTAGGTTTGTCAGCCGCAATGACTACTTTGAGCTGATGCAGGCGGATCCATCGCTCTATCCTTCAGTCTTGCTGGTACTGGCCGCTGAGTTGCGTGCTTCTCGAATTGCTTGCGCTGAAATCCAAAGCTTCTCGGCAGCTACTCCCGAGTCCCATTTATCCGCGGTTCCACCCCATTCGCAAATCGGCTCTCTGAATTGAGTGCAATGGTGAAGGGTACAGGATGCAGCCCGTACCTATCCTGCTCAGCCGCCAGTTGAACCGGCAGGGATGGGCTTTAGCCCATACATAAGCAAGCCGGAATCAATGTGCGCTTTAGATGGGATGAGACGGCTGGTCTCGCGAATCAGATTACTCTGTTCGCACGCACTCGAGGTGCAAAAGGAGACCAGCCGA
>CAZTLV010000130.1:0-3730 GCA_964614635.1 uncultured Occallatibacter sp.
TCCTCCACGCCTTGCCAGAGATGCGGATGCGGCACAGCCACGTTCGCGGTGCGCTCTTCCACGCTCGCTGGTCCCACGGTAACGGACTGCTCTTGTTGTGCCGAAACCTTGCCCTGCGCGTCAACGAGCAGGATTCGAAGCATAACCGAGCCTGCCCTTTCGCCGTCGTTGCGCACCCGTGCGCGCACCTGCACCTGCGCCCCCGACGAGGCGATGGATTCCGTCTTTGCATAGACGCCGGAGGAGCCGTAATCCATCAAATCAAGATGCAGCTTCCTGGTGAAGACAAGCCTTACCGGTCGATACAAACCGCCGTAGACAAAGAAGTCTCCGGTTAGCGGCAACACGTCGGCAGTCGAGCTTCCCAGTGCGGGCTTCGTATTGTCTACCTTCACCGTAAGCGAGTTTTCCTGGCCTGGCTTCAGTGCTGCTGTGCTGTCCAGGCGAAAGCGCGAGAAGCTTCCCCGGTGCGTGCCAAGCATGGCGCCGTTCAACCAGACGGTTGCGATGCGGCTCGCTGCGTCAAACTGCAAAAAGCTCTCCATACCGGCCACGTTCGCGGGAGGCGTGAAGACAAGTTTGTACCAGCCAACGCCCTGCGTGGTCACCACGTTCTGCGCGGTGTTGATGCGGGACGCGGGTTCGTCTTTGTAGTAGCCCACCCGGTTCCAGGTGTGCGGCACGCTCACCGTTGTCCATGCCGCATCCGGCGCAGCCTCGAGTTCTGTCGCAGATTCCGGGCCCAGTCTGAATCGCCATCCGTCGCGGAGCGGCATCTCGATACGAGGGCCTGCAGCCGCGGAAACATGCATTCTGCTCGCCTGTGTCGTTTGTGCGCGATTTTGCACGGCGAGTGTTACAAGGCAAAGCATAAGCAGACAAAGATTGCGACGCATAGGCAAGCTCCAGGTAGTTGTGTTGAAAAATAGACAACGCAATTTTAGCCGCTACACGAACCAATGTCTCGAAGACGGTGTGGAAACGGCGTCGGCTTAATCTGAGTGCCTCGCGTGCAGCCCCTTCAAGTCGGCACGCATCCACCGATCCACCGACGAGCGAAAACTAGGTGCCCGCTCGATCGAACTTCCATTTCGATTAGTCCCGATATGCCGGCCAGTGTTTCCAAATCCAATCCATCTGGACGCAAAACCGGGCCGATCCGTCGCGCGAGTGCACATCTGCCCCCTAGGGAGCTAGCTGAATACTAAGAATGCTGATGCTGACGGGCGGAATTGTGGTGGCTGCCACTGACTCACTTGCCGCTGTTTCCGTCACCGCCAATTCAGCCGGCTTGCCTACGTGGTTTGCGGCGCTCAACTCTGAACCTTCAAGCCGAAGGATTTTGGCTGGTGCTGCGGCATGCGAGCCCACCAGTTCCAAATCGAGCGTCTGCGCCGATTCCGTTGCATTGACTACTGCGACATGCAGTGTTTTCTGATCGGACGACAGCGCAGCATACACGTCGAGCGGATATGTGGGGCTGCCGGAGCTGTGCTTTGGCTGGTCGCCTCCGACCGGGTACTTCGGCTCGGGCTGCGGCGCATTTCCGGCGACCGCTACCGGTACGGTGCCGGGAAATGTGTTGCTGTACATCTTGAAGATCAGCCCCAGCCCGTTCAAGGTGGAGGATGTCTGGTTGAAGTCGAGCGTGGAAGTGCCCATGGTGTGCGCGGCGAAGGTGATGGAGTCTGTGTGGCGCAGCATTTCGTTGAAAACCATTCCGTATGCAAGCGCCTGCCTGAGAGATGGACTGCGGCCGAAATCGCCGCCAAAATAAGCCCACTCATCTATTGAAAGAAAAATCTTCTTTGCGGAGATAGCGGGATATCGCTCCATGTATCCCTGCCATTCCTCGGACTTGACCCGCACAATGTTGGCTGGGTAACGCGCGAACTCCTGGAGGGTCTGAGTCACCTTCACGTTGGCCTGATCCGAGTTTGCATCCGGCGGCAGCGTTTTGGCTTTCTGCAGGTCGAAGTGCACGCCGGGCGAAGCGTACCAATGCTCGGCCATGCCGTCAAAGTTACCCATGCAACTCTTCAGAAAGCTTCCGGTCCAGTCGGCATCGGTTGAGTAGAGCGGGCCAAGGTTCCCAATATTCTTCGCACGCTCGGGGCCCGGGACGTTGCCGTCTTCAAGCATCTCCCCAGAGGCGATCAGAACAATCGAGGGATCCACCTTGCGCATGGCCCGGGCGAAGTCGTTGTGCTTTTGCATGAAGTACTTCGTGTCGGTGCGGCCAATCTGCCATGGGCCCCAGGGCTCGTTGCCGATGTTCCAGAGCTTCACGCGATACGGCTCCGCGTGCCCGTTCTTTGCTCGCAACGCGCCCATATGGGTGTTGACTGACCCATTCATATACTCAACCTGCTCGGCCGCGGAGTGCGCATCCCCGAGGCCCGCGTTCACGCTGATGTAGGGTTCCACGCCGATCATCTTGCAGAATTCGGCAAACTCATCCATGCCCAGGTCATTTGTCTGCATCTGGTTCCACGCATAGTCCCATTCGGGCGGGCGCTTGTCGCGATCGCCAACGGCGTTATACCAGGTGTAGTTCGAGGTGTAGTTACCGCCAAAGCGCCAGAAGCCCGATTGGATCTCTTTGAGCAGCGCAATCGTGTCGGGTCGAAAACCATGAATATTGTCGGCGGGCATCAGCGAGATAGCGCCTACATGGAGGCTTCCGTGGCCCGTGCCGGTAATCTCTATCGCGCCGTCCGCTGCGTCGGCCTGCGCGACAAAGCTGAGGGGAATCGTCTTGTACGTCTCCGCGAGCGGAGCAAGAACGATCGTCTGGCGCTCGCTGGCTCCCTGGCCCCACGCGAGCGAAACCGTGATGTGCGCTCCGGGTGATGCCTTAACAACAATGCGGCCGGTGTATCGCTTTCCCTTGACCAGGGCGATGCCGCTCTGGCGGATGCCGTGTGGCTCCTTCTCATCGAGCGCGACGCGCGGGCTTTGCTCGCCGATGAAGGGTTTCTCCTTATCCTGGGTGACACAATCATCGCCGCCCACGGGCCGCCATTTGCGCAACTGCATTCCCGGAAAGCCGCGCCGTTCCTGAGTCTCCGGGTCCTTTGAAACGATCGGGAAATAGAACTTGCGGTCGTCGATCATCTCCGCCCAGAGCGGGCCGTACATGGTTTTGCCGATATGCTCGATGAACATTCCGAAGATGTAATTCGAAACGGGAGGAGCCGTCTGGCTGATGTCGATGTTGGCGACAATCTTCTGCGCCGCGGCCGGGTGTGCGCGAATGCTCAAGGTCAGCGCCAATCCCGCGCACAGAGTTGCGATCTTTATCGTCCGCCGAACCGTTTTCATTGGAGACTCCTGGGGGTGGTTCTGTTACGAGCCCGGTTTCCGGGACCTTCGAGCGGGCTTCGGAAAACCTTTCGATTCCGATGCTCCACATGGGGCTAGCTCAGCAGTATCCTGCGCGCGTCGCCTTCGGGATCGTCGGCCATGCGGCATTCGTTGTCGAAGATCATGGTCTGGTTGTGCTCAGGGTTGGTGGGCCGCCACTCCAGGCCTGGCTGGCTGGGATTTCCCGTCCGCGCAAAATTCGCCCAGGCGCTGGCCATCTTGCGGGCCAGAACCTGCGCCTCTGGCGTGTTGCCTGTTCCCTGCTCGCAGCGCTTGGTGTTGTCAAAGCAGAACTGCAAGTCGGCTGTGTGCCATGCCCCCGGAATTCCGTCGAGCATCGGCGTCTGCCAGGTGAAGTAGTAGG
>CAZTLV010000131.1:0-3700 GCA_964614635.1 uncultured Occallatibacter sp.
AGGTCGGCTGGAGTGGTTTGAAACTAAGTAATCGGGTCAACTGTTGAGAACTTGGGTGCCTGTTGAAAAAGTCGACCGAAGGAAAATGCCAGAAATAAGATCGCTCCAGGATGCCCTATAAGCGATTTTCTTGGGTCGCCTAGACATTTTCTATCACCCATTTTTCTTCGTTTTTTGAGAAAGCTGACTTTTTCAACAGGCACTTGGCATTTCACTTTCTGACGCCAAATTACCTCAGGCATTTTGTCCAACCATCGCGTATTAGCGATTAGCCTTTAACCGAAAGAGGGCGGGCCATCAGGTCGGAGGATCTGTCTCCCTTTGAATTCGAGCGGACTGGATGAATTCAAACCATGGACAGGCAGTTTTTTCAGCCTGTTGTTTTTTGCGGCGCAATGAGACGGAAAGCCGGTTTAAGAGCAAATGGCCGGTTCTGTCGCTGATCGTTTCCGCCGTTGAATTCCGTGCGTTTGGGCTTACAGCGCTGAGAATAAGGATTGACTAGTATCTGCCATTGGCATATAGTTTCTCTATGCATACGGTGGTCGAAATCCCGATGTACCTGAGAGCCGCCGATGCAATCTACAGCGAAGCGGACCGAGAAGAAATCGTTCGCACCATCGCCGCTGACCCGGAATGCGGCGACTTGATGCCTGGCACAGGCGGGTACCGTAAGCTGCGCTTTGCACGTCCCGGCATGGGGAAACGCGGCGGCGCACGAGTCGTTTATCTGTGCGGAGGTGAGGATCTGCCCATCTTCCTCATCACCGTGTATGCAAAATCGGAGAAGGGCAATTTGAGCAAGGCCGAGCAGAATGCCCTGGCCAAGATGGCGAAGACTTTCTTTGCCGATTACAGGGGGAAGCGATGAGCAAATTGTTTGACGAGATGGCACAAGGAACGGTTGAAGCCCGCGCCTACATGAGAGGTAAGCGCAAGGGTTACAAGGTCACTCTGCCGGAGACAGTGGATGTGCGGGGTTTGCGTAAGCGTCTCCGCCTAAGCCAGGGGCGTTTCGCAGATAATTTCGGTTTGTCGGTCGATGCAGTTCGCCATTGGGAGTCTGGCCGCCGCCAGCCGGAAGCTGCTGCTCGCGCGCTTCTTACTGTCATTGCCGCCGACCCTGAATTTGTCATGCGTTCATTGGCTAAAAGTGCGTGAAGTCGTGACTGAGAAATCCCATAAGCAGCAGCGCAATGTAGATGTTTACGCCTTTGATATTCGACAACACGCTAGTATCTCGCATTGCGGTCCATGCCCAGTAAGCCTCCAACACCAGTTCGATCCCCCGGCCAGCAACCTCAACGATTGTTGGTTTAGTCGTCAGCACGTTGATCGCCGCATTACGGACCATATAGATGCCAGCAATAAACATCACATAATTCACAAATGTGACATATCGAAAGGGGGCCGCTACCTTGCTGATATTCATGATCTGAAGCTTCGTGACAGTCTCTGCCGTACCGTTCTCTCCAAACTGCATAGGTCTTTCTCGATCAACTGGATTTATCAGATCGACCTGGCAAAAAACGCGCATCGCCCACACGAAACTGCGCTCTGGCTAATTGGTTCTTCTCTTGTAGCACGTCAAGACTTCCCTGGCCAAGAAATAACCTCCTCGTTCGGCCGACCATGAGGCCACAATCGGCGGGTGTTTCGGTGCTCAAGCTTTGATTAGCGACGCATTTCGGCTTTACCCCTTCCAAGCCGGAGAATGTTCGGTCAAATTTCGAGAATTTGGCATCGCGCGTTTTGAGGCCGATCCTCGACGGATCTGGCATCCAAACTGGTTATTTTGATCTACCAGGCGTTGTCGGATTTGTTCACAAGCAGATTCCCGCCGTGCTTGAGATTTGCTGGATTGACCGAAGGCAGAGCTGTGCATGGCATGTCTGCTTATTGAGGATCGTTGGGGTACATGCCCGGCTTCACCCATTCCCAATTGCCTCCCATGTGGGTTGAGTTAGGGAAAGTCAAATATTGCAATATCGTTCGAGGCGCAAAGCAGTGGCGGTAAATCTTCGCGGCTGCCGACCCGTTCCATCCAAATTCGACATCGATGACAAACTCATCTGGAATATTGTCGATGCGATACAGTCCGCTCGATTCGTCCGGCGCAATTTCGTGCAATTGTCCACCGGAAATCGTGGCGTGGCCCTGTTCGTCCAGACGGGCAGAGTAGTAAGGAGAAGGTTTCGCCCCTGGCGCCAGATCGAGAGCTACCTGGATCCCGCGGGTCAGCGGTTTGTCCGAACCCATCTCAACCACCCGGAAGAGCATTGTGCACGACTCCTTGGTTGCAGGTCCAACCAACCCGTTCCATGCGAGCTCACCCATCGGACCAGTGGGTGCTGACGAACCCTCGGGAGCTGCATCGGTTTGCGGCAAAATGGTGAATGCGTTGCATTGCGGCGGAACAGCGAACAGAGATACCGGTGGCGGCTCAAAGCTCACATGCATCACTTCAAACAGGGGCCTCCTCAGGCCCGCCGCCGGAGAGACAAGCATGAGCTTCATTACTAGCCCTGTGCGAGGATCTACCCACGTCCTGAGGGCGGCATTGGGGTCGTCTGTGGTTTCAAGAATCCTGGTCGCGATTCCAAGAATAGACTCGGTTCCCAACTGCCTGGCGGTTTTCGACGCCAAAGCATTGCCGCCGACAAACGGATCCTGTAGGTCGTCGCCGTACCGGTCCTCTGGAGTAAAGTTGCTGCGTACGCACGGCACGAAAGCATCCACTCGATCCCAGGTCAGGCGAATCCTCGTGTTCAGGTTAAGGAGCATTCGCCTGTGCGTCCCCTGCGATGGATCCCCGGTTTCCTGAGGATCGCCCGTATAGTCCACTAGAACCTGAGGCCCCAGCCGGTAGGAGGTCGTGACGAATGGAGGCCCTGACAGGTTCTTTACCGACACGGTGTAGGCTGATGGCTCTGCAGGGGCTTGCGCCCACAGGGCGAGTGGATAGGCAGCTATGGCTGTGCATCCAGAAAAGCGTATGAGGTTGCGAATCAACTTCGAGACTTTGGTCATCCTTCCGTCCTTCGCCGGCCAGGCTTGCTATAGGCAGAAAACAATTGTTCCCGGAAACCCCGTTTCGCTTTTCGGCTGTCAATCAATATATCCGTTTGTCTCAGCTCGAAATGACCCGAGATTGATCGTCACTTGGCAAAAACTTGGCATTTCACTTTCTGAGGCCAATTCCAAGCGACAACACGACCGGAATGGCGAAAAGCGCTCAGCTTATTTCTCGGTAGCCAGGAAATTCCGCTACGATTGACCTGGTGCCTACCAGATACCAGATTCTGATATCGATGCGCGGCGTGCTGGAACCGAGAGGGTTCAAGCATGCCGAAGGGACTTTTCACCGTGCGACGGATGCAGGATTCATTGACGTGGTCAATCTGCAGGCGGGCGTGGGCAGGTTAGTTGGAAAGAGCACGGTGAACCTGGGGATTTATATCCCAGAAGTGTGGGCATTGCTTGGCAAATCAGACTCGATTCAGCAAGCACGCGAGAAGACGATGCCAAGAGAAACCGAATGCGCAATTCGATCACGGCTCTCCACACTCGTATACGGAAGCCGCGGACCCGAGCGGTGGTTTGACCGGAGTGATTCCTCCGTTGGGCAAACAATCTCGGAACTTTTGTCAGGTTACGCTCTCCCATGGTTTGAGAAGCTTAGCTCTCTCTCGTCGATCGC
>CAZTLV010000132.1:0-3355 GCA_964614635.1 uncultured Occallatibacter sp.
CAGTTGGAATCGAGCCGCCGCCATGCCATGCACCTGCTGACATTGGCCGGCAATGCGCGCAACCATACAGCCCAGGGTGAAGAGAGCCTGGCCGCTCTTGAGCGCGAAGCGGAGCGGTTGGCGGCGGAGATTGGCCAGGCTCAGACCGAGCACGAGAACCTTGGCGTCGAGAACAGCCAGGCGCGAACCCGTTTTGAAACCGCGGGTGAGTCCTTGAAGCGGCTCGAGAGCGAGATTGCGGCTCTTCGCGAAGCTTTGCAGGCACAGCGGAATGAGGAGAACACACAGCGGACGCGCGCCAATCACCTGCGCAGCGAGCAAGCCGGTGTAGGCGGAAGGCACAACTCACTCGAAGCACTGATTCGCGATCACAGCTATTCCAGCGAAACCGTGCGGCGTCTCTTGAAGCCTGGTGCGCTGGGGCAGCACATGGCGCCGGTGGGAACGCTGGCCGATTTTCTTGAGGTACGAGGCGCACACGAAGGAGTGGTCGATGAGTTCCTGCGGGATGAGCTGAACTATGTGGTTGTGGAGAGTTGGGTGGCTGCGGAAGAGGGCGTGCGCCTGCTGAAATCCGGCGTAGATGGGCGCGCAACATTTCTAATTCATCCTGCCGATGCAGGTCGCGGTTCAGCATCGGATGTGGGAGACATCTCCATCAGTGAGCCCGGGCTGACTCCGCTGAAGGACTCGATTCGCGTTCTTAACGGGTTTGGCCGATCGCTGGAATCGATTTTGCCCAAGCTCAGAGACGGTTACCTGGTTGAGAGTCCCGGCGAAGCGCAACGATTGGCTGCTCAACACCCGAGAGGATTCTTCCTGACGCCGGAAGGCGAGTGTTTCCACAACGAAACTGTGACTGGCGGCAAGCCGGCGAGTGAAGGTCCGCTGGCACTGAAGCGAGAACTGCGTGAAACTGGGGCGCGCCTGGCATCGTTGCAGTCCGACCTGTCTGAGGCGGAGACAGCCGCAGCAGCCCTGACGCGAATGATTGATGAGATGACCGCGCAGCTTGATATGCGCAGCGGTGAGCGCCGGCAGGCGGAAACAGATGCTGCCAACCATGGTGCGACGCTCAAACAGATGGAAGGCGAAGTCCAGCGTATTGAGCGGCGACTCGAGGAGTGGACGGCGCAGGCTGCCCGCAATAAGGACGCGCGCGAGGCCAAGCAGATCGCCATTGTTGAAAAGCGCGAGGAAACCGAACGCTTTGAAGCCGAGCATGCGCAGGCCGAGGCTGGCCTTGACGCGTCACAGGCGGAATTGAATATCCTGCGGCAAAAGCGAGAAGGCCTGCAGCAGGAGGCGGCACAGGTAACGGCAGAACTGGCTGGCCTTGAAGAGCGGCGGCGCGGCGCGGAATCAGCCTTCCAGCGTATCGATCGGCTCTATGCCGATCTCGAACGCAGGGTGCTGGCAATCGAGCAGCAGCGGGCAGCGGCGGAGGCTGAGCGCGAACAACGCATTCGCGAAAGTGCGGAGTTGGCGGCGCGCCAGAAGGAGTTGGCAGATGTCCGTGCCGAGGCGCTTGCGCTGGCGCAGACCATCGCTGGCCAATCGCAGGCACTGCGTCAGCAGTTGGCTGCGTTGGAGACCCAACTGAGGGCAGGGCGCGCGGCTCTTGATCAATTACGAGAAGATCGGGCCACCCGATCAAGCGAAGTGGCCAAACTGCGCTCAGACCTGGAACACCTTGAAGGCAGCTGCCTCACCGAGGTGAGCATTGAGGCCCAGGCTCTGCGTGGCGACGAGTCGATCGTGCGTCTGGTGGAAGGGGCTCTGGCAACCGAGGAGGAGACTTGCCGCACGCTCCGCGATCGTCTTGAACAAATGGGTCCTGTGAACATGATGGCTCTCGAGGAATACAAGGAAACTGCAGAGCGGCACGGATTCCTCGAGACGCAGCGTAAGGACCTGATTGATTCCATCGAGAACACGCAGGACACAATTAAGGAGATTGACCAGATCTCCCGAACCAAGTTCGACGAAGCATTCGCGCGAATCAATGAGAACTTTGCACAGGTCTTTTCGCGGCTGTTTCAGGGCGGGCAGGCATTCCTGCGTCTCACCGATGTCGAGAACCAGGCGGAGAGCGGCCTCGAAATCGTTGCTTCGCCGCCGGGCAAGAAACTCCAAAATGTTCTGCTTCTGTCCGGTGGAGAAAAGGCACTCACGGCGCTTGCGCTTCTGGTGGGCATCTTCCAGTTTCAACCCAGCCCCTTCTGCGTGCTTGACGAAGTGGACGCCCCGCTGGACGAAACCAACGTGGGCCGGCTGGCCGGCCTGCTCCATTCACTCAGCAGGGACACACAATTCCTGCTTGTCACCCACTCCAAGAGGATGATGCAGGCGGCGGACATCATCTATGGCGTGACCATGCAGGAGCTGGGCGTGTCAAAGGTTGTGAGCGTGCGCCTGGGCAACGAGCAGAAACGCGCAACAGCGTAGGTCGGCCAATTGTGGCCACTGCACAACCTGCGAACTCTATTTTTTCCAGAGTCGTTGAACCTTGTAAACGGGTGTCGCCGTCACGGTCGCCTTGTTCACCAGCAGGAGCTTGCGCCGCAATAGCCATCCTACGGCTGCTTGCGCTGCGG
This sequence comes from uncultured Occallatibacter sp., assembly GCA_964614635.1. Taxonomy (GTDB): domain Bacteria; phylum Acidobacteriota; class Terriglobia; order Terriglobales; family Acidobacteriaceae; genus Telmatobacter. The sequence continues at coordinate 2,598 of CAZTLV010000132.1, forward strand.
TTTTTGACACTCCAATCGACTCCGCCAACTCCTGATAGCTGATCTGCACCGCTGCGTTACGGCGTTGCTGCTCCGCCGCGAGCCAAAGATACACCAGAAAACTGACCGGCCGCTTGTCATGGCCCACCAGATCTCGCATCAGGACGTCGGTTACATACTCGTCGATCTCGGTCATTGCTATACCATTCATCACTATAGCAATCGATACCTGATTGCATCCCTGTGACGCGACGGATATAGTCCGGGAATCTCAATCAGGAGGCCGCCATGATCCGCGGAATTAAGCTCGTCAGCATTCCAGTCAGCAACCAGGATATTTCATTGAAGTTCTACACCGAACAAGTTGGATTCAAGGTCGCTACCGATCAAGCCATGGGGCCTGGTCAGCGATGGATTGAATTGTTGATCCCCGGCTCAGATGTAAGTCTTGCCCTCTTTACGCCTCCCGGCCATGAAAGTCGAATTGGCGGCTTCCAGCCGCTGACCTTCTGGTGCGACGACGTCTTCGCCACCGCCAAGCTCCTCACGTCAAAAGGCGTAACGTTGGCCGAAGAACCTAAAAAACAGATTTGGGGGACCATGGCTAAATTCAAAGATCCTGATGGAAATGAGTTTGTATTCTCAAGCAGGTGAGTTGTCACAAACGAAAAAAGCCCCCGAAGGATATCGTCTCTTCGGAGGCGCTTGTTTCTAACAAGTCAGGAAACGGGGACCAGTAGCCGACGCTGGAGGTCGGTAGCATGCGGCTACTGGTGATC
>CAZTLV010000133.1:0-3108 GCA_964614635.1 uncultured Occallatibacter sp.
AGAAGGTGTATTTTCTTAATGGACCCTTATTGGACCTTCGTGTCACATGCCAGATTGGACTTAAGTCCTTTTGAATCTGGCGGGGACGACGGGGCTCGAACCCGCGACCTCTGCCGTGACAGGGCAGCGCTCTAACCAACTGAGCTACGTCCCCTCTGCTTTTGCAGCGAATCTCCGCAAATCACAGCTATTTCTAATGCCTGCGCCCGCTTGCTTCCATCGCGCGCGGTCAAAAATCAACCCCGCGCTTCACTCTGAGCGAACGTCCGCAAACCACAGAACTGTCACCGTTCCGTGAATCCATTGTAGCAAAGATCCTGGGCAACTTGCTCTCGCCAGCGAGTCGCCCTTTGAATCGGCAAACTAGGGATCAAAAGCACTTTGGCGGCCCCATCCATCTCGGTCCTCCAGCTATCCCCTCGCCTCAAAATGAGCCTCAATCTCCTCGAGAGTCTTCCCTTTTGTTTCGGGCAGCAGAAATGCCGCCACCAGCAGGTAAACCACCGTAAACCCAGCGAACGTGAAAAAGATTGCTGAATACCCATGCTTGCTGACGAACGGCAGAAAAATTCCAGCAGCCGTCGTCGAAACCATCTGGTTGATCACCAGCGCAATGCTCATGCCGTTCGACCGAATGCGCGTCGGCATCAATTCTGACAGCGCCAGCCACACGCACACGCCGGGGCCGAGCGCAAAAAACGCTATGAATGTGTACAGCCCGATAGCAACTTGCCATCCACGGCGAGACTCCGGTACCTGCCCAATCAGGGCCTTCTCAATCTTCAACGGCGCAGACCGGGCTGCCTCCAGATCGGCAAATGGATCCCTGAAAAACGCCTCAACCTTATTTGCCGGAATACAGCTGTCGCGGTCCACTCGGATGGGAACGCTCGCCGGGTCGTCTGAGCGAACAAAATTTGTGGCCGCCGTAAAGTCCCCATACGAATAAATGATCGTCAGAGAAGCGCGATCGCTGCTGATTGCGCTTCCACCGTAACCACTTGCTCCCAGCAGTTGTTTCGCAGTGGCCGGGTCAAAATGCAATGCCAGCTCCTGGTTTGGGCCAACCATGCTTTGGACCTGGTTTCGCCCATCCACGCTCGCTCTTTCGGTCTTTAGAAAGAGCGCGCCCACATAAATGAGCGAGACGATAATCCCACTTGTACCCACTACAAGCAGAAACTTGCGCCCTTTGCGATCGACAAGCGTTACGCCCACCATGGTCATCAGAAAATTCGCCGCCGTGAAGATCACGTAACCCCAATGCGCAGCCAGATCAGAAAGCCCGCCCTGCAGCAGGATGCTGGTGTTATATCCAATGATGGAGTTCACGCCCGTGGTCTGGTTGCAAAACAGAATTGCGCACGCAAGCAAAAAAGGAATGACATACTTTCTGCGCAACAACGAGTCCTTCAGGGGCTTTCCTGGCTTTAGCTTGGCCTCCGCCGCCAGCGCAATCGCATCCATTTCTTTGAACTCGATTTCGGCCTGCTCGGATGTCCTCGAGCGCAACAGTGCCGCAAGCGCACGTTCCTTCCCTCCTCGCCTGAAAAGCCAACGTGGCGACTCGGTCACGAACAGGCTGCCCAGCACAAACAAGGCTCCCGGCGGAAGCGAAACCCAGAAAATCCACCTCCACGCCTGATCCTTCACATCAAACAGCGCCGCTGCATCGTTCAACCTGGCCACCGCTTCTACTCTGTAGCTGAAATAGATTCCCACCAACGCAGCGGCAACAATCCCCAGAGTGAGCAACCATTGAAAAACCGCAGTGCCCTTCCCGCGATTTGGCGCGGCCAGGCACTCCGCCAGGTACAACGGAACGACGATGCCTACCAGGCCCCCACTGATCCCTTGCAACAGGCGGCCCAGAAACAAAAACTCATAACCCTGCGAGAGCGCAATCACCGGAATGCTCGCAACAAACAAAGCGCCGCTCAGAATCATTAGCGGCTTCCTGCCCATCCAGTCGGCTAAAAGGCCCGCAAACAACGTGGAGAATACGCTCCCCAGCAGCACCGCTGCCACAATCACTGAAAGCTGCGCGGGGCTCAGGTGCGAAGTAGCCTCGAGGTATGGCAGAGCCCCGCCAATGATGCCCACGTCGATTCCATAGAGCAGACCGCCCAACCCCGCCACAAGCAGCAGGAATATGTTGTACCTTCGCGTCGCAGTGCTTTCGGAGTATGCGGACGCTCGACCAGAGTTGTTCGCAGTCGCCATCTTCGCGGTGAGATCCTTTCCCCTCTCAAACTTCAGTTGCAACAGCCCAAATTCCTTAACCACTTGCGATCCTAGCAGTTCCAATTCAAGCTGGCGTCCGAACTGGCCTGATGTAAAGTATCCGAGCATCTTGCATTGGCATTGTTTGCAGGAAATTCTTCGACTGACCGTCTAATTCGTGTTTATAATCGGCCGCAAGCAAATGAGAGGGCGCGATCCCCATGGAAAGCGTGCGATTTTCTATCTTCGTAACAGCCGTTGCTTCGACTGTTCTTCTGTTGGCTCCTTATGGATACGCTGACCAGGTCACGGCGTTTTCCCTGACCACCGTGTACCAGCGTCCCCAGGCCCAACAACCGGATGGCACAGCATCTGGCACCATCATCATCGACACCACAACCGGAATGGTTGAAGCCATCAACCTGAGTTTTGCGGGGGAACCGGCGTCAGCGTCCCCAAGCACTCTTTGGAACGTGCAAGGCACGCCGCCCAATGCGTTTGTCGAAATCAACGAGTCGTGGATCACTCTCCAAAACGCCTTCTATGACGTCGAGATCGCCTTACCCGTTGATACCTTCGTCGGCTACACGGGCGGTTCAATCTGCACAGCGGCGGCGCCATGCTTTGACGATTCCTTCAGCAGTTTCAGTTGGGGGAGTTCTCAAATGGAATCGTACGCGTCCGGGGAATTGACACCCACTCCCGAGCCGCCCACCCTGACTCTCTTCGCTTCCGGCGTTCTCGGTTTGATCGGTTTCCTGGTATTCAAGGCGCGCCGCCCCGCGTATCCTCGATAATTACCGGCACGCCTACTGTCATGCTTGAGCCTATGGTGCCCAGAGGGGGACTTGAACCCCCACGGCCTTGCGGCCTGCGGATTTTAAG
>CAZTLV010000134.1:0-3067 GCA_964614635.1 uncultured Occallatibacter sp.
TCATCACGCCAAACTGATTGCAGACTTTCTCGTCTACATCAGCAAGGAGTGTGTACGGCAGGTCGTATTTGGCACGAAACTTGGCCTGGGCATGCGGTGTGTCGCGGGAGATGCCCAGCACCACGGCGCCGGCCGCCTGCAGCTTCTTGAATGTGTCGCGGAAGCCGCAGGCCTCGATGGTGCAGCCGGGGGTATCCGCCCTGGGGTAAAAGAAGAGTACGACGGGCTTGCCCGCATAGTCAGACAGGCTTGCGGTCTTGTCCTCGTCGGTTTGCAAGGTAAAGTCGGCGACTTTCTGGTTGAGTTCCATGGGGAAAACCCTCGTATGGTAGATAGAGTGCCCAGCGCGGCTAACAGGTTCGATTATTCCCGAGGTAGGCGGCAAATGTCATCGTACAGCACGCGTGGGTTTTCAACGGAATGCAAGCCGGAGGCCAGTTCCCTGCATCATCTCCGTTTTTGGGGCATGGGAGTGATTCATTTTCTGGCGGCGATTGCGGCCCTCAGTCTTCTGGCGGCTGTAACGGTGGATGCACAATACCCAGGACAGGTCACAAAAAAGGGAAAGGACACACCCGAACTGCGATCCATCGCGGTCCTCGAATGGATTGGCGAAGCGGGCAAACCCAGTCGCAGCCGCCTCGTTCCTGTTGCCATCCTCGACGGCGGACAACTACAGGATGGAGGCATCTACCTCGCACGCCCCGAACCGCTGTCGCTTGGCAGTGAAACCGAGTACGAACTCGAGCAAAACGGCAAACCCATCGGCTTGTACGACATTCGCAACGCTGACCAGGAGCAGGGCACATGGGTCGGCTATGGCACGTGGAGACCCATGCCGGTGATTCGGCCCAGGCCCTCGCCGCAGATGGCCAAAGTCCGAATTGACGACGATGCGCAGAGCGATGAACCGGTCCTGCACCGCAAACATCACGCAGACGACAAACCCGGCACCTCCGCCAGCAAGTCCGGTCCATCGTCCGGCTCCGGCACGCAGGATACCGACCCGGTTGCAGATCCTGATCGCCCCACCCTGCACAGGAATCCTTCGAGCGACAGCAACCCCGGCACATCCTCCACTCAAGGCAACGGCAGCACAAATTCCACGGCGAGCGCGCCCGACACAAGCCCCGGTCAGTCCTCCGATCCCGATCGGCCCACACTGCACAAGAGTCCCTCAAGCGATAGCAGCAGCGGCACGAGCACGAGTCAGCCTTCAAGCTCATCCACTGACTCGCCTACGCTTCACCGGCGCGACTCAGGAAGCAGTTCTGGGACCAGCGACACTGCGAGCGACACAGGATCCACCGACAACGCACCCAACGACCCTGACCGCCCGGTCCTTCACAAAACCCGGAAAGTGCAGGCAGAGGACACAGGACAATCGGACCAAGTGGCACCCACTGACCCTGACCGCCCCACGCTGAAACGAGGCAAATCCAGTGGACCCGCGGCCGAGGTGCTCCCCAGTTTGAAAGGGCTGCCCCCGGATGTGCAGCAGACTGTAGCCGTCTCCGATGCAAAAACTCATCCGGTGCATCCCTGGACCTATTCGTGGTCCAGTCCCGATGATGAAGCAAAGATGCTGTCGGCGCTCGAGGATATCGCGCGCACGTCTCTTGGCATCAACCAGCCTCCGCCTGCGCCCAAACGCACACCGGTGCACACTGGCGCCGCGTCAACAGCGGCTCATAAAACCAAGCCAGCGCCACCTGCGCCGCCGGCGCCACTCTCTGGAGAGTTGTTCCGTGCCTTCGAGCTGGCCTACGGCTCCGGGGCAACGCTGGTGCTTTCGGCGCACACCGACGGTCCTGCAGCCCAACAGAAATTTGTGACCATCATCGCCCAACCAGATCTCTACGGGAACGTCCTGGTGCTTTTCAAGAACGTGACCGATGGCGCTCACCTGGACGAGAAGCCGCGCATGCGTCTTGTAGATGCGGTAGACGCCATGGCCGACAATCGCGGCGAGTTGCTCTTTGAACTGCGTGGCGCCACCGAAAGACAGTTCGCCCTCTACCGCGTTCTTCGCGGCCAGGCGGAGAAACTGTTTGTCAGCGGCGGTGGAGATTTCGGCACAGATCGTAGAGATTAGCTATTCCCAAATCGACACATGCTTCTTTTCGCTTCTGGACGGTGCTGATTTCCTGATCAATATTGATCATTTTGAGAAGAAATCTTGTCGCTTTAGATACAACTAAAGGGGAGGCGTCCGTTGATCGAGTCTCTCCTCCTTTACAATGAGAGTAGGGTGGGCATGCTGCCACCCTCCAAGGATTTTCTGTAAACATGGCAACAGTCACAGCCTCTCCTTCCCCTGAAACCACAACCGTAGATTCAACGATACTGATTCCCGAATTCCCCGATACTGCCACATACCCAAAGGCTGATGCGGTGTCCGCGCGGGACGAGATTCGTATGGGACGCGCCGCCACCATGGGCGAAGGCATCAACTGGTTGACGTTTGGCGTCATCGTTGCCTTTCACCTGGGCGCACTGGCCGCGTTGTTCTTTTTCTCTTGGCAGCGCCTCTTGATCATGCTGGTCCTTTACGTCCTGTCCATCAATGTCGGCATCGGCATGTGCTATCACCGCCTGCTCACCCATCGCGGTTATCAGGTCCCCAAGTGGCTGGAATATTTTATGGCTGTCTGCGCCACTCTTTCCCTTGAAGGCGGACCGATCTTCTGGGTGGCCACGCATCGCGTACATCACCAGAACAGCGATCACGATGGTGACCCCCACTCTCCGCGCGAAGGCGGATTCTGGGCGCACACAGGCTGGCTCCTCTGGGGAAACTCATTACACCAGCAGACCAGGGTTCTGGCCCGCTATGTCCCCGACCTTGCTCGTGACCGGTTCCACTGCTGGTTGAGCAAGTACCACTGGATTCCTCTCGTCGCGTGCGGTGTTCTTCTCTTTGGCGGCGGTTGGCTCACAGGCGGTCCGGTGAACGCTGTTGGCATGCTGCTGTGGGGAGCCTTCATGCGCGTTACGCTTGGCCTGCATGCCACATGGTTTGTGAACTCAGCAACGCATCTCTGGGGCAGCCGTCGCTTTGAAACCC
>CAZTLV010000135.1:0-2787 GCA_964614635.1 uncultured Occallatibacter sp.
CAACTCGATGATGTGGGGCGGCAAGAAGTCGACGGCCCAGGGCATCTTCTATCAGTCGATGAAGAACCTCGAGGAAAAGGGTGGCGGCGACGATGCCCTGAAGCTCTTCAAGAAAGCGGTAGAAAACTGCAAGCCGCTACTCGAGGTAAAGACGCGCCGGGTTGGCGGAGCCAACTACCAGGTGCCGATTGAAGTGAATCCGGACCGGCGGACGTCGCTGGCCATCCGCTGGTTGATCACCTATGGCCGCAATCGCGGCGAAAAGGGCATGATCGACAAGCTGAGCAATGAATTGCTTGACGCGGCCAACGGGCGTGGAGCGGCGATGAAGAAGAAGGAAGACGTTCACCGCATGGCCGAGGCCAATAAGGCCTTTGCTCACTACCGCTGGTAATGATTTAGCCTCTGACTTCTAGCTTTTAGCTACTGGTCTTTGGCCGTTGAAGATCGCAAGATTTTGGGGCCGCAACGAGCGGCCTCGCAAATGCAAGCGAGAGGCCAAGAGCTGAAAGCTGGCAGCCAATCAGAACCGCGGGCCGAATGGCTCGCAAGGGAAAAACACCGTGGCTCGCACTACACCACTGAATCGCTGCCGGAACATCGGAATCATGGCGCACATTGACGCCGGGAAGACGACAGCGACAGAACGAATCCTGTTCTATACGGGCATCACGCACCGCATCGGCGAAGTGCATGAGGGCACGGCGACCATGGACTACATGGAGCAGGAGCAGGAGCGCGGCATTACGATTACCTCGGCCGCGACGACCTGCACGTGGAAAGATGTTCGCATCAATATTATTGACACCCCTGGCCACGTGGACTTTACCGCTGAAGTGGAGCGCAGCTTGCGCGTACTCGACGGCGCAGTTGCGCTGTTTGACTCGGTGAGTGGTGTGCAGCCTCAAACTGAAACAGTTTGGCGGCAGGGCGACAAGTACAAGGTGCCCCGCATCTGTTTCGTGAATAAGATGGACAAGAACGGCGCTGATTTCGAGCACGTTCTTGAAACCATCCGCAAGCGCCTGGGTGCGCGCCCGATTGCGCTGCAGATTCCCATCGGCGCAGAAGCTGGATTCAAAGGCGTCGTCGACCTGATTGAAATGAAGGCAATCCTGTGGCATGACGAGGCAATGGGCTCCGAGTACGACATCGAGCCGATTCCCGCCGATTTGCAAAAGAAGGCTGAAGCCTTCCGTCTGCAGTTGATTGAGATTATCGCCGAGACCGATGATGTGCTGCTGGAGAAGTTCCTTGAAGGCGAAACGCCTACCATCGCGGAATTGAAGGCCGGCATTCGCCAGGCCACCATCGATCTGAAAGTCTTTCCGGTTATCTGTGGAAGCGCCTTCAAGAACAAAGGCGTTCAGACCCTTCTCGATGCTGTCATTGATTACCTTCCCAGCCCGCTCGACAAGCCGCCGGTTGAGGGGATCGATCCCTCCCATCACGCGACAATCGTTTCACGCAAGCCGAGCGACACTGAGCCTTTGGCTTCGCTGGCCTTCAAGATCATTAATGATCCTTTCGGCAAGCTGTGCTTCGTTCGTGTCTATTCCGGCTCCCTGAAGACCGGCGACACGATTCTGAATCCCCGCACAGGCAAGACTGAGCGCGTGGGCCGGCTCGTGAAGATGCATGCCAACAAGCGCGAAGACGTGACTGAGGTTCTGACTGGAGACATCTGCGCATGCGTCGGCATGAAGGATCTCAAGACTGGCGACACACTTTGCGATCCGCATCACGCGATTGCTCTGGGCGCGATTACTTTCCCGGAGACGGTTATTTCGGTAGCTATCGAACCCAAGACCAAGGCCGATCAGGAAAAGATGGGTGTGGCGTTGTCGCGGCTGGCCGATGAGGATCCGACATTCAAAGTGCGGACCGACGACGAATCAGGCCAGACGATCATCAGCGGCATGGGCGAACTGCACTTGGAGATTCTGGTCGACCGCATGAAGCGGGAGCACAAGGTTGAAGCCAACGTAGGCGAGCCCAAAGTCGCTTTCCGCGAGACCATCCGCAAGTCGGCCGAGGCTGAGGGCAAGTACATTCGTCAGACCGGCGGTTCGGGCAACTACGGACATTGCAAGTTGCGCATCGAGCCAAACGAGCCGGGCAAGGGTTACGAATTCATCAACGCAATCAAGAGCGGCTCAGTACCGAAGGAATACATCAAGCCCATCGATCAGGGCGTGCAGGGCGCCATCGAATTGGGCATCCTGGCCGGCTATCCGTTGGTGGACATTAAGGTGACACTGTTCGACGGCAGCTATCACGAAGTGGACTCGAACGAAATGGCCTTCAAGTTTGCCGGATCGATCGCCTTCAAAGAAGCGGCACGCAAGGCCAGTCCTGTGCTGCTGGAGCCGGTGATGGCTGTTGAAGTGACCGTCCCCGAAGAGCACATGGGAACAATAATCGGCGACATCAACTCGCGCCGCGGACGCATCGAGGGGATGGAGCATGTGGGTGGATCGCAGTTGATCAAGGCGATTGTGCCGCTGAAGGAGATGTTCGGCTACGTGAACGACATTCGCTCGTCCACGCAGGGCCGCGCCTCCTACTCGATGCAATTCGCGCGTTACGAAGAGGCTCCGCGGATGATTGCGGACGAGATTATTGGCAGGTCGCAGGGTAAGTAGCAGGACAAGTTCTGGGGCTGGAGCCGGATGGCCGGCGCCCCTGGTCGAAACGGGCAAGACTAGCTACGAAAGGGATTTGGGACTTTTATGGGCAAGGAAAAGTTTGACCGTTCGAAGCCGCACGTGAACGTGGGAACGATTG
>CAZTLV010000136.1:0-2728 GCA_964614635.1 uncultured Occallatibacter sp.
CACCGGGACTGGCTGTGAAAAACGGGGAGAAAAGCCGAATGCGGCGTAGCTGGCGGAGGGATCAGAGTTGGAGAATTGTCGATTTGGCAAGTTGGCGTGCGCTCAAGCGCACGTTGGCTGGATGGCAAGTTGGCGAGGCATTGCGGGGCAGAGATGAGGTGCTAACATCGGCAGATGTTCAAATTGGGCAGGCCGGAAACGGCGGGGCAATGGATTGGCCATATCCTGCTGGGCGTGATCGCGCTTTTCCTTATTTGGTGGATGATGCATTTCCTCTAGAGGGCCGGATTCGCGAAAAAGCAGAAGGAGCGAATCGCAACCGAGCGATGTTTCGCGTACCTTCGGTTCCGACGCAGATTCGATAGAATCGCGTGACCTCAGGGTTTCGCCGGCGGAGGATTCTTTAGCTTGTCCAGCTCCCCTTTTATGTACGGGTTGTCGGGCCTGATGGCGAGCGCCTTCTCATAACTTGCAATCGCCAGATCCTTCTGCCCGTTCTTGTCGTAGGCATCTGCGAGTTGCGCGAAGAGGGGCGCCTCATTCGGGAAGAGGGTGGTGTCGAGCTTGAAGACTGCGATGGCTTCGGGATAGTGCTGGAACCACACCAGGCCGGATGCCCAGTCGGTCACTTGATGCTCGTCAAACTTATAGTCCGGGTTAGAAGCTTTGAACGCAGCGTACACGTCGTCTATATGATCGAAGCCGCGCTTGCCGACCTCGGCTCGGAAGGCGGTCATGGTGGGAGCGATGCCGGATGCGGCACGGAAATCAACGTTGAATAAATGCGCAGGCGCACCGTTTTCGAGCGGCGTATTCTTCAGAAATTTCTGGGCGCTGGCGTCCTGTTTGAAATAGGCATTGAGAAAGTTGAGAACGTATCGCGCCACCCATCCGTAGCTTTCGTTGGCGTCAGGCCTGGTGTAATCGACGTCGCGATGACCGCCCTTCCAGTAATCAGGATTGCGCTGAAAGGTGGATGAGAAGTCGCCGTGATTCATCCAATACATGTGGATGTCGTAGAGGTCGGCGTGGGTAAGCTCATTGAGAAAGTCTGGCCCTGCAGTTGTTTGTTTCTGATGGTCCGCGTCCTCAAGCGACATTCCGCCGTTGCGAAAGAAGAGAACAGGAATCGTCATTTGTTCCGGGTGAACGTAGCCGGAATCGACGATGAGTTTGGGGAAGTAGCGCGCCGATCCGTCCAGCGAGATAAGAGCGTCAATGCGGCTGTCGCGCGCGGCAGCAAACAGATTGGAGATGCCGCCCCAACTGAAGCCGGCGACAGCAACCTGCGACAAGTCGGCTTGGGGTAGAGTGTGCGCGTAGCTGATCAGGAAACTGATGTCGCCCCGTTGCGCTTCCACACCCTCGAGGTCTGAGGTCATGGGACGGCTGTTGGCGCCTACGTCCGCACTGGAAAGCACGATATATCCGTTGCTGGCCAGGTATTCCAGCAAGTCAGAGTTTTCGTAAGCGGGAGCGCTAAAGCTCGGGGCATAAATTACAACGGGAAACGATCCTGAGGCGGGCGCGGCATCCTTCACCGCCAAGGTTTTGTCGTTAACAACATCGCCATATTCCTCTTTCTCCTGAGCGAGGACAGGCGCACTGCCGATCGTCGGAGAAGCCTCCAGTTCTCTCACGCTTAGAGGAAGATAGTCGCCGAAGACCATGGGCGGATTGCTGCTCTTTTGCGCTGGGTACCAGATCAGTGTCTGGACCGGGCGGGCCAGATCGCCCGTGTTCGGCTTGCCGTACATGTCTACTTTGCTGCCAAAACTTCGGGTGTAGTCGTACTGGAAGACAAAACGAAAACCGACTGGGTACGGGCCAGGTTTGGGCGCGAAAGTAAAGTGATCCGGGGATGGGGGCGGGGGAGCATTCTGCGCGGCGGCAATTGCTGAAAGTGCGAAGAACACGAGCACAAGGATCGCACAGGGGATTCGGCTGAATGGGGCGCGTGCGGTCGGGATCGGCATAATCACCGCATTGTAGCTACGCAAAGAGCCCATGACCAGTAAAAATATGGCTGTTCGACTCGGCGTGGCGGAGCTATGGACCTGGCGTTCCCTACGGGCCAGTTATTCCGTTGGCGACCAAGTCTTCATCTCTCTATTCTGAGGTTGCAGGTAGGAGTAGGTGTAACTGGGTTCCTCGAGCACGGCGACGGGAGCGGCCTGCACAGCCGGCGTTGCCGGCAATGCAACGACGGGAGCCACGACCGACCCGTTGAGGATTCCCGCGGGCGCCGGACTCCATTCGCGAGCCGGTTCGAAGATCTCGGGTGGAGCGGTGTCTCCATCGAGCACGCGGCGCAGAAGCGTGCAGCGATATCGATCGAATTCGTAGGCACCCGCGGCAGGCAGCTTGCTTGCCTTGTCCCGCGCCTTGGCCCAATCTTCGTTCGCCTGCGTCGCGTCGCCGGAGATCCATTGCAGCGCAGAGGATGCCAGCCAATAATCAACCCCGAATTTCCTGGGCTTCAGCGCAACCATTCGATCCCACCAAGTGCGCGCGGCGGTTGCGTCGCGAAGGACGTATGCGTAGGCGAAGATGAAAGTAGTGTGCAGGTCCGCGGGCAGCTTCGTGCCCGGTTTTTCATAGATTGCCTCGGCTTCATTGATTGCCTGGCCGGCTTCCTTTAGGAGGCCGCAATCCAGGAAGTGGCTGTACGCAAATAGCCGCAGCAGGATTCCTTTCAAGCCCACGTTGATTGTCTCTGCAGCGGTGT
>CAZTLV010000137.1:0-2570 GCA_964614635.1 uncultured Occallatibacter sp.
CCTTAACCTATGCAGGCGTTCCAGCCTCCGCTTGAGGCCCCCGCACCCAGCTACACCGATCGAGAAGTTGGAATCAACATACCAGCTACACTGCCATCTACGCGTTCTATTCTGAGAAATAGTTCAGGGACGCGGCCGTGCAGAGCCGTACGGCGCGACTTGGGCGATCAAATGTTGAAAACTGTGCATTGCACACTCATTTGTTGTCCGGAATGTTCCACAGGCCATCGATTTTGGATGTGCCAATGCCATCCAGTGGCCCCTCAGCATCGTAAAGCGGCGCGAGATGGATTCCATGCAGAGCGGCAATCGTCTCGATGTCCTCGACGCGCCCCCGCGTGATGAATCCTCGGCCCTGGGAGAACGGCTCGAAACGTCGCGCTAAGGCGAGGACCATACCTTCCAGTAAACATCCATGGGTCACATCAGGGAACGGATGCCGATTCAGAATGCCTTTGAAATCCGGCGTGAAACTCAATCCGCCCGAGATTTGTCCTAGACCGCCACTGAAGATCCGGGCACCAGACATATCCTCGTCAGGATTCACGTTTTTCGGGTAGCCCGCATCGCAGATGATTGCTTCGGGCGCAACGCGGCCCAACCGGAGGGAAGAGGAAGCCAGGCTCGCTGCGCAGATCACGATATCGGGGCCAAACGGGAGTTGCTCGAGACTTGTTGTAATTTCTACCTCGGTTCCATCAGCCTCCAACTCGGCGGCAAGGGTCTGCAGCCGTTTCGCATTTCGCGCGCAAAGCACAACGCGTTTGGCGAGAGGCGCCAGGCAGCGGGCACATCCCGAACCCACATCTCCTGTCGCTCCGACGATGAGGAGCGTCGACAGTGAGATGTCGCGCCGCTCCAGGGCGCACATCGTCCTGATGCCCCTCACAATGAATGCAACAGTCAGGGTGTTGCCAGTCGTGAAGACCGTATCGGTCTTTTCGGGAAGCTGATCGAAGTTACCTTCCATCAGAATGGAACTGAATCCACCAAGGCTCACGATCCTCGCTCCCGCGTTGATTGCACAGGCTGCGGCAGCCCGAACACGGCCGAGGTTGTCGTGGATGAATTCGCAATCAAGGTGATCTGGAGGAATGAAGCAGTCGATGTACAGGCCGCGCGCTTTGGCGCCGGTTGCAGACACGACCTCGACGTTGCAGACGGCTCGCGGCGGAATCCAGGGGAATATCTCTTTGATCTCATCGTCTGGTAATTGCGAGCGCTCGGGCCCGCGCAGGACAGCGAGAATATCCGCAGACGAGCGCCAGCTTTCCTGATGCCCGATGAGTGCGAAATCCAGGTCTGTTCGCGGCTCTCGCGCGGTTACACCGGCAGTTGAGTGACCCATTGAAGTGTTACCTCCCCGGGCAGTCCCAAGGCGTCCAGCGTTTTCAGGTACTGTTGCAGGGACGCTCCACGCAATTCGACTGTTGTCAGCCCGACCTCGGAAAGCGATGGTTTTACACAGCTGCTATGGCACAGGTCGCACTGTCCATGCCTGCATTCCTTGGCTACCATCTCGGCGAGCGTAGTCATCACATCGAGATGAAGCCGATACACCTTGCCATCGAATCGCTCTGGGCCTTTGGCTCGCTCGGCTCTGAGAATCTCCATCGCGTGCTCGATGTGCCCTTCCTCCTCGGCGGCAATCGCGGCAAAGGTCTTGCCAAGACTGCCCGGAGCTGCCTTCCCGACACGGGTATAACCTGCGACAGCGAACGATTCGAGCATGATCTCTTGAACGATTAAACAGGCTATGAAGTCGCGCTGCGCGATCGAACGCATGAATGCTTCGCGAATACGCTTCCAGTACCTGGCGTTGACATTGCTGGGGACATTCACTCCGATCTTCTGGCCTTCGGCAGCGAACGCGGCCGCGTGACCCTGTTCTCCCTGGGCGTGCTCCAGGGCATCGGCAACTTCTTCGGGGTTGTTGCAAATGGTGGACAACGCGGTGTAGTTCATGGCCGCCATGAGCTCGCCGGTTACCGCCTGGGCAAGAATGTCCTGCCAGATTGAAGCGGTGGGTGATTGTGAATTGCAAACAACTCGGTCCGGACAGTTCAGCGAAACGAGGGATTCCATAGGTCCTCCTTGGGACTGGATGAAGCCGTCGATAATGGAAGACTTGCTTCAGGCAGAGATCGAATCAGGATTGTACGCAAATCAAACTGGCCCGCGATATCGGCGCAGCCGGACGGCTGCGGCAAGGAACGCCGCTGTGATCGCCAAGCCTAACCACAGGCCCGGATTGAAGAAGAAATGGAGCGGCATGAAGAGCATCATCGGATCCATTGCCCTGCCATGTTCCATGATCGCGGCGCCTTCAGAGCCCCCGGTGAAGCGGGTGCCGATCAAAGAACCGAAATACGTCGTGTTGAAGGCGACCTTCTCCACGATGCCGATGGTCAGCGGCGGCAATGCGGCCCAGAGAATCGGTGCGCGCCGTGCCCATCCGGACACTAGCAGGAGCCATGCATAGATTGGCGATTGCCAGAGCCCGTGAATGCACAGGAAGTGGAAGAGCAGCATAGGCCAGCGGTGAAAGATCCCCACCCGCGACCAGAGGA